>JAHLVW010000061.1 GCA_019058275.1 Candidatus Heimdallarchaeota archaeon
ATTCTATATATTCCATTGAGTAAAATGAATGCTGGGCCATTGATAGCATTAGTAAGAACTACTAGTATTAGCTTCTTATCTTGAATGAGACCAGAACGTGTTATAAAACCAGGATATCCCCCTCCATGTCCAACTAATGAATCAGCTGATAAGTTTACAACACCAAATCCTAAACCTCTATTGGCTGATTTTCCTTTATATTGTATTCTTTGCATTTCGCGCTTAATATAATCCGGAAAGAGAATATCATTTCTATAGAAATGTGCTTTATAAAATTTGATTAAATCCTCTACTGTACTACTCAATCCAGTTGCTGGATCCATAATTTTTGCTTGAACATGTTCCACTTTTTCTCGTTGTTTTCCAGGATATTTTATCTTATAACCTGTAGCGTGTTTGGAGATATTTATCTCATTTACATCAGTATAGGTATTTTTCATTTCTAATGGATCTAGTATTTCTTTTTGTATATAATCATTATAGGATTTTCCAGAAACCACCTCAATTATCTGACCTAACAAAGTAAAACCGAAATTTGAGTATTTCAAAATTTCATTAGTTTCAAAGTAACTAATCCCTTCCATAACTTGATCCATTATTTCTTTTATTTTAAGGGAATTTCTAAGTTGTCCAATGAGCTGTTTTCCCATCTCGAATTACACCACTCGAATGGGTTAGTAAATGACGAATGCGAACCTGTTGTAGATTTTTATCATTTTCTGATCTAAACCATGGTAGATATTTTGAAATTCTATCATCTATTGATAATTTATCTTCATGATATAGTTTCATTATTGCTGTTGCTGTGAATAATTTTGAATGGGAAGCTATACGAAATAAATGTTGATCAGTTAATTTTGTTTTATTTTCTAGTTCAGCATAACCATATTCTTTTTTGAAAATAATCTCATCTTCTACGAAAATTCCGACAGCTATACCGGGAATTTCTTTAATATAAGTTTGAAAATCAAGCCAATTATCAATAAGATGAAGAGCTTATTTGACTATATTCTTATCAAATATTTTCTCTTCCATTATAAGCACAACTTTTGAAGAATTAATTATTTTTAAAATATATACTATAATAAATGATTTTCAAGTTCTTAAAAAAGGATTATTAATATTAACAAGCAATTATTCTGAAAAAAATAAAAAAAATTGTTGAATGTATTGGAAAGATTTTCAAGCTAATTGGCATAAAAATTCATGGTGAATGGATTTGGTAATATTAGTAACAGGTGTTACAGGATTCCTTGGTGGCGTAATTGCTAAGCATTTAATTGATGAAGAAAACATTGCTCCTAAAAACATTCGATTCTTAGCGCGTAATAAAGAGAAATGTAAAGAATTCCTCAATCTTGGATTAGAACTTCACTATGGTGATTTAGCTATTCCTGATTCTTTAGAAGGAATCATGAAGGATGTAACCACTATTTATCATAATGCTGCTGTTGTCATCAATGAATCAGTCTCATATGATGTTATGATGAAAATAAACTATCGAGGTACAGTAAAGTTAGTTGAAGAATTTCTTAAATCTGAATCTACTTCTAAGTTCAACTTTGCTAGTACTTTCGGTGTTTATGGTTTTAAATTTCCTAAATATTTTGTTAATGAGGATTTTCCATTATCACCTGCTAATGCTTATCAGGAATCAAAAGTAGAAGCTGAACAATTTCTAATCAAGAAAAATACTGAACTAGGTTTAAATGCAACGATTTATCGTTACCCATTAATCCTAGGTCCTAGAGATACACTAACTTCATTGAGACTTTGTCAAGGTTTGAAAGCAAGGAAGATTGTCTACATAGGAAAAGCAATGAATGAATTCTCTATGATTGATGCTCGAGATGGAGCTAGAGCAATGGTTACTGGAACAAATAATCCAAAATCAAAAGGTCAGATCTATAACATCAAAAGCTTTGATATTTCTCAACAAAATTATTTTGATTATTTTGCAGATGCTTTGGGAGTTTCTAGACCAAAGAAAAGATATCCAAAATGGTTACTAATGACTATCGCTTGGTTTTCAGAGATAGCAACTCCAAGAGGAAAAGAAGTACTCATTACAAGAACAAGGGTTGATCGGTATAGTGAAGTAAGATTATCTGATGATTCAAAGATTAGAAAGGAACTTGGTTTTAAACCAAAATATACTAATCCAAAAAAAGTAATTGCAGAATCTGTTAAATGGTTAATTAATAATAATTATTTGAATTGAGGATATATTATGAATAAACAGAAAAAAAGCTTCTTTTCTTCTTGGAAAAATAAACAAAGTGCTTTGATAACAGGAGCTTCTAGTGGAATAGGAGCAGTTTTTGCTCAAGAACTTGCTAAAGAAGGTTTTAAAATTGTCTTAACAGCAAGAAGAAAGGATAGATTAGAGGAATTAGCTAAAAAAATTGAGAAAGAGACAAAAGCTATTACTGAAATAATTATAGCGGATTTAGCAAATGAAAAAGATCGACAAAAGATTGTGACAAGAATTAATGGGAACAATGACATTGAAATTTTAATCAATAATGCAGGTTTTGGAGTTAGAGGAAGGTTTTACCTAAATAATATTGAGAAGTATCAAGAGATGATGTTAGTTCATAACACTGCTCCAGTAGAATTTTGTAGAGCTGTATTACCTAGTATGATTAAGAGAAGTAGAGGTATAATAATTAATGTCTCTTCGATGGCATCTCTTTTGAAGAATCCTCGAGCGGGTATCTATAGTGGAAGTAAATCATTTTTGAATGTGTTCAGTGACGCTTTATCATCTGAATTAAAGGAATTTGGTATTAAAGTACAATCGTTATGTCCAGGAATGACAGTATCTGAATTTCATTCTGTTAGAGATTATGTTGATTGGGACCATACTCGAATACCCAAGAGATTATGGATGTCCTCTGAAGAAGTAGTAGAAGAATCATTGATTGCTTTGTATGGTAAGAAAATAATTGTAATTCCTGGAAGAAAAAATAAAAGATATTTGTGGTTATGGAATAGACCTTTTCTGCGAAAATTAATTTTGTGGATGCTTGGAAGAAAAAACATATGAGAAAATGGTAAAAACTCTCTTTATTTAATAAAGAGAGGAAGAAATAGAGATTTAGAATTCTCTATTAAGCAAAACTTAATTCTACAACACTTTTAACGCATCTTTGACCATTAAATGGATAGTCTTCTGTTGAACCTACTATAAGATATAAGTAACCAATTCCATCTTCCAAATAACTAGTTAAATATTCGTAATTCTTTTCATAAGCTAGAATATAGGAATCATTTCCAAGAAGCTCTGAAATAGAAAACTTCCAAGAATAGCCATCCCATGCGATAAAAGTAACATTTTCAGCTGTAGGATCAATGTCAATTACTTCTGTGAACAGATGAGTCAATTGTACACCTTTGTAAACATCAGTATTGTTAGTTTTTGATCTAATAGTATATTCTTGTTCTAGTGAAGGCATTTCAAATAATTCATCCAGTGTAATATTAAAATCATTACCAACAATATTACCACTTATCTTGAAAGACCAACTTGGTTCTTGATGAGGTACTTCATTAAGATTTTTGACACCTAACCATATGCCTACACCTGTTCCCGTAAGTATTAATGCACTCGCAACAGAAACGAAAATAATTGTTGTTAATTTAACAGTTTTTTCAGCCATCGTTCTCAACCAATAATTAATAAATCTCAAATGTGGTTTACGTCATGTCCCAAGAAACATTTCGATAAAAACCTTTCTCTCACTATCAATTTAAGAGGTAGAAGATGTGAGTTCACTAAAAAATTCGAAAAAAATAACTACGTTTTTCTTATTTCAGATATTAATTGTAACTTTTATCTTTGTTAATTTTACAAATTCCAAGAAAATAGATATTTACAATTCCTTTGATAGAGAAAGATACGAAGGGACATTTGTTTGGTCAACTGCACAGGTCATTTCGAATGAAAGTAGTTTAATGTCAATTAGACCTGTAATTACTACTGATCCTTTTGATAATGTTCATATCGTTTGGCAAGATATGACAGATTTAGGGGGAATAGGAACAGATGATGATATTTTTTACAAAATTTTGAATGCAACAACACATGCTTGGTCAATTATTACTGTTCTATCGCCTTCAGGCATGGAACCATCTGTAGGGCCAGAAATTACTGCAGATGGACTAGGTAATGTGCATGTAATTTGGCGTGATAAAACAGATATATTAGGCGCTGGGAGTGATACTGATATATTTTACTATCATTGGAATAAAACAACAGATTCATAGAGCTCAATAGAATTAGTTTCCAATCAAAGTACTGGTAATGTTTATTGGTCTAGTTTAGATGCAAAGGAAGGCATTGTTTATGTTGCTTGGCAGGATGCCACAAATTATCTCGGAAACGGTGCTGATGAAGATGTTTTAGTTTCAAAACGAGATATTAGTGGAATATGGATTCCTGCAGAAACTGTTTCCACTGAAGGAAGTACTATATCTAGTTTTCTGGATATTAAAATTGATGATTATCATAATATTCATGTTTGTTGGGATGATGCTACAAACTTTGATAACTCAGGAATAGATCGAGATATATTCTATCGTTTTAAGAATGGAACAACAGATATTTGGTCTCCAATTGAAGTTATCTCAAGCAGTAGTGATTTAGCATCTGATCGACCTGTAATAATCATTAGTTCAAATGGTGATCGATTCATCTCATGGATGGATAGCTCAAATATTCTTGGTGCAGGAATAGATTCCGATATTTTCTATCGTAAATGGGATGCAACATCAAGAGATTGGTCAAATGTTGAACTTCTCTCTTCTAAAAGTTCTGGTGAATCAAATATTCCTTATCTAGTATTAGATTCATTCGAAAACATCCATGCATTTTGGTTTGATACTACTGATTTTGATAATGCTGGAATTGACCAAGATATTTTCTACAGATATTGGTATAGCAGTGCAGATGTATGGAGTGAATATACAGTAATTTCTGATGATCAAACAAATGATTCTTGACGACCAGAAGTAGATATTGATTCACAGAATATAATTCATGTTGCTTGGCATGATCGAACTATAAATTATGGTGGTTCGGGAAGTGATGTGGATATTTTATATTCAAAAGGTCCAATTCCAAAAGCATCACCCTATCTTACAATAACAGATAGACCTTTAGATGAAGTTTTTATCTCTGGGTCTACAGGCAACTATTTGTCTTGAGCGGTTTCAGATAGAAACGTTTCATCAACAAGTTATGCAATTTATCAAGATAATATTATAAATGCAACAGGTTCTTGGATAACAGATATGCCAATCAATATTTCAATTAATAATTTAGAAGTTGGAAATTACACTTTTCTTTTTGAAGCTTCAGATGGTTGGGGAGAAGAAGTGATTGATGAAGTTTTAGTTGTTAGTCAAAAAACAAATCATTGGCTTGATAATCTGTTTAAAAGCCTATTGGGTTTAGGTATAGCTACAAGTGTAGTTCTTATTTCTGTAATAATTGTGTATATAATAAAAAGGAAGAATAGGTAAAAGTTAATTCCTATTCATTAGTCTTATGTGAACAAAAAAAAGAGGAAAATAAATTGAATAAATATCTATTTTAGATATTTATTCAATGATTCACCGAATTTCTTAGCTTGTTGAAGTTCTTCTTCATTCGGATGTCCTTTATCCATTGTACCGGGACCAAAACGGAAGAAACGAAATGTACCAGGGATGGCAAGTCTTTCTTTTGCTATTTTTGCTCCTTTATCTTCGAGTGCTTTTTGCATTAATTCAAAAACCAAATCTTTGATAATACCTGCTTCTGGTCCTTGACCTAATGGAGGATTATCAGGACCTCCTGCACAAATAAACATAACTGCATTCTTACCTTTCAATTGCTCAGGATCTAGCTTTGAAATCTTTTTCTTCCAATGGGGACTTGGATTACCTGCAAGTACCCAGGTACCAAGAACAATTAGATCATAGTCTTTTAAATCAGGCATTTTTTTGTACTGCACTAATTCTGCACCCAAACCCTCAGCAATATTAATTGCAACTTTCTTGGTGTTTCCACCACGTGAATTATAAATAACAATTGATTTAGTCATAATAGACAACTCATTTGATTGTTGGTTATTTAGGTAATAAAAGGTTATCAATCTTTTAGAATGATTTAATCAGGAACATATTCTCATATGTGCAATAAAAAATCCGTTAGAATCATGTATATGGGGAAATAATCTTCTAACTTTATCAGAACACTTGAAATTCTGGTAACCTTTTTCCCCTATCTTTGGACCATCTAATAATTCTATTTTATGACGTTCCATCATCGAATCAATTTGACTCTCACCTTCATGAGGAAGTATTGAACAAGTTGCATAAAGAATCTCTGTACCAGGTTTGTCTGCGTATCTATAGATTATGCCATTTAAGATTTTGTTCTGAATGGTCATAATGGAAAAAAGCCATTTCTTATTTAATCGCCATTTATAAGAGGGATGACTTTGAAGAATACCAGTTGATGTGCATGGAGCATCTATTAGGATTTTTTCAGCTTTAATAACTGAAGTTCTCGAGGCATCAGTGTGAACCCAATCTATTTGATGATGTCCATATTTTTGAAAACGTTGTTGAGCACCTCGCAATCGTTGATAGCTAATGTCACTTGCTACCAAACGCCCTTGACCTTTCATTAATTCCCAGATAAGATGTGTTTTCATACCTGGAGCTGCACAGGCATCCCAAATGTATTCACCAGGTTTAGGATCGAGTGTTGTTACAGCTAGAACACTTGATTTATCTTGAATAAATACATCTCCATTTTTGAAAGCATCAGTACCAACTAGCGTTTTCAAACCATCTACAACAAGATAAAGGAAAGGAAAATATTTGTCTTGCTTCAGAATTATGTCTTTGTCTTTTAATGAAGCTAAAATAGCATCTGGGTCAGAGATTAACTGGTTAACCCTCATATATGATGATGCAGGAGAATTATTTTTTTTCATAAGTGAAATTGTTTTTTGATAACCTAAATTTTCAGCTAGAGTTTTTATTAGAAAAGTTGGATGCGAATAAAGAATGCTGTTCTTTCCATCTTGATTCATAGACTTTATAATGGTCTCAAGATTGATGTCAATTGCTCTTCTTAATATTTCCATGTTCTCTTTCGTTTTAACAAATGATTCTAGGTTTTGAATAGAAGTCTTATGCCATCGTCCCTCAAAAAGTGCTACTCGAAGACATTGCTTATCAATTTGCTCTTTATCCTTTATAGATCCATCAGAGATACTTCGACTTAAGAGAAAATCTATTGTGTTCTGATATCGAACAATACCTATCGCTAATGATTGGATTGCTGCAGCTATTTCATCAGTAAAAGATTGCTTATCAAAATGATGACGTAAAACATCACGTAAAGATTGTAAAGAAGTATCATACTGAATTAAAACTTTGATAACTTCTTTACGAGAAACTGATTTAATTTTGCTAGTTAAGTTCGTCACATCATTCAAGCTCTATATTTGATCTGGTTTTAATTACTAATATCAAATTCATCTTAATTTCTAAAGATGTTTTGGAAAGAAAAAAACCAAAAAATATCTATTATAGATATTTCTTCAAAGATTCACCAAATTTCTTGGCTTATTGAAGTTCTTCTTCAGTAGGATGACCTTTGTGTATTGAACCAGGACCCCAACGAATTAATTTAATAACACTATGTTCCAAATACAAAAAACATAGTTTTTTGAAGAGGTTAATTCTATTAAGAAAAATGTTCTTTTTTTATTATTTTTTAATGAATTTAATTAATAGCAAATAATGAGAATCTATACTTAAAGAAGGAATTCTATGTCAGTTGATTCAAAGAATGTAATTAAAGTTGATTGTCTTGGCGAAACCTGCCCAATGCCTTTAGTTGAAACTAGGAAAGCTATACGAAAAGCTTCACCTGGTGATATTATTGAGGTAATTGGTAATCATGAGTCTTCAAAAAAAGAGATACCTATGGCTGTTGAAGCACTTGGATTAGAACTTTTAGGTATTGAAGAAAAAAAGGGCAATTGGTTAATTCGAATTAAAATTCCTGAGGAGAAGAGCTAATCATGACAGAAAAAGCTACGATAATTGTTCACAGTGGTGATTTTGATAAAATATATAGTGCACTTATAATTGGAAATGGAGCTCTAGCAATGGGTATGGATGTCTCTTTATATTTCACTTTTTTTGGACTAGAGAGACTGAAAAAGGGTGCATTGAACAAAGGAAAACTCTCAAGGATGCATTTTCTTGGTTTAGGTAAGTGGATGATTAAACGAAAAATGAAGAAAGTTAATGTTCGCTCCTTAGAAGGCTTATTATCTGATTTTGTTGAATTGGGAGGAAAGATATTAGCATGTGATATGACCATGGAAATAATGGGTATAAAGAAAGAAGACCTAAGAGATGAAGTCATTACTGATTATTGTTCTGTAGGAACTTATGTTAAAGAAGCAAAAGAATCAGATTTAACGCTGTTTATCTAATGAGTTGATAAAATGAATAAGAAATTAATTTATATGGATAATGCTGCAAGCTCTCGACTTGATGAGAGAGTTTTGGAAGCAATGAAACCCTACTATTTTGATACTTATGCTGTTGCCACTTCTGAATTTGCTTATACTCTTGGTATTTTGTCTAGAGAAGGATTAGATGAAGCAAGAAAGAAGATTGCATTGAAACTAGGAGGAACAGAAGAAGAATTAATCTTTACATCAGGTAGCACAGAATCAAGTAATTTAGCAATAAAAGGAGTTGTGAAGGCAAAACAAAAAGAGGGAAACCATATAATCGTTTCAAAAATTGAAGATTTTCCAGTTTTGAATAGTACTAAAGCTTTGGAAAGAGAAGGATTAAAGGTTACATATTTGGATGTAGATAAAGATGGAATAATTGATCTAGAACAATTAAAAGAATCCATAGATAAAAATACAATTCTAATCTCAATCCAGCATGCAAATCAAGAAATTGGAACAATTCAGGATATTAAAGCTATTTCAGAAATTAGTCAAGATAAAAACATTCTATTTCATACTGATGCTACTCATGTTTTCACAAGATTACCAATTAATGTGAGAAAAATACCAGTAGATCTAGTAACTATTTCAGCGCATACTCTAAATGGTCCAAGAGGAATTGGAGCATTATATATCAAAAAAGATACTCCAATTAAGAAACATATGGATGGAGGATTTCAAGAGAATAATATGCGAGCTGGTGTTGAAAATATTCCAGGAGCAGTTGGTTTCGCAAAAGCAGTTGAATTAGTTGTAAAAGAAGAAACTGATAAAATAAAAAATATAAGAGATAATCTAATAGATAAAATACTAAAAGAAGTACCTGATACTGACCTAAATGGTCATCGAATAAAGAGAATTCCACAAAATGCAAATATTACATTTCATTATGTAGAAGGAGAGTCAATTACTTTACATCTTGATATGAATGGAATAGCTGTGAGTACAGGTTCTGCTTGTTTTAGTAGGTCTTTAGAAGCAAGTCATGTAATTTTAGGTATTGGAGGGGACCATGAACAAGCACATGGTTCAGTACGATTTACTTTTGGTCGATTTAATGATATGAATGAAGTAAATACTGTTGTCAAGGTTATTTCTGATGTAGTGAAAAGATTAAGAGAAATTAGTCCTCTTTACAAGAAAAACAAGGAGTAATGAAAAGAATGAGATTACCATATAGTGAAAAAGTTTTAGATCATTTCAAGAATCCAAGAAACGTTGGTGAAATTGAAGATCCTGATGGAAAAGCAGTAGAAGGGAGTCCTGCATGTGGAGATATGGTTCAACTAACACTTAAAGTGGATGAAAAAACAAGGAAAATTACAGATATCAAATTTAAAAGCTATGGTTGTGCATCAAATATAGCAACTGGGTCCATCATTACAGAAATTGCAAAAGGGAAAACAATTGATGAAGCTAAAAAGATATCATGGAAAACTGCTTCTGAGGAATTAGGTGGTTTACCAGCAGTAAAAGCTCATTGCTCTGTACTTGCAGTTTCTTCTCTTCGAGAAGCTATTAGAAATTATGAAGAAAAACAGGGAATTGTAAAAGACCCTGAACCTACAAATGAAAAAGTAGTAAAGCGTCGTTTAAGTCATGTTATGAACCCATTAACAGGATTAGATGTAATTCGAACAAATCTAATTACAGATATCAAAATAACAAATGGTGAGAAGAAAACCATAGAAGTGTCAGTTGATTTAACAGAAGATCACCAATATGCTAATAATGTAAAAGAAGAAATAAAAGAAAAACTCGAATATCGACATGATGTAGAAAAGGTAATTGTTAGATTTAAAGAATAATTTCTTTTTTGCTTTTAATTTTCTTACAATATATTTATCATTCAGAATATTGTTAAGCGAATAGGCTGTTCTTTGTGATGAATATAATATGACTAAATATTATATAATAATTGAAAGAAAAGAATGTATTCAATGTGGTAATTGCTATGGATTAGATCCATATCATTTTGAACCTGATGAAGAATATACATCTATAGTTGTTAATGGTGTAACAAATTCAGAAATTTCTAAGGGAGCTTTTGATGATGATAAAATCTCATTAGCAAAACAAGCAGTAGAAGAATGTCCAGTAGAAATAATTTCTGTGAAAGAGCTTTAAACCAATTTATGTGCACTTTCTTTTTTCATGAATGAAATCATTTTAGATATTTTTTCTTCAAAGATTCACCAAATTCTATGGATTTTTGTAGTTCTTCTTCAGAAGGGTGACCTTTGTGTATTGAACCAGAACCCCAGTGAATGAATTTATAAACACGAACTATCGCAGTCGTTCTTTGACGATCTTTGCCCCTTAGCTTCAAGAATCTCTTCCATTCGTGTAAAAGCTATGTCTTTTTGGAGGATTTCTGTAACTTTCTTTTTCATAGGAAGTTCAGGACCCCCAGCAGTGATAAACAAGGCAACATTTTTACCTTTAATTGCTGCTGAATCGAGTTTCTTCATGAATTTCTTCCCAGCAGGACTAATTGTACTCATAATAAGCCATGTTCCAAAAACCATCAAATCATATTTTTTTAGATCTGGTATTTCCTTATAGCTTACTAGTTCTGCTCCTAATCCTTCTGCAATTTTAGTTGCTACTTTTTTTGTATTTCCGCTTCGAGTATTATAGATAACAATTGCTTTTCCCATAACAAACACCGATAATGAAAATATAATAATATGTAAAAAAGTTGAAATCAAAAGAACTATTCTTTAAAACATTTTAAATTATAGTGCAAAAAATTTAAGTTATAATTGTGAAAAGGAGCTATATGGGGAAATGTGTGTAGAAGCATGTCTGAGGAAGCTGGTAGATCTCTTAAACCAATTATATTTACAGTAAGTATTATAGTTATATTAGTTGGCGCAGGATTTACTTATTTTATGACTCCTCTAAATAACGAGGAAATCAAAATAAAAAGCAGCAGTTTCTTGGATAATGATAACAATTACTTTGCAGATACAATTCTGCTAACAATAGAGAATCAAGGCTTTCTCAAAGCAACAATTAATGAACTTTCTCTTTACCGAAATAACCAGCAATTAGATTGGAATGATAATTCTTCAACTGAGATTTTACCAGATGAACTATTAGTTATTATATGTGAAGCTAGTAATGAATCTGAAGAATTACAATAACAAGATTATATAGAAGTTAATATTCAATATAATAGGAAAAATATTTCACTTAGTGTTAGAATAAGTCCTGAATTTAGCAATTTACCAATAGTATTTGGTGAGAATTTTGAAAATACTACATATTCATATAATAATTGGATTCCTTTCTTGTTTCGTAATCTAAGTGGGTCACCAATTCATGGAGGAGAAGCAGGTATATATTCTTGGAAAAACAAAAGAGATAGGATTGAACGCGATAGATGTTTTAGATGTACAACAAACAATTGCCAATTTATTTTTTTGAATGAAAGTCAATTCAATGATACAAATGTTAATATTTCAGTTGATATTCTGAACTATGATGATGATGGTGCAGGAGTAATTTTCAGATATGATACTTCAAGTAATTATCCTCGATTTTACATAGTATGGTATACAGAAGATCATCCTTATCACACATCTGATTCTACCAATGCTGAAGCTCATCTTTTTAATTGGACAACTGCAGATGATAAAATCAATTTATACCATATAACTTTGCACTATGTTGAAGGTTATGATGTAGGGAATGGTAATATTGGATTTCTTTGGACGAAATTAAATAGCACTTCTTACTTTATTGATAGTTTTTGGTATAACTGGAGAATAGAACTTGAAAATAAGAAAACTAGAATTTACATAAATAATGCTAAAATTTTAACGTATAATGACACAATACTAATGACTGGTTCTATAGGTTTAGCTTCATTTGCAAATTATAATAGTAATTTTGACAATATCTATCTGTGGAATTAAAAACATTAGACATTGAATTCCTTAATGTAGATACTTAAATAAGTAAAATTCCTTTGCTAAATTATTATCAAATTAATTCAAGTAATAACAAATTCCAAGGTTGTAATCAGCAAATTGAAACAAAAATCTCAGACTAATCAGCAAAAGGAAATAAATAAGGTTTTAAAGAAAAGATTCAGAAAAATAGATGATCCAAATTACTCCTTTTTTTGATGAAGAATATAGACGTTATACTTTTATGAAACGAATACTACTTTGGTTTCTGGTTTACCATTATTTGCAATTGGTCTTATTCTTCTTATTTTAGGAAATATCCTAGGTATTATCCCTATCACTTTTGGAGGATTAGGAATTATGATGCTGATGTACCTCCCTATCCACATAATTGATAGAAGAAAATTCAAAGCTACTCTTGAGCTAAAAGAAAACAAGCTATATGACAAATTATTGGAATTATCAAGAAAATATAGTGTGTCTAATGGTTACTTAGATCAAGAAAAAGCAAGATTAGCAACATATATTTTAGTTGATGCCAAATATGAAAATATAGCCATAGTTTTAAAGGAACGCTTATCTCAACGAAAACCTTACAGAGCACAAGAAGTATTAAGAGCTTTTTATCTTCTAGCAATTAAACTTGGATATAATGATCACATAGACTTGTATTATGAATTAGAAGAAAGTCAAGGAATAAAACGAAAGGAATCTATTAATCAAGAAATTCTTGAAATTGTTGTTCCTATTACAAAAATATACTACCTTGAAGAACTACCTCAAGATGAAAAATGTATGGTTTCTGGTTTAACCTTAGATTTCTTCACAGATACTATAGTTGTATGCCTTTACTGCTCTACATGGGCTAAAAAGGACTTACTTGATTCATGGTTAAGTGAAAATGATTTCTGTCCAGTTTGCCGCAGAGAGCTTAAAGTCGATGATTGTCCAATAGTAGAAGTTAAATCAGATCTTAAATGAAGATCATGTAATCATAATAGTATAATCCATTAGCAGAATTTAATTAATTTTGTCGAAAAGGAAAACATTTTTTTATCATTATTTATTGATATCGTTATTATGGCTGAAAGAATAATCTCATTTGACATTTTACGAGGTTGGGCTATCCTTGGTAATCTTATGGTTCACACCTTTATGCTAGTAAGCCAAGTTGAAGGCGTTGCGGAAACAAATCCATCTGAATTAACTACATTTGGTTTTATACTTATGGGGGTTGTTGTCGTATTTGGTCATTGGCGAGGATTATTCCTGATGATTAGTGCTGCTGTTCATATGTTTACTATGCAACGAAAGCTAAAACAAGGTATTTCACGAGGAGTTATTCTAGTTCAAGAAGTGATTAAAGGTATTCTCTTATGGCTTTGGGCAATGTTCTTCTATGTTTTCTTAGCTCAATGGAGCATATCCAAAGGTTGGGTGGAAACTGGATCAGTAGTAATTGAATGGCAGGATGTTTACCATGCAGATGCATTTGTTAACATTGCTTTTGCCATTATATTATCAGCTATAGTTTTCTATATTTTAACATCAAATGAGAAATTGAAGAAACCAATTGTTGGAGCAATCGTTTTCGCTGTAATTGGATGTTTATTTATTTTTCCAGCACCAACAATTCACGAAGCAGCTATAAACTTCTGGGGAGTTGATTTGCATGACGAATTTGGACACCTATACAACATAGGTGATAAAGGATGGTGGGATTATATTCTAAGATATATTGGAAATCAATCTGTAGGACGGGAATCACCATTATTTCCTCACTATGCTTATAGTGCAGTAGGTTCAATACTGGGTATTTTCATTTCACAAGAAAAACCAAACAAAAAGAAATTCTTGTCATGGGGATATGGATTAGCTGGATTCTGTATGGTTTTCTCAGCATTCTGGTTATTTATTGTAGAAAAAATCCCAGAAGATCCATTTAGTTTAGTGGATTTCCATATACATCCAACTTGGTTTGTATTTGTAACAATAGGAATGTTACTAATACTCATTCTAAGTTTTATGGCAGGACTTGAGTTCAAAAACAAAATTAACTGGGACCGTCGTTTACGATTATCTAAATTCAGTCGCAGAGCAGGTTTCCTTTCGCTTTCAGTTTATTCCTTTGCTTCAATTCAAGCACTCTTAAGGGTAGCATTGTGGGGTATAACACAACTTTTCGGTTGGTCTGATCCAGGTTTTCGAACTTCCTTTGGATTGTCTGTTGGATGGACATTCTTACTTATACTCCTTGAAATGGGATTATGGTTCTTCATTTTATGGATCTGGGAAAAAGTTTACTATGTTGGTTCATTAGAATGGCTGTTTGCTTTGGTTTTAAAAGCCCCATTTCAGAGAAAACAAGAAGTTAAGAAATCGATTTTTGGTGATTTCCTTAATGTAAGGGGTAGATTAATTGAACCAACACCTATACATTGGATTACTCCTGAAACCACACTTGAAACAACATTAATGGATGACGAGATTGATACTCAATTCATTCAAGAAGAGAAAGCTCTACTAATTAATTGATTATCAATTCATTCTAGTCTCTTTTATTTGATGAAAGATAAAACTTCATTATTTTCTTATTTCCAGCATCATACTCATGAAATCGATTGAACACATCTGTGAAAATTAATTTTAATGTTTTTCACTTTAGAGCCAGTTAATAATAATTTTGCACATGTTGCCAGTTACAAATACTCGATTTAAAAGCAAGCTATAACTAAAATAAGTAATACCTTTTCTTTGAAATTGATCATCTAATTTTAAAGGTGTGAGAAAATGGATCTACTTAAATTAGCAAAATACAATAAATGGGCTGGGGATAAAACTAGAGATGTTTTGAAGAATGTTTCAAATGAAGAATATTTACAAGAGTTAGGAGAACCATTCACTAAAGATCTTAATACTTTGCAAAAAATTATCGAACATTCCATTCGAAGACTTGAGTTTGTTCTAAATCAAATTTCAGTTGAATCAGATGAAAAACTCGAAGAAAATACTCCTAAAATGGAAAATCTTACTTTAGAGAAATCAATTGAAAGATGGAAAAAAATTGATGAGGAATTAGCAACTTTTCTTAAGAATGAAGTAACTGGTACAGCTGAATTTCCAATATCAGGTAGAGAAGGGGTTGCTGTTGCTAAAGAGGATTTATTATTTATGTTCTTTAATCACACTACTTATCACCGAGGACAACTTATGTTAGCATTAAGTAAACTGGGAAAAGAAACTACAGGTACAGATTATATAAGATATATTTTTGCTGAAATGTTCAAGAAATAATATAAAATCATTCTTTAATATCAACTAAGCAAATTACAAAAAATTTTACACTTATTTTTATATGGTTAACCAAAATTTAGAAAAGATTTTTGATATTCAGTGAAAAGAATTTCACGATTAAGTTGTTTGTAAAAGTTTCCCCAGAAAATCAATGCAATTATAAGTTTCTTTTTGATGATTGGAAATATTTTTCTTTGACAGTCTATTATGTTTTGAAAAATAAATTAGGAGAATTAGTGGTTGATAATTTGAATAATCCTACATATGCTAAACTCTCTCATTCCAGAACTTCTTTTATTGCTGGACTATATGACAAGAATATAGCAAATCAAATTCTAGAATCTCTCCCTCAAAAAACAGCAATAATATTTAGTGATAATAATTGGTATACACATGTTGAGGATTTTTTCAGTAAAAAACCTGATATCAAATTCGCATTTAAAGAGAGAACAACTTTTTCAAGCGATTCACTATCTATCAAACATCTGAATTCATTGAAGAAATCCTTGCTTGAAGGATTTGTGTTGGATAAAGTTGATGCAAATGCAATTGAAAATTTGCCAAAAGAACTAACAGAGAACTATTCTGCATATTTTGGTTCAGCTGAAAAGTTCATGAAACAAGGATTAGGTTTCTATGTAAGATATGGAAAAGATATTGTTTGTTTAGCTTCAGCAGCACTTCCAATTATTGATAATTCATTGGAAATAGATATAATAACAATTGATGATCCACAATATCGGAGAAAGGGATTAGCTACAGCAGCATGCATAGCACTTATAGAATTTTGTCTTAAAGAGAGTATAACACCTCATTGGGACGCTCAAGATGAACGTTCAGCAATTTTTGCTAAGAAACTTGGTTTTACTAAGCCTGTAAAATGGAAGCTATATTATTGGTATAAAAAACCCTAATTATCTTAGAAAAATAGAGATATCAATAAAAGAAATTTTACAAATAATCCTATTTTTTCTTTGTAATACTAAAGATTTATTATTCTCAAGTTTCCAGTAGAATAATTATGAAATCTGTTGAGACTATCTGTGAAAAATACGCAGTTCAAAATGCACTAGAACATGGTGAAGCACAGGTTGGTTCAGTAATGAAGATTATCATGAAAAATAATCCAGAATTACGAAAAGAAGCCAACAAAGTGAAAGAAATACTTGAGAGGAAAGTAGAATTTGTAAATACATTAGAACAATCAGAAATACAACAAATAGCTCAACAAAAATATCCTGAAATTTTAGTAGAGGAAATCACTGCTGAAGAAGATGATGTAGATTTCATTAGAAAGATTATCAATAAAGATAATAAAACAGGTAAATTTGGCGGTCGTGTCCGCACACGGTTTCCTCCCGAACCAAATGGTTACTTACACATAGGTCATGCAAAATCAATAAATCTGAACTATGGAATTGCAGAAGAATATGGTGGAAAATTCAACCTACGTTTTGATGATACTAATCCATTAACAGAGGAAATTGAGTATGTTAAGGGGATAATAGAAGATGTTAAGTGGTTGGGAGGAGATTTCGAAGACCGATTATTGTATGCATCAGATTATTTTGACCAATTTTATGAGTATGCCATTCAGTTTGTTAAAAAGGGAAAGGCTTACGTTGATGATCTAACAGTAGAAGAAATTCGTAAACAAAGAGGTTCCTTAACAGAAACAGGAAAAGAAAGTCCTTATAGAAATAGATCCATTGTAGAAAATCTAGATTTGTTTATTAGGATGAAGAATGGAGAATTTCCAGATGGGGCTAGAGTTTTACGAGCAATAATAGATATGAAGCATCCAAATCTATTGATGCGAGACCCAGTTATCTATAGAATACTTCATGCAAAACACCACAACACTGGTGATAAGTGGTGTATCTATCCAATGTATGATTGGGCCCATGGACTCGAAGATTCAATAGAAGGAATTACCCATTCAATTTGTACCATGGAATTTGAAGTTCATAGAGAATTATATGATTGGTATCTTGACCAATTAGAGGATGAAAATGGTAAACCAATCTATCACCCACAGCAAATTGAATTCGCTAGATTGAATGTTTCTAATACTGTTCTAAGTAAGCGAAAGATGCTGAAATTGGTTAAAGAAGGATATGTAGATGGATGGGATGATCCTCGAATGTTAACAATCGTTGGTTTAAAACGAAGAGGAATAACATCTGAAGCAATCTGTAATTTCTGCAAAGCAATTGGTGTAACTAAAAGAAAAACAGTCATTGATATCTCTATGCTAAATAAGTTTGTTAGAGATGATCTTGACAAAAGTTGCACTAGAGTAATGAGTGTTTTAAAGCCATTGAAAGTCACAATCACCAACTATCCTGAAGATAAAGGAGAGGAAATTAATGTGCCAAATCATCCTAAAGATAAGAAAATGGGAACAAGAAAAGTGAAATTTGCAAAAACGCTCTACATCGAACAAGATGATTTCATGGAAGATCCACCAAAAGATTATCGAAGATTATCACCAAACAAAGAAGTGCGTTTGAAATATGCTTACTATCTTAAATGCGAAAAAGTGATCAAAGATAAGAAAACGGGAGTAGTTAAAGAAATTCAATGCACTATTGATCCAAAAACCAAAGGTGGAATCTCTCCTGATGGAAGAGAAGTTGAAGGAACAATTCATTGGATTTCAGCAAAACATGCAGTAAAGGCAGAATTCCGGTTATACAATGATCTTTTCACCAAAGTAAATCCTCTTGAGACAGAGGAAGGAAAAGACTTCACGGATTATATAAATCCTAATTCTCTTGAAATTCTTCATGGATATGTTGAACCACAATTACAAAAAACGAATATCGGTGATAGATTTCAATTTGAACGAAATGGTTTCTTTAACATCGATTATGAGTCCAAGAAAGAAGCTCTAATATTCAATAGAATTATCCCTTTGAGAGATTCATGGACAAAGAAGTAAATGAGTGATTTCTTTGAACGATGATAAATCAAAAGATGCAGAAGAGAAAGTTCAGGAGCTGTATTCTCAAGCACTTGATCATTACGAATTATATGAGTACGATAAAGCTCTTGACCTTTTACTCGAAGCTGAAATGAGTGATCAAAATAATATAGATATTCTAAGAGGAATTGCACAGATCTACTTAATGCTTAAAGGATTTAAAGAAACCATAAACTATTGCGAGAAAACTTTAAAGATAAATCCAGAAGATGATGTAACACTAATTGTCTATGGAAGTGCTTATTTGCAACAAGGAGATTTCGAAACTGCAAAGGAGTATTTCCAAAAAGCTGAAAAAATCAATCCAGAATCATTTGATGTTAATTTTAATTTGGGTGTTCTTCATATGAATCTCCGAAAATTCCAGAAAGCATTAGATTTCTTTCATAAAGCAGAATCTATAGATTCAAATGATGTATTCACAAAATTCTCCATCGCTGAAACATATGAAGATTTAGATAAAATAGATGATGCGATAAAATACTACTCGAAGGTTTTAGAATTAAGTTCTGATGCTTATCCAATAATTATGCGTTTAGCAGAGCTACATTATGATAGAAAGGAATATGAGAAGTCATTAGAATACCAAAAGGAATTTCTAAAAATATTCCCAGATGACCATCTTATAATAAATAATATTGGGTACACATATCTAAAAATGGGTGAATTGGAAAAAGCACTAGAATTTATCAAGAAATCTATTGAAATAAACTCAGAATTTGCAGATGCATGGAATAGTCTAGGAGAATATTACGAAATAAAAGAGGATTACAAGAAAGCATTAGAACACTATCAAAAAGCTCACAGCTTGGATAAAGAGAATCCTGAACATAAAGAAGCAATCGAGAGAATAAGGAAAAAATTAAAGAAAAAATAATCACATACTAACATGGGATTAACTAGATATTAATAATAATCATGATAGGTGATTTTATGGCTCTATTTGTTTTAGTTTACGTTTGCAGTTTTTTTATGATAGGAAGGAATTTTATTTCTTTGCTTCTCAAAGTAATTGATCTGTTAAGTAATAAGAAAAGAAAGGAGATAAAAGAGTCAAAATCTACCGCTTTCAAATACATTGCTTTGATTTTTACAGCTGTATTAGGTATTATCTGTGGAATTGGGATGCTGTTTCCCTATCAAATCTTTGGATACTATCTATATTTCATCGTTTCAGGAATGATGATTTACTCTTATATTAGCTATGCTGGAATTACCTTTGAAAACAAACAATGGATTATGTTTATTGTTTCAATTTGTGTTACTCTTCTGATTATTGTATTGGCTTCACTACTAGCATTTTACATGGCTACAGGAATTATAGATTAAGGAACTAGATAGACATCATTACTTTACTAACGATTTTTGTATGAAGATTATTTGCCCTAGGTGATAAGAATTATGTTGAAGAAGAATTTGTAAAATCTTGTATTTCTGAACATTTTTCCAATTAGGTGTTGGTTGAAATAAATCAATATTATCGATTATCTTCTCAACATATGCTAATCCATCAAGAAACCGATTCCTATAATCTTCAAATTCGTTTTGATTACACTCATCTTTAGGAAATGATTTCAGTTTAATATTTTCTTTAAATGTTGAATCATCATCTTCTAGTAGTGCAATTATTAGCATTTGCCAAAAATACATATGGAAAAATATTTCCCAAATTGTAGATACTGTTGGAGCAATTCTATTATTTGCTATGTCAAATGGTAGTTTTTGAATTACTTCATTTGTATAAAGGTGAGTGTCTCCACCGATAAGACCATCTTTCAAGTGAAACCTAAATTCTTCGATTTGCTTTTCCAAAGTTGTTTTCCTCAAATTAATGTTACAATATTTACAAATAAATCATTTTAATATTAAAACCAAGAATAACAAATAGAATTTTAACCATATATCGCATTGTGTCAATATAAGGGTGATTTGTTTTGAAGAAAGAGAAATTTATCTCAGTAATTTTTGTTTTAATCATAAGTTTTGGAATAAATATTCATTTATGTAATTCAGATAATAATTCCATTCAGGAATATAGAGTTGTTAAATTAAATATTAGTAAAACAATCCTAGGTCTTGAAGAACATAATCCAATACTAATAGATTCAAATGATGATTTTGAGACACTTAATTTTACTGGAGAAAGAACTGAACTCGAACCATACATTATAGCTAATTTGTATATTAATGCATCTGGAACAACTAATGGAATAGAAATACATAATACAGGCGTGCATTTTGAAATTAGGAATTGTACGATTGAAACAGATTACATAGGTATTCTATTAAGTGCTGTAGCAGCGAGCACATCAAAAATTATTGATAATTTTTGCGTATCAAAATCGGGAGATGGAGGAGGTATTGGATTATCAGGAACATATGGATGCAATATAACTGATAATGAATGTGCCTATTTTATGCAAGGAATTCATCTAAATAATGCTCATAATAATATCATAACAAACAATATCATCCCAGTTAGCAATTATCAAGGTATTAACATTCGATATTCAAATTACAATGAAATAACATACAATAGAATTCAGTATTCACAACAACATGGACTTGCATTTGTAGGAACAGCACATGATAACATTATTCATCATAATACATTTATCAATAATTCATTAGTTGATGAGTATTTGATTGATGGTGAAAGATCTGGAGCAATAGGCAGTCAAGGATACGATGAAGGATCAAATAATATCTGGTATGATGAAGATGGAAAGTATGGAAATAGTTGGTCAGATTACAATGGAAGAGGATCTTATTCAATAGACGGACCTGCAGATGCTAAAGACAGTTATCCTTTAGAATTGACTTACACTGAAGGTTCTCCAATATCAATAGTAACAATACTAACTTCTATAGTAGCAATTAGTATCTACTATCTAATACATAGGGAAAAAAAATCTAAATACTAGCCTATTTTCGGCTAGTGACTTTCTCTTTATTCTAATGTTAATTTAAAAATCCTATATCCACATGATTAATGATAGCTAATGTTAAAGCAGTTAAAGCTACAAGTAGTGCAGCAAATGCTACCCATTTAACTAGTTTCATATCCTTATTTACATCAGAAGTTTGTTCCTCATTCAAATTAGACACCTAAACTCCAATTCCTTGGATAATAATAATTCTATTTTCTTAAATTTAAATATACTTTAATGATTGAATGTATTTGCTTACAAGTTTTTTATTAAGTGTAAGATTGAAATTTAGTATTTACTAACTAGTTCTTTTAGAGAATAGGTTAGTAATAAAAAGAAGAAGCTATTGATATTTGTTATAGTTCTTTTTTACTAGACCAACTAATTAGCTTTTAAAGAAATTTATTAATTCAAAAGACTAGTACAAATAAATAGAGTACTTTGAAAGTAGTTGTAATTTATTATTCAAAAACTGGAAATACTAAGAGTATAGCAGAAGTAATTGCTAAAAGAAGTAAAGCAAAAATCCAACCAATTAACTTAGTTGAGAAAAAAGGGAGAGGAACAGAAGAGGAGAGACAAAAAGAAGTAGAACTTTTCGAATTAGCTCTAAACGAAGGCAAATATGCTGATCTTTTGTTTATTGGAACATCTACAAGTTTCAAAAAAGCGCAGTCCAAAATCCGTCGATTTGTAAAATTGGTTGAAACGAAAAGAATAGCATTGTTTTGCACTTATACGAAAGATTTAGGAATTACATTAACAGAATTAGAAGATATTTTGATTGAAAGAAATATAGAAGTTATCGGGAAACAGGAATTTGGAGGACTAAAAACAGGACAATATAAGGAATTAATTAATGAGGAAAAAGAGAAGTACATTGAAAAAGCAGAAAGATTTGCTGAATTTTGTCTTAAGAAAATATAGAAAGTAAATAAAACTTGATTTTTAATCTGAGTTTTGATTTTATAAAATCTAAGTAATCCATATTAGATTCAAAAGAAAAATTTAAAATCAAGGTATAAACAATAAAACTAAAACATAGACCCGTAGTCTAGCGGCCCAGGATAGGGGACTTTGAAAGAAGTCCCGATGCCTTGTTGGGGTTTCCAATAATCCCTTGACCAGAGTTCAAATCTCTGCGGGTCTACCATTTTATTCCATTTTTCTGTTATAATTGGGAATGCTAAAGCAAGTCTTTGTAATAATTCCGAGCTTCTAACGAAATCTTTGGATTTTCAGCTAATTATTGCTGTTACAGGCATATGATCAGATGAATGTGCATCTCTTACTACTCTACAATCGATTAATGCAATATCAGATGAAACAAAGATTAAATCAATTCGATTAGTTGGATTTTGCCAATTGTTTGTATAACCATTGTAACCTTGATCATCAATTCCTGTTGGCCAAACAGCAAACCAAGCATCATACAAAACAGTAGTAGTTAAATTGTATTGTTCTGTCCAAGGTATAAAATTAAAATCTCCTAGTAGAATAGTATTGTTTTTGTCTGTTGTTAATTCAACAATTTTTTCTGCTTGCTTTAATTTATCATTTTCATCTTCACCAAAATGTGTAACAAAAACATTGTAAGTTATTGTTTCTATTGTTATTTGAGCTTCTATTGTTGCTGTTTGTTCTCCATCGCTAAACATATAATGTGTCACAGCATTTTCGATTGGATATTTTGATAACAAAGCAATTCCAAAAGTTCCCGTTACTGTTTTTGGTCCGAAATATGAATATAAATGTAATTTGTTTGCTAGAAATCTGACTATATCTCCATTTCCACTCGAGATTCTGCATGTGTCTGATTCCTGTAATCCAATTATATCAGCATCAATTCCTCTCAAATCAGCCAAAATTCCATCGAAGTTTAAGGTTCCATAAATGTCAAAACCTTGTTGTATATTGAAAGTTACAACTTTTAATGAAGTTGGTATTCCCTGTGGTTCTTGTGGGAATGGCAAAGTAGCAATTGTACTAACAATTGTTCCAATGAAAATAATGCTAACAATTGAAACTAAGATCTTTTTCCTTATTTTTGATGGAGAAAATGAAACAGTAAAACTGATCGATTCTTTCTTTACAATTAAAACAGGTAACACTGCTGCCAATGCAACTATCATCATAACAAACCAATGTTTATCTCTGAAGAATGGTCCAACAATTGGGATGTAATCATAAGCTATTGTGAAGATATAACTGAAGATTGTTATTATGAAGAAGAATACACCTATTGAGAAACTCCCACCAATTTTTCTTATTGTTGGTTTACTCTTAATTAATTCTCGAGTAAGTAGAGTGAAATCAATCAGAATAATAGGTGAAAGAATAATCATTACATATAGGAGCATTTGCTTAATGACAGTAAATTGTGGTTGATAAACTACAAACATTATTGTATAGGTAATTACAAATAATCCATTCCATAACCATAGAATCCAAGGTTTTAAACTACCAATCAATTGTGGTTTAACTATTGCTAAAATTGTAAAAGTAGAAAACATTATGATTAGCAAAGTAACTATTGCGATATAATTCCCTTCAACTGATCTTGAAATAATAGATGGACTACTAAATGTAAAATAAAGCAATACTAGAATACAGATTATCCCAAATGATAATCCAAGAATTTTACCAAATCCTCCATTTTTATTCTTAGTTTCAATTACCTCATTTGTAGATTTACTTTCATTCAAATTACTTTCTTCCGAAACTGCATCAGAAACTACTAACTCAGATTTAGCAGTAAAAAGAAATCCAATAAGCATAAATGTAGCAATTATTCCAAATATCCAACCAAAAATTTGAAACCACCTATAAGTGGTTATATCTAAGGTTGAACCAATAGCTCTAAAGAGAATTGATAAGATTAAACCAATAGCTGATCCGATTCCAAGGTTCAGAGCTTTCCTCTCAAGTTTATTTTCTTCAGAGTTATTTCCCTTAACTAAATAGGATGGAAGTAGTATCAAAAAAGATCCAACACCAATACCAGCTATTATTGCTTTTAATGCAGCGATATTAATGAATACCTCAATCAATCTACAGATGATCATTAATTCTGCAAAAACTACCCATATAAGATTGGAGAAGTTCTTGAAAAACAAAAGAACAATTGGTGTAAGTAAAAATAAAATAATCAATACATAAGCATTTAACGACACTGTTAATAAGTTCAAAGCAAAAATAGAACCAACTAAATCAGTGATCAACTCAAAAAAGAATAGAAATATTATGCTCAGCAAAATAACTTCTGAGTAATTCTTCTTAAAAGAAGATTTTAAAGCAATCATTTCAATCTCCTGTTTATATCAATTTTATAATCTTCTTCTATAAAATTAGTTTTTTGCTATTAAAATAGCTTTTAGAGCAACATTATATTTCTTGTAAAAGCAATTTATAAAGAAAGATTTGAATTTAAAATAAAAATCAATGCAGGATTGCTCCTGCATTTAGCTTCTAATTAATACTCCAAAACAAATTACTTCTCTTTATACTTAGCAGCTTCATTTTTAAACCATTTAACAACTGAATCAGGTATTTTGAAATCCACTTCTTCTTTCTTTTCTTCTTCTTTTTGAAACCATTTAATTATAGTGTCGGGCATTTTGAACTCTTTCTTTTCTTCCTCTTCTTTCTCTTTCTTAGAGACTTGACTAAGACTAATTAGAACCAAAATCCCAAGTATAATATTAAAGACTAATAGTGTGGGAGTTGCTAGAAGAATTATTGTTGTCTTATCACTGACTAATGACGCAGCATCACCCCAGGTTACTAGACCCCAGATGACAAAAGTGTCATATGCACCTTGAATTGCAAAAAGAAATAGAAAACCAATAAATTTAGATAATCTGTTCATTGTAAAACCAACCATATATAAGTTAATTATGATTTTCTCTTTGAATTATATAGGATTTTCTCTTTACTTTATTTAGGTTTCACAAAATACTTTGCTAATTCTTTTCCTTTTTACTAGTCATTGTTTTGAAAGAAAGATTTTTCATATAAAAACTTGCATCTATTTTTGAAGAGTGTTATTTTGTCTTTCGATTATAAGAAGCATCTTGATAAAGTTAATCAACACATTATCCATTGAAATTTCAAAGAAGTTTTAAACGTAATTGAAAAGAATATCGAGAAATAAAATATTAATAGTGGACAACAATGAGTCAAGAAAAGTGTGAATTTTGTAATAGTGAATTAGTTACTGTAAAAGGTGAATTAATTTGCACTACTTGTGGGCTTGTTAATAAACAGGCTATTGATAATAAGGAGAAATTTATTTCACCAAGCTTTTTTCAAGAAAGAAAACTAAAACAAGAAAGAGTTAATGATCAACGAAAGTTTACAATCAATCACATGCGTAAAGAAATGGCTTATATAGCCAACTATCTTGATTTATCAAATGCTGTACAAAATCAAGCCTATTTGATAATTCTTGATATTCTAAAGAGAGAACGAAAAATAGCTCCCAATTTCCCTTGGCATATAAACACTCAAAATTCAGATTTTAATTGTCTTATAGCTCTAAGTATTCTAGTAGCAATAAAAAAAGTTGTAGGTGAATTTAAGCAAATAGCTGGTATATTGGAATTTTATAGAACTAGAGGGGAAGAATTGTCATTAAATGATATAAAGACCTTTTCTAATAATTTGTTTTCTAAATATGATTATCTAGATGGTTTATTGAGCTTAGAATAATCCAAACCATTAATCTATAATTCACCATCCAACAAATATTTTAGGAAAACACATTAGATTGTTATTTAGATATTTTAGCAATTAGCTTTAGAATTATTCTGTTGTTAATTTTGCTAATTGTTCTTTCACTATATCTTCAATCTTCTCAATTGGAGCCATAACAAAGAGACATTCTTTATCACCTTTTGCTCTACATGTTATCTCCCTTGCATTTAATTCAATGCCAAAACTTTCGCTACACCAGCCAGATGAGTATCCAGCATTCATTATACAGACAGGAATACTCGAGATATTTCCCCTTGATAGAATATATGAGTCAGCTTCAAAAGATTGAGGATGAGTTTACATTAGGAAATAATTCACATCTGGAGTTGGATTAGATTCAGGTTTTATATCTACGTTTGCCCAACCAGTATAAGCAAAATGAATTGGTCCTGCAGATAGCTTATTAATTGGATCATCAAAACCCATTGAAAGATGGAATTTTTTAGCATCTGATTTTCCTAATGATTTTGCCATTTGATAGATAAGCTTAACAGCTAATGGATTATTTATTCCACCATCTAAATCTAGCTGAGAAACTAATGATTCAGGAAATCCAAACCTCATTGAAGAAGCTCGCACCAGAATATATCTTTCTCCTCCAATCAGAATTCTACCAGTTTTTGGATCCCATTCAAGTGTATCAAAAAACTTTGCTACTTTTTTTTCAGCTTCAATGAATTGTTCCTTGAATTCATCTGGAACTTTAACTGTTTCTAATTCCTTGAATTTTTTGATTTTCTTTTTCTTATTAGAAATTCTCTTCAATTCTCTGAAACCTCAAAAAAATCATTATATGGTGTTTTTAAAGAGCCTAGTTTTTCTTTTAATGTACTTAAATTGACTTCAGGTTCTTTATAACCTAATGTATTTAATTTAAAATCCAAATAAACTGTGAATTGATGTGGACAAACATCACCCTTGAAAATCTTATGTTCAATAATATTCAATTTAGAGTATTTCTCATTTATTGATATCAGGTTTTTATTAGAGCAAATTGGACAAGTAATAGTTGCTTTGTTTTTTAAGTGAGGGCTTTCAATAAGACCTAATCTTATTGATTCTTTTACTAATTGATCTAATTTTTCTAGAAATTCAGGAGTGAATTCATCTGATATATAATGCATTTTAACAATATCACTTAGATTTCTCAAAGTTTCTGATAGATATGAAGCATTATCATAAATCCACTTTCGTTTTTCTCTTTCGAATATTGTTGATATTGTAAATCGCTTTTCTTTACCTCGAACATCTTCTTTGGGTATTTTAAAAAATAGTGTAAAAGTAATGAGATTTTCTTCTTGGAGTGGTATAATTGATTCATCTGTTGATTCATATGTTATTTCTGAATCTATATAAGATAATGAACCAACCATTACTTTCATAACAACTCTACTAGCTAGTTTAGGATCGATTCCTTTTTGATAAATTACTTTTGGACCTATTTTATCATCAAAAGTTCCTAAACAAATTCCGATAATTTCTATTTCCTCCTAAATTTACTGATGTGTGTTACTCGTTAATTAATGTAAAGTATTAAGGCAAACTATTTCTGCATGCAATAATCGCTAGTATAAAAGTGCAACTATCAGTAAGAAGTTTCACTATCCACGTTTTTTTATTCTAATGGAAGTTAATTCCTTAACTATGAAGTCAGGTTTTGCAGCTATTATTTTATCTAATTTACTTGTTCCTGTAAGTACTGCTATAGTTGTTGCTCCTGCAGTATTTCCAGCTTCTACATCACTAATACTATCACCAACATAAATACATTCAGAAGGTAAAATTTGTAACAGCTCAGCAGATTTGTAAATTATATCTGGAGCAGGTTTATGATTATCCACTTCATAACCTGATACAATTACATCAAAAAATTTGGTTATTTCAAAATGATCAGTTACTTCGATTATGAATCTTTTAAATTTCGTTGAAGCAATACCAATTTTCAAACCAGTTGCTTTTATTGACTCAAGAAGCTCTGTGACTTTTGGGAATAATTCAGTAATTTGCAAGTGATTTTTAGCATAGATTTTTCTTATTTCTTTTACGTATTCCCAAATCTCCTCATTTGATTTCTCTATAAGCACTTCTCTGAAAAGCTCCTCTATTGGTTTACCAAATAAACTTTCTAGACTTTTTTTACTAAAATTATAACCTTTTGAATCTAGAAAATCCTTTACGATTGTAATTATGCCTTCTTGTGAATCTATTAATGTGCCATCAAGATCAAAAAGAAATGCTTTAGTAGATTTATTTTTGCAGAGTATATCTTCTAGAGTAACTGTATCATCAATCATAAATTATCAGATATCTTTTATCCCTTAAAGGTTTAATGAAGAAAAAGGGATATTCGCTAGATTGGAAATTAATACTAAAAATAAAACAATTTAATCTTTGAAATGAATTTTCTCGTTTTTGCAAGAGAGATTTTCTAGATTTTTATTGCAAGATTATATTTTTAAGCATTATATCATTATTAGTATGATTTCTGATGGATATTGGTATAATTTATTTTTCAGCAACAGGAAATACTGCAAAATTGGTCATGCAATATCCTATAAACTAAAAGATATGGGAATGAGTGTTTGCTTAATTGATATTACTCCTTTTAGAAACAGAAAAGAGAAAATCAATAATGAAAAATATGATGCTTTAATATTTGGATTTCCAGTTTGGGGTTCAATAATCCAGCAATTTGTAGAGATTGGATAAAAACATTGGAAGGTAAAAACAAGCTGTGTAGCATGTACTTCACTTATGGCGGACCAACAATGGGTATTGCTCATATCTAACAAAAAAGCTTCTAAATGAACAAGGATTTAGAGTTATTGCTACAGCAGA
This sequence comes from Candidatus Heimdallarchaeota archaeon, assembly GCA_019058275.1. Lineage (GTDB taxonomy): Archaea > Asgardarchaeota > Heimdallarchaeia > JABLTI01 > JABLTI01 > JABLTI01. The sequence goes on from JAHLVW010000061.1 coordinate 29,258, forward strand.
ATTTCCTGGTAAACATTCCTATAATGTTACTAAGGGATTCAATTTCTTAGAAGATCGTTCCCAACATAGAGGATCTTAAGTTTGCAGAAGAGTATGCAGTAAAGCCAATAGCTCTTGAACAACAAGAAAGTACTGTGAGTTATTTCATTGGAAACAATGGTGCGCATAGCAATATCATAAAGTGTGAAAAAATTGCTTATTACAACTTATGGTCAGGAATTGATCTCTTTTACGAAATCACTAATGATGGGATCAAATATGAATACCATGTTAACGTTGGAGCAAACGTTCAAGATATTAGAACTAGATTTGAAGGGTTAGACGACCAACCATCTATAAAATCTGACAAACTAGTGTTATCTATTGACGAACATCAAATTATCGATGATGGACTTCGGGTCTTCCAAGAAAACGATTTAGATATAGATGCTGAATTCATTTCTGATGATAGAATACATATGGTTTTGATGTTAGCACCTATGATATAACTCGTAAACTCATAATTGATCCCCTAATCTATTCAACATTTATCGGGGGAAGCGGTTATGAGATAACTAGAAATATTGTTCTTGACAATTTAGGAAACGCCTACATTGTAGGAAGTACTTCTTCAGTAGATTTCCCAACCAGTGCTACAGCTTACAACGATACCCTTTCTGCTGTTGGAGATGATGTCATTGTTTTGAAATTATCTGCAGATGGATCTACTTTACTCTATTCAACATTCATCGGTGGAAATGGAACCGATTATGGATATGATATAGAAATTGATAATACTGGTTGCGCTTTTATCACAGGTTGTACGGATTCTATCAATTTCCCAACAGTTAACGCATACGATGAAACATATAATGGTAAAAATGCAGAGAATGGCGATTGCTTTATATTAAAACTCTCTTCAGATGGATCGTCATTAATCTATTCTACCTACTTTGGTGGAAGTGGTGACGATATTGCACTAGGAATAGCACTAGATACCACTAATAACATAATTTTCACAGGAGAAACAACATCTACAGATTTTCCACTATATAATACAATTGACAGTAAATATGACGGATTAGTAGAATGCTTCTTTGCGAAAATAGCTGCAAATGGTTCTTCAATAATTTTCTCAACCTATTTTGGTGAAACAGAACAGGAGTTTGTAGAAAGAGCATGTGCTATTGATGTAGGAAACAATGGAGACATTTATTTCATAGGCACGGCTTTAACCGACAATATTACAATGACTGATGAAACAACGTTTGGTTCATACCATGGAGATTTTGATATTTTTCTTGTTAAACTATCTGAGGATGGGTCATTGCTATATTCAACATATATAGGAGGAGATGGAATGGATAGTGCAAGGGCAATAGAAGTTGACAGTGCAAATAATCTTTACTTACTAGGGGAAACTACAAGCTTAGACATCCCCATCGTCAATGCAAACGACGATGAGTACAATTACATGTTTGATGTATATCTCATGAAACTTACAATGAATGGATCAACACCTGAAATCCTTTTCTCTACCTATTTAGGAGGAGATTATATGGACTATCCACAAGATCTTTGTTTAGACAGTGAAGGCAATGTGTTTATAACAGGACAGACTTATTCAGAAGATTTCCCCATAACAAAAAATGCTTATGATAATGAACTATCAGGTTCAGCGGATTCGTTCTTATCTGTATTTTCACCAGATGGTAGTGAATTATTATACTCAACCTTCATAGGTGGAAATTCTTCTGATTATTCTTATAGTATAGGTTTGAGCAATAATTTAGAGGTTGTTTTAGCTGGAACTACCAAATCAGTTGATTTTCCAAGAGAAGCAGCAGCATACGATGACACTTATTTTGGTGGTACTGATATCTTTGTCCTTAAAATAGAAATTGATCTTGAACAAGATGGTGCATCTTGGTCATTCTACTGGTCAATTTCAACTATCTTCACAATTGGTGCAATTATTGTTTTAATATCAAAAAAGAAAAATAAAGTCGCGGGATAAAGTAAGAGATTTAGTCGAAGTTTACCTTCGACTCATTTTCTTTTTTTGAAGTATCTATGAAATGCATTTTGTACAATAAAAATTTTAAGTGATTTTGATAACTAATGACTATGCCATTTGTTGTTAATGATGAAATTCGGATAAATTATAAGATTATCAATGAGTGTAATGGAGAATATTTACTTCTTCACACAGGATTGAATTCCACAAAAGAAGCTTGGATAGAGTTAAGTTATACTGAGGAATTAAAGAAACATTTCAAACTTATTCTGATTGATCCCCGAGGACAAGGTGAAAGTGATAAACCAAGAGATTTGAAAAAATACTCGTTCAAATTAATGGCTGATGATGTTATTGCTGTTCTAAATCATTTAGATATTGATAAATTACATTTCTTTGGTTATTCACTGGGAGGTCTTGTAGGATGGCAAGTTGTCAAATATTATCCTGAAAGACTACTCTCCTTTGTTGCTGGGGGAAGTCGTGTAAAATACCCACCAAACAATCCAAACGTATTCCTTAGACTTGCATTTATGAAAGAAGGACCTATTGAAAATGCACCTCTAGATCCTTACGATGTTGAAGAATTACTTCCGAAACTAAAATTACCAATTCTAACATTTGTTGGTGAAAAGGATAAATCATGCTATCCAGCAGTAGTTGAATATTCAAAGCTCATTCCCAATTGTACTACTTTTGTTCTTCCTGGATTAAATCATCCAGAAGCTATGATGAAAAAAGAGCTTGTATTACCAAAAATTTTGGACTTCCTAAAATCTAATACAAGTTCATGACTTTCTTCATTTTTCTTTGGGTTGCGTTTAAATAGTAAGAGGAACCATTGCTATTTACTACTAAAGTGGTAACTACCAATGTGTTACTGTTTAAGCTGGGTGACGAAATAATGAGTGAAATATTTTGTATAGAGTGTGGGAATAAATTAGAAATTGAAGATGTTTTTTGCAGTCAATGTGGATCAACTGTTATGAGAAAGAGAAGTAATGGCACCACAGAACAAGTAAGAGTGGCAATTCAAGAACACCTATTACTAAATGTAGGCTTTTTTGGAGTATATACTCAAGGAAGAACATATCTGAATATACTATATTTGATATTATTACTTCCATTAGGAATATTCTACTTTACATATGCAGTAACATGTTTCTCAACATTTGCAGGATTAATACCTATTTTCATTGGATTTATTCTTTTATTCTTCTTCTTACTTAGTTTACCATATTTACTAGAAATTCAAACATGGCTTTCATCATTTCTAACAGGCGTAAAAATAAAACCTGATAGAATAAAATTCAAAAAAGAAGGAACATTGACACAGAAGGTATTTAGTTCTTTAAAGAACAAATCGATCTACAAATCATTCTTCTATTATCTGATATTTGCAATGCCCATTGGTATTATTACTTTTACATTTGCAGTTACACTAATATCAACTTCTGTTGGTTTAATGTTCTCTTGGGTTGAGCTTATTGTTGAATATGCTATTTTTGGCGAAGTCTTTAGAGATGCTTGGTATGCAATATTGCCAACAGGATTTTGGATTTTCTTACATGTTATTACTCCAATCATTGGTTTCCTTTTACTAACATTTTCGCTTCATATATTGAACAGAATGGCAATATATCATAGTCGCTTTATTCAATTCATTGCTAAAAACTAGTTAGGGGCAAATTAATGTTTGACTCCTATTTTCTTTCTTTATTTTATTTATTATACAAGCTTTCTCGAGTTTAATTGACTTACTTTTGTCTTTAGGAATTGCCTTTTTTCTCCTCTTGTCTTTAGTTTTTCTAATTCTTCTTTATGCTGTTCGAGAACAATCTCGCTCTGTAGGAAAGCATAGATTGCATCATAAAATGGGAATTCCATTTCTAAAGCTTCATGGTCTGAATCTACTAAAAGTGGTGCACCACTTGCTATTGCTTCTAATCCCCATGCAAGAGGCTCATCATCTAATTTTCCAGTATCAGATGCTCGGACTATCTTTCTTAGTCTTTGCAAAGCTTCATCATCTTCCAATTGATATCTTTTGATAATAGCATCAAATGAACAATATTTTACTCCATTTTCCTCATAATGGTCTAGATCAGCATCTGAAATTTTTGCATCAAAAGGAATTGCTCCTGTTTGCTTTACAAAATCAGCTATCTTTTCTTTTGGTAGAAAAACAAACTGAGCATGTAAATCAATAAATCGTTTAATTAGCCAAGGACATACAACTCGATCTACATGAACATAATTTCTACTAACCCATATCATTCTAATCAAATAACAGAATATCTTTTATTGTTAATAAACTTTAATTCAACGAAATTTTCTTAATTGTGAATTGCTATTGAATTACTTGAGTGATTCTAAATGTCCAATACTGATTTAGATAGTGAAGAAGCTATAAAGAGAATGAGAGAAGAACCTGATTATGATAGAATAAAAAGCGAAGTTCTAACACTTTTAGCAGATAATAGAGACATAGTTCTTGCCACCTCATCTAAAAATAGAGTTACTGCTCGAACTGTTTCATTTACTAGCAAGGATTTAGATATCTATTTCTTATCTTGGGAACACAATAAAAAAATTGAACAAATAAAAGAAAATCCAAATGTTGCTTTAACTCTGAGGAATGTTCAAATAGAAGGAATAGCAGAAGTTTTGGGTTGGGCTTTCAATAAAGAACACAAAGAAATTGGTGATTTATTTAGAGCAAAGTTTTCTCCTAAATGGTTTGATACTTTTTCTGAAATTAAAGAAATGGTACTTGTAAAAATCACACCAGAAAAAATAGTGAAATTTGAAAATATCTATAAGCGTTTTCAATTCCAGAATTTTGATTTGAAGAACAAGAAAGTCTATCAGATGAGAATTGAAGACAAGGATAATCCCAATTTCCCCTATTAATTTTGGGCAGTTTTTATTTTTTTTTTTCAATTAAGAAATCAAAGGCTACACAATAAATTTTAATGAAAATAAAATATTATTAATATGGGGGATATAATAAATGAGGAATGCATACTATTTTAGAAAACGCTGTTTGAGTTTTTTATTATTAATTATCTTAATTGCTGTTCCAATTTTTAAGACTAATGGAGCAGCAAATGGTCCTAAGAATGTTTTACAAGTAAAAAAAGTGTCATCAGTACTACTGAATAACATGGAAATTGAAAATGATAGATTATACACCAACATTGTAAATGGTGATGATATCTACATTTTGATATTAATGATGAAGATAATCCTAAGCGAATTGGGAAGTATAAAACAGGCAAAAGCGTTCAAAAAATCTTTAGTTACGAAAATTGGTTATTTGTTTACTTGACTTGGAATGATATTAATACTTATGAACGATTCTTTGAATTAGAAATTCTTGATGCAAGTAAGACCTTTTGGATAAAATCAAAAGCAAAAATTGAACTTCGTGAATTTGATGGCTTTTTTACAGATTATGGAATTTATATAGAAAATGGTATTATTACACTTTTTCACATGGATAGAAACAGTACTTCTTTAGAACTAATTAAATTTAATCAAACTAATTTGGAAACTGAATGTGAAATTATTCAAGCAAAAGATTTGTTCAATAATAGTGTTAATTTAAGAAATTTAGTAATTAAAGAGAATATTATGTTCATAGTTTTTTGTGATGAAAATCAAACATTAGGTTTGGGAACGTTTAAGCTGTCGAATATGCAACACCCTCAGGAGCAATTTATAATTAAAGGTTCAAATGAACTTGCTATTGATAGTAAAGTATTCATTGAAAATAAAAAACTGTATATAGCCCATCAAACAGGACCTGAGTTCCCTGGCAGATATCCATTAATAGAAACCTATGACTTTTCCAATATTTCTTCTATTCATAAGATTGGAACTTTAATTGAAAACTACATGGCATTCTATATCTCAATCTTTGATGAGAGTCTTTATTTATTGGATTATAATAATTTTAAGATTTTTGAGATTGTCGAAGGAGTAAATTTAACTCAATTAGGATCTTATCAAAATGGACCTCTCTTATGGAATATGGTTTTTAATGAGCATAGAGCTTATATTAATCAAGATAGACCCAATACCAAAGAATCAATGATTATTATTGATTGTGAAAATCAGACAGATTTGAAATATATTGATACATTTAGTAGAAAGAAACTCACTTCTGATTAGATATTAAAGATAAAAAATTCCTTTATAGGAATAGGAATAGCATATTTAATCACTGGTGTTGTTGCTATTTCAACAGCGATTTATAAGAAATACAAAAAAAATAATTGCTAAATTTTGTTACACCTTTTTAATTTTTCATAAGCATTAGAGAGAAAGATTTTTCCATTATTAGATGTTTAAAATATTAGGAGAATAAAAATTGTTTACTCTCATTCGAAAACAACTCGAAGAAGTTGATAATCTCATTATTGTTAGTGCGTTTTCCAAAGCTTTGGAAATAATAGAAGAAGTAATAAAAAGTAAAGAGATAAGACACGAAGAGAAAATCGTTTGTAATATATATAAAAGTGATTTATTAAACAAGATGGGAAACAATCAAGAAGCTTTTGATCTTATTGATAAAATTCTAAAACAATTTAATACTCAAGAAATATCCACTCTAAAAATTAATGCTATGATACAGAAAGGTGAAGCATTATTCTTTTTGGATAATAAAGAGGGAGTTAAAGAAATAATAAATAGAATAGAAGATGAATTATTAAAATTAAAGGATATCTCAAAGAAAGAAATAACAAAAATAGAAGCTTCAATCTTAAAACTAAAGCTATATATCACTTCATCAAGGATTGAACCAAAAAAATATCTAAAATTTGCACAAAAATGTAACAAATTAGCTGAAAAGAACGAAGATAAATTATTAACTATTTTTAGTTTGAAGGAAATTGCCCTGGCTTATTATCGACTTAATGAAAGAAATAAATGCCAAGAAAATATTAAGGAAGCATACAAATTAGCTATTTCTGTTGGAAGTAAACAAGAACAAGAAAACTGTCTATGGAAATTATCTGCCTATGAACCAAACCGAGAGAAGATCTTAGAGTATTCAGAAAAAGCTATTTCTATTCATGAAGAAAACGATTTCAAACTTTATTCTTATAGTAAATATGTCTACTTAGGTTGTATTTATGTTAGAAATTGTGAATTTGAAAAAGCATTAACGTCACTTCATAAAGCAGAAAAATATTTAGAAAAGGACTCTAAAGAAAGCTCTAACATCTATTTTATTTACTCAAGATTATTCAATTTAAAGGGTGAATTAAATCTAGCATATGAAAATACCAAAAGAGCTTTAGAAATAGCATTAACATTTGATAATAAAGAAATAGTTGCTCAAAGCTATTATGATATGACTTTGTTAGCAATTGAACTTGAAAACTTGAATCTAGCTGAAGAACATCTAAAAGAGTTACGTCAATTAAAAAATGATTTAGATAAGGAAGAAATAAATCAAATGTATTTGTTAGCATCAGCATTAATATTAAAAGCAAACAAAGGAATTCGTGATTGGTCTAAAGCTATTGAATTACTGGAACAAATTATTGAGGATGAAGCTTTAAGCTCAACAATGCTGATAAATGCTACTCTTAATCTATGTGAATTATTAATTAAAGAAATAGAATTGTTTGGTGAAGATAGGATATTAGATAGTATAAAATCTCATCTAATATTATTGTATGACATTGCTGAAAAACAAAGCATTTATTGGTTAATTATTGAAATTTTAAGATTGGAATCACAACTAGCATTATTGGCTTTTGACACTGCAAAAGCAAAAGAGTTATTGGAAGAAGCTCTAAAAATAGCTCAAGAAAAAGGAATTCATAAACTCGCTATTGAAATCACAAATGAACAACTGGAAATAGATGAAAAAATTACTATTTTAGAGAAATTACAAGAATTAGATGCACCTTTGATTGAAACTATAAAACATGTTCATTTACTAAATAACATTAAAGAGATAAATGAAGAAATAACTACAGTTAAATCTTGTAGTGGAAGCAAAAACACTATCGAATATCGGAAATTATTTGCTTTGAAAATTTAGAATTATTATTTTTTATTATTTAAATCTAATTTAAGTTTTTTAGCTGTTTTTCGAATTCTTCTTTGAGTTAAACCCCAGAATGTCATTTCCCACATACAATAAGCAACAATATCAACTGGGAGATAATCTTGTATAGTTTCAGGTTGAATTTCTAACCCTAACCATTCTTCCCATTCATTGAATGATAAACCAAATAATAGTGGTTCCTTTTCATTATAACCAGAAACATCATGCCAATTTTCACATTCCTTCTCTACAACATAATTTATCACTAGTTGCATTTCTTGTTTGGATTTTTTTGGCTTGAGATTTTTTAGTCTATCAAGGACCTTTTTGTATCGTCTATGTTTTTTAGCTTGACTTGGATATAGCTCAGCTAATCTAGGTTTCACTTCCCCCCAATCAACTATATCTACTACTTCTTTAAACAGCATTGTATTCAATCCTCTATCTAGTTATTCATTTTAGTTTTTCTACAATAAATTTTCTTGATTTGAGTAGCTTTTTATAAAAGAATAGTTACATAAATCAAAGTGTCTATTGTAGTTATTATGGGTACAAAATTATGAAGATTATTACAATTTATTTTAGTCAAACAGGAAATACTGAGAAAATCGCAAAAGCAATAAATCAATCTTTTGAGAAAGATCATGAAGCTGATTTAAGAGAATTAAAAGACATTAAGAATAATATGCTAAATGATTATGATTTGGTTTTTATTGGTTCTCCATGTCATAGTGCAGATTTAGTAAAGCCAATAAAATCTCTTCTTGAAGGAATACCAAATAATCCAAAATACAATCTAGCGGGATTTTTCACTCATGCTTGTTTTCCTCCAGAATTAAAAGAGAACAAAGAACTCTATGAAAAATGGGTAGGCAAATGTCGAAAGACCTTTGAAAAAATCAGCTCTGAGAAAGATATCAAGTTTCATGGTTGCTTTAGATGTTTAGGAGCTCCTTCAGCACCTAAAGAACAATTTATTCACAAGGAAATCGTTACTGATGAGAAAGAATTCAAAGAATATGTAGCATATGTTAAACCTCATCCAGATGAAAAGGACATTCAAGATGCTCAAAAATTCGCTTTAGATGTAATTCAGAAAGTTGCTTAATATAACTCATGATGTTAGTTATTCATTTTGTGAAATTTCTTCTAGTGAGAAACACAAACAATCAAATTAACTAAAGTTTACTATAGACAACTTTATTTTCTTATTCAACAATACTTCATACAAGGAGTTGGATATGTCAAAAAGCTCTTCCTTGAACCACATTATGGCGATATAGCTTGGTCATGTGGTGGTTTAGTAGCTCAAAATAAAGAAAATTCAATTATTTTGACAATTTTTCCAGATCGAAGAAAATTCTATCGAATTAAACGAAAAGGTTCCATTTATAGGAGAAAGAAACGAGAAGAAATAGATTATGGGAAGTTATCTGGAGTAGAGATTATTTTTCTTAAATTCAAATCAGCACTCCTTAGAGGAAGAACTTTTGAGAGTCTCATTGACAAGAACTTAAATGAAATTGAAGAAAAACAAGTCATAGAGCTACGGGATGTAATTTCAGATTTAGTTTTGAAAGAAAACATCTCAGAAATTTACTGTTCAAGAGCGCGTCGTAATCAAGTTGATCATATTATTGTTAAGAAAGCAGTAGCTGGTTTGAGTGTAGCAGGATACGATATATTTTATTATGAAGATTTTCCAACTTTTCTACCTGATTCAAAAAATCTCAAAACAGATACAGGATATTCAAGAATTGAAATTGATATATCAAATGTAATTGAAGAAAAAATTCAAGGAATATTGTTATATGAATCCTTAATTGATGTCTATTTTAAGTCAAAGGAGCTTTTAGTAGAAAAGATTAGAGTAACAACTTTTGAAGTATTTTGGAAAGATATTAGTTAAAAATTAATATAGATCCAAACACATTTTGAATCGTGGAGAAATGAATGAAGAAACTAACAGGTATAAAGGTTATTTCTTTCGATGCAGATGGTACATTATGGGATTTTGTTAAGGTAATGAGACATTCATTAAAATTCGTTTTAGAAGCCATTAATGAATTAGATTCTCAAGCTGGTTCGAAACTTGATATCGATTTAATGATTAAAATAAGAAATAAAGTTGCTAATGAATTGAAAGGTATTGTAACCAATTTAGAGGATATTAGATTACATGCTTTTCGTGAAACTTTAAAAGCTGTAAAAAGACCAAACGAAGAATTGGCTAATTACTTGAACCAGATTTACCTTAAACATCGTTTTGAAGATATTGAACTCTATAATGATGTTCTCCCAACACTTAGAGCTCTAAAAAAGGAATATACAATAGGGATACTATCAAATGGTAATTCTTACCCAGAACATTGTGGATTAGAAGAGATGTTTGATTTTGTAGTTTTTTCACAAGATTTTGGCATAGAGAAACCGGATAAAGAGATTTTCAATATAACGCTTGAAAAGGTTAAATGTAAGAAGAATGAGATTGTACATATTGGTGATTCTCTCGAGACTGATATACAAGGAGCTATTAATGCAGAAATAAACTATATCTGGCTTAATCGAAATAAAATACCAAATCCGTACAATTTTGAAGTAGAATACGAAATAACATCATTAATAGAACTAATAGATATTATTATACTTTAAGAAAAAAAGGGAATTATGGTGAAAAATAGGTAATAACACCTTTTTCAACCATTACTTTTCCATCTTTAATTACATGTGAAAAATTCTTAGGATTTTCGATTATTGTTATGTCTTCTAGTGGATTCTTATTGCAAATGACAATGTCAGCAATTTTTCCTTTTTCAATAACACCAATCTTATCATCCAGATGAACACATTTCGCACCAACAATTGTAGCAGCTTGTAGAGCTTGACTTGGAGTCATTCCTACGTTTTCCACCATGTATTTTACTTCTGATCCTGTTCTTCCATGATAATTACCAGGTGTCCCAGCATCTGTTCCTACAGTAACTTGTACTCCCCTTTCAAAAGCTATTTTGTGGCTATTCATTTGTGATTTTGAAGTCTCTTTTGTTTTAACTTGTACTTCAGGTGGCATTTGTTCCAAAATACCTGATTCTAGCAAATGTATAAGTGCTGCTTGAGTTGGAACAAGAAATGATCCTTTCTTTTTCATTAAATCAGCTGTTTCTTCATCTAGAAAACTTCCATGTTCAATGGTATCAATTCCAGCCTTCACAGCTCGATATATACCTTCTAAACCATGTGCATGGCTAGCAACATGCATACCAATTCTGTGCGCTTCTTCTACCATTCCTTCAAGTTCTTCATCAGTGAAAAGGCTGGTTCCAAGTTTAGATTCCATACCATGCAGTACTCCACCAGTTGTGAGAGTCTTTATGAAATCTGCACCTGCACGTTTTCTATCACGAACAGCATGCTTTACACCAACTACTCCAGCTTTTACTTCACCAATTTGTCTATAGTAAGCAAGCATAAAATCTGGTGCTATTGCTTCTTGGTTCCCCCATTGAGCTACCCCATTATCAGCAACAACTAATCTTGGTCCTGCAAGAAGACCCATTTCTAGAATTCTTCTCAAAGAAGCAATCCAACCAGGTGATGAACCGCAATCTCGTACACATGTAAAACCACTAGCAAGCTGTTTCTGAGCATTATTCAAAGCAATAAAACACCACATACTTGTTTTTGTTCTCATGTACTCTCTTTCATATTGTGGATCACCTGTTGCTTCTAAATGAACATGGCTTTCAACCATTCCAGGAAGAATTGTCTTCCCAGCTGCTTTTATTATTTGATCATTTTTCTCTTTTTCAAATGACCCATCATCTCCAACCCATACAATTTTCTTCCCTTCAATAACAATAGTCTTATTTTCAGCTATTGTTCCTTTCAGAGAATCAAAAACATTACCAGATTGTATTATTAATCTCCCGTTTTTAGGTGCCAAAATATCATTCTTCCCAAATTTTGTCCAGAGTAAGATTATCGATATTTTTTAAAAACCTTGTTGCAAATGAGAGAGTTGCTTTTTGTTTCTATAATTTACAATAGGTATTAGATAAAGGAACATTTTTGCTCCAAGTTTTGTTTAAAACATAAATAGAATCAAACTTATTTATATGAAAGATTTACAAGTCTAGAATTGAATTTATTTTTCGATTCTCAGGTGATAGGACTTGTTAACATTCATAATCTAAATTAGTATGTCAAAGATTGAATTACTTGCTTGGGTTCAATATTATTGATCATTAAAAGCAGTTCAGTGCATACTGCTAATAATACAGCAACAACTGCAAGATTTACTGCATCACTGAAGATTGACCAGAAAATATCTGTATTAAATAGAACGATAATATTTACTACTATATCAATTAGAACAAACAGACCTAACACAAATGGTGCAATTGCCAAACGACTATTCATTCCTTGATATACTTTCATTTTGTCTAATGTAAAACCAATAATGAGAAAAATCGCAGCAAGAATCAATGATAATATAATTAAAACTCCTAGTGAAATATAAATCATATATCCTGCAGATGGTCTAATTGTTCCTATGACTATTATGAGGATAACATCAATTACTAAAATGATTATGTAAGTAAATGCTAATTGTTGGATAATGTTCCTTCCAGTTACTGATTTAAATTTAAAAAATGAACTAAATTTGGAAACACCTATTGATAGGAGAATTAAAGCTGTCAATATTATTGCTAGTGAAACCCAATAGAAGATTGTAAACATATAAGGAATTCCTGACAAATCAGCAAGGCTGAAAGCATAATAAACACTTGTAATAGCTGCATATACCATAAAAATAATTAGGCTAATTCTTAGCTGGCTTAAACTCCTTTGAAAAGCTGGTTCGACTACTGTTCGTATAATTACTTCTTGTTCTTCTACTGACAGAGTTTACCCTCCACAATTAATTATTTTTAGGAATTTATAAACTTAATCAGTGCAAGTTTTCAGCCATTAATTGTCAATTGATAAATTGATTATTGTTACAATTCACAATTACATACTTTGAATAATAATAGTAACGTTTCAAAAATAAAAAACTAAAAATAATACTTTTTAATAAGAAAAATTCAAATCTTAATTAGCTATTTATTTTATGAGTGGTTCTCTTTGGTTAAACATCCCAAGTATCAAGCAATGGATGATGCACGTCAAGATGTAATACCAATAGCTTTCAAAGAATTTTGTAGAGATGATTTTAAACTGAATAGGAATGATCCCTACATTTCTAAAAACTCAGAAGATAAACCTATCGGTCCACGCCCAAGACCTACATTTGAGGTTGTAAACAAAGAAAATAAGAGTGTTGCCATTTTTTATCCTAATGGTTATTCAGAATGTTTTGATAAATTCTTTAGAGAAATTTTTGATAAAATAGTTCAAAGGATAGAGGAAGCAGCAAATTTAGCACTAAAAGAATATGAAGGTTTGAGATAGTTCTTTTTCGACGAAATTATTCAGATTTTTAATGGAAAAGACAAGAATTTAGAGATAATTAGGTAAAACGAATCTTTAAAAACTATGCTGAGATTAAATTTTTAATTGAAGTAGTTTTCCTAAGTGGTGATAAAATGTCTAAGTTCAAGAAAGGTTTAGAGGGAATAATTGCACTTGAAACAGAAATTTCGTATATCGATGGAGAAAAAGGCATATTAGAGTACCGTGGACATAGAATTGAAAAATTAGCTGAGTTGTCTTATGAAGAAGTAGTTCATTTATTACTCTATGATAAACTACCAAACACTGAAGAGCTAAATGAGTTTTTTAATAAGACAAAAGTGATAAGAGAATTAGATGTTCGTACTAAGGAAGTCATTCATTATCATAATTTCAATATTGAAGCAATGGATGCACTGATGACAGCATTGGCTCATATATCTCAAGGAGATCCTGATTTAAATGTTAATACTCCAGAAGCAAATATTAGAAAAGCTCTTAGATTAATCGCAAAAGCTCCTACTATTGTTGCTTATTATCAAAGAATACATGAGGGTAAGGAAATTGTTAAACCAAACGAGCTTTTACCTCACTGTTCAAACTTTTTATACATGCTTCGAGGGGAGGTACCAACAAAACTTGAATCAAAAATACTGGATCTAGATTTTATTCTAAGTACTGAGCATGAATTGAATGCTTCTACTTTTGCAGTCAGAGTAACTGCATCAACATTATCAGATATTCATTCAGCTGTCATCTCAGGAATTGGAACATTAAAAGGTGTCCTACATGGTGGCGCACGTTTAGCGGTTATGAATATGCTCGATGAAATTGGTTCACCAAAGAAGACTGAAGAATATATTATGAACATGATAAATACCAAACAAAGAATAATGGGTTTTGGTCATAGAGTTTATAGAGTGGTTGATCCAAGAGCAAATATCTTTAGAGATCTAGCTAAGAAAATAGCAGAAGAGAAAAAAGACATGAAATGGTATGATATGGCAACAAAAATTGAAGAAGTTGTCACAAGAGAACTTGTAGAAAAACAAGGAAAACCAATCTACATGAATGTTGATTTCTATTCAGGGGTAATTTACAAATATCTTGAAATTCCACCAAAACTAGCAACAGCAATTTTTGCATTAGGACGTATAACAGGGTGGTTGGCTCACGCAATGGAACAATACTCAGATAATCGATTAATCAGACCTAGAGCTAAATACATTGGAGAACACCATTCACAAGATAAAGAAATTTCCAAATTGACTAAAGATTGAAAGGAATTTAGTACCAACAATCAAAATCATTATGGGAAATATGCTATTAAAGATCCTCTTTACAAACCGGACAAAGAGGATTTTTTCTCAACCATTCTAAAATATGATCATTGATGAAATAATGAAGCACATCTTGGACATTCAATGACTATATGACCTTCTTTTATAGGTTTTCTACAGATTTCACATGTATGTTTTTCACGATCTCCAAGAAAAACTTTAGGTTCTATTACTAACTTGAAAATTTCTTCTGGTTTCTCACTTTCTACAACATCTTGTATCAAATCATCATATTCAGTTTGATAATATCTTTCCTCTCTTCTTTTCTTGATTCTTTGAACAATTATTGCGAATAATCCACTTAGAGCTACAAAAGCAAAAGGACCAATTATTCTTAACGATAAAATCAATGGAACAGAATTAACCCGATCAGTACTAAATGTAATGATAAGTAGGGTTATAAAAGCAATTATGCTTATACACATCAGTATTACTAAAACAATAGCAATGCTTCTAGACTTTCTATCACCCATTTCCTAACCCTAGCATTTCTTATGTAATATGCTATTTAAAACTATAGAAAAACAACTAGCTTTCAGTTTAATAATAACTTTCCTCTTTTAGCTATACTTTGAAAGAATGGTTAAAGAAATAGAGAATGCAGCTCAAGAAGCATTAACAGAATATAAGGGACATTAGATAAAGGGAATGGTCATTTTTCTAAATCTACTGTAGTTTTTAACCTTTTTTTCTCATGATTTGAATCTTTTGATTTAATATTTTTTTCATCATCGTTTAGTTTTAAAACGAAATGTTATTGTTTAGAAAAATAGAGAAAATTGTGAAGAAATGAATCTTCACTAACTGTATCAATATTATTTAATTAGGTCTTCCCAACCAGTAAGGTTGAGTTGTAAGCCAAGTGTTTCTTTATCCATTCCTAAAGCAAGACCAACATATTGAGAAAGATACATTGCTGGTAGTTTAACATCTTTACCAATTACTTTCCCTGCAACATCTTGGGAAGCTCCGAGTTGTTTATGACAGAATGGACAAATATTGCAGATACTGTTATAACCTCGTTGTTTCATAATGTGAATTTTTCCACCAGATTCAGACAAGGCTGTTTCAGCTTCAATACCAATAATCGTTGCTGCGCAACAATCAAGAAGTTCCGGATAATTTGGTGATTTAGCTCCAAGTGTTTCAAGAATTTCTTGCATTTTAGTTGGTTTCTCAGCATCAGCTGGACGAGGAATCAAAGGTGGACGAATTATATGACATCCATAATGAGTAGCTGTTATTAGACCTTTAAGTTTCTTCTTAACACTTTTCTTGAGCTTCTCCAATCCAATATCATCGTATAAAATTGTTAGAATATTACGAACTGGTAGTGCTGATTCAAATTGCAATCCTTCTTTTGCTAAAGCTTTGTTTACTTTCTCTTTTAAATCAGCATGATGTTCAAGTTCATGTGCTAATTCACTTAGAGAAAGATCACATCCATTACAAATTGTTGCTATTGCATCGTATCCTTGAGCTTTTGCTAATACATGAATTCTTGCTGCTAAGAATGCCCACATTTCGTGTTTTGTTGATTTTATTGGTGTTCCACAGCAATTCTGATCTTCTATATCTTGAAAATCAATCTCAAAATGCTTCATAACTGCTCGAGCACTAATCTCATTTTCATAGCTGTCAGATTGTGAGGTACATCCGATATAGAAACCATACTTCATTTTTCTTCCTCCGATGCTTTTATCTCGAGCACTTGGTCAGCACCTACTATTTTAAGTGCTTCTTGGAATTTAGCTATATCTTTGATTCCTTTTGGAGGTAAATCAAGATCATCTCTTGAAACGAAGTCAAAATCAGTCGTAGTTACTTCTCGTGGTTCTTGTATAGCTCCATAATTCTTTATTGCTTGTATCATTGCAGTCATTGCTTTTGGTGGAGCAATTCCTCTATTTACTGCGATATTTGTCAGAGAAGCAATTGTAAAAGCCGGAGCAGTATCCATAGGACATCTTGCTCCACAAGTAAAGCAGTTATAACATTTCCAAAGTATTCCAGATTCAATTATATCATCAATTAATCCCATGGTTGCAGCTATTTGGAATTTATGAGGAGCGAATTCTGAAAAAACCTTGTTTGCTGGGCAACCATTTGTACATTTAACACAAGTATAGCAATCTTCTGGTTTTGCATCACTAGAGATTGCTTTAATTTTATTGACTAGCTCTTTATCTCTAGAGCTATATTCTATAATATCCATAAAGTTGCCTCCAGTTATTTCTTATTTAGAGGAGCAGGTCCAAGCTCTTTCAATTTCAAGACCATTTCTGTTATGGTGTTAGCAAATTTATTGCCTTCTCCTGCGGAGATAAACTCCAATCGAAGTCGATCTTTTTCTATACCAAAAGAGTCCATCAATTTATGTAACAAATTAACTCTTTTGAATGTCTTATAATTTTGAGCGATGTAGTGACAATCACCTAAATGACAGGCAGCTATTAACACTCCATCAGCACCGTTTTCAAAAGCATCGATAACAAACTGGGGGTCAACCCGACCTGAACACATAGTGCGAATAATTCTGACATTGGCAGGATATTTTAACCTTGAGAGTCCTGCCAAATCTGCACCTGCGTAGCTACACCAATTGCAGCAAAATGCTAGCAAATTGGGTTCAAATGTTTTATCCTTATTTTTTACAACGGTTGTAGTTTTAGAGTTCATTTAAGGTCCTCCAAATTTAAGGTGCTGGTGTACTTGATTCTTTAAACGCGTTTTCAATCATAGCTTCGATTTGCTCGTCTGTATAGTGGTTCATTGTTATAGCTCTTGCAGGGCAAGTAACAGCACATACACCACATCCTTCGCAAAGAATTTCGTTTATATGCGATTTTGTATGACCATCCTCAGTTACAATCAAAGATAAGGCATTAAATGCACAGGTTGATATGCATGATCCACATCCTACACAGACGTCTTGATCAATACTAGCTACTATTGATTCTTTTTCTATCGATTTGCTTTTAATAAGTTTCGCTGATAATGTAGCCGCAGCATATCCTTGTGAAACACTATCAGTAATGTCAATAGGTCCTCTACAAGCTCCGGCAATGAATTTACCAGAAGAAGCTGTTTCTACTGGAGCAAGTTTGATATGTCTTTCAATAAAGAATCCATCCTTATCCACTGAACAATTTAATAGCTCACCAATTTTTTTGGCATCTTCGTTTGGTTCCATAGCAGTTTGAAGTATGATTAAATCTGGTTTATATCTGATTGTTTTTCCTAAATCAGCATTATAGATGTCGAAAAACATTTTTCCATCGATATCTTTTCTGATATCGCTTGGTACGCCTCTTATGAAATTGGCTCCCATTGTTCGAGTCTTATTATATAATTCTTCATAGCCTTTGCCAAATGTTCGTATGTCTTTATAGAATAACAAAGTATCTACTTCTGAACCAAACTTGTTTTTCATTAAGTATGCGTGCTTAATTGATGCTGTACAACAGTATCTTGAACAGTATTCATGATAGTTTTTATCTCTGCTTCCAACACAATTTATGAATGCAATTGTTTTTGGTTTTTTACCAGTTGATGGAACAGATATTATCCCATCTGTAGGACCAGCTGCATTTGTTAATCGTTCAAATTCCATGCCCGTTAAAATGTCTGGATATTCAGGATCCTTGTAATGGTATTCAAGGATAACGCTTGGGTCGAAAGGCTTGTAACCTGTTGCAACTATTATTGCTCCAACTTTTTCACGTATTTTCTGAGGTAGTTCATCATGATCAATAGCTTGAGCTTCACAGATATGTAAACATTCATTGCAAACACCACAATTAGCACAATACAAACATCGAGTAGCTTCTTCCTTAGCATCTTTCTCAGTGTATGGTTTTACAACTTCTATGTTACAATCTGCTAACCTCTGTTCTACTGAAGCTTTTGGTAAAGGTTTTCGTTTAATTTTATTGGCTCTTTCAATAGGTATATCAGTGACTACTTCACCAATACGAACTCTTCCTTTGTAAATTTGGGAATGCGTATCTGGTACATCTGGTCTCCCAACATACAAATTTTCACCTCGGATATATCTATGTACAGATTCAGCAGCCCATTTTCCAGAAGCAACTGCTTCAATAACTGATTCTGGGCTATAGTAAAATTCACCACAGCAGAAGATGTGGGGATGAGTATGTGATTGCAAGGTTTTTGTATCAACAATCAGTTTACCTTTACTATCAACCATATCTTCAGGGATAATAGTCCTATCAAAATACTGTCCAATAGCAATGAAAACATGATCGAAGTTCTCTTCATATTCTGAACCTTCAATATAGCTTGCTTTTCTTCTTCCATCTGCACCAGGTTGACCTAATTTTGTTTTTAGTAACTCAGCACCCACTAATTTACCATTTTTGCCAATGAATTTTCCAACTTGTACTTGTGGATCTAGAAGAATACCTTCTTCTATTGCATCATCAATTTCCTCTTGATATGATGGCATCTCAGATCTACCACGACGATAAAGTAGTTTTACTTCAGAAGCACCAAGACGCTTTGCGACTCTTGCAACATCAATTGCAGTATTTCCTCCTCCAACTATACCAACTTTTCCAGTTAGTTTTCGGATTTTCTTGTCACAAACATCCTTAAGGAAATTTAAGCCTGGAACTACACCTTTTAGGTCTTCTCCATCAACATGGAGTTCGTAATTTCCTATTGCACCAGAGGCAACAATTACTGCATCATAGCCTCGTCTTCGCAATAAACCTTTCTTCTTAAGATCGTCGAAAGTTAATTCTTCTTCTTGACCTACTCTAAAACCAGTTTTTAGTTCAACTCCTAAATCTAAAATTCTTTGAATCTCATAGTCAAGAACATCTTTTGGTAATCGATAATCGGGAATTGCGTACTGTAATAATCCACCTGCTTTTTCTTTCATTTCATAGATAGTAACTTTGTAACCTTTCTTTGCCAACCACCAAGCTGATGCTAAACCTGAAGGACCACCACCTACAATGGCTACTTTTTCTTTGTATTTCTTTTCAAGTGGTTTTACTTTGGCTTCTTCTAGCATATGTTCTCTTTCATATTCGCAAATGAAATTTTTCAAGGCTCTAATTGCTATGGGATCATCAACTTCTCCTCTACCACAAAATTCTTCGCAATGTCCTACACAGATCTTTCCACAGACAGATGGAAATGGATTTTCTTCTCTGATTAGTTCAAGTGCTTCTTTGTACTTGCCCAATGCTATTAGATTCACATAACCTTGAACATGAATATCAGCTGGACAACCATCTCTACATGGGGGTATGCCTTTTTTATCTATGATATAACATTGCGGTACAGCTTGTGGGAATGGTATATAGGTTGCTTTATGAGTTGTTATGCCTACATCAAATGTACTAATAATATTCGTTGGACAATTTTCAGTACATTCACCACATCCAGTACACTTTTCTGGATCAATATATCTTGGCATTTGTAAGATATCTACATCAAAGTTACCTACATATCCTGAAATATTAATTACTTCAGCATTAGTCATCAATGTAATTCTTGGATGTTCAGCAACTTCAGCCATTTTTGGGGTTAAAATACAAGCAGAGCAATCTTGTGTTGGAAATGTTTTGTCAAGTTGAGCCATTCTACCACCAATGGTGGGTTCTTTTTCAACTAAGATAGTATCAATTTCGAGATTTGCTAACGCTAGAGCAGATGAAATCCCTGTGATACCTCCACCAATAACTAAAGCTTTTGGAACCCCTGATACAATATTTGGTTCCAAAGGTTGTAAAAGTGCAGCTCTACTAACAGCCATCCTCACTAGATCTTTTGCTTTTTGTGTAGCTTTCTCATGATCGTCTGTAACCCAACTTACGTGCTCACGTATATTTGACATCTCAAAAAGATACTTATTTAATCCTGCAGCTTGCACAGTTTTTCTAAAAGTTTCTTCGTGCATTCTTGGACTACAAGATGAGACTACAATTCGATTTAAATTATGTTCTTTAATATCCTCTTGTATCTTTCTTTGACTCGGTTTTGAGCAACTATACTTGAATGTATGGGATTGGACGACATGTGGAAGCTTCTTCGAATATTCTGTTACTTCTACACAATTGATTGTTGAGGCTATATTTGAACCACATTTGCAAACATAGACTCCGATTCTTATTTCCTCGCTCATTCAATAAAATCTCCGAAGATTGAAAGTATTTAATTAGTCGGCAATATAGTGTAAATAACTTATTAAAATGGTTAACGGTTGATTCGATACAAATTCAGTTTCTATTAATTTTCGAATTTTTATTCAAAAAATCAAACATTTTTAGAAGTATCATATTTTTTTAAAGACGCAAGATTATTATTAAAGTAAAAGAATGTTTTTCAGATTTTAGACAAGACTTTATCTCATAATTTACAAGTCATTATAACTATTACAACTACAGGATTGTTTGATATGAAGATATTAGTATCTGGTGCTTTTGGAAATGTAGGAGAAAGTACTGTAGATTCATTACTTAACACAGATCATGAAATTACTTGTTTTGATAAGAGAACTTTTGATACTGTAAAAACTGCTCGACGATTTAAGAAAAAGGTTAGCATCATTTGGGGAGATATCAGAAATAAAAAGAAAGTTAATCATGCTGTTGAAGGGCAAGATTTAGTTATGCATATTGCAGCTGTGATTCCACCTAAAGCAAATAAAAATCACAGATATACTGAACAAGTAAACTTTGGTGGAACTGTGAATATTGTTAATGCTATGTTAAATCAACCTCAAAAACCAAAACTCATTTACACTTCTTCTGTTGCAGTTTATGGCGATGTTCGAGATAAAGAAACTCCTTTTGTTACTGAAGAAACTCCTTTTAATCCAAGTCCAGGGGATTTTTATGCAGTAACTAAGATTAACTCTGAGAAATATATCACAAAATCCGGTTTGGAATATTCCATTTTTAGATTAAGCTACATTCCTAATTCCAAAAGAATCAAGCTGACACCTTTAATGTTTGATATGCCTTTAGATACACCAATTGAATTTACTCATACAAAGGATTGTGGTGTTGCTCTAGCAAATGCTGTTGGTAAAAAAGGAATTTGGGGTAAAGTATTCAACCTTGGTGGAGGAGAAAAATGTAGGTTCTATTATAAGGATTACATTAATAAGATGCTACCAATGATGGGTGTAGAAATTTTACCAGAGGAAGCATTTGGTAACGAACTATTTCATTGTTGCTTTTACGATACTAAAGAACTTGAGAAATTATTGCATTTCCAGATGCATGATTTTGATGATCTTCTAAATGAAATGGTTCGTAATGCTCGAGGTAAACGAATTCTAGCTAAAATGTTTAAACCACTTGTTAAACCAGCGTTACTTATGCTTTCACCTTATTATAAAAAGAATAAAAAGAAGAAAGATAATGGATAGATTATGAAGATACTGATTACTGGTGCATTTGGTAGCTTGGGATTAAATGTTCTAGACTATATTTTGAAATCAGATCACAATATTACTTGTTTTGTACGAGATACTAGAAAATCCAAACGATTAGCTAAGAAATTCAAAGATGATATTAATGTTGTTTACTGTGATATTAGAAACTATAATGAAATCAGTGAAGCTGTAAAAAATCAAGATATAGTTTTACATTTCGCAGCTATTGTTCCACCCAGATTTAATTATGAAACATTGGATTATTCTCGAGGTGTTAATGTTGTTGGTACAAGTAATGTTGTTAAAGCAATTGAGAAACAATCAAATTCCACAGCTCTTGTTTTTCCTTCCTCTGTAGCAGTTTTTGGTGATGTTCGAGATCGAGGAGTATGTGTATTAGCTACTGATGAACCAACAATTCCTAATGAAGATGATATTTATGCTCAACAAAAGGTTGAAGCTGAATTGCTAGTTAAAAACTCTGACTTGAAGTGGTCTATATTTCGATTTGGTTTCATGCCAAATGTTAGCAGCTTAAAGTTCGATCCTATGATGTTTGATGTTCCCCTTGATACCAATATGGAGATTATTCATATTAGAGATGCAGCATTAGCAATTGTCAATGCTTTAGAAAAAACTGAAATTTGGGGAAAAATTCTTCATATTGCTGGTGGTATTAATTGTCGCTTAACTTACTAAGAATTTATAGGGGGAATGCTAGAAGCGATGGGTATTGGTTCATTACCAGACCAAGCTTTTGGAGATAATGATTTTCATTGTGCATTTTTTTGATACAGATTTTAGTCAACAACTATTGAACTATCAAACAAATTCATATGATGACCTTATTGATGAAATGAAAAAAAATGCTGGTATAATTAGATACTTGGCAAAAGCATTTCGATCAATTGTAAAATTGTATTTATTATCAAAATCACCTTATTATAGGAGAAAAAGAAAAAAGTAAGAAGCAGAGATTACTTCTTTGATTTTCTAGCTTTTATTCGTTGAATTATGACACATGTAGCTAAAAAGCTAATTATGTAAACATAGGATGGTAATGGAATTTTATCTGCTACTCCTTCGGGATAGATTTTGATTATACTTGTTACATCTGAGACATCAAACACAAATAATGTTCTTTCTTCTTGTTCTGAAGCTCTCAAGATGTAAAGTAAATCTTTGCTGTATAATCCTACAAGAAAATACCCATAACCTTCATCTAGGCATTCAAATGCACTAATACTTTGATTGCTTGTTAAATTATTGATATCATAAACGAAAATGAAATCACTTGCTATACCAGCAAAATAATGATTCCAAAAAACTAAATCATGGAAACGATCATACTCATTTGTGAATCTGCTATAACTATTTATTAGAACTGGAGAAAGCGGATCAATAATATAATACATTCTTATATAGAAATCTGAATATATGAACATATAATCTTTATAGAATTCTATTCCATAGCAACTCTCATTAGTAATCCATGTTTTGATTTTTTTTGGATTCGATTTGTCAGTTATGTTCACGATATCTATTTTTTGCTTATCCCCGGATAAAACATATAAAAATTCATTTTTCACTGCAAAATCATTAATACTATAAAATTCAAGTGCATATCTTGCAGATTCAATGAGATTTTCTAGATCTGAACAATCAATAATTCGTATTGTATCATTATTAATACGATATTCTCCATTAGCCAATAAGTAACAGAAATCGTTCTGTTTTTGCACTTCATATCTACTTGCTTCATGCAGACCCATATATTCATGGATTGATGAAGTTAATGCAATATAATGACCTAAATATGTAGGATAGAGAATATTAGTAATGTTTACAAATTCTAAACCTATTTCTTCATTCAAAACTGTTGTCATAATAAGTAAATTATCTTCAACATACAAATTTATTATTCTAGAACTTTGATGTGTTGGATAATAAGCAACAGTTGTTATGTTCGATGGATTATCAAACTCAGCTATTTGTAGTATATTATTATATTGACCTGGATACAAATAATAGTCATCCTTTAAGGCAAAAACTGAAGGTAATTCAGCAACTACTGGATTGTTCACATTTATTTCATCATTTTTGTTTACTATTTTACCTTCACTTAGGCCACAAGATGAAGCAATAATCAATGTTGATATAACTATCACTAATAGTGAATTTTTCATATTATTCCTCTTCATTTTTCCCATAATAATGCCCTTATTTAATAGATTATACTATATTCAAACTCGATAATAAATGTATGCAAATTTATCACAGCTTATCTCTTGGATATTGTTATCTAATTTGTCAATATCAAAATCATTTTAATTGAATTTTGAAGCGTTTTAGTTAGATGTTTGATTAAGATTCATTCTTGCTAGAAAACACAATCACGATATTTTCTCAGATTGAATCTTAGAATTGGAGATGGAAAATTTATATCAAAAAGAAGTAAATTCATTAAATATTTTCCAATAATAGCTATTATCATTGTTTCTGGGTGTGCTTTCATTCCTGGAGCAATGGGGAATACTATCAGCGATGATCTCGAGATAGAAAAAGATGCTCTTGAAGATTGGCGATTAACTTATGAATGGGCTTCTAATGAAGCTCGGTACATTTTCGACCATGATTCTGATTTATTTAGATTAGCATGGCAAGAATTAGAAGCAGCTAGGTTGCTAGATGTTGAATTTAATATTCTTGCATTTGCAGAGAATGAAACAAATACTGTTGTTAATGAAACATATATGCACCTGATTATGAATCATGTAAATGCTGCTTATATCATATCTGACCAATCTTATTCATTTGCGATTCATACGTTTTTCACTGATAATCCTGATGAAAGTTCCTTCATTCTTGGTGAAACACCATCTGGGATTCCTTATACAATTAGCAGATTTAACTGGGAAAGTAAACCAATTTATTATTACTCTACAGTTGAAGTATTTTTAACAATTATACTAAGTGATTGGTTCAATACACCTGATTATAGCTACTTCTTGGAACAAACAATGATACAATTAAGAACTAATTATTCTTCATTTTTAAGTCAGAATTTGAGGTTCATGTATGCACCTGATACTATTTATACATTAGATGGTAGAACAAACCTTTACAACTTAACACAAGAACCTCTCTTGTATTTCCAAGACCAAATGAGAGAAGCTTATGAAAATATCTGGGAAGGAGAAAGAGCGGTTAGTAGATTACAATCTATTGTTTCAATTATGACAATTTGCTACACTTCTTGCAGCTACTATTTCTGGTCGAATAGGTGAACGTAAGAGTATTCATCATGTATCAACAATAAGATCTGATATCAAAGATGATGAATCGTACATAGTACGTGAAGTTGATATCTTCAGCTTAGTTCTTCTGATTTTAGCAGTTTTAATTGCAATTGGAGCAATTATCTATACATTTTTACCTCCTGATTTATTTGTAAACTAGTCACTTTAAAGTGACTTTTTTTCTTATTTTTTTGAAACGAATTTAGAACCTTAAGACTACTTTTTCGAAACCATTGTCAGACTTTACTTAATATAAACTATGTTCTATTGATATTCCAAAACCCTTTAACACCTTGAGGTGGGTGGCTATGAACAAAAAAACGTTATATATAACAGGTTTAACTTTAATTTTCGCTTTATCAATATTGAGTGGAGCTATTACTATTGCGACAGTTCATCGAAGTGTTGACATAGAAGTTACTACAATGAATGATTCTACAGGTATTGTTTTACCAAGTCCAACGACAACAGGAGATAGTATAGTAAACAAATATGCTCTTGTCATTGGCATTTCCGATTATAAAGTAATAAGTGATTTAAATTACTGTGATGAAGATGCCACAGATTGGTATAATTACTTAGATTCCTTAGGCTATCAAATTACTCTTTTAGGAGACAGTCATCCAGAAAACTTCCCACAATGGGATGGTTACGCAACAGAATACAATACTCGAGTTGCTTTGGTAAATATCTTCTCAATTGCTGATGAAGATGATATAGTTGCCATTACCAGTTCTGGTCACGGCGGTAGATCAAGATCAAAAGATCTCAAAGCATTTGTTTATTTCCTATGTATGTGGGATACGAATGATGGTGAGGAAGGTTACAATGGTTTAATTGATAACTATGAATTACTTGAGATTTTAGAACCTTCAGTTTCAAAGACATTTATCTTTCTTGATCATTGTAACAGTGGTGGATTTGAATACGTATTCCAAAATCCAAACTCAGAGAACTATTACATGGCTACTACATGCACAGAAAATGGATTTGGATGGGATGATCCAGTTCATTTGAACGGTAAGTGGACTTACTTCTTCCTAGAATACGCCTTAATTGGCATACTAGGAGGAACTGCTTCAATGGAAGAAGCTTTTGCTGTTGCTTATCCTGCATATCTTGAAGAAATCCATCGTCCAGGTGATGTTCTTGAGGAATTTGATGGTTCTTCTGATACGCTCTTTTATCTCTAAGAATTTGATACAACCCGAACCAACCTTTGGGAGGGAGACGTTCTACAAAGGTTGGTTCATTTCATTTATTCTAAAGTGAACAAATTAGGAGTTTGGAGGACCTCCTCCACGATAATTTTTCAGAATTGTTAAATCTATACATTTTTATAGTAAATTGGAAGTTGAACCTTTGGCATATTACGAATTTTTATTAAAAATTCTTTCTTGGTTATATCTAGTAATACATAATTGCCATCAATATGTGAAATCATTTTAGCATCAATTTCGATTCCTATTTCATCTCTTAATGGTCTTTCAACTCTAACAGTTATCTTCGAATTTTTTTCTGTGTCATCTAGTTGGTTTATAAATATTTTTTTTACCTTGACAATTTGGCCACATTTGCGACCATTCTTACCTAATAGAATTTTACCTTCAAATGAAGCTACATTCATACTAATTACCTACTAATAAACTAATTATGAAATGATTTAAATATATTTCTTAAATTTCGAAATTTAAAGAAATAACTTTCGCTATCATTTATAACTAACAGATACATTATACTAATTGTGAGTGAAGAAATATATGAATGTAGAAACAAACCATCATAAAAAACAACGAAAACTTATTACTGGTAATTTAAAAAAACTTGAACAAAAAGTAATAGATTTCTACTTGGAATTTGGTCGAAAATCGAGTCTAAATTTGAAATTGATAGAAATCTATGCTTATTTTCGAATATATGATACATTAACTCAAAAGCAATTAAAACAATTAACTGGTTTTTCTGCTAGTACAATTTCTGCAGCATTACAATCATTCCTACAATCTGGCATGCTAACCAGAGATTTTTTACCGAACACTCATACGAATATCTATACATTATTGAAAATGGAGTACATTTATGCTTATTCAGCAAATTCTAATTTTTATAGGAAATTAGAACAGAGCGATCTATTTATTCATGACCTGCAAGAAAGATCTAAAGACTTGTTAAATAAATATCCATCCTTAATCAAAATATTTCATAAAAGATTGAATGGGTTTCGAAATTACATTGAGGTGCAAAGACGAGTTTTTACAGGTAAAAGTAAAAATCAGTTCTTTAGTGAAGATGTTTCTGAATTAATTTCAACCGATGAATATACACACTATCCTTCAGAACTAAGAAAATATGAAGATGAATTTGTGAATTATTTTGTCAGGAATGAGATGTTTATAGTAAATGATCCAATAATTAACAAAATTCTTTCCTATTTAACTACAAGAGCAAGGATCAATCAAGAAATTCTACTTAATCTTACAGGTTTTTCAAGAAGCTCAATATCACGAAATTTGGTAGGATATGGAACTAGAGGATATGTTAGCATTTCAAAGAAGGAATACATGAAACCTAGAGTATATACAATTCCTATTATATCACTTTATTTACTAGATGTGGTTATAAGATACAATAAAAGAATCTTTGATTGGATTCCGATATTTGAGGAATCTTTAGTAGATTTAACTACTTTGAATTTTAAAGATCAAGATTCTAAGTTTTTGCTAACTAAAACAATAAAGCGAATTTTAGAAGAGATTCAATTTTTGAAGAAAAATTATCTGTTGTTGACAGAAATACAGATGGAGCTTCAAAACTTCCAAACTAAAAATGGATAATTTTCAAGTTATTTCTTTAGAAGTCTTTCAGCTTCTTTAAACCATTTATCTAAAATTGATTCATAGATAATTTGACCAAATTTCATTGTTAAGTAATAGTATTTGTGATCCTCTTCCTTTTCTAAGTTCCTTAGTAAATTCTGTTCATAACCTTTGAATAAATCTGATGTATGAGTCAGCCATTTCTCAAGAAGCATTATATTGTATTGTGTTTTTTCTTTATGGATAGAACCACCGAAATAGAGCTTTAGCAGAAATTCTTGAAATAAAGTAAAACTATAATTTGTTTTTTCAAATTTCAATGGTTCACCCATCCAGATTTCGAGCTTTTCTTTTCCTTTTCTAGTTATTTTATGGATTTTCTTACTTGGTCTATTACCTACTTTTACTTCCTTCATTGTCACTAGCTCTTCTTTTTCGAGTTTCTTTAATGTTGAATATATTTGGGTAAAACTTGTTTTCTTCCAGAAGAAGCTTATTTGTCTTTCAATTAGCTGTTTAATATCATATCCTGATAATTTTTCATGATTAAGCAATCCTAGTATGATATACTCGAGATTGCTTTCCTTTGGAACCCTTGGCATTTTTAATCCTCACTCTATTTATTTGTTTAACTAATATATATATTTTATTTTAAAATATTTTAAATAAGAATATTTTTATATAAAATAGATACAAGCAAAGCTAAATAGAACACAAGATTTGGTTTGTATGAAAAATGACAATGATTGAAGAAGTAAAAACCAGTCGATTGAAAACAAAGGTTAAACACCCCAAAAGGCAGATGGCAAGGAAGATTCTAATCTTTGTTTCATTTATGCTTTTCCCAGTTACTATATTTTATTTATCCCCTTATTTGAGCTTTGCAGGTCCAATGCAGGGATACATTTCAGCGTGTTTATTTGTTTTTGGATCATTATTTATCCTATCATTATTTGTTGGTCGATTGTTTTGTAGCTATGTTTGTCCGATGGCAGGTATGCAAGAAGCTATAAGTAAAATACAAGCTAGAAGAATTAATAGGAAATCATTCTTTGTTAAATGATTAATATTTATTCCATGGATTATAGTGATAATATTATTACCAATTTTATTTGCTAAAGGATTTAATGGTGTAAAAATCTTCTTTGGTATGGAAAATGAAGAACTTGGTCTTCCGGGCATATCCATATTATCTTTACAAGACATAATAATCTATTACATAGTTAATTCAGTCATACTCCTAATGGGATTCATTATTGGTAAGAGATCCTTCTGCCAACATATGTGTTGGATTGGTCCATTTATGATCATTGGTCGAAAGATTAGCAATTGGCTACGAATTCCTTCATTGAGATTAAAACCTGAGAATAAGAAATGTATTGATTGTAAGCGTTGTAATCTCACTTGTATTATGAATTTAGATGTAAGCAATCTTGTTCAACATGGTAACATGGAAGATAGCAATTGCATTCTCTGTGGCGAGTGTATTGATGAATGTCCGAAAAACGTTATTCATTATACTTTTTGTTCGCAAAAGAAAGCTCAAGTCCCAGAAGTAGCTATTGAAAAATAGTATTGGAATCACTAGCATGTGATTACCAATAATTTTCTTTTTTTATCTTTGATTATAATCACTTATTACTTTACTACCATTTGCTTCTAAATTAGACAAAATCCCTTTTACCTTCTTATGTATAGTAGTTCGAAAATCAAGATGTATCTCTTCTAGCAATTTTAGCTCTATCAAATCATATGGCAGAGTATGGATTTGGTTATTATGAAGATAAATCCTCCTTAACAAAGTGCATTTACTTAATGAGCTTGGTATAGAATATAATTGATTGTTATTTAGATGCAATTCTCTGAGAAGTGGTAATTCACCAATCCAATTTGGCAATCGGGAAAGATTATTCCTACTAACATTTAATATCGATATTTTCTTCAAGCTCAGAAGTAACTCTGGCATATCAATCAATTCGTTCCCTGAGATATTTAGAGAAATGATTTCTTTTAGTTGACTAATAATTTCTGGAATGTTTTTTAAGTTCAAATTTGCTAAACTTAATGCTATTATGTCAGTTTCTCCTTGAGTGTAATAGAGATTCTTCTTTTTTATTATATCAGATTCTTCTTCGATTTCTAGCTTTATTATCTTCTCGATTTTATGAAGAATAGCTCTTTGATCAGAATCAAGAATATTTGATTTCTGATTATCTCTTCCTTCCATTTTATCACCATGATTCATTTTGCCCAATTTAAATAAAATGAGATGTAAAATTCAGTTGCTTTTAGTAGGTGTTCAATTGGTACCTGTTCCTCAATAGTATGAGCAAATCGTTCATCTCCTGGACCAAAACCTACTGTTGGTATATCATGCAATCCTTTTGTTGCCACACCATTTGTTGAAAATCGCCAATAATTGATTGATGGTTCTTCATCAAATTGTTCTTTAAAACAGTTGCAAGCTTTTTGAATCAATGGATCTGATTCATCCATCTTCCAACTTGGGTAATAGCTATTGATATTGTATTCATAACCCTTATAGCTTTTAGCTGAAAATTCTGGAACAATTACTTTTGCTTCTGCTTCCAAAACAGGTTTTTGATTTTTAAGTTCTTGAAGTACACTTTCCTTTGTATCATTGATTCCTAAACGTCTATCTACATGAATGGTACAGCTGTCTGCAACAGCATTTAATGATACAGAAGATGATTCTATTTCAGTTACTGTTATTGATCCCTTTCCAAATAATGGATCCTTAGGAAGTTTATTATGTAATTTTTCAATTTCAGAAAGTATTGGATTCATCAGATAAATTGCATTTATACCTAAATCTGGTTCAGCTCCATGACTCGAGAGCCCTTTAACTTCTATTTTTATATCCATTCTTCCACGATGACCGATAATTATTTGTAAATTGGAAGGTTCTGTTAATAAAACAGCATCAGTTTTAATTTTTTCTTTTTCAATAATATGTTGCCAATTCATTCCTTCATATGTCTCTTCATGAACACTTGCAACAAAGTACAATTTTAGATCTTTAGGAAATCCTATTTCTTTTAATATTTTTACAGCTAGTAGAGATGTTGCTAATCCCCCCTTTTGATCACATGACCCCCGTCCATAGATATTTCCATCATGTATGGATCCTCCCAAAGGATCAAACTTCCAATTTCCTTCTTTCCCAATTTCAACTGTATCAACATGTCCATCGATTGCTAACACTCTTTTTCCATTGCCAATTTTACCAATTAAGTTTCCCATTTCATCAATTTTTACTTCATCAAAACCATAATTCTTCATTTCTTCAGCAACTACTTTAATCATATCCCCTTCATTCCCAGTTATTGATTTAATTCCAATTAGCTTTTGAACTAGCTTGATAATAGTCTCCTTATTTGCTTCAACTAATTTTTTGATTTCTTTCTTCATTTTAAATCACTAATCCATTAGAATCTAAATTTCATTCAAGAATTTTTTCCATGTATGATAAAACTACACTATCTATTTTCAAGAGTGGTAAAAAGGTGTTCATATGAGCTCACTTTCTTAATATTATGTGTTCACTATAAAGGAAATTAAATCAAACTAATAAGGACCAAAGTGGGATTAATATGTCAAATATAGAAAACGCAAGTGATTCAGAAGTTTTTATTTTGAAGAAAGATGAAAATGATGATTTTGTTGACCTTATGATAACTTGTTTTAGTGAAGGTTTAGAACGCGAACGTGTAAACGTTAATGAAATTGCTAAAATTATGAAGAAAATCAACAAACCGATTTTTCGTCTTATAATGAAGATTATGAAAGTGAAAATGTTCAACTATGGAATAAAAATTGAGAATAAACTAGTAAGTGCTCTCACACTATCCATTGAAAAGAAAACAGCTACAATTGGTAATGTAATGACACATCCAGATTATCGAAGAAGAGGATTTGCTCGTAAACTGTTCCAAAGAGCTATGAATGATGCTGAAGGATTTGATTTAGAAAAGGTTACATTGGATGTTCATGCTCAAAATCACGGAGCTATAAAATTATATGAAAGTGAAGGTTTTAAGAAATATTATCATGTTGGAAAAGCTGAATTCAATCTTTCAGAAAAAGAACTACATTCAGATGATAATTCTGTTGATTTAAAAGAAATAAGTAAAATTGATAAAGATTATTTTGATGAATTATTAGATTATTGTTACACTCAAGAAATGTTAAAAGAACGAAACAGGAAAAAAATGGCTAAGGATTATATTCCTTCGAGATTCATTAAATTTCTAGCTGGTAAAGTTGGAGGACAAAAATTATTCTTTTATGGATTATATTCCAATAAAGAAAATCAATTAAAAGGATATATGAATGCAAATACTTCAAAAATTGAAGAAGGAATTAATCTTTCATCTCCTTTAGTAAAAACTCATGATATTGATTTTATTTTTTCTGCTTTACCAAAAATAGCTGAATTAGTTGACAAAGAATCTAAATATCTAAGGATCAAATTTTCAATGCATAGGAAAGGATTACAAGACAACCTTTTAAAAGTTGGATTTGAAATGAAAGATGAATCTCTCTACATGCGTAGGAAATTAAAGTTACAGGATAAGGATAAAAATGAATGATCATAAACAACCAAAAGAAGATGAAATGAATATTATCGAAATGCAATATCCCAATCTTGACGATTTTAAAGCAGAAGGATTGATTTTGGATATTGGCGGTGGAGGGGAAGGCATTATTGGACAAATGAAGGGCAAACTAGTTATTGCTATTGATAAGTCAAAAAGAGAATTAGAAGAAGCACCAAGTGACAATTTGAAAATTGTAATGGATGCAACAGATTTACAGTTTTTGGACAACTCATTTGAGACAGTAACAGCATTCTTTACACTTATGTATATGCTTGAAGAGACAAGAGAGAAAACCTTCAAAGAAGTTTTTCGCGTCTTGAAACCTGGTGGAAGATTCCTTATATGGGATGTAATTATTCCAGAAATGGATGAAGAAGAGAAAAAGAAATCCTATGTTGTTCCTATTGAAGTAAAACTTCAAGATAAAACCATAAAAACTGGGTATGGTGTTAGAAGACCAGCTCAAGATAAGGAATACTACAAGAAATTAGCAAAGAAGACTGATTTCAATTTACTAGTAGAGTCGGAAAAAGATCTAATATATTATCTTGAATTTCAGAAAAAGTAGATTAAAGAAATTATCCAAGTGAATAATTTTCTTTTATTTCTTTATTTTCTTACCAAGTGAAGCTAAGTAAATTACAAATTGTTCTTCGCCATCTAACGCTAAAACTTCATTCATTTTTTCATCTAAATATGCAGCAATAGCACAAACACCTGAATCAACGTTTTCAGCTGCTAAGTAAAGATTTTGACATACATGACCCACATCTAAGTGTAGGTATCTGTAAGCACGCACTTGATATCTCCAGGTAATTCTATAAGGAACAGCAACCCAAATGAAAGTTGCAGCACAATGCTTAACCATGCTTTGGCCATAAGCACCTTCAACAATCCTATCAGCAATATTTTCATCCAAATTATGTTCAATTAGCTTATGATCTAGTGCAAGATAACGATAAACACCAGGTTTTAATCCTTCTACTCTATTTGCAAGAATGTAAGTTTCAAATGCATGTCTTGAACCAGCAGATGGAACTGTTCTTTTGGTCCAAACACCGCCAACTTCTTTTACTCCTTGTGTGCTCCATAGTAACCATGCTAATTCTTCAAGAGTTAAGGAATCATCACGGTATTTCCTAACGCTTTCTCTTTTTTCAATCGCTTCTCTTAAGTCAACTTTAGGAACATTGATTTTATCTGGTTTTGGCAAATCTATTAGTGGTTTAGATTTATCATAATCAAGCTGTAGTAGAGGTTTCTCTAATTTCTTTTTTTGATCAGATTCTCCTAAGTATTTGTATTTTGTTTTTTCCATGAATTCTTTTCCAATATTATCCTTCATCGCTTTCACCTTAAAATAGAAATATCACTTATTAATCTCATAGATAACCATATGTAAGTAAAGAAAGTTTTGGGTGCTCGAAAAAGAAAAATACTTAATCAAGCATCATAATTTCTAAGGTTTTGATGTTTATGGAAGAGCCAGTAATTATCTGTGAATATAGTTCAGAATGGATTAATCTTTTTGAAAAAGAGAAAAAATCAATACTAAATACTGTGGGAGAATATACTAACACAATAGAACATATTGGCAGCACAGCAATAGAAGGTTTAGCAGCAAAACCAATAATTGATATCCTAGTTGGTTTGAATTCTTTAGAGGATGCGAAAGATTGTATACCAAAACTTGAAGAATTAAATTATGAATATGTCCAAGAAGTTGAATTAATACTTCCATACAGACGATTTTTTAGAAAACCACCAAAAAGTACAGCTGAAAGAAAATATCATATTCATATGGTTGAAATTAATAGCGATTTTTGGATTAGACAGTTGCTTTTTAGAGATTATTTACGTAGCAACCCTAAAATTCTCCAAGAGTATGAAACAATAAAGAAATTACTTGCCAAAAAATATCCTAACAATCGTGGTAACTATAATATGGGAAAAGAAGGTTTTGTTCTGCTAGTTGTTGAAAAAGCCAAGCAAGAAACTAAAAAATGATTAGGACCCATATGCTCTTTTTTCATATTCTGCTGATTTGTCATAATCTTCAGCTTCTTCATAAGCAGAAGCTAGATTATGTAGAGCTTCAAAATACTCTGGTTCAATATCTACTGCTTTTTTGAAGCATTCAATTGCTCCAGATAAATCACCTATCATTGCAAAGACAACTCCTAGATTATTATAAGCAAGATGATATTGTGGATTTAATTTAATTGATCTTTCAAAAAGCTTAATCGCTTTCTCATATTTTTTACGATCAACTAAAATCAAACCAAAGAAATTATATGGTTCGTAATAATTTGGATCAATAGCTAATGCTTTTTTGAAGAATTTTATTGCTTCTTCTTGATCACCAAGTTGCATATATGCTCTCCCTAAAGTATTGTATGCAATGTGATAATTGGAATTAATAATTAAAGCTCTTTGACAAACATCTATTGCTTGTTGATAATTTCCTTGCTCAATATAACTGATTCCTAAATTGACCATTGCTTCATAGTAATCAGGTTTTATATCAAGTGCTTCTAAGAAACAAGCAATTGCAATGTCATCTTGATCTAGTTTAGAATAATTTGTCCCTAAATTCACCAATGCTTCCGGATAATCTGGATTAATCTCGAGAGCTTTTCTGTAGCATTCAATACCTTCTGTTTGATTATCTTTACAGTCATAGGCTAATCCTAAAAGAAACCAAGCACGACAATTTTCTGGTTGTAGTTCAATTGCTTTTTGGAAAAACTCTAACGCATTTTCAAACTTACCACTTTGAATACCAGCAACTAACCCCATCTCGAGTAATTCTTCAGGATTTTCTATCTCTTTTATACCCCTGTTAGCCATTCTTTTTTCTCCTCTTTTTTTCTGGTATTCAATTTTTATTATTTCAATATTAACTAAGACATACATACATATTTGTCAAATAATAACTTTTAACAGTAAAAGCTAATTTAGTGAGTTCTACTTCTAAAGTTTGAATCTATATATAATTCAATTTCGAAATGGGCAAATTTCGTGACAAAAAATGAGAAGAATATCTGGTTTTCTTAGATTTTACCAGTAATTTTCATGTGTTCAACTTTTAAGCATTTATTCATTACAAATTTGATATTGTGTTCTTCTGCGATTTTTTTCGCTTCATCATTTGAAATACCTAGTTGTAACCAGATGAGTTTTGGTTTAATTTTTACAGCACTTTCAACAACTTTTGGTGTTTCTTCACTCGAACGAAAGACATCAACAATATCGATTGGAATTGGAATCTCTGCCAGACTACGATAAACTTTCTCTCCAAAGATTTTATCAGCAGAAGGATTTACAGGTATGATTTTATAACCTTGATCTTTCAAATATTTAGGAATCGCATGAGCTGCTTTTTCAGGATTTCTTGATGCACCTACAACAGCAATAGTTTTACTTTCTTTAATTATTTTAACAATTTCTTTTTCTAAACTCATTTTCATCACAGATTATAGTTAGATATGATTATTTAAAATATTAATTAGTTAAAATGTATACCCTAGGTTTTAGCAAAAACTCCCGGGATTGTTAGAGAAATAGATCATATTCCCCAATCTCAAAGTCTTCCTTGGAACGCCAATAATTTTGAAATGCTTCTAAGCAACATAATTTTGATGCTCCAATAAAAGGCATTAAATCAGAATTTTGTGAGCTGTGTATACAAATGGAGTCTTTTTGATTTGGCATTGAAGACTTCAATTCATCTTCTATCCTTTTCTTCAATCCAATAAATTTCGTTCCACCACCTGTTAAGCAGATATTCCCACACATTTCATCCCATAATTTAGTATTTAGACTCTTAATAACATACACAATTGCTTGAGATAGTGTTACCTCATTCATATCGTATTTGTTTCCTTCAAAGTCACTTCTTGGGCATGATTCAACTTTTTCTGAGAAAAATTTCTTGAAGAAGAAAAGTTCTGGTAATTTCCATCTTTCAGATCCAAGTTTGAAGACATCTTTTCCGATAGAATAGCTTATTGTCTTATCTTCACTATCAGCTATTTTTTGGTTATGATTTCTAACATAGCAGTAATTTTCTTTTATATCTCTAACAAACATAGCATCAATAGAACCCTCATATCCTTGTTTTTGTAACCAAGTTCCAAGTTGCAATGTTAACTCAAAACCACCAAACGAAATCTGAGCAACATGTTCCCATAATATTGCTGTTTGGTATATTGGTACAATTCGTATTTGTGAAAACCCTATGTCAACAATTAATGCAGTCAATTTCCTTATCTGTGGTACAAATGCTACTAATGAGAGAAATGGATCTGAAACAACAGCTAGCTTCTCAGCTAGAAATTCATCATAGAAATAGTCTTGAACTAAATCTCTAAATGGGCATTCTGTTAATTCAGCTGTTGGTAAACTTAGCAGTATTGGATTATGAACAGGATTTATTTTTAGTTTTTTTACACTTACTTGCCAATAAGCTTTTAACAATTCTTCATTTGTTGGAGTGCTCCCATCAAGTGGAAAACGCCTAATCCTAGTTCTTAAATCAACAAGTTGTTCTGGGAAGACAAGACGAGGATACTTCTCTCCACAAATTCCAATTTTTGTACTTGATGCACCATGAATAATAAGTACTGGTGTTAAATCCAATTCAACCTTAGGTTCATCTTCAATTGCTATTTTGCGTTTGTCTTGTCTTTTCAATCTGCTGGAAAACAAATGTATCAACCTTATTTCAGTGTAGTATCAAGATTACTTGATCAAGAGTATCCTCTAATGATAGTTAGATAACTAATTTCACATAAAAAAAGGATTTTGTTGGTAGAAATTCATGGAATCTATTTTGTTACATGAAATAAAGTTTTTTAACCAATTATTTTATCAATGATTTCTGAATAGAATTATTCCTCTATTATATGAAGCAGGTTCAATTATCTTTAAGATAGTTAATAATTCAAGCTGTGAGAATTTATGCTAGAACTCGATAAAATAAATTTCAAGAAAATGGGATTCCTTGCTGGTTTGGAAGTCCACCATCAAATTGATACTAAAAGAAAGCTATTTTGTAATTGTGAACCTATCCTCTGTGATGGTCAACCTGATTATCTTTTTGAAAGATATTTTCGTCCAGTACTGGGCGAAATGGGTGATTTTGATGCTGGCATGCTAATTGAATTTGAAAAAGGTTATCGAGTTATCTATCATGCTTTTGAAAAATCAGTTTGTTGTTATGAACAAGATGAGCAGCCACCATTTTGGCCAGACAACGAAGCAATGTATATGGGATATGAACTAGCTCATTGGCTAAATTTTTCAGCATTAGTAGATGAAGTAGTTGTCTCGAGAAAGCAGTATTTAGATGGATCAATTACAACTGGTTTTCAAAGAACCATGATTGTTGCTAGAGATGGCTGGATTCCAGTTAATGGAAAAAAGATTCGAATATCTAATCTTACTGTTGAAGAAGACGCTGCTAGGAAAATTAAAACTGAGAATTTTGGTCGAACAGTTTACTATAATTTAGACCGCTTAGGTATTCCATTAGTAGAGGTAATTACAGATCACAGAGATTGTGATAATCCTCATGATTTGCGACAATTAGCTGAATACATAGGATTAACATTGCGTTTGAATGAAATAGGACGACGTGGAATTGGTTCTGTTCGTCAAGATGTTAATCTAAGTATTAAAGGTGGAAATCGTGTAGAAATAAAAGGTGTACAGGATCTTTATACATTTGATGAGCTTGCTCGTAGAGAAGTTGCTAGACAAGACATGTTAATTAAAATTGCAGGAATGTTAAAAGAAAGAGGTTTAACAAAAGAAGAACTTGAACATACTTACATTGATTTGACAGATAATTTTGATCCAAAAATTATTCCCAAAAATTACATCCTAATGGGCATACGTATACCCAAACTTGGTGGGATTTTAGGTTTGGAAATTCAACCTGATAAGGATTTTGGTCAAGATATCTTAGAAAAAACTGAATTAATTTCAGGAATTCCACGATGCTACCTTTTCCATTCAGATGAAATGAATCCAAAGGCATTTAGAAAAATACAACATGAGAAGAAGAGAGCAAATAAGGAGGAATTTAAAGAGAATTTCTTTTTCCAAAATCTATCAGCTGATTTAGATAAAAAGATTAGAAAATCACTTAATTTGAAAAAAGATGATGCTTATTGTTTAGCTATGGGTCCACAAAAGTGGGTTATTCATGCCATGAAGAAAGTTATTGAAAGAACAAAAATGGCTCTTGATGGTGTCCCCGAAGAAACAAGAAGATTTCTCCCAAATTGCAATACAGAATTTCTTAGGGTTATCCATGGAAAAGATCGTTTGTATCCTGATACAGATACTCCTCCTATAGATATGGATATGGAGAAAGTTAAACATCTCAAAGAAAAAGTAGGTAAGAGACCTTGGGAGTATGTAAAAGAACTAGAAGAGAAATATGGTTTTTCATATGAACAAAGTGTCAAGCTTATTCGTCATGAAAGAGTAGAGGATATTGTTACACTTATTGAAAAGCATAAATTTGAACCTAATCGTTGCTTTACTCTACTAGAAGAAATTTTGCTTTCACTAACTAGAGAGGGTTTAGATACAAAATCACTGACTATTGATAGGTTAACAGAGATTCTAGATGGATCCTATAAAGGAGACTATGATTTTAATCAGATTCCAAACATTTTGCGATTAATAATAAAGAATCCGAAAAAGAGATTGAAACAAGTCTTATCAGATTTGAAAATTAAAAAAACAACTGAAAAAGAAATCATACAATTTTATGAAGAGTCGGTTAAAGAAATACAAAAACACCCAAAAATGAAGGAATTCAAAAAAGAGGAGTTAGCGGAGAAAATTACAGGGATAATAATGAGAAGAATAAATGGGGCTTTTTCTGGGAAAAGAATTTACGAAATTGTTCTTTCAAAATTGGAGATAAAGTGATTTAACAGTAGGTGTGTATGTTGAGCGATAAAAAAGATTTAAGCAAAAAACAAAAACAAACAAGAGACCCAATGGGTTACAAAGGAAAGCTTCGTAAAAGACTAGAGATTGAAAAAGTTGGCGTATGGAGTCAAGTTCGAGTGAAAAAGGGAGATGCAAATTATGAAGGAGTTATACTCCCACGAAGTGAACATACATCTGAAGGATACCTTGTGCTTAAAGTTGATACTGGTTACAATGTAGGGATAAAAATAACCGATGATACAACAATTGAAGAATACGGTTACAAAGAAGGGAAGTATAAACTACCAGATGTAGATGTGAAATTTAAAGAAGGTCTTCCAAATGTTACTCTTTTAGGAACTGGAGGAACAGTAGCCTCAAGATTAGATTACAGAACCGGTGCAGTTCTACCTGCTTTTACTCCTGAGGAACTATTCAGTGCTGTTCCAGAATTAATCGATATATGCAACCTTACACCTAAGAAGATTTATTCTTTACTTTCTGAAAATTTCCAGCCAGAGTACTGGGCGAAAACTGCTGAAGCTGTTATGAAGGAATTTGAAAGTGGTACCAATGGTGTTATTATTGGTCATGGAACAGATACAATGAGCTATACTGGTTCTGCTTTATCATTTATGTTCCAGAATCAAGCTGCTCCAATAGTTATTGTTGGTTCGCAAAGAAGTAGTGATCGACCATCAAGTGATGGACCACTTAATATCATAAATGCAAGTACAATTGCTGGGTATGTTGATCTTGCAGAAACAGTTGTTTGTATGCATGGTGGAACAAATGATTCTTACAATTTAATCCATAGAGGAACTCGAGTAAGAAAAATGCATTCTAGTAGGAGAGATGCTTTTAGAACACTAAGTGATATACCTTTAGGTGTTATTGATGCTAATCAGAAAGTAACTTTCTTGAAAGATGATGTCAAACGAAGAGGGGATATATCTGATATGTGGGTTGATACAAAAATAGATCCAAAAGTAGCAATGCTCTATTTCTATCCTGGCATGGATCCAGATATGCTTCATTCAGTAATTGATAATGAATATCATGGAGTTATTTTCATAGGAACTGGTTTAGGTCATGTAAATACAGATATGTATCCCGCTCTTGAACGTGCTCAAGAAGAAGAAATTCCGATTTGTATTGTGGTTGAGCCATTATATGGTTTCACTAATTTACGGGTATATGAAACTGGTAGAGATATGTTAGCTCGTGGAGTTTTTGAGGGTGCTAATATGATACCATGTACTGCTTATGCTAAAATGATCTGGACACTTGGTCATACTCGAGATGTTAAAGAAGTAGAAAAAATAATGACCACAAATATAGCTGGAGAGATTACTGATAGAGAACTAAATAAAGGCTATATGCTTATGCAGGGTGTTGAACCTGGTTTAAATGATATACTAAAGCTAGTTGATCAAAATCCTAAAGAGCATCGTTGGGGAATCTGAGTAATTTCATTAGACCTTATAAGAAAAATATTGTTGATGCTAATCCAAATAAGGTCTAGCATCAGCATCTTCACCCTTTTCTTTTGCTACTTTACGCCAATGTCTTGTGTTAATTTTCGTGATTGGTTTCTTTAGAATCTTCCAATAAAACATTCCAGGTAAAACTCTCGGAGCCATATCTGGTAAATCTGTTTCTGATATAACAGCATCAGCTAAATTATCCAAGATACCTCTCATAATATCTGCTTCTTTTCCAAGATCATGCATTTGTTTCCCCCATCTTCCTTTGAACATTTCTCCTGCTTCGACAGCAAGACTACCTGCCCACTTTAAACCGACAATTTCAGCAAATTTATGATAAATTGGGATTGCAGCAGCAGTAATTTGTGCTGATTCTGGAAGTCCACTATTAATAATTGGTATGAATCGTTTTTCTTCTAAGTTCATATTCTTTGCAGCAATAAGTTCCATTAGTTTGATTATGATGTACGGCTGACAATCACCATAAAGTGGAGTTGTTAGAATGATAACATTGGAATCATTAATTTCATTCATCATTTGTTGAATTTTTTCATCACTTGCGAGTTGAGTTCTTACTATAAGAGTACTGGTATCAAGTCCTTTTTCTTGTAACTTATCTTCAAGATATTTCCCAAAACTAAATGAAGTACTCTTTTTCCCCCTTGGACTACCAATTAAGAACAATACTTTGGTCATTTTTTCAACTCCATTTCATCTATCATCTGTTTTATTCTCTCCTGTTTTACTTCATCATCTTTTTGAAAAATGTAAGTTTTATATACAGGTGGAAAGTAATTCAGACTATTTCGATAAACGAGTGTTCTAAATAATTGCTCTTCTTCCTTATCCGAGTTCTCAGAAATACCAATTGCAAGAATAGATGGATAACTGTCATATCTTTTTAGGTGATGTGATTCACCATTTATTATTTGAACGCCAGGATGCAAAGTTCCCAATAGACGTTCAATAATTTTTTTCAGTTCAGAAGAATAACCACCAAAGGTTATTGGAGTTAAAAAGACTAAAAGATTGCTATTAACAACTTTCTTTTTAATCTCTTCGCCAATATCACCTTTTACTCCAGTACATATTCCAGGAGTCGTGTCCCAACACTTAAAACAGCCAGTACAACTTATTATTTTAATTTGATTCATGATATATGAATCAGTTTTAATATTTTGAGTTTTAAATTCATGTTCCAATGCTTCTTGGATAGGTGCTAGTTGTGTTTGATGTTTTAAGCTGCCATTCAAAATAACTGCATTCAATTTAATCATAGTGAGAAATAGATATTCAAATTTATGAGTCTTTTTCTTTAGAAATATTGGGAATAAATATCAGTTTTTAAATACATAGTTTAGGAAATTATTAATTAAGGATGATTTTTTGAAGAAAGTAAGAAAGAATGCTTTTAAGAGTAATAAATCTACGTTGAAGAGAAAATAGTTGGATAATATTAATACTATTTGAATTTCAAAACTAAAATTATGGGATGTTGATAAAATGGCACTAATAAGTGAGAAAATGAATGAAGCCTTGAATGAACAGATCAAGGAAGAATTGGAATCTGGATATCTATATCTAAGTATGTCATTTTGGTTACAAGAAAAAGCATTTGGCAATTTGGCACATTGGTACTATGTTCAAGCACAAGAAGAATATTCACATGCTAAGAAATTTATCGATTATATAATAGATGCTGGCGGAACTATTGAACTAAAAGAGCTTAAGAAACCAAAATCAGATTGGAAAACAATAAAAGAAATCATTGACGCAGGATTAGCTCATGAAAAACATATTACAGGAAAAATTGAAGAGCTATGGAATTTAATGGAGAAATTGGGAGAATTACAACCAAGATCAATGTTAACATGGTTTATTGATGAACAAATCGAAGAAGAAGCTAATGCTCAAGAATTAATTGATAAATACACTGGTTTCAAGAATGATCAATTATTTGATCACCATACACACCGTCAAGAATAAACAAATTTTTTTCTAGGTAAACGAATTATCATTCGTTTTCCTAATCTATTTCTTTTCTGTTTACTAACTAAACAAGATTTTTATTACTCAAATTCAGCTTTAAATTGATTTGAATTCATCTAAAGGAATTTAGAATTTTATGCCCGAACAACTATCCAAAGATGATATTGAAAACATCTACAAGAGTTATTATGCAGTTATATATGAAATGTGTATAAATATAAGAACTCTCAGTTATGGCATTTCTATTGAACGATATTTACAACAGTTAGTATTCAGTATGTTCTTAACACCCATTTTCTTAAAAAATGGTTTGATATTAGATTCATCAAATAAAAAAATAAGTGTAGAGAAATTCCTTGAATTATTAAAAGGAAGCAGAGATATTCGTCGTGATT
Source organism: Candidatus Heimdallarchaeota archaeon (assembly GCA_019058275.1). GTDB lineage: Archaea > Asgardarchaeota > Heimdallarchaeia > JABLTI01 > JABLTI01 > JABLTI01. The sequence goes on from JAHLVW010000061.1 coordinate 73,088, forward strand.
TTTTTAAATTGTTTAATACTTTCAGAAGAGTCTATAAAAGAAAGAAATTTACTGTTAATAATCAGACTCTTTACTTCACTATTCCTTTTAAATTTGAGTTTCTAGATTCAGAAATAGATTATAGGTATGTAACTAATCTCTTGGGTGCTGATTGGAATGCTCTTCTTGAATTCGTAATTTGTGTATTAGAAAAGCATGGTGAGACTACAATTGAGGCATTTTCAACTATTTATGAAAGGAGTTTGAATCGGTTAGTAAATCTGACTGATGAAGATAACATAACTAAATCAAAAATAGATAATATATTAACAGAAAGAAGAAAGAAAGGAGTTTACTATACTCCACCTGAAATTACTTCATTCATGAATAAGATTTCTATTTTTTCATTTCTGGCAAATTTATCAAAAAATGATATCAAGACAATTAATGATCTAATTGAGATTAAAAATATAGAAACATTAGTTAATATTCAGGAGAAACTATCAGAGATTACAATTCTTGATCTTGCTTGTGGATCAGGGGATTTTTTAATAAGTGCAGCCCAGCAATTATATGAAATATCACTTATTCTTAATGAAAAATTAAAACTAAATAAAGAAAAACATGAGATAAAGAAGTGGATTATCGAAAACAATCTATTTGGAGTAGATTTGCTTAAAGAAGCAATAGCTTTTGCGAAAGTAAGGTTATTCATATGGAGTATTAAAGATGTAATGAATGTAACAACAATATCAAGTTTATCGACTGATCTCTCCTATAATTTAGATTCAGGTAATAGCCTCATCGGATTAGCAAAGAATGAAATTATTTGGAAAAATAATCTAGAAAAGGTAGATCCAGATTATTTGTCATTTATTAATAACCACTTCAAAAACAATAGGATTACAATGGAAGAATATCAATCTTTTCAACCATTTCATTGGAATCTGAAATTTAGACATGTAATCAAACAAGGAGGATTTGATATTATAATCAGTAATCCTCCATACATTGAAATTAAGAAATTCAGAAATGAAAGAGAAAAGAAAGTTTTATCTAAATTATATCTCTCCGCTTACAAATTGTATGATATTTCAATTTTATTTATTGAGCGAGGATTACAGCTACTGAAAGAAGATGGTTTCTTGTCATTCATTATAACAAACAAATTTATTTCTACTGATTTTGGAAGAAGAATTAGAAATATGATTTTATCCAAAACAAAAATCCATTCAATAATCGATGTATCATACTTGCCTATTTTTCAATCTACTGCAACTTATCCAATAATTTTCTCTATTCAAAAACCTGAACAAGATTCTGAAGTGAGTTCAATTTCATATAATAAAATAAAAATTGTTCCTAGGGTATATGAATTAGATAACTTACATGAGAAATATAATGATTATCTTACCATAAAGCAATCTGATTTTTCCCAATTTCCAAATGAAATATTTGTCTTAACTGAAAATTATGATTTTATTTCTAATATTGAAAATAATCCTGAAATTGTTAGATTGAATGATCTTGGTAAATTCAATTATCGAATTCTAGGTTTCACTAATTGGATAAAATTTCTTGAAAATATTAGCACTACGACCCAAAATGATAATGATTTGCCTTTTATTGGTACAACAAATATAGATAGTTATTTTGTGAATACCTCTAAAGAAATTAAACTCGCAAAAAAAAGAATAAAATCATCCTATCTACAATATCATGATTCATACCAGAAACAATGGTCTGTTTTTAAAAAACCCAAGTTACTAATAAAAGAAATAGCAATAGCATTAACAGTTGCTTTTGATCCCGGAACATTCGCAAATGTTACAGGAATTTATATGTTTATACCAGATAATCATGAGATACTCAAAACTTTGCTAGTAATATTGAATTCAAGATTAATTCAGAACTATTTCAAGATTCTTTATGGAAGTACACACATGGCGGGAGGTTATCTTAGATTTAATGGAAGTTATTTGAAACAGATGCCAATTATTCTTCCAGACGATAGAAAACCATTTAACATAATTGCTGATTACTTGATAATTCTCAAAAAGTTTATACTAGAAAACGCAAGTGAAGAAATTACTAAATATTACGATTTCTTTTCTAAAATAGCTGATATTTTGGTTATCTCATTATATTTCCCCACGGAAATATCTATTAAGCTCTTACAATCGGTTATATCATCAATTGAACCAATTAAGGTAGATACTGATATTTACTCGAGTGAAATTTTGAATGAAAGTTCGATTCTTAAAACTATCAAAACCTCATTTGATAAAATAAGTAATACCAATATCATGACTGACATTGAAAATGCAATTCAGTTAATCAGCAATTAAACAGCAAAATTATTTATTCCTTTTTCATTGTATATTCCAATGTATAAATTGAATGAATATATGTTGTATCAAATACAGGAATATCACAGTCTTCTTGTGAGATTAATAATGGTATTTCAGTACAACCCAAAATTACTCCTTCTGCTCCAGCATTTTTGAGATTCTCTATAACAGCTAAATATTTCTGTTTAGATTCTTCATTCAAGACATGGTAGGTTAATTCTTTCCAAATAATATTATCTACTATTTGTTGATCCGCAGGTTCTGGTGATATAACATCAATTCCAAATTCCTTCAAAGCCTTTGGATAAAAGTCACTTTGCATAGTAAATCTAGTTCCAAGCAAACCAACTTTTCTCAATTTCTTTTTGGCAATAGCTTTGGCAGTTGCATCCATGATACTTAAAATAGGAACATCTATTCGTTCAATTAATTTATCATATACTTTATGTGGAGTATTTGTAGCTATTATTAAAACCTCAGCATCTGCTTTTACAAGTCTTATTGCAGATTTTTCTAACTCATCTAAGACCTTATCCCATTCATTATTTGACATATAATAACCAATTTTACCTAAATCCAAACTATCAATAACCAACTCAGGAAATGAAATGCCACCCTTTAATTTATTATAGGTTCTAACAATGATTTTGTAATATTCAATCGTTGATTCCGCACTTAAACCACCAATTATCCCAATTTTTCTCATGTTTATCAGCTTAACCTGTACTTACAATTTCCTATTATTAAAGATTTTAAGCTGCCATTTATCAGAACTGCTTTCCCTGTATATTTCATTATAAGAACAATTATTGAACCACTCATCTCCTTCTGGGAATATATTCAAAATATAGTATAGAATATGATACAAAGTTCCACCATGACCAACAACAAGTATTGTTTTATTTTCATCGTGAGAATTAATTATTTCCTCTAGTGATTCATTTATACGATTTTTCATATCGTTTACACTCTCACCTCCTGGAAATTTCAAGTCATGTTCTTCAAAGACTTTTTCTCCATATTGCTTTTCTTCTTCTGTTAAATCATTAACATTTTTCCCTTGACGATTTCCTAAGTTCATTTCTCGTAATCGTTCATCATATTTCGAAACTTCTAATCTAAGAATTTTAATCAAAATTTCTGTTGTTCTCTTTGCTCTAGTTAAATCAGAAGAGTAAACTCCATTGTATGAGATATTGTCTTTTAACATTTGATGAGCTAATTCCTCAGCTTCTTTTTCTCCTTGTTCAGTCAAGGGATAGTCTTTGTGACCTTGGATTATTCTTAATTTATTAGCAGTGCTTTGACCATGTCTTACTAAAATTATTCTCAAGTTATTTTCTCCAAGTAATTTAAGAATACGAAAATTCTATTCTCTATTTTATAACTATATTCCAAAATCATATATTAGATACTACTTAATTAATTTTGTTTTTCATTTGTATCTGCATAATTATTCATTAATATGAAAAACATCTTACTATACTTGACGTTCTTTGTTATTAAACATAGTAAATTTCCAAGGATCATTTTGTGAATCCCTTTCGAGAATGTTCATCATACAACTCCCAAACCACTCCTCTCTATCAGGAAATATATCTAAGATTCTTATTAAAATATGATATAATGTTCCACCATGACCAATAAGAAGTATAGTAGAATTTTCCGGATGATTTTCTACAATTTCAAAGAATGCTTCTTTTATCCGCATAGTCATTCCCTTGTTAGTTTCACCACCTGGGACTTTTAAATCTAAATCCACCAAAGTTGAATCAAGAAATTCTTTCTCTTCTTCTGTTAAATCAGCACGATATCTTCCTGTGAAAATTCCTGTATCTGCTTCTCTTAATCTTTTATCAAAAATAATGTCTTTAATACCAATTTCATTACATACTATAGTTGCAGTTTCGGAAGCTCTTCTTAAATCAGAAGAATAGACAGCATCAAACTTAGTCCTTCTTTCCAAGAGTTTTTGTCCTAAAGCTTTGGCTTGCTCTCTACCTAAATCAGTGAGGGGATGAGCCAATTGACCAGCAACTATCTTGATTATATTTGCTTCACTTTGTCCATGTCTAACAAGTATAAATCTCATAAGAAATCCCAAGAATTTTAGAAAATGAATGCTTTAAGAAAGATTGCATTGATTGATGATTAACTATTTTTACTTTCTTTGAAATCTTCTATTGACTTTATTTTCAAGTCATCATTTTTACGTTTCATTTTCTTATAAAATCCAAGTTCATTCTCAAAAGGATTTACTGGGATTTTATATTTTTCAAAAACAATAATTTTTTTACTTTTTAGAGAAGAGGATTTCAACCACTTTCCATCAGAGATTTTGTACTCTAAATCAGCCATTAGGTCAACTTGTATATTATCAATGATTAATCTACCAAACCAGGGACGATATTTTTCTGATTCACTATAAGCAACTTACCCCATTATTATACAAGTTTCAAAATCAAAGAATACTCAAAAGAATTTAGAAAATAAAACTAGAATTATACCCAGATTAAACAAATTGGATCAACTTAAATCAATTCGTAAAAAATCTAAAGAAATTAAACAAGAAGCCCTCAATAATTTTCCTCAGAAAATTTTTCCACTTACTGAGGATTTTGATTTGATCTATTCATTAAATCAAAATCCAGATATTATTCGATTAGGTGATTTAGGTAAATTCCATTACCGAATTCTAGGTTTTATAGACTGGAACAAGCATTTGAAGCAAATTACTAACAAAAAAATGACAAGTGAAAATTTGCCTTTTATTGGTACTGCTAACATTTCTAAATATCTAATCAATCCCAATAAAGTGATTACACTTGCTAAAAAAAGAATGCAATCAACATTCTTGAATTATAATGAAACATATGAGGATGCTTGGCAAATTTTCAAAAAACCCAAACTAAGTATAAAAGAAATTTCTAAAGAATTAACTGTGGCTTATGATTCAGGATTATTTTCTAATCTTACAGGAGTTTACATGTTTTATCCCAATGATATTTCAAATCTAAAAAGTCTACTTATTATACTTAATTCTAAACTCCTTCAAAGGTATTTTACTGCTTTTTATGGAAGCACTCATCTAGCTGGTGGTTATCTAAGATTTAATGGCAGCTATCTAAAGCAACTGCCAATTATTTTACCTAAAAAAATGAAATTATGGGACAATCTTGCTAATTATCTAATTATTCTTCAATATTTATTGAATAATGAAGAAAACCAAACAAAGGAAATTAGTAAATATTTTGTTCTATTCTCAAATGTAGCAAACCAACTAGTTAACAAATTATATTCTGGCTTGGAAAAAACAGACAAGATATTTAGCCTACTTGATGAACAGATTATAGATTTACAATTAGAGGATTATAGAATTATAATTGAAAACAGAAATATCAGATTATTTGATAAAAAGTCATTAATTAAATATTTGCAAATTATAGAAAAATCATATAATAATCTTAGAAACTTGGATTTCACATGAAAACAAACAAACTTATCAGTCATCAATTGAAAAATCGTTTATCTGTGATTAAGAATCCTCTTTCATTGCGTATTCTAAAACAAAAATTGAATGAATATATGATGTATCAAATACAGGAATATCACAATCTTCTTGTGAGATTAACAATGGTATTTCAGTACAACCCAAAATTACTCCTTCTGCTCCAGCATTTTTGAGATTCTCTATAACAGCTAAATATTTCTGTTTAGATTCCTCTTTTAAGACATAGTAGGTTAATTCTTTCCAAACAATATCATCTATTACTTGTTGATCCGCTGGTTCCGGTGATATTACATCAATTCCAAGTTTTTTCAAAGCCTTTGGATAAAAATCACTTTGCATAGTAAATCTAGTTCCAAGCAAACCAACTTTTCTCAATTTCATTTTAACAATAGCTTTGGCAGTTACTTCCATTATACTCAAAATTGGAACATCAATTCGTTCAACTAATTTATCATATACTTTATGTGGTGTATTTGTTGCGATAATTATAACCTCAGCACCTGCTTTTACAAGTCTTTTTGCTGATCTTTCTAATTCATCTAAAACTTATTCCATTCATTGTTTGACATATAATTCCCTATTTTATCTAGATCTAAGCTATCGATTATCATTTTAGGAAAAGAAATACCTCCCTTCAATTCATTATAGGTTCTAACTATGATTTTGTAATATTCAATTGTTGATTCTGGGTTTAAACTTCCAATAACCCCGATTTTTCTCATGTCTATCAACTCATATTGTATTTACAATTTCTGACTATTAAATATTTTAAGCAGCCATTTATCTAAACTGCTCTCTCTGTATATTTCATTATAAGAACAGTTACTAGTGAAGTGGATTTTAGCCGTTTTAAACCACTCATCTCCTTCAGGAAAGATATTCAATATATGGAATAGAATATGATATAAAGTACCACCATGGCCTACAATAAGTATTGTATCTTTTTCATCGTGAGAGTTAATTATTTCCTCTAATGATTCATTTACACGATTTTTCATATCGTTAACACTCTCACCTTCTGGAAATTTCAGGTCATGTTCTTCAAAGACTCTTTTTTCATATTGCTTTTCTTCTGGTGTTAAATTGGCAACTTTTTTCCCTTGTCGATGTCCAAAGTTCATTTCGCGTAATCGTTCATCATACTTCGCAACTTCTAATCCAAGAATCTCAGCTAATATTTCTGTTGTTCTTTTTGCTCGAGTTAAATCAGAAGAGTAAACTCCATTGCATGAGAACTTGTCTTGTAACATTTTATGAGCTAATTTCTTAGCTTGTTGTTCACCTAATTCTGTTAACGGATAATCTTTTTGACCTTGGATTATTATTAATTCATTAGCAGTGCTTTGACCATGTCTAATAAGTATAATCTTCATAAATTCACAAAAAGTTTAGAAAAGAAATACTTTAAGAAAGATTGTATTGATTTGTAAATTAACTTTTTTTTCTTTCTTCGAAATCTTCGATTAACCTTATTTTTAAGACATCATTTTTGCGTTTCAATTTCTTGTAAAAATTGAGTTCATTCTCCAAAGGATTCACAGGGATTTCATATTTATCAATTGTAATAAACTTTTTACTTACTCCATTAGGAGCTTTATACTCTATATCAGCCATTAGATCAACTTGTATGTTATCAATAACTAATCTACCAAACCAAGAACGATATTTTTCTGATTCACTATAAACTACTTTTTTTATACTATAACTCTTAAAAATCTCTTCAATTTCTAGAATGTCTTTCTGTGTAGATACTATATCGATATCTTTTGCTAATATATTAACGCCTTGAACAAACAGATTTGTTGAACCAACTAAGACCCAATCAAGCTTTATTTCTGCTAATTTCTCTAAAATTTGAAGTAGAACTTTTGTAACCTGTTCATTGTGTTTAGAGTCCATAATTCTTATCCTTTGGCAGCATTTTAAGAAGGTTGTGTACTAAATTCAATTATTGCATTATCCATTTTTTCTACATTTTCATAAAAATATACAGGAAGTCTATTTTCATCTTTCAAATCTTTCAAGATGACTTTGTACAATTTTAAGTATTCATCAATAACCTCAAGATATACTTTACCTTCTTCATCTGTTTCGAGCAGCTTGTTGAAACTAGCTTTCTTATTTGAAATTATTAGAACAAGATAGCGAAACAGTTTCTTTTCGTTTATTGTTTCATTATCAGATTTATGCAAATCAAATAAATTCTTCAAGGTTAATGTAGCTAAAAGAAATTTTGAATCACCGTCATGAATAAGATCAAAGGTTTTCTTAACTACATTGTAGATAAATGTATTACTTTTTTGATATTCCAATAATTCTTTCTCGAAGTCCTCTACAGTAGAATATTTGGTAAGAAGATTTTTTGAACCTTCTTTTCTAACAATAAAGTACTCTATAGCAAATACAATACTAATAACCAATAAAGCAATTAAAAGTATAAGTGGAATCATGTAGGAATCTTCTGGAAAAATCGCAATTTGATTCTGAATTATAATTAAAATACCAACTAGAATTATTAAGCTAGCAGCAACTATGAGAGTTATTCGATCCCATTTTTTTTTAATTGGTCGAGCTTCTGCTCTAATGATCTTTTCACGTGTTCTTCTTTTGAAACTTCCATCAATTGATGATTTAGCTAAAACAATTGTAGAAATTTTTGAGCTAGTTTTTAATTTTTCATCAAATGTCAAGATTGATCTTTCCATTTTCTGTGTGTTGTTTTCATCGTTTAACAACTATCTGATACTTGCCATTTACTTTAAGTATTTTTGCAATAATTTCTACAATATTGCTAAGCTTTAATAGATTGTTAAGTCCAAATAATGTTAGTAATTTTGAAAATTACAAACAACCATTAATAGTATTAATACATACTTTATCTGTAAATGATGACCACTTTGAGGAGTAAAAATGTCAAAAAAACAAGCAAAATCTGAAGAATCAACTGATGGAGCTCCAGCGAGAAATAAACTACTACTATACTTCGCTTTTGGTATGGCTGCATTAGGAGCAGCAATGCTTGTAGTTACTACTGTTTTAGTTTTTATGCCAAATTTTGAACTTCAATGGGAAACTGTTCTTAAAATTCCTCACACATATATTGCTCTTGTAGGTTTAATTCTACTTACAACAGGATTAATTCTACAAAGAAGAATTACTAAACCTATGGATCTCAAAGAAACAGAGCAATTAAGAAGTAGATTAGAATAGCTATTTTACAAGTTGAATTGATAGTTTGTCTAGTAATTTTCTAAATTTCAAATAATCTCTATATTTTACAATTTTTAAGGGTGAAGAATATTCATTTGCATTTAGCTCTTCCATTGTCTCTACAGCTTTTATCCTTTCTTTTGATGAAAAATTTTCATGAGGTAAAAACATACAAATTTTGTTTGTTTTATCATTAACAATTGAAATAATCTCTTCATCTAATATCATTTGTGGATCCGCATATTCGATTAATCCTGCTTCTCCAAAACTAAATGATCTAATGGTTTTTACTCTGATTGTATTATTCAATTTGTTAAATAGAATTTTTACAGAATCTTTTGTGATATCGTTCTTTTTTCCAATAAGTTTTTTGATACTCTTTAACTATTTTTTTAATTGCCAAATGGTTCTTTAAGGCATATCTTTCTTGATCATCTTTCAATAAAAGAAAGAGTGAACAAACACGACCATGTTCAGCAATTCTTGTATCTTTTGTGCTTGAGGCTTTAACATTAAAAGAATAAATCAAGTATTTTAAATCAATCCTATCAAAAATTGGCAATGGTCCAAACAAGACTTCAAGTACAGCTTCTCCTCCATGAACAGTAGACATCCCATGGACTACCATTCTATTTATTAGATCTTTAGGAATCCTGGTATTATTGTACCGAGCAATAGGACCGATATCCTCGAAAACTCCTATTACAATACCATAGAATGCTTTTTCAGTTCTTGTTGATTTCTTCTTGGATTTGCTTTTTGAAGCAGATTTTGATGACATATACTAGACCTTTTTTCTTTAATTGATTTAACTGATATAAATAATTGAATTTGAGAGATCTTAATAATTTCGGGTAACATTTTCATGTTCAAAAATTTATCTCTAAATGAAAATAAAATTCAACTTTCATTTCAACAAATATTGGTGAAAACTAGTATTAATTTATCGCAGCGATTGGCTTAAGTCAAAAAAGTTAAATCTTAATAGTACTTTTGAATTATATATCCAAAATGTATCCTATCATTATTGGATGAGAGATAGGTCTATACAATTAAGGTAATATATAACTTAAGAAATAGTAAATTACTAGAAAAAGTATTGTCGCAATTTTGAGGAGAAATGATATTTGTCTTCTGGGAATGATAACAAAAAATTACTTCTAATAGGAACACTAATTGGAGTTCTAGGTGCTGCTGCATTAATTATAGGAATGTTTATTCAATTCACAGTATTTAATCCAGTAGATATCTTTGCCTTGGGAATCATAGCTGTAGCAGCAGGAATTTTCCTAATTTGCTTTATAACGTTTTTAGCCACAATTACTCCAGCGGGATTGACAGTCAATGATGAAAGACCAAGCCTTTTTGCACTACTTATTTTCATCTTTGCTCCTACAGTTTTAATATCTGATTATACAACACCAATGTACTTTCTTTTAGACATCGGAAACGGTATTTTAGATGATGCATCTGTAGGATTTGGTTTTTATTTAGTTTATATTGGCGTAGCCCTGTTAATGGTTTCTTTCCTATTATTAGCTTGTATTTATCTATGGAAAAATAGAATGAGTACTACCGGAGGATTAAACCTTGGTAGTTCATCAGAGATAGGTATAGTCAAATTATTAAGAATAATAACTAGCATCTTGATTATTGTAGCTGGTGCAGGAATTGTATTAGGATTTATTATTGCACCATATTCAGCATCTGGTGATGTTTTTGGATTATTGATGTATGAAGATGGCAGTCATCTTGATCTAAAAGCACTAACATTTTTGATTTTGATTGTAGGAGTTATCATTACTGCAGTGTTTGAATTGTTTAGTAACTTGGGAATTTTCAAAATGTCTAAAAGTGAATTACCTGTTCTAGCCTTTTTAATTGCAGTAATAGCATTGCCTGGTTATTCAACAAAATCAACCACCCTAAATGCTTGGACTTCACCAGTTTTCGAGCTACTTAGATTTGGTAAAGGAATATTTGAAAGTTCATTAATGACTATTACAGCCTTTGGTTGGATCTTACTGCTAAGTGTATTAGCTTTAGTGCTGACATTTTTCTTGAGTATTCTAACATACTTCTTTAATACATCAGCAAGTTTCACAGCTAGAGCTCGAAGAGCTCCAAGAACTGGAGGAGGAAGATTAGAAGCAAGAAGAAAGAAAGGTAAATTCCCTTCAGGACCACCTTCCTCACCAGTTGGAGATAGATCAGTAGCACTTTCTGAACCAACTTCAATGACAGGTGGTTCACAACCAACAGTTTCATCAGCTCCACCTTCACCCCCTGCATTCATGCCATCTTCATCTGCAGCACCAGCAACAAGCTCTGACAAACCAACATGCCCATTCTGTGGAAAAAACCTAAGATTCATAGAAGAATATCAACGTTGGTACTGTGACAGCTGTTCACAATACGTTTAAGAAAAAATGTCTAAGAAAGGATTTTTCCTTTCTCTGTTTTATTTTCATTCAGCATCTAATTGACCAGCTTCTGATAGCTTTAACTCTTTTTTACCTATTTTGTATTCTTTCCCTTTTAGTGCATCAATAAATGGTCCTATGTATTTTGGTACTGTTGCTACTGCTAATCCTGTTACTAATAATCCCAGAATTAGTCCATTATGCAACATGTGATTTGTAACCCATGGTGGAAAAATTAGTATAAAGAATGCTGCAGGTATTGCTACAAAAAATGATAGGAATTGTGCTGGTCTCACATATTTTGTTATAACAGTTATTATTGCATGAGTTACTAGATAAATAATTAAAACAATAGGATTTGCTAAACTTAGAATTCCAGCAGATGTTCCCAACCCTCTTCCCCCTCTAAATTTCAAATAAATACTGAAATTATGTCCTATAACCACTGCAAAAGCAACTAGAATGTATATTACTGCATCCATATCAGGAATTGTCCAGTTAGTTAAAGTAGATCCTTGAAAAGTATCATCAAATTCTATTAGCATTACAGTTAGAACACACAAAAATCCCTTAGTAAAATCTAACAAACCAGCTAATAATCCTAACCAAAAACCGGCGGTTATCATAGTATTTAAACCACCCACGTTTTGTGTTCCAACTTCTCTTAGATCCTTTCCTGTTTTGAGTTTTGCTACAATATAAGAAAAAGGAATAGAGCCTATCAAATAGGCAGCAATTGGGCATATTATAATCCATATCCAAGGAGCAACCATTTTATTTCCCAACAATTTTCTTGCTTTATCACTATTTTATTCAGTTGATATAAGTTTGTACTATATTTTATTATCTGTTTTTATTATTGTTTCACAGTATCTTTTTCATTTTCTTCTGCTAGAACTACTCCTGTTTTTCCTACACGATATTCTTTTCCTTTAAACATATCTATGAATGATTGCAAGAGTTTTGGCAAAATGACAATTGCAATACCTAACACAAAAAGTCCCATTGTGAAAGTACTATCCATACCTACAATGGCTATCCATGGAGGAAAGAAATTCAAGAAGAATGCTATAGGTGCTCCAACAAAAATCGCAAAAAATAGTGCGGGACGAACGTATTTTATTAATACCATGAAAATCGCTATACTTACCACAAAAACAAGCAACAAAATTGGATTTGCGATAACTAGGAAACTCACTATTGCAGCCATTCCTCTACCACCCTTAAATCCTATGTATATTGAATAGTTATGTCCGAGTAATATAGCCATAGCTACTAATATATAGATTAAATCATGGATAGAAATTTCATGATATTTACCAACACCTGCTATTGCTTCATCATTAAATGGTATAGCAAGAGCTGCTATAATACAAACCAAACCTTTAGAATAATCTAACCATCCTGCAAAAATCCCCCAATTAAAACCACTTCTTATCATTACATTTAATCCACCTACATTCTTATTTCCAATTTCCCTTAGATCATCACCAGTAAGTCGTTTTGCAACGATGTAGGAAAAGGGAATAGCTCCTATGAAATAAGCTATGACTGGACAAACAATTACCCAAACCCAATGTTCTATTACTGTTGCCATTTTTATCAACTTGTTCAGTAGCACACAAAAAACATTTCATAATATATAGATTTTATGCCAAATAGAGAAAATGAAGAAATTAGAGGGAAAAGAAGGGTTTATTCAATAATGATTATGATGTACAAACTCGTTTAATGCTTTTCTTAGTGGTCTTTTTCCTTCAGATATTTTTTGCTTTTCTGTTAACTCACTAAGGTCATCTGTTTTTTTACCTACAATAATTAGCGTGATTAGAACCATTTCTTCTGGTATACCAAGTATTTCCTTAGCTTTACTATGACTGTAACCAGCAATTGGATGCATTACTAATCCAAGCTCTGTTCCACGTAAAATCATATTAGCAGTAGCCATTCCTGTATCAAAGAGATAATATTCTCTACTCTTTCCAATAACACAATCTAGTTCTTTCTTACTGATAACAGCAATAATCATAGATGCTTTTTTTGCCCAAAGATTACTTTCCTTTAATGCATCAAATAACTTTGTTAATATTTCTTTTTCATATACAAATACATAATTCCAAGGTTGATAATTAAAACAAGATGCAGACAATTGAGCATTTTTAGCTAAATCATCAATCAATTCATTTGTTATTTCCACTTTCTCAAGAGCTCGGTAAGCTCTTCGATCATTAATTATTGTTTTTACTGAAATAATATATCACCCAAGTTGTGCTACATAAGAATTATCAGTCTCAAGAGTTTTAAATGTTCTAGATTAAAAATAAAAGCCCTAGCTAATGCAGGACTGATTAAACATTCAAATCGTTTTGATCCCTTTAATGGTATCTTTTCTAAAGATAATCCAAGATGTTAATGCAGCTGCTCCAATCGATGTGACGAATAATAGCGAAAACGATAGAATTATTTGTACTGGTGGAAAAACTAACTCTACTGGAGGGAGAGTATTATCAACTGTTAGAATATCCATAAACATTGTTGCTGAACCAATTGCTACAATAAACCCTATTATTGAGCCAAATAAGATTAGCGAAAGTGCTTCAGTTGTAAACATTGAAAAGAGTTGTTTTGGTGACATGCCTAGAGTTTTTAGCATAACAACTTCCATTTCATTCTCAATAGATTGTATTATGATCATTAATGAAATTGCAGCAACTGTGATAACTAGTGATGAAATAAACGCAGTATTGAGTGATCCATAAAGCATTGTATTTCTTAAGCTTCCTTCATAAGTACCCATCAAATCTTCTACACATTCAACATTCCTACCAATTGTTAATTCTATTGCATCAGCAACCTCAGAAATCGAGTAACCATCTGCTACCTTTACTAACATATCTCCTTCGATATTCATATCATTGTATGCAAGATTGTTGACAAAATCATAATTGCCTACAATCGTAAATCTATAGATTGTTGATTCAGGTCTTGGATATTCCACGAAAAATCTTGGGAAATACCTGTAAGTATCAACTATATCTAAAGTGTAGTTGAATTTCCCCTGTGCATATTTTTCGACAATAATGTCCATTTGTCCACCTTTTGCACTATTGACTTTGTCTAGTTCATCTTTTTGCATAAAGACATCAGTATAATTATCAATTTGTGAGAAGAATCTCAAAGCATCCTGCACTCCAAGATATTCTTTATCAAAGTACGCAGTTTTCGGAAATTCTTCGATATCTATTCCTACTAGCAAATAGCCATATGTAATACTTCCATATGTTGCTACTTGACTCGTAAACGTCAAATATGTTCCTGAGCTTACTCCTTCAATAGCTAACACTAGATCTTTCATGTCTTTGTTTTCAACTTTCACATTTTTTATTAGAATATCTGCTCCCAATTGATAATATGCTTGTTCTGAATCAAAATCTTGATACGATTGAATTATGGTTACAGATGATATGATTAATGTGAATGTTAAGGTTACAAGCACTAATGAATGAATAACTGCCCCTCTTCTTCGCATACTTCTTTTAGCCGATAAGCTAAGTATCCCCAGTTTTGGAGATTTCCAACCAATCTTTGCTAGTAAGCTAATGAAGTAAGGATAGATTCTTGTTACCAGTAATATACTTCCAAGAACTAGGCAAATGGGAGCCGTTGTTCCGAAACCATAAGCAAATGAATATGCTTGACTTCCCTTAAGCTCTATTTTTACAATCAACCATAATACAATACCAAGTAGTATTAGAAATACATCAAGGTATGTTCGTTCCCAAGTTGGTTTTCTTTGAACTGTAGTTCCATAAGCTTCTATTGTTGAAATATTGCTTGTATCCCAGATATTTTTAGCATTTACGATGGTTGAAAAGATAAATGCAGCAGCAATTATTGTGTAAAATATAATCATACTTGTTGATGGAAAAACACTTATACCGCCAAAACTTAAGAAACCATTGCTTTTCATCATAAACCATGCAAATGGATAACCAATAATTACGCAAATTAACATAGCAACAACAGTAAATTCTACTACTTGAAATATTAGAAGGGAAAGTACTTCTTTTCTAGATGCTCCTCTCTGAAGCATACTTGAAACTTGTCTTTGTTGTCTCTTCTTCATTAAATTAGCAGAGTAATTTGTTAATGATAATGCCATTCCTATTAGTGGAGTTATAAATAATAACCCAAATAACTGGAAGATTAGAAATTCTTCATTAAACTTCCTCAATTGCTCTATTAGCTCAGGTTGTACTGTTAATTCAAAATTAGAATTTTCAAATGCTCGAAGAATTTCTTGACTTAATCTATTGAGCATTGCTATTTCACCTGCAATGTTAAAAGCATCTATTGTACTCAAATCAAAAGCCATACGACATATAAATGCTATATCACCTTGCAGATATTCAATCCTTGAAACGTAATTCATTACTCCCTTATGAGTAGTTAAAATAAATTGATCTGTTAAATATTCATCAAGTGCTTTAAAGTCTTCATTTAAAATACCTTTATAATTTTCAAAATCCTCGCTTGCAATTACACCAGTTACATTAACATAAGCTCCAGTTTTTATTTCACCATTCATACCATAAGGATAACTTAAAGTAGCATATGGATCAGGGGGAAGTGTTAATATTGGAACATAAACAGGAAAAGTACCCAATTTTGATAAGTTTGTACTTTCTATTATAGCTCTTTTTGCGACTACAACAACCTCATCTATTTTATGAGGAAGAGTTCCATTCAATAAGAGTGTCTCGAATATACTGAAATAATCAGGTGGCAATCCATATGTAGTAAAATCAGTTAAAATTTGCTCAGTACCATTAGTGTATCTTGGTCCCACATAAAGATAAGTACCTCTTTCTGAAATCCAATCTGTTCTTAATACTCTATCAGTTATTCCTATATTATCTAATACTGAATTAGTTATATTTAATATCTCAGAAATTATTACATCTTCTCTATCAATAATATGTGTTAATGATATTTTGATAGTAAATTGTCTTGTAGGAGTTTCTTTATTAAAGGAAGTAAAGGCATCATATTGAAAACTATACATGAAAATTAATCCTTCTGAAATCATAGCAAGGCTGATTCCTAATCCAAGAAACATAACAACAGTATTTCGTCTGTTTAGTAGGAGCATTTTGTAAAAGATTTTTAGCCTTTCAAGGATTCTCATTATAATATTCACCGAAATTTGCCAGATTTCATATATAATCCAAACTACCTATGCTTCTAATTTGATTACCTTTGTAGTATAAATTTGTTTGTTTTAAACTGGAAAGCATTGATTTTTTAAGAATATCACTGTAAATTTTTTAAGAAGATATTCTCTTTAAATTAAGTTAAAGAGACTTGAATAATGAGCACAAGTTGGTCAGATTTAACACAAATGCTAATTATTAGTGACCACACTATGATAAAAAGAAAATAAACAGTGTTTTCATATCAGAATGTGAAGTGAATATGATGTTTGATGTAATTCTGAAAGGTATAGAATACGGGAGAAATCTCAAAGTAGATTTCGTCGATGTTCGATATCAAGATAAATACATTGCAAATTACCAGTCTCGAGATGGTGAATTAACTGTCACTACTGGTTTTCGAAGAGGATTTAGCACAAGAGTACTTTTTGATGGTGCATTAGGGTTTGCTTCAACTACTTCAATAGAGCTTAAAGACCTAAAGTCAATAATTCAACAAGCAACGAAGTTAGCTAAAGGTGCAGCAGCTTCTAAGAAAGAGAAGATTACATTAGCAGATACAAAACCGTACCAAGATAAGGTTATCTCTCCAAGGATAAAGTCTCTTAAGGATATCTCTGTAACAGAGAAAATCAATATGATAAAAGAGGCAGAGAAAGTATACAAAGATTACAAAGAGATTAAGAGTTACAATTTAGGATATGATGAGATTATTGATCATCGTATTGTAGCAAATAGTGATGGAGCTCAAATAGAACAAAGAATTATGATACCTACAGTTCGTGCTCAGGGTGTAGCAACTCGAGAAACTAAAATAGTTCCCTACACAGAAGCTTGGAGCAAAACCAAAGGATTTGAACTAATTGACGAACATCCCCTCACTGAATTAGCTAAATTTGTTTCTGAATCAGCAATTAGAAATCTAGATGCATCATTACCTAAAGGTGGACTCACAAAAGTAGTTATAGATCATACTTCTGTAGGAATTATTGCTCATGAAGCTGTAGGTCATTGTAGCGAAGCAGATCTAGTTGAAGCTGGAAGTTTTCTAAAAGGCAAATTGAATAATAAAGTTTGTTCTGAATTAATTACTATAATTGATACTCCAGTTTTTGATGATGCTGCTGGATGGTACATGTATGACGATGAAGGTACTAAAGGTAAAGAAGTAGAAATCATTAAAGATGGCATTTTAACAGGATACCTAAATGATCGATATTATGCTGCAAAAATGGGAATGGAACCAACAGGAAATGCACGAGCATTCAATTTCAACGATGAACCTCTTATACGAATGAGAAACACATACATCTCCCCAGGTGACATGACAGATGAAGAATTATACGAAGCTGTTAAAGACGGTCTTTATGTAACTGGTATGATGAATGGTTCTGCTGATACATCTGGTGAATTCATGGTTGGAACAGGACAAGCATATGAAATTAAAAATGGAAAACTAACTGACAAGGTTTTCATTGGTCCAACAATGACAGGTAATGCTTTTAAAATGCTTTCATCCACTCTTGGAGTAGGAAAGAAATTACAACTTAATATTGGAACTGGATTTTGTGGTAAAGAACAAGCTGCCAAAGTCGATGCTGGTGGAGGAAAACTAGCTTGCACTGTAATCCTAGGAGGAAGGTAATATGCTAGACGAAGCAATGAAAGTTGGTCATAAAGTTATCAAAGAAGCTAAGAAGAAGGGTATGGATGAAATTGAATTATTCATCACCTATAATAATCAAAAACAAGTCATAATTAATGGTGTGAGCATAGGAACTCAAAGAGCCAGAAGTGAAATTGGTGCAGGTATAAGAGTCATCCACAAAGGAGCTGAAGGCTTTTCTTATACAAATATCATGACACTTGAATCCTTGAACAAAGTAGCTGCTGAAGCTTTTAGCGTTGCTAAACTGTCTCCAAAAATAGAAGGTTTAGCTTTAGCAACCAAGAAACCTTTTGAAAAGATAAATGGAACCTATAGTGAAGATATTGCTGATCTTGAAGCTGATGCATTAACAAAAGATGCTTTGGATTTCATAGCTGGTTATACGAGTATTGATGATAGAATAAAAACAGTTCTTAGCAGTATTACTGTTAATGTAAGCCAAACTGCTATTTTGAATTCAAATGGTGTTGAGCTTGAACGTAAAGCTGCAAACTATCAAGGTGATCTTTTATGCATTGCCAGTGATAAGGATAAAGCTGGAGGATACGTTTTTGATAACCTTTTCAGTCGAAAGCATGATCTTGATTTAAAAACAGCTGGAGAAAAACTTGGTAAAAGAGCCTTAGATGGCTTTAAACAAGAAACAATTAGTGCATTTGAAGGTTCAGTTATTTTCAAAGCACAAGCAATGTCAAATCCTGTCACCATTGTGTCTAGTTTAGCTGCTTCAGGTGACTGGAGGCAAAGAGGAATTTCCTTCTGGAAAGACAAATTAGCTGACAAAGTAGCTGATGAGAAATTCCAACTAGTTGATAAACCACACAATCTTGATGGTGGTGGTGGAGTCAAGCCATTTGATGATGAAGGTAGCCCTACAAATGAACTTGAGATTGTTAAGGATGGTGTTTTACAAACATTTATGCACAATGTTAGAACAGCTAATAAGGAAAATCTTGAATCCACTGGTAATGCAACAAGAGCTTTTGGACCTCCTCCAAATTTCTCGCAGAAACCAACAAACATTTTACCAAATTCTCCATGGATCCTTGCTGGTGATATGAGCGAAGAAGAAATGATTCAAGAAACCAAGAAAGGTATCATTATTCATAACTATCAAGGAACAGTTAGATACCAAAATGGAATTTTCTCTGGTGTTGCTAAAGGTGCTCAGCTCATAGAGAATGGTGAGATTGTTAAACCCGTTACAGGAATTTCTATTTCTGGCAATGTTTTTGAGTTAATTAATAATATCAGTGGCATTGGCAAAGAATACCATTTAGCTGGTGGTTGGTTAACAACACCATTTATGAGATTTGAAAATATCAAGATTTCAACAAAATAGGGAATTCTTTCCCTTTTTTCTTTTTATTTGTTAATCTTTGTCTTCCTATCTCATGATTTTTACTTTGATTTCTCGACGAAAACTTAAATATATGTTATGAACATAACTTAATACCTCAAATTTCCAGAAGGGTTTGTGTATGGCAATTGTTGGGGCATTCATTCTTCCTCATGGAGCTATGATTCTTGATCCAAAGAAAAAGGGGATTCCTAAAGAAGCTATTAAACTTCACAAAGCAATGGTAGATGCTGCTAAAACTATTGAGAAGTTGAAACCTGAAATCATATTTCTCACATCACCACATAGTATTGCATTGTCAAATGACTTTGGAGTTTATCTTAATAAAAGTGGAAGTGGTAGTGCTGAATGGAATAACGAATATAAGGATTATATTGTGAAAGTTGATTTCGATGAGGAAATTACAAATCAACTGCTTGAATATCTTACAGAAAAAGAGACTGCTGTAAGTGGTGTAGCAGCATTTACTCCTGGTGTAGATGCTCCTTTCCGTTGGGGTGAAGCAGTTCCATTATGGTTTTTGAAAGAACTCTCAACGAATCCAAAATATATTCTTATGTCTCAACCAATGAGAAGACATGACCAAACTAAAGAAATGATTCCTGAAACACTTACTTTAGGAAATGATTTGCGTTTGTTTTTCGATTCTCTTAAGAAACGTATTGTTATTATTATTAGTGCTGATATGGGTCATACACATGATAAAGAAGGTCCATATGGTTTTTCTGAAGATGCCAAACCCTTTGATGCACTTATGGAAGATTGGGCAAGAAAACTAGATAGGAATATTCTAGTTAAGAAAGCTGTTTCAAAACTGGATAAAGCATTATGCTGTGGTTACATTGGATTTGTTTTGCTTCAAGGTATATTGGAAAAAATGAATCTTGAGCCAGAAGTTATTATTAGATCTACACCTACTTATTATGGAATGATGGTTGCTAAATATCTATAGTTACAATTTTAGTGTAGTTATATGCTGAATAATGTTTTATCAATAGTCTGGTAACGTATCTAGAAATTCAAGATCAACATAATTAGTTCTTTTTTTGCTAGCAATCAATCCATCTACAATATAGAAAATATTTAGCAGTAAAATGATTCCCAATTGAATTAATAAGTACAGATGAGGTTTTGTAGAAAATACTTCACCTAAGAGCTGAAATCTAGCTGACCGCTCAGGATAAACAATATCAAAGAAAGCTACATCAAAACAAACTGGTAACATGACAGCCCAAATGAGTAAATTAATTATCATACCAACAAGAACTCGAATTATATTTACTTTCATAACATTTTCATGACGACGAAAACCAATTACTTTGCTACATCTTGAATAAAGCCAGTAAATACCTGTAAACATAGATAAAAGCATCAAAACAATAATGAAGGCATAAATGAATGCTGCCCTGAGTTGTTGAGATATATCTTAAAGGAGATGAAGCACCAGAATTTTCATCTAAATATGTTTGTTCTAAATCATATGGAATACCACTTAGGTAAAGTATACCAAGTATTGCAGCTGAAATAACTAGCAATATAGTTCCATCTATCAATGAATATAGAAATTTACCTTTGATATCTTTATTTCTAACTGATGTATTCTGCCAATTTTTTGTTGTTTCTTCATCACCTACCATTAATATAATTGCTGATATGAAGAACATAAAGCAAATTACATATTTTAAAGAACTAAGAAAGAAGAAGAAAGCATTAAAAAAACCTGAAAGAATGGCTATACTAAAAATCAAAATAAGAAAAAAGGTATAAAATCCAATTCTTCCTCTTAAGAGATGGTTTTTCCATGAATCTGTTTTTTGGATAATAAATCTTATCTGGCGTAACGATGATGTCATTTTGAATATTTCCTTTTCATTTGAATATGCTTTTACTCTTGTGAATTTATTTAAATCTTTTTTATTTTTTTAATTCTCGAAAAAAAAAGAGAAGAGAGATTAGCCTACAACTTAGTCATAATCTAACATATCTTCTACAAAACCTAGGATGTATGCTCCAGTTAGGGCCACAGCAATTACTATTCTAAGGAAAGTTCCTAAACCAGCAGCAGTAATATCTAAGAATATTTCTACCAATAATACTATGACTCCAAGGCCAACATAAGACAGAATAACACAATTTCTCCTGCACTCATATTATTAATCACTGAAAGTGCAATTTCAAAGGCACCATAGATTGCTCCAAGTATATTCTCAGTTAATTCTTCGAATGACATGCATCCATCATTATAATAAGCAAATCTTATTATCAAGGTCATTAATCCAACTATAAAGAACTGTGCAGCTGCTTCTCTAAGGAAACTAAACTGATTATATGAGCAATATACTGACAGTACTATCTCTATCATTAAAACAAAGAGCATTATTAGCCAATAGCTTAGCTCAATTCCACTCATTCTGAGAAAAACGAAACTTGACATAGCTTCCAATGCATCATAATCATCTGGTTCGTTGTAATTTGTTCCTCCACCTCCTCCACCGGGGTCTGGATCGAGAACAATTGGACCAAGAGGTTGATATTGAGTATCTCCTAGAATTAATGATAGATAATGGTTTGTTGCTTTAGTAATGATAGAATCTGATCCTGTTATTAGATAGGCTACTACTAAACCTCCTAATGTGGAATCAATCTCTCCATTAAAAGTAACAACGTCTTCCTCTGTTAGAGATGATTGTTGTACAATTTCATTTGAGTAACAAGAAAGTATAATATCGACAGCTGGAGTACTTGTTATCTCTTTTGAAAATTGAGTCTAAGATTGTCTTTCTTCATTAATAGTGATTCCTACTTCATCACCATGGCCAATCCAAACAAGTGGTTGAATAATTCTATGAGCCATCAAATGATATTTGAATGAACCATATTCAATAACACTAATTTCAGGGATATTTTCCTGTAGTGTCTCACTTGCATTTATAATAGCATCATCTTTGTCAAGCTGTATAGCAACCATTCCAGGAACGAATGTTGAAAAAGCATGAATAAAGGGGATGCTCACCATCATAGCAATAATAAAGACTAATGTGATTTTCTTAGATTTAGTAAAATTCACTTAATCACCCACTAATAATTCCTTTTCAAGAGAATTATTAAATAACAAACAATCTGCGTCTTTTATATTAAGCTATTGTGAAGTCATTATCGTCGAGTAAGACCAAAAAATCAAACCATATCGTGATATCTGTAAACTGACAAAAATACTATATTCTTCTTTTACCATAGCCTTCCATGTTATAGTATAATTGAGTTTGATACTTAATAGCTACTTTCTTCATTAACTTAGAGTAATCTGGATCGGGTAATTTCTTTAATGTAGTTATAATTTTGTTTGTTTTATTTAGAACAGGATCTAAATCAAGAAGTTTTCTTGCAATGTTTAATTCATTTTTTTTATCAACCTTATTCATATCCATGTAATCTATTAATTCACAGATAATATGTGATTTATCTTTAATCTCATCATCAAAGAGAACCATAGTAAATTGTGCCAAAAATCTAGGATCATTATTTTTGATGATACCAGGATTTAAAATCAGCAATTTAGAAAGAAGTGAATAATATTCATTGTATTTTTCACCTATTACTATATAACAAGCCTCTTCCAATTGCGTTTTTTCTTCCATCAAAATACCCCTACGAATCTAACTTATATTAAGATGTAATGGGTAAATTAGCTATTTAAAAGTTGATAATAAAAAAAAGATGAGAAATTAATATCTCATCAAATATTTATTTTTCTCCCATTCTGTAACTTGAAGTCGATATTCGTCCCATTCCTTTGTTTTTGCTCTTATATAGGAATCATACAAAGGATCTTCAAATACACCTTTTACTAGTTCTGATTCTTTAATGAACTGAGTTGCTTCCCAAAGACTGGTTGGCAAGTGATCAACTTTTAATGAAATCAAATCTTCACTTTCCATTTCATAGAGATTTTCTTGCCTTGGTGAAGGAACTTCTATGTTTTGTCTTATTCCTTCAAGACCTGCTTCTAACATAACTGCTAAAGCTAAATAGGGATTGAACATCGGATCAGGAAATCTTAATTATGCCCTAACTGATGAACTACGATCTTTAGGTATTTGTGGAATCCTAATTAATGCAGAGCGATTTAGTTGAGCCCAACTAATATAAACTGGTGCTTCATACCCAGGAACAAGTCTTTTGTAGGAATTTACCGTTGGAGCTAGGACACCTACAATTTCCTTTGAATACCTTAACTGTCCTGCTATGAATTGTTTTGCTACATTGGAAAGCAACATATCATCATTTGAATCATAAAACGCATTCTTATCGTTATGAGTCCATAAAGATTGATGACAATGCATTCCACTTCCATTCAGACCAAAGAAAGGCTTAGGCATGAAACTAGCTACTAATCCATGCTGTCTTGCGACTGTTTGTATTAGTAATTTCATCATCATTATTCTATCAGCTGTTTTCATTGCTTCGCTGTATCTGAAATCTATCTCCTGTTGCCCTCTAGCAACTTCATGGTGTGCCATTTCACAAGAAATACTCATCTTTTTTGCTCCTACTAGAATAGCTCTTTTAACTTCAAAACCATTATCAAATGGCGAGCTATCGAAATATCCTGCATGATCAATTGTTGTATAATGCTCATCTTTTTTCTTGAGTAGAAAGAACTCAAGCTCAGCTCCTACTTTGAAAATAAAACCCATATCTTCAGCTCGCTTACAGGCTCTTCTAAGAACATCTCTAGGATCACCCAAGAAAGGTTTATTCTGAGGAGTAAAAACATCACCCCATAAACAGGCAATTGTATTTAACCATGGAAGCTCAACTAATGTATTAACGTCTGGTCGAAGATAAAGATCAGATTCATAAATACGAGTAAAGCCTTCTATTGATGAACCATCAAACCATATTCCTTCTTCCGGATTATCTTTAATACTATCACTTGGAACAGTAACACTTTTCAGAACACCATGAATGTCGCTAAATTGAACTTGAATTGCTTCATACTTTTCTAACTTCTCTTTTAACCCATTCATAGACCAACAATCCTATAAACTTAACATTATGGAGATGAAAATGCACATTTATTGCAAAAATGGTTTATTATTTGCAATATTAATAATATAATTATACAAAAAAGGCAATACTTTTTATATTTATTGGTCACATGTTTGTGATAATAGAAGTCGAATATGTGATTGATCAATGATTCTGGATGAAATAGATTACAAAATTCTTGGCATGCTGATTGAAGATGCTAGAACCCATGCTCAAGAAATAGCAAATGCTACAAACAAACATTTAACAACAGTTACTAGAAGACTAAAAACGTTAGAGAAGGAAGGAATCATCAAGGGATATACTGCAGTAGTTGATTATGAAGCACTAGGTTTGGAACTAACTGTTATTACTCAATTAACACTTTCTAGGGGTAAACTGTTTGAAGCGGAAGAGGAAATTGCTAAATTGCCTGGTGTATGTGCTGTCTATGATGTAACAGGAAGAATAGATTCTATTGTCATTGCCAAATTCAAAAGCAAAAATGATGTCAGCGAATTCGCAAAAAAACTATTAGCTATGCCATTTGTAGATCGAACAGAGACTCATGTAGTATTAAATGTTATAAAGGAAGATTTCCGATTACCAAATGAAATAGCTAAATAATGATTCCATTTAATGTTTTTTAAATGAGAATTTTTTGATTATTCTTGCTGTACAAGCCATTAAACCTATAACCAAAATTATGATTAAGGAATTTGGCAAACTTGCTTCATCTGTAGATTCAATGATTTCATATTTTACAATTTTAAAACCAT
Source organism: Candidatus Heimdallarchaeota archaeon (assembly GCA_019058275.1). GTDB lineage: Archaea > Asgardarchaeota > Heimdallarchaeia > JABLTI01 > JABLTI01 > JABLTI01. The sequence continues at coordinate 98,614 of JAHLVW010000061.1, forward strand.
GTCCATGCAATGAAAGGTAGAGATAGTTATCAGATACATCAATTCCTACAACATCTTCAACTTCAAATTCACCTATTTTTTTAATATCATCGACATTGGTGATATTTAATGCTATAATTCCTTTTACATCATCAGCAGCAAAAGCAAGATTATCTTTTACTTTAACATCAAATAGTGTGGAATTATACTTACCAATTCTTGTTGGATTGGTAATATCATTGACGTCTAGTATATTGAAACCTCTACCATCTGCGAGGTAAACTAGATTATTATTAAATTGAAAATTAAAGCAGTAGTTCAAATCTTCAAAATGGCTTATTTCTGTTATACTCATAGGATTTGATACATTAAGTATTTTGAAACCTGATTGCAAGCATGCTGTATAGCATATATCGTCTTCAACATAAAATCGAACGAACTCATTGTCACTATCTACATAATCAACGATGTTTGTTGGATTTGTTGGATCAGATACATCAATCAAGACCATTTTCCAATCCCAAGTAGAGTCATGCCATTCAGCTGTATAAGCAACATTGTTATTGACAAAAACTCCATCAGTTTCTCCATCGCCAGTATCTGCTATTTGCCCAATTTTTTGGATATTATTTGGAACACTTATATTATATATTTCCAATCCATTATAATGATCAGCTAAGTACAATAGATCCTCATCAATGAAAAACTGATGTGGTATTCCACCATCATAAAAAGAATCTAACAATATTGGATTTACTGGATCAGAGATGTCATAAATTTTCAATCCAGCATTCATATCCATTACAATAACAAGATCACCAAGTACTTGGTTCATAAAAGTATCACCACCAGTTGATTCAATATGAGCAATTTCCTCAAAGGATACCTGATAACCAATACTAGAAACATTTGTTATCATCAGTGTAAAGTTTGAAAGAAAAAGAAGAATTGATAGTACGATAATTTTCAAAATAGCTTTCTGGTTTTTTATTTCAAGCATTTTCCCTAACCTTCTATCAAAATACTATAGATATAAACTAGGAATATTTAATGATTCTCATAAACATGAGAATAAGTTCTTATTATTCATGGTAACCAAAACCATTATAAATGATTATATCGCTCGACAAGAATAAATACATGGGGTAAAAGCATGTCCAGAAAAATGAAGATTGCAAAGATTGGCTTTCTTAGTACGATCGATATTGCGCGCATGGAAGGCGCATGCTATCACTTGTGACAAGTGTAGCCATGCAAAGCATTGGATATAAGAGCTATAGCTGCTCATAGAATGCTTTAGGCAACATTTTGAACTTAGCATGTGCAATAAGCGCCTTCGTTTGGTGGACGAGAAGACCTCCTATTTTTAGGATGATTTTTCTTCAACTTACTTAATGTGAGTGAAGTAAGATCCTGCTAAAATTGTTTTCTTGTTTTTTATCCATTTATAAATTTGGCACTATAAGTCGCTTGATATTAAATTAATAATGAAATCAAAAGAAAAAAAATAGAGTTGAATAAAAAATTGATCGAAATAAAAGATGTTTCAAAAACATATGTGTCAGTAAAGAGAAGACTTCGGTTATTCCAGAAGGACTTTGAACTAAATGGTGACAAAGATGAAGAATCCACCATTTCAGAGACCTACGTAAAGAAAGGTCTCATCTTCAAAAAGAAGATTAAACACACTCATGCACTCAATAAAATTAAGCTTAGGATACGGCATGGAGAAATATTCGGTTTACTAGGACCGAATGGAGCAGGAAAAACAACATTAACAAAAATCATCTCAACCTTGGTTCTACCTGAAAGTGGAACAATTCTAGTAAACAATCATGATGTTAGTACGAATCCAACACCAGTAAGAACATCTCTTGGATTAGTTACAGGTGGAGAAAGATCACTCTATTGGAAAATGACTCCTCTTGAGAATTTAGTCTTCTTTGGAAGACTTTACCATTTAAGTAAAAAAGAAGCGGAAAAACGAGCTCTAGAGCTTATTGAGAAGTTTAAACTCAATGATAAGAAAGACGAACTAGTGCAAAACTTGAGCACTGGACAGAAGATGAAAGTAGCCTTCTGTCGAGCTCTTGTTCATGACCCACCGCTATTGTTAATAGATGAAGCAGAGCGAGGATTAGATCCTCGTGCTAGTAAAGAATTTCGTAAATTCCTCAAGGAGGAATTACAAGAAAAACAAGGAAAAACAATCTTACTTTGTACTCATAACATGGAAATCTTAGATGAGTTATGTGATCGAATTGCTTTGATAAACAAAGGATCCATCATTGCTCTAGGTACTCCAGAAAGATTGAAACTAAGTATGAAACAGAAACATATACTCAATTTGCAATCGCATCAACATATTCCCAAAGACTTGTTTGATGGGCTTGAAAATGTTGGTTCAATCAGTTCAAAATGTGAAGATGAGTTTCACTTTACAGACATAGAAATTGAAAATGGAACAGAAATTGCTAATCAAGTACTACAACGAATCTACGATGCTAAGATCAAAGTTGATGAATTCTCATTAAAAACTGCAACATTAGAAGATGTTTTTCTAAAATTAACAGGGAGGAAACTAGATGATGAAGCTGAAGGGCTGGATGGCTAAAAGTCCACAAATTGGTGACCATAGAAGGTACGTAATATTGACGAACCCTCCGGTTGAGGGAATCAAAAGAAATAGAATGATAAGGTGTAAAAATTGACATCTACAGAAAAATCAGTTAAAATGCAACAATCAAAAATTACTACCGAAGTAAAAAACAAACCAATAGCATTAATTGACAATGAGACTACCGAAATCGAAGGAGCTGATGTTTCCAAAAAGACATCTAAATTTCAAGGATTAGTAATCAGAGGACTCATGAATGTAAAATATTCCATCAGCACAGCTTTACTAATTGCTAAAAAAGAAATCTTGATGATATTGCGCTATCCTTGGGAAATACTGTTTTGGACACTCATGCCATTGATGTGGTTAATTCCTTTCGTTTTCCAAGGCCAAGCACTAGTTGGCACTGAACTTCAAAGTGAAAATTTCGCACAATTAGCAGGAACTACAAATGTATTAGAATTCATATTCATTGGAGCGTTACTTTGGAATATACTTGACTCAGCAATTTGGGGTGCTGGAAATGCTCTCCGATGGGAACAACACAGCGGAACTTTACAATATCTCTGGTTAGCACCAATTTCGAGAATTAACCTTATGATTGGTGCATCATTAGGAAGCACAGTTTGGGCATTGATTGAAATCATAGGACAATTTGCTGTTCTATCGATTTTCGTTAGTTGGCAAATTACATTCCTTGATGCATTTATGACCTTAATAATATTAATACTAGTGATTATTGGTTTGTACGGTTTTAGCTTTGCATTTGCTGGAGTAATCTTAGTGTTCAAAGA
>JAHLVW010000062.1 GCA_019058275.1 Candidatus Heimdallarchaeota archaeon
ATGTAGATCTACACGGAAAATACCATGCTCTTCAGCAAGCTCTAATGCTTTAAGCAAGAGTCTTTTGCCAAACTTCTTACCTTTTGCTTTTGGCGTTACACCTAGTATTGATATATATGCAGCATTCTTATCTCGCCAATGTGGATAAAGTCCACAATAGCCTACTAATTCATCCTCTTGATCTATTGCTATTAAATCAGCTATTGCAGATGTTTTATCAAGCCAATCATGCACTCTTTGTTCTGTATATGGAACTCCACCGCCAAATCCTCCAGGCCAAAGTTTATTGAACTCATTAAACATCTCAGCTGTTTGTTTCGCCATAGTTGGTTCATAGTTAACAATTCTATCTATTTTTTCACTCATAAGAAACAACTCTTAATTAATTCAGTTCCTTTTTACAATTTTAACAAAAGTAAATAAAAATTGAAAAGGACTTATTTGTTTTCTAACTTGTGTTTGAATATTTTTCCTATCATAATTCAATTTTATTAACACACCATTCTTTGTTGCCTTAATCTATTTGATAAATATATGTTAATTAGATATGAATTGGTCACTATATAATAAAAAAATGAGTAAATGTGACCATAAGCAATTAACCAAAAAAAGGTTGTTTTAAGAAAATTTTAGTAGTTTGATTTCAAATGGTTCAAAAGCTGTATCAAATTCTCCTTTCTTAATGGCAATACTTTTCTTCTTTGTTCCATCAATAAGGACTTCGTCACAATTGGAAAGATTGTCATGAGCAACTATTTTACTTGAGCATTTAATGTCGCTAATATTATAAAGTAAAATTAATGGTACATTATCTCTCATTCTTATAGATGAAATACGAATCATTGGATTTGTTACTGTTAAAATTGGTTTTGTTAAATTATTTTCTAGTGAGCTATTTTCAAAAACAATGCTCTTAGAAGCTAAAGCGAAGACCTCAGCATGGTCATAAATATTTGCCATTGATAGTAATTTGGAGTGTATCATAATGCTATATTCAAAAGTATATTTTTGATCTAATTCTTGTGCACCAGGAGTTTCCATAAAGGGACCAGCATGAATGGGTCTTTCAGGGTAATCCTCTCGAGAAAGATAACCTATAGAACGTATCAAAGTTAAAGCAATCTTTGATTTCCCAACCAATTCTACTTCAGGTAATCCTTTGTTGAAAACTGTAATTGCTGCAAATCCTGCTTCATCGTTAACTCTAATGAATCTCTTTTGAGCTTGAATGCCTGATGGCATTTCAATATATTCCTTAGGTTTTATTGGATCTCCTTTTCGTTCTACATGTCCAAAATGCGTTGATGTTATCGAATGCTCACTCTCGAACGGCAAATCAAAACAGATACGAAGCCTATGATTCTTAGCAGTATTTTTCAACTCAGTTTTGATGTCAATTCTTGGTAGATCTTTGTAAAATCTGAATGTTGTTTTTACTGGTATCCTAGTTTTACCAATACGTTTGTCTCGAGCATCGTTTAACGTATAAAATGTATCAATGTATAGTTCTTGCTCAATTTCACCGAAATCATGACCTTTATTGATTATCGTTCTTTTTACACCTTTAGCTTTTGAGACTACAGGATATAACCTGCTAAATGTATATTCATCTCCTCTATCACCAAAATCCTCAAAACAATGTAAATGGTTGAATTGTTTTTCACTTATTTTATCATATAAATTAAATGTACCATCTTTATTGAATGACAATTTATAGTATTCATTGCTTACAGAATTTTTCTCAATTGTAAAATTAGTACTATCTTTTTCCAAAATTGGTTCATCACTAAGTTCTACCTTGTTAAATGACCAAGGTTTTAGTGGGAACAGAGTACCAAAGGTTTGTTTTGAACCCATTGTTGCTTTAACGTAAAACTGCTTATATTTGCCTGAATTCAAAACTTCAAGCATGTCTTCTTTCATCTTTTTAAGATCTAAATCACCTATGGGTCTAAGACCTAAGATTAATAGAATATTGCAAATTGAAGGATCAAAACCATCTTTGATGGTAACTTCATTAATATAGAAATTCATTATTTTCCTGCCTGGAAGCATTTTCAAAGCAGATTTTAGCATGAAGGGTTTGAAAGTGTTTTCAAATAACATTTCTTCTTTTGAGCTTAAAGGTTGCACAGTATGTTTAGTACCATTCTCTGTCAGGACACTTTGAATATTTAATTTAGAGGGAACCTCAAATTCAACATACATAGGTAATTCTTGATTATTTGTCGGATTAAAAATTAAACATGTTGATTTTTCGTTTTCTTGTTTTTGTTCGTATATTTTTTCAAAGGAATCTTCGATAATTGTATCTGCTATTGATTCTGACCAATAATACCTTGACTTCATTTCTTCATGTGTTTGATCCACAGAACAACCACAAATTGAATCATGTGGTTGATTTTTCAATAGCCATTTCCAAGCTAGTGTTAGATATGATGTAGGATAGCTTTGGTAATTATTAAAAGCTAAATAAGTACTAACTGGTTCTGCATAGTGGACAAGGAGGTCTTCAGCTTTATTATCCCATTGTTTTATCCACATCCTTGCAGAATAGGTATCTTGTAATAAGGGTGCTCTTTCTGATGATCTAAATTCACCGGAATAGATAGGTGGAAGGTAATTTGTCTTTTCTATCAATTGCTTTAATTGATCAATATAATCATTCAATAAGCTAATTTTTAGATTTGTATTTTTAATTTTGATTTGAGGTAATAAATTGATAATGTAATCTTGAGCCATTTGATGATCAGTACCATTCATTAACAAGAAAATGGGTAAAGGAGAGTATGGTTTTAGCTCATCCATTTTGTCCTGTATTGTTTTCAAAAGCTCATTTTTATCATTTGGTAATGAAGCAGCATTTCCATAACCAAAAGGCATGTAATTACATAAGATGCTTGTAGACGCATTTTCATGACTCTTCCAAATGAAAGGAATAGTTGTAATCTCTGAACCAACGCCCCTCCAAATAACAGCTGCTTTGAAAGTTGTTAGATCTGAAAGTATTTGTGGAATAGCTCTTGTATGGCCAAAACAATCTGGCAAATAACCTATTTCCATCATTGGTATTTTTAGTTCATTTGCTAAATCTAAACTGACTTCAAGATTTCGTATTAGACTCTCCTGACCAACTAACCATTCGTCTGGTAGAATGTACCACGGACCAACAGCTATTTTTCCAGTACGGATTAATTCAAGCAGTTTTTCCTTCTTCTCTGGATGGATTTCAAAGTAATCTTCTAAAACTATTGTTTGACCATCCAACATAAAATAATAGTCATCCTTGTCAAGTATCTCAAGTAATTGATTTACAAGTTTTACAAGCTTAAATCTGAAATTTTGAAATGGTAAATACCATTCCCTATCCCAATGAGTTGATGGTACAATAAAAACAAAATTTTTTACTTCTGAAGTCAATTTCAAACATTCCATATAGATACTATATTTCATTCTATAAGAATAAAAAAATTTACTTAAAGAAAAAAGGAAAAATGATTAGGAAAACTACGGATTGTTATTTTTGTTTCTATGTTTCATCCTCAAATTTTGTTCCACAGTCTAAACAGAATTTAGCCTTAGGTTCATTCATTGTTGAGCATTCTTTACATTTTTTTCTCTTCTTCTTCCTTTTAGTTTTCTTTTCTTCTTTAGGCTTTTCTTCCTTTATTTCGGGTTTTATTTCATCCTCAATTACTAGTTCTTCTGGAATTTCCTCTATCATCTCTTCTGTTGGTGAAAATTCCTCTATCATACTCTTAGCTTGTGATAATAAACCAGCAACATTTGTAGCACTAGGTTTCAAGATAAGTGCTCTTTCTAACATTACAACAGCTTTTTCAAAATCCTTGATTGTATAATAGGCTAAACCTAATCCTGCTGTAGCAAGATAATTCTCAATGTCAATGGTTAGAATCTCTTTCCAAATATCTATTGCTCCGTTTGGATTCCCTCTTGACATTTCTTCTAGAGCAAGATTTCCTTTCTGCTCAACTCGTGTTAATGGTCTTTTTGATCTTGGTAGATTTGGATCTCGTATTATACTTTGATTTTGCGTTCTTCTTAATCGCGGTTGTCTTTCTACAAGTAAAGAAAGCTCGCTGGGTTCCCTTCTAGATTTAACAACAAAGAAAATAACCAAACCACCAATAAGTGCTAAAACTATTGGTACAAATATTATAATATAAACTAAAAAACCATCAAATGAAAGAATTGATGGTTCCCCAATGTAAACTACATTGGCAAAATAGGTAATTTGTGTCAATTGTTCTCCTGTATTTTCAAATACTATTACCCAATATTCTTCTTTTTTGAACCTCCATACATCTGAGTCACTTAGTTTTCCTCTTGACAACCTATATTTCTCATGTTTAGCATCCAATAGCCAATTAGTATAATCGCTTTCTGTCATAGTATAAACAGTAATTTTAGAAGCTGTTGAAAAAAATGTCCAATTGAAACCATGCTCATCAGTATAAGCATTTGGTGCAGTAATTCGACGATGTTCTGCTGGTCCCATAAAAGCTGTTACACATCCTCCTAGTAAATTATCTGATTGAGTGCTTTTTGCTGATGACTTAAAAACAGTACTAATCTGAACTGTACTCAAAGAGAAAATAAGAAAGAATATAATGCTATAAATTAACTTACTTTTGTTTCCCTTTTTCATTTCTGTAAACATCCAACTATCCATGTTTAACTCTACAATTTTTTTCAGTTAATTTTAATTATAAATTATTTGTTAATTTTCAAGAAAATTGTTTTGTTATATTTTAGTCAAATATTTCTGGAACATTTTTCCTTATATATTCCATTGAATCAATTGCTTCCTGTAATGATAGTTCAAATACTAATGGACCAGAAAAATTCTGCTTATCTAACGTTAAAAGTAATTCTTTTACTGGAAGGTCATGTGTTCCTAATGGTTTATGGTCAATTCTTGGATAAGATCCATCATGAAGATGTATTTCAGCAAAACGATCAATGTAACTATTAACGAAATCCAGAGTGTCAATTTTTCCTGAAAAACCAGCTAATAAATGACCAGTATCAAAACAAACACTAAGATCATGTTCTTCAATTATTGGATACATTATTTCAAAAGGGAATTCGATATTTTCTATAGCAATTTTTCTTGGAGGAAGATTAGATTCTTCAAGAACCTTTTTGATTGATTCTTCAGCAAAAGCTGCAAATTGTTGAGCAATGAATTCCTTAACAAAATCTGGCAAGTTCATATGTAAAAATTCTACTGTTAAAGCTCCCGTTGGATGTAATACCCAACAGATAGGATCCAATGATTTTGTTAATTCAATACATTCGATTAGCGTTTTAACAGAACCATTGCGTATATGTTCTGAGAAAGCAGCTGGTTCAATTCCCCAAAGAGGAAGATGAACAGAATAAGTGATTTTCTCTTTCTTTTTGAATTTAGCAAGGTTATTGATTACCTCTGGAGTTAAAACACCTGGAAGTACATATGGTAGATCACCTGTTATTTCAATATGATTGAAACCAGCATCAACTGATTTTTTCATGACATCTATGTAATTAACATTAGAGAAATCAATCTCACCATTCATAATTAGTTTGAAAAAATCAGAAAAATCAAAAGGACGATTGCCAAATATCAAACCCAACATTATCACCTACAATTACTAATTAGTCTCATCTATTTCTTTATCATTGGAAATGCTATCTAGTTGTTTAACTTCCTTTTCTTTACTGATAAAAGGGTCGAAGTTGCCTAGCATTAGTACGGGAAGTGAAGCAAGAATAAAAACAGCTGCGATTGGACCTAACCAATACAATCGAAATATTTTGTATTCATCATTCAGAAATCCGACAAGTATTAAAGCAATTGCTTGAAAGATGTTAAGTGGAATTGAATTGAAACCCGTATACATGCCTGCACGCTTTTCATTAGTTTTCTTTTCATCCATGGCAGCAATATCTGCTACAATAGCATATGGAAAGAGATATGGGGCTGATAAACCAACACCAATTAAGAAAGCATAAAGATATCCAATATAATCAAAAGTTAATGTTCCAGCAGGAATTATTTTGAAGATCATTGAAAATGGAAGCACTAAAACTAGGAAAGAAAAACCAATGATGATTGACCATTTCTTCCCTATTCGTTTAGAAATAGGAATCCAAGCTAGGAAGCAAACCATAACAGTTCCAAAAACTAACAAACCGAAGACTACTGTCGGAACCATGGTTGTAAATCCTAAAATATCCGTAGCAAAATCCAACACAAGTGCAGTTATTAACGTTAAACCCATAGAATAAAGTCCTTGTGCCATAAACCATATTACATAATCCTTGTTGCTTAAAACTACTTTGAATTCCCTCATGAGATTTCTTTCTTTTCGCTCAACATCCTTTTCCTTTATCATTAATAAAGTAGGAAGGAAGAAAAGCATTTCAATAACTGCGAATCCAACAATAGTAGCTAGTAAAATTGTGCTTGCTGTTCCTGACAATCCCTCACCTTCACTTAGTTTGAGCAATCCAGGAATCAGAAAAACATATCCAAAACCAAGTAGTGATGAAAATAGATTTGTGAAGTTCTGCAAACCAGACATGCTAACTCGATCTTCTTCTGTTGTTATTTCAGCCATCCATGATTGATAAGGAGTTAACAGAAATCCATAGAATAGATTAAATGATGAATTCCAGATTAACAGCCAAAAGAAGACTGAAAGAGTACTTTCTGCAGAAATAAATAGATGAGGAATGAACAACATAACAAAAGACAGTGCCAATAAGGGTGAACCTATCCAAATGAAAATTTTCCTTCTACCAGCTTTTGATGGAGGAAGAATATCTGATATATAACCAAAAATAAAACCGGAAAAAGCAATTACAATTTTCCCAATGGCTACAGCTGAAGCATTCATGTAAATGTAATCTTGTAAACCAAAGACATTGTCATAAATCCAAATAGTTGCTAAAGATACCACATTCATGAAAATGCTAGTTCCAAAACGACATATCCCATAAGCAACTTTCTGTTTGGTTGAGAGAATTGACATTTCAATCACTACAAAGGATTTGAGACTAATACGATTGTTATTACGAGATTATCTTTAAGAATTCTTCAAAAAAATCGAACAAAGATGATTTCTAAGATAACAAATATAAAGTTTTTTTTCTAATAGTATTATATGTCTTATTCAAATTTCACTTTCACTGACCATCTAGGTATAGAATTATTTGTACATAAATGGATGCCTAAAAAAAACATTCCAGTTAAAGGTTTGATATGCATAGCTCATGGAATGGCTGAACATGCACTAAGATATGAACACTTTGCCAATGCATTAAATAAAGAAGGTTATGCAGTATATGCACATGATCTGCGTGGTCATGGCAAAACATTAGGATCAGGTATCAAAGGTTGGATAGGAGAAGATGGTTGGAAGGGAGTTATATTAGATTTCAAGAAATTATTAGAAATAATGAAAGAGGAAAATCCCAATACTCCTCTCTTTCTTTATGGACATAGTATAGGTAGTATTATAGCTCAAGATATTATACAGCAATATGGTAGTTTAGTCAGTGGTGTAATACTTAGCTCAACTTGGGGTAAACAAGATCTTTTGCTGGTTTCATTAATTCTGGGAAGAATTATAGTACTCTTTAGAGGTAAAAAAAGAGAAGCAGGATTATATTACAAATTGGGAGTTGAAGTTTGTAATAAACCATTTGAACCCTCTAACTCATCTAATAGTTGGATTTCTACACTTGAGGAAGAAGTAAAGAAATATGATGATGATCCATTATGTGGTTTTAAATCTACGAATGATTTCTTTTTGGAAACTTCAAAAGCAATCCATCGAATATGGAAGAAGAAGAATGAATCATTAATACCTAAGGAATTGCCAATTTTCATGGTTTCTGGTTCAGAAGATAGTGTTACTAACTTCACTAAATATTTCATGCTATTATTTAATAGATACAAAAAGCATGGTATTAAAGATCTTAATTACAAAATCTATCAAGATGCACGTCATGAAACACTAAATGATTTTACTAGAGATGAGGCAATCTCTGATATTATCAAATTCCTCAATGATAGAATCTAGCCATACAATGTTGAGTATGCAAAAGAAGCGATAACCATACATTAAATTAACTTCGCTTACTTCTTCTCTCTAAGCTTATTTTTAGAACAGATATAAGCTGTATATGATTCAGGTTTTACAAATCCTAGTTTGATTGCGAATTTTGATGATATTTCGTTGTCTGCATCCCAAAAAGGAGTAATGCCTTTTTCTAAACTTTCTTTGATTAATGCAGCTGTTGCTATAGACGCAAAACCCTTTCGTCTAAATCTTGGAGCTGGATCAGTTATTGCTTGAATATCAAATTTATTATCATGAATTGGCATGGACGATCCTGCCATACTTACAACATAGTCGCTTTCTTTTATACAATATCCAAGCCCCTTAGTTTCAAATTCCTCTGGTGTTTTAAAGAATGGCAAAAAACCTGGAGCAAGTTTTGGATTCAATTTTTGTATAGTCTTGCTATCAACTTTTTCTAAAATAAATCCTTCTGGAAGTTTCTGTTCTAGTATTTCATTACATCTTTCAATTGATAGTTTTTCACTTGAAAATTTAGTTCTAGGGTATGGAGATAAAACTAATTTATCCTTTACTAATTCCAACCATTTGTCATCAGGAAACAGCAACATCCTATTTTCTACAACATACTTCAAAAGCTCTTCTGCATGTTCATTCTCGCTATCTCCTACTATAAATTCTAGAACTTTAAATGATAATAAAGCAATCTGAGGATTATCAATATTATCAACAAAAACATCCCCTTCTTTTTCTTTTAATATTGAATTAATTGTTATCGTCAGATATTTATGATTACTAAAAAGTGGTAAAAGATCTTCATACTTGTCTTTAGGATATTCCACTATCATCTAACTCAAACCTAGAATTTACTCTATACAAAGAAGCTCTAATCAACTATTTAATTGCTTTTTAATGAGTTGAATACTTTATTTGTTTTTACAGTAATAACTCAATTCCAATCTTTCTTTTCTGCCTCTTTGGATTTCACTTTATTTTCCGGATAAGCAACAAGTGAAACCGTTTCACCATATTTTGTTGATGTTTTTCTCTTTCTAAATTTAACCAAAATAGGTATTCGTAAAGCTGCACCAGATAGTACGCCTGTTCCTCTCTCAAGATAAGGTAGCAGACCAATGTACCTTTCTGCGAATCCAGCAAGGATATCCTTTGCAACATTTAAATCAGATTGCTCAGTAATCCTCAAAATAAGTTTTGAGTTACATTGAGAAAGTATATCACGATCCAAACCACTAGGTCTTTGACTAACAATTCCTAATCCGGCCCCCATTTTTCTACCCTCTCGAGCAAACCATTCAATAGCACGTTTAGTTGGGGATTCACCAATTGGTATAAATCGATGTGCTTCCTCTATCAGAAGAAAAACTCTTTGAATTTCCTTCCTTTCCATTGTTCTTCTTAAACGATTCAAATAACTAGAGACAAATATTCGTCTTGCTCTTTCATCTAAACCTGGTTGTGAAACATCTAGAATTGTTATTACTTCGGGACCAAAATGCTTTCTTACACTAGCAAGATTTGAAAGGTCTCTAGCTTTTTCATTAGATTCTCTTCTGCGATAATTGCTGTCATATTCTTGTATTATTGAACCAGTCATATGACAGATTGAACCATCTAATTCAGTGAAGAAACCCATTTTTCTAAAAACTTCAAGCTTTCTTGTGATTGGTCTCCTACTACTACCGTCTATAATGTTATTCTCAATACCAAAACCAAGGAAACCGTCAATATCATAACAAACTGCAAATCCAAAAGAATCGCGTATTGCATACCAAGTGTTCTCAATTTTTTCCTTTTGTGTGGATGTTAAGTCATACATAAAACTAAACATTTCAGAAGTTGATATTTCTGAAAAGAGCATAGTAACAGGTTCAATCTTGAGATTAACATCTAGTTTCTTGGACATTTTTTGCATCAGATTATGGTATCTAGGGAGATATCGATTGGGATAAAGAACATTAACAAAGTATTTTGGTAGGGAACCCTCACCTTTTGGACCTGTTGTTTGAGATAAACCCCAGTATTCTCCATGTGGATCCACAATCAAAGTAGGTAGACCGAATTCTGTGAATTCTTCAATTATAACTCCTGTTGCATACGATTTTCCACTACCTCTTGAACCAAAAATTGCTAAACCATCAGAACCTAAAGTGTTAGGATTTAATCTTACAACAATTTCTCCAGAATGTTCAGAGAAGAGACCTACATCCATGACTCCTCTTTCTTTTCCAAATACTGCCAGCTTTAACAAATCGTCCCTGCATTCAAAAACCATAGATCCTGGTGAGATCCAAGCATTTGGTGTTGATAAATCACCACTATGGGAGATGTTTGATACAAGTACAACTTCTATAACATGGAATTCAGTAAATTCCAACATTGAACGAGATTCTAAAGAGCGTCTAAGACGATCCATCCAAAATTTTGCATACCGTTCATCACTTAGCTGAGGATTTTCAGCTCTAATATTGGTTACTCTACCGATAATCGTATTACCATTTGCCAAAGGAATGCTAACAAAACTACCTTCTACTATATCTTCGTGTTCTACATTTTCATCTAATCGAACAACTACTGTTCCTTGTTCCTTTGAAACCCCTAAAACAAATCCTATCTTCTTTGAACCTTTTGGCAATTTTGTAACCTACCATCTTATGTGAAAGTACTGTTCCTTAATTTAATTTTGGGAGATAGTTAAATAAACCCGACTATTTTAAACAGAAAAAGTTTCATTTTAAAAGTAAAGAAAATTGAAAAAGGTATTTCATTTTCAATTTAATTACCTAAAGAAATAATTGAAATACCATTTGATAATGTCAAATCGTACCTTTAATCTTTCTTTAAATGAGATGGAACTTATTGATTGAATGCATGCTTCTTCGCAAGAATTAGCTCAAGCTTCACCACAAGTGTTACCCAATGCTTCACCAATTCCTTCTGCAAGTCCAAAAGCAACAAGAAGAAGTAGAACTACAATAACAATGATAATTACTAAAGGTATGATCCCACAGAAAATTAATAATAGGATATTTTTTCTTCTTTTTGGATTATCTTTTTTAAAAGCCATTTTATCACATAAAAATCAACGAAATAATAATGACAAGTTGTTAAAGCAAAAATAGCATAAAAGATTTTTCTTTTTCCTATGATTTCTTAGCTAAATTCTCAAAGAAAGAGAAAAAAAGTAGAATAGTTGTTTTCTACTTTAATATACTAAAGACTGAATACATTATCCATTTAAGCAGATTTTTAGTATTTTGCAACGATTCTATTGGAGTTATCTTACCAGAACAACAACCACTACAAGCATTTTCGCAGCACCTATCACCGCAACCTTCACAACAATCTGCACACATTTGTTCACAAGCATTTTCACAGCAGTTTCCACAAGCATCATCACATCTTTGTGCACACTGTTGCTCACAGCCCTCACAACAACCCGCACAAATTTGGCTTGCACAATTGTCAATACAAGTTTCAAATACTCCAACAATCAATAAACCGAAGAAGACAACTCCTAAGATAATGAGGACTATAGGTAATGCAATTCCAAAAATACTAATGTATAGCCATCTTTTTCTTTTATGTTTTCTTAGCTCTTCCTCTGTTAAGTCTTCTTCTGTAAATTCATCAGTTCCATCTTCAAATGGTTCTGCAGGTGTTTCTTCAATTGAGTCAAATTTCTCATCTGGAGGTGGTGGAACTGGTTCATCATAAGTAGGAACATCATTCTCTCTTTCATCTTCCTCAGAAGACCAATTTTCTTCCTCCGACATAAAATAACTCTCACGTTTTTACAAATTTCGTAAAGTATAATTGTAGTTAATTGTAAACTCGAGGTAATAATAACTTTTTGTGGAAGAGATTTTTTGAGTATTAAAGAAAAAATCATTGTTCTGGAATTGGTTCCACATTTTTTTGTTTAGTTTTTTCTAGTTCTTCCTCAATAATCTTGTATAATTTTCGTACTCGAATGTTGGTATTTTGATCAGGATTGCAAGGAGGATCTGCTTCAGCTAAAGGACAATCACTACACTTTCTCCTATTTGCATTACGTCCTCGACTTAAACCATATAAATTGTTTCCTGCAAGTAGGAGAAATACTAAAACAACTCGTAACCACCATAGAGGAACTTCAATAACAATAGCACAATAAGCTCCGATACCAAAACCTGCTATGAATCTGAAAATAGCTTTTAGCCATTTAATCTTTAATCGAAATAACTTGTGTAAAATTGCTAAACCAAAACCTGTGAAAGGCAAAATTGTAATTACATAATGATTGTACCAAAAAACGTTCGGAACAGCAAAGAATAGAATAGTGTAAAGTATTAATGCAGAATATATCATCGAACAACCAATGCAAAAGTTAAATGAACCAATTTTGAAAGTATGGTTATCATATCTGCTGCATAAAGGATGGTGACCAAGAATTCTCCAAGCTTTTACTTTAAAGATAGCCCATTGTGTATGAAAAGGAGTACGTTTTTTCAAAGTAACTTCTTCAGAGAGATAAGGACTAGTTATATTCTCTGAACTTGCATCAGTCAATCATAATACTCCCAGGTTAATTCTAATATAAATTGCAATTTCAATATAAATTAAATATTACTTCATATTGAAGAATTTATCTATTTTAAAACAAATATCAGAAAGAGAACATAAAATATGATTCTCGCCAAAAGCTCTTTAAAATGAAAAGCTATCTTAATTAATCGTAATTCAAATTACCATAATATGAGGAATGGATTATTGTGACCGCTGTAGACAGATATTCAATTAAGTATAAAGAAGAAGTAAAGCATTTTGACAATCACACAGATGCTGTTGTTTATGTTTTGAGCTTACCTTCGAATAGCGAAAAGGTTGATATTAAGAAATATGGAAGCTGGCAAAAAGTTCTGATTCATATTATCGGAGAGGTAAATGAGATACAAAGATTAGTAAAAATAGTAGCTGATTGGGAAGCGAAGACTAAATAATTTCTTTTTTCTCAATTAGTTTTTGTTTTACTTTAAGCTATATGGGTTAGAGGTTTTTTCAATTATTTTAGTGTATAAATATAATGAGTAGTTAAAGGAAGTTCAGATCTTTGATATCAGTAAGAGAAGCAATTTCTTGGAAATTATATAAAGAAGCATGGATCAAAGGAATGAAACATATACATTGGTTTAATGAAGATATTCCATTTGATTATAATAAAGATGAAGAATTATTAGAATTAAAACAAGACTTCAGTAATTCGCAAAATCTTTTTCTAGAAGCAATTACAAAAAATGAAGAAATTCAAGGAGTACTTGGTATTAGAATTCGTAATAACATTGCTTCCTTTAGAAGATGGGAACCAGCCATTCCCAAAGTAAACCAAGATAAGGAAATTGGTAATATCCTAATAAAAGAGGGAATCACTTCACTAAAAAATAAAGGAATAAAAGAAGTAAATTGTATGCTCAAGTACCCATTTAATTTTCCAGAATTTGCTATTTGTCATAATGATCTCTACAAAGATGTTGGTTTTAAAAAGAGAAAAGTTGATGGTGTCTCTTTACTTCTTAATTTGTCTAATAAACATAAATCAAAAAGAAGAATTCAGACGTCGTGATTGATAATTGTAAAGATTTTTCACTAAATGAACTTGTTGATTTTACATTAAGAGCTTTTGGATCAACTAAAGAAGATCGGGCTATTCACGGTGACGATCAATTAGTTTCAAATCCAGAAGTGTGCATGAGAGTTCTACAAGCAATAAAAAAAGGTAATTTTGGAAAATCTAATCCTGATTTTTGGAAAGTCGCTTTAGTCGATGGCAAAATTGCTGGTTTAATAGTTTCGTTTATTCCCAAGATAGCTTCTAGGCCAAAACATGGTGTTATCGGGCAACTAGCTGTTTCTCATGAATTCAGAGGAAGAGGGATAGCGTCTAACTTGATTTCTAAAACTCATAAACTCTTTAGGTCTGAAAATTGCAAGTATGGTTTTGTAGGAACTCCAATTACTAATATTGGAGCAATAAAGTTATATGAAAAATTTGGATATGAAATAATCTTTAGAATGAGCCATTTTGTATACATTTGAAAAAGTAAGAATAATTAGCATTACTTATTTTTGTTTCTTACAAGTTTTTCTAATATACTAAATTGAATAATTTCTTCAAAAGACTCTTTGTAATATTTAAGCTGTAGTAATAATTGTTTGTATTCTGTAAATTTAGTATTATTTAATAATAATAATTCAGTTGTTTTCTGATAAGTTAGAATTGAGCAGTAATCAGTTAAATCAAGTGAATTCTCATTAGACTTTCTCATGCAGTTTTCAATATCAGAGAGAAAAGTTGAAAGCTTTGATTTATTAATGATCCAACAATTGCTGCCATCATATAGGATTTCAAATATCTTATTCTGATTGTATCTTTTAATTTCCAAGAATAAAGCTAACGAAATATCGATTTTATTCAATAAATTATTTTTATTTATATCCCTTGTCCAATCAAATTCTAAATAAGATTTCTTGTAGACTTTTCCATCTAGTTCAACAATTCTTCCTTGATTAATCCATCTAGTAAACATTACGAAACAAAATTCTATAATTGTTATTGTTATTATACTGGCTATAATTGTATTTTTTATTGAATTTGAGTATATCCATTTTTCAAAATCTGTTTTATAAACAGCCAATAAAGTTAGGTAATATATATCTATATACTGACCAGTGTAATCTTTTATTGTACTTAGATTACTAATAACTTCCATAGTTGAACGAATTAATCCTGTATCCATTATACTTGTTTTACTCGGTGCAAAACGATAACCCATTTCATTATAATACACTTCAACAAATCCATATATTTTAAGCCTTCCTTTGGCGTTTAGTAGCTTCTTAACTTCTTCTTTAGGTATTTCTTTCCATAAATTAACAAATATCTCATTTCCATAATGATCCCCTATAATAAATGAATCCGCTTCTGTGTTTGGATTATTATACTGAAATATCAGTATTGACGATATTGAATTCATAATAATCCAGCAGATTATTGAATAAAGAAAGGTTCTAGTTCTGAGATATGCCATCCAAAACCACCATCCTATTTATATCGCTTTAATTACACATCGTCTACACTTTATATATTTTTACATTTTTATGAAATTGGAAATAATTTGCATTTTTACATCAAAAATTAATTTGGAACTTTTGTTATGCCAAAGTAAAAAATGACGAAAAGGTGACTATTTTAAGCGTTTTGCAGACCCAAACGGATTGAGAGTTCTGCAATATTCTTTTGTAGTCTTTTTCCTTCGGAAATCCTACACAACAACAATACCAATCCCATGCTGTTATGAGTCTTTTCGGAGGCTTTCTTTTCGCCAATTTAATATTAGGCACTATATTTAAAGAACCTATCATAAACATAATTAGTATAATTTCTTATTACATGTCAACCAAAAGAAGGGAAATATTAACATGAAAGTGTTAATAAATAACTGACCTTGAATTCTATTGCAACTCAAATCCCTGCGAACTAGACTATTTGACTTGTTTTATCCATTTATCAAGAAGATCTGAGTATTGAGCTACTGCTAACCCATAATTAAATTGAGTTTTATCTCCCTGTTCTTCTGTTTTGATGATTTTTAAGATTTTCTCGACACTTGTAACAAACTCATCACTGCAATTCTTACAAATAATACCCTCAAGTGTTGGGAACATGCCAATTGGCATTTTTTCAATTAAGTGAGCAGTTTCATATTTATCTTCATTTTCAGCTTTATCTTCAAGATCGGTCAATTCTGTTTTCTTGGTCTTGTTTTTTGTAGTTTTTACAATTATGTTGGACTGTTGAAAATTCATTCTTATAATTAGATCGTGAACTTGTTTCTTATGTTCTTCCATATGATTTTCATAGATAGATATTTGTGATTGACAATAGAAACAATGATCTTCTTTTCTTTTGCTAAAATTATCCATTTCATTAGGGTAAATTACTAGAAACTTCTCCAATATGCCTTTAGTAGCTTCATTAGTAAAATTCTTCCTTAATTTGAGATATTCTTCATAGCGATCACTATTTTCACTTTCCATTACATGCACCTCAAAATATCTATTACAATAATGCGGAGTATATTTAAAACATTCCAGTGAAAAAAGGTTAAAACTATAACAATAATGATTGAATAACGAATAATTTAAAGGAAAAAGTAAAACCAGTTTGTTAAATAAAGAAATAAATTAAATTTACTTCAAATAGTAAAATATAATATTATTTTAGTGTTGAAACCAATTCAATGTGTGAGTAAAATGAGACGATTTCCTAAAAATAAAGCTACAAAACAAGTCTACAATGTTGATACAAACAGCATGATAATGAGAGACCATTTAGCAGCAGATAGAACAGCTTTAGCTAATGAACGTACACTATTATCTTATATTAGAACAGCATTAGCACTTGTTGCAGGTGGATTTGGTTTAATCAAGTTTGTAGAAGAACAAGCATTCATAATCTTAGGTTGGATTCTTGTTCCAATAGGGGTTGCTATTTTAGTATTTGGAGCTTATCGATTTGTTATATTTAGACGAACAATCAGGAAATTAGGTTGTAGCTATAATATAAATGACACTGAATCAGAGAAGAATTAAGTTCAAGAATTCTTAAAAATACAAATAAACTTATTTTCTCGATATTTGTATTATTTAGTAACAATTCAATAATGGGAGTTATTATCTTGTCATTTGTAAAAGGGATATTAAAAATCAGTTATCTTCAGTTAGTAACAGGAATTATTGGTTTTCTTGGAGCAATTTTCTTAATGGTTGGATTAACAACTCCAAATTCTGTTTATCCAAATAATTCATATCATCCTGGAAGGACTTTTTTACATGATTTGTATGAATACAATAATGAGTACTTTATTTATACAAATACTACTTATGGAATAATATATGCTATAGCAATTGGAATACTTCTCATCAGTTTGTTTACTATTTTGGGTTCAATAATACCAAAATTGGATGTTTTTTCCAAGTTAAATCCATTATTTATAATTTTGTTCATATTCTTCCTTGTTCCAATGTTTATTCCAAATTACTATTTCTCACCAGTGAAATATCTGACATTTGATATGACAGATATTGCGTCAGATGTTGCATATTGGTCCATGAGAGATGTAAATGAATCAGTCAGACTTGAGATAGCTAGCGGTTTCATTCATTGTATTATTGCAATAGTTACACTTGTAATTGCATTTTTCATGTCAACAATTAGCATTTTTAAGAAATATACTGAAAGACAAAAATCTTCAGAAGAAATAAGAGAAATGAATATCTTCCAATTTGATGTACATCAATTATATCAACCCAAAAATATTTTCAACATCATATTATCAATTTTCGCAGTAATTTTAGGCATTGGAATTATGAATGGGTTAAATAAACCATATTATGATTGGGAGTATCGTGGAACTCCACCTATACCAGCTTATAGAAATCCGAGTTTCTTACGACCTGAAAGATTATTTTACGATGGAGAAAATTATCATTATAAAAACTTCGTAGATATTTCTGCTGTACTTTATCTTCTCATTGCTTTGTGTGTTGTTTTAGCTAGTATTATGTTATTTCTATCTAGTTTTCAATTATTTAATCCTGCATTAGCAAAAGGATCCCTTGTCTTCTTTTCAGCTATTCTTCTATTCTTACCATTGTACACTATTGATTTTGGTTGGTGGGGTGAAGTATGGTACCCCTCATTTGTACAGATTTTCATGGAACTAAATTACATCTTTTATCAAGCAACTAGTACTGGTGTTAGATTTGCCCAAGGAGATTTAGATTACCAAAGAATAGTAACATCAGATGGTAATTTTCTATATTCATCTATGTTAATGTTGCTTGTTGTTTTTGTACTATGCATAGGAAGTTTGGCACTAAGCTTCAAAAAACAAGAAGAATTCGTAGAACCAATTGTTAGACCAGAAAGAAGAATGGTTGTTGAAGTTCCAGAAGCAACTCCAAAAGAAATAATTTTAGATAATGAAATAAAGAAAGCAAATCTCAAACTTGTAGAAGAACTGCTAAAAGATAAATGAATATTATTATCAAATATTGAATGATTCCGGGTGAATAAACTCACCCATTTTTGTTTTTATCAAAATCATTTACATTTAAGAATTAAAAAATAAAAGAAAAAAGTAAGGGATATACCCTTCTAATCTAATAATCTAACTTGTCAAATAGACGCATTGTATCTGCTTCAATTTCCATTTCATCAAGAAATCTCATAGCAGCTCTGTGAGGATCACTAGAACGATAGATGTATCTACCAACGATGACAATATCTGCACCAGCTTTTAATGCATCTGCTAATGGTTTGCCTGGTTTAAGCCCACCAGCTACAGCTGCTAATCCGCCTGTAATCTTCTTTATGCGTTTCAAGTCACCCCAAACACCTCTTGAAGCTGAAGTTCCCTCTTTCTTTGCTGCTCCTTCTTTTTGGGCTACTTCTTGATCGATACCCCTGTGTAGAATTACTACTTTTGGTTTTTCTTTTAGCTTCTCAAGTGTTGCTATAAATTGTGTTTGATTAGTGTTTAGAGAATCAACCCAAGCATGTACTCCTCTTTTGTTACACTCTCGAATGAATTCTTTAATGGTAGATTCAGGAGCTACTCCAGAAACAACAACAGCGTTTGCTGTAGCATCAGCTGCTGCTCCAACTTCAGCTCGTCCAACATCCATTGTTTTCATGTCAGCAATAATATATGCTCCTGGTTTTAAAGCTCTCATCTTTCCAATTGTATCTTCAATACCATATTTCTTAATGTAAGGAGTACCAATTTCAATAATAATTCGATCAGATTTTGGTAACTGTTCTACAATTTTCACAGCAGTGGATAGTGAACCTACATCGAGAGCAATTTGTAAGTAAGGTGGATCCCATATTGTTTGAGGTCTGAATTTCATTACTGGGTGTCTAGCTCTATCTTTCTCAGCAATTAATTTCTTTAATGGTGGGTAATTGCTTAAAGCTCTTTTAATAGCTAATCTTGTTGCTCCATAATTATAATAGTAAATTTTAGACTCATCTTCAGCTTTAGGATGGATAAAAACACTAACAATGCAAACATAATCGAATATTTTGGCTTGAGGAATATCTCCCTCTACTGTTGCATCAGCTACTGCTTTAGCAACAGCCATCTGAGCTGGACCAAAGATTTTTTCTGCTTGATCTAAATTGTCAATTGTTACCTTAGGGACAATTAAAGTCCTTGGATGTGGACTTAAGTTTGGTTTAATTAGAGCTAAAAGGGGTGTATGCCCTTGTGACAATTGAGTCATACCGTTAGCAAAAGCATGACCAACAGGACCATCTTTATCTCCAATCATTAAATCAATATGTGCAAGTTCGTTACCTTTACCTTGAAGAGCTTCTCCAATAAAAAAGTCTGCCAATTTTTTTAAAACCACCGTGGGATTGGTTGTGTGTAAACTACGAATGCTTTCGTTTAATAAATCTATCTGATTCGTTGTTTTAATAAAGTAACTAGTTTCTAGATAGTACATCTTTAGTGTTTATTTCGTCCAAAGACATAATTTTTTCAAAAAAATAGAAGAAATATGGAAAAAATTTTTTTACAGTAAAGCTTGTATTTGGTACTATGTGGAAACAAAGTCCAGTTTCTTTTCTGAGAGGGAAGAGACCATTAGTTATGGCCCATAGAGGGGATTCAGTAAATATACCGGAGAACTCATTACAAGCATATGAGGATGCTTTCAAATTAAAAGTTGATGTTATTGAAACTGATTTGAGAGTTACTAAGGATGATGAAATAGTTTTCTTTCATGATGCAACAGTAAATAGAACAACAAATGGACGAGGAACTGTTAAATCATATACACTTGAGGAGCTAAAAAAACTCGATCAAGGATATCATTTTAAAGGTGTAAATGAGCTAGAGGGAACTTATCCATTTAGAGGAAAGGGGTTGAAAATCCAATCACTCGAGGAAATTTTAACAAATTATCCCAAAACGAAGTTCAATATGGATATTAAGGATCGATTTTCAAAAGCACCTGAAATACTTGCCAGAAAAATAAAGGAATTAGATTCAGAAGATCGTGTTATGGTAGGATCGTTTCATCACATGCAACTAGAAAGATTCAGGTTGAATTCAGGTGCTCCTACAAGTGCAAGTCCAATTGAAGTTTTACGTTTTAGACATAAAATAAGAGAGTGGATAAGGAAGAACAAGAATTTTGATTATTCCCAAGAACTAAAGTTGGAACAAGAAGACATCCTGGGTGAAGCTTTACCTTATTTTGCATTACAAATACCTGAAAAAGTAATTTTTCTTAGAGCTTTTAAAGGTCCAAAATTCTTCTCAGTAAGTCATATGTTGGATATAGCTATTCATGTATGGACAGTGAATGATCCTGGAGATATGTTCCGTTTATTAGACTGGGGTGTAGATGGTATATTTTCTGATAATCCAAGTATATTACAAGAGATTGTTGACTTCAAATTTAGAAAGAAAAAGTAATGTCTGAAGTCACATATAGTGACTTCACATATTGTGGTCTCTTTATGAGTCTCCATTATGTGAATTTGCTTTTTAAATAAGAAATGCATCAGTAATATTGCAAATAAATATTTGGTGATAATAAATGGCTGCGAAAAAACGTGTCATAGTAAAGAAAAGATCACGAATGAAACTTTCTGTAGTAGAAGGTGATCTTAAAATCGGAAAAAAAGCAACAATTGTTGCAGAAGCTGATACCATCATTGTTAAAGGACGAGTTAAGAACAAAGGTGGTTTCAAATGCAAAGGAAACTTAGAAGCTCTAAGTGTAGACAGTGAAAAGGGTTCAGTTACCATCTATGGTGATCTCAAAGTAAAAAGAGAGGTTGAAGTAGATGTAAAATTGACTGTAAAAGGTTCACTTGAAGCTGAAGAAGTATCTGTAGGCATGACAATCATTGTTGATGAAAATGCTAAAGTTGAGAAAATATCTTCTGGTATGAATATAATTATTAAAGGAAATACTGAAGCTGAAAAAGTAAGTGTTGGTAATAAAGTATCCCTTTATGGTAAAAATAAGGTTGATATAATATCAGCAGGAAGACGCATTAATTTATACGGTCCTAGTGAGGTCATGAAAGTAAGCGCTGGTGCTAAAGTAGTTGCTCATGGAAGTAAGATAGAGAAAGCAAGTGCAGGAATGTCATTAATTTTCAAAGATGGTGCAGAAATTGGAAAAGCAAGTGCTGGTTTGAGCATAAAATTCTATGGTAAATCACAAGTAGATTCTGCGAGTGCTGGTTTTAGAATAAAAGCAACAAAAGATCTTATTTTCGGTAACTTAAGTGCTGGATTTGGAATAAAGCTCTTTAAAGATGCTAGTGGTGAATCAGCAAGTGCTGGATTTAGTATTCAATCAAAAGAAAACCTTAATTTGGAAGATAAAATATCAGCTGGTTTTGGTTGTTATATAAGAAAGACCTTAACTGGAGGTAAAATTTCTTCTGGAAAGAAGATTAAGGCTACCTTAATCAAAGCAAAACAAATAGATGTTCCCAGAAGAGGAAAGCTAGTAGGTGTTGTAATAGCTGATAGAGTAGTCCTTAATGAAAGAGCACAAGCAAAGAACTTGTATGTTACTGATTTGGAAATGTATGAGAAGAGTAAAGCTCGAAATGTTTTTGCTGAAAATATCACAATCGAAGATGGTGCAAGGTTATCAGGAATTGTGGAATATACTGGCTCATTGGATGCAGAAGAAGGTGCAAAAATTAAGGCAAAGCCAAAAAAGATGGAAGCTCTACCCTCTCCAAAAGCAAAATAAAACGAAATAATTAACCTGCTATTCAATTTTGAATAGCAACACTTTTTTTTATTAGTCACATTTTGTGACCTCAAATTGAGAGCACAAAAAGTGAATCTGCTTTATATATGATAAAATAGGTAGTTAATTCAAATCAAAATAAAGAGTGATCAAAAAATGTCTGAAAAAATAATCAAAAAAGGATCTACTGAAAGACTTGGCAAAGTCAAAGGTAATCTGAAAATTGGTAAAAACTCTACATTAATTGCTGATAATGGTACGATTGTTGTTGATGGAGCCATTATCGCTAAAGGCAGTTTTGTTTGTGAAGGTGCTCTCGTAGCTAGAAATTTGCGTGTTAAAAATGGTTCAGCTGAAATTGTTGGACATCTTGAGCTACAGCAATATGCACAAGTTGACAATAAATTGGAAGTCAATGGTAATTTACTCTGTCCTGATGTATCTGTTGGTGGAACTCTAGAAGTAACTTCTGATATACAAAGTGAATCTGTTAAAGTTGGCGGTACAATAAAAATAGGTGGAAATGCAAAGATTGAGAGCTTGAAAGTAGGTGGAACGCTAAAAGCTTATGGAGAGGTTGACATTGGTTCTATTGCAGTTGGTGGAACTGTTAAATTAATGGCTACATCAACTGTTGAAAGTGTCAAAGTTGGCGGAACTGTAAAAGTTACTGGTGGCAAATTCTCATCAATTAAAGTTGGTGGTTCTTTCAAAGCAACTGAAAGAATTGAAATTGATGTTGTAGATGTCGGCGGAACTATTAAAATTGAAGCTCCTGCTAAAATCATGGATCTGGATGTTGGCGGAACTTTCAAGTGTGATGCTGATTTAGAATTCGGTAAATTGGATGCTGGTGGAACAATAAGAATTACCGGAAATGCAGAAGGTGAATCTGTCAAGGTTGGTGGAACATTTGTTTGCAATCAAAACTTAACTTGTTCTGAAACCATAAAAGTTGGTGGATCATGCAGAGTGGACAAAGTATTGACTGGAAAAGAAATAAAAGTCGGTGGGAAAGTAGAAGCCCTGTTGATAAATGCTGAATACTTTGAAATTGGTCGCAAAGGTGAAGTTATTGGTACAGTTAACTCCGATAGAATAATAATATCCTCTCGAGCTACTGCAGAAGATCTATACGGAAAAGAAATCAGAATAGAAGAGAGAAGCAGAGTAAAAAATGTTTATGGAGAAGATATCACTATAGAGGAAAATGTTCGAGTTAGTGGTGAAATACTTTATACAGATGAAATCTACGTTGAGGATGGAGCAAAATTAGCTTCTGAACCAAAGAAGGTCACTTCACTTCCATCTGCAAAAGCTTCCAAGTAGTATTTCTTCTATCTATTTCTCCTTTTTTCTTATTTTGTAAAGGAAAGAGATTTTATTTTTGTTTTATCACCAATATTTTGTAACTATTGTGAATAGGTTGATGTGATATGCAATCATTAAATAAAATAAAAAACCACTGGAAAATTCTTGGAATAGCTTTCGTGTTTATTAGTTTGTTTTTAATAAATCCATTGAAAGTTAACGGACATTCTCCTTCCAGTATGACTTTAGAATATAATCTTGATACTGAGCAATTAACATACTCCTTATCAATTCCGTAGGTGATCGTTAACACATTTCATCAATTTAATTGAATTTTGGAAAAATGATGTTAGCATTAAAAATAATACTTTTACAAGCCAACCAACAATGTCAGTTTTTTCATATGACTATAATATCTCAGCTGTTGTTGGAGATACTTTAAGAGTAAAAGCAAGCTGTAATCAAGATGGAACAATAATTGAGACTTTAACGATACAAAGTGTTAATCCAACGGAATCAGTTCCTGCTTATCCTGTTTGTGTAACGTTAGCTGGTCTGTCAATTCTTGCTATAGTTTCTGTATTGACTAGAAGAAGGTAAATTTTTCTTTTTTTCTAATTTTCAAAGAATTTTTTTAATTTTACCAGAAAAATTAATTTTCCATTCTTGCAAAAATTCTTAAGTATCTAAACTGGTAACATACGAAAAGATTAATAGTAAGCTAAATATTTGGAAACAACTAGGAGGAACTATCATTGAGCAAGGCTATAAGAAATCTAACAAAAATAAATCTACTAGTCTTTACAATTCTTATTATCACACCATTTTTATCTTCAGCTCTTGTTTTGGGTATTACAGACTTTGACAGACCCAGAACCATAGAACCTGGGTATGATTTAGCATTTACACATACCGTTGAGAATTTTAAAAATCAAAAATTCACCATTGAAATAGAATTCAATGAAACTGTACCTGAAGATTATGTTCTGAATGTTTTCTGTACTACACGAGATGAATGGGATGACATGCTAGAAGGAAGTGTTTCTGTAAATAATATGACTCATTTCCTATACAATGGCTCAGTCATTTTTGGAGAATTATTTACATATGAAGTAGTTATACCAGATTGGGAAGAATGGACATTCGTCTTTTTAAATCTTAATCAAAATGATATGTTAACTCAAATTAAATTAAGTCACCAACATATTCTTTGGTGGTTATGGATAGTTCTACCTGGATTAGTTATAATTGGCTTGGTTGCTTATGGTGTTATCGAAAATGTTACGAAATATGAACGGGTTCGGATGGATAGCGACAAAGCCTTTGCTAAACTTTCAAGTCGGAGTGAAGGAGAAAGGAAACGAGCTGCTTATTGGTTAATTAGTAATGGGGAAAAAGAAGATTTAGCAATTCTAAAGGATAAGTTAGATGATGATAAATCAATTATGAGAGAAAATGCTGCATTTGTTATTGGAGGAATTTCTCGTAAAATTGGTGATAAGAGTATGTCACCAATTTTACAGAAAAAGTATGAAGTTGAAGCAGATCCACTAGTAAAAGAGGAAATTGTTGGTGCTTTATGCGATGTCGCAAGTGCATCCGCAGTACCAATATTAATAAAATATCTTCTAGTTGATCATAATGAGCATCTAAGATTTAGAATAGCTGAAGCATTAACTGAAATAGCTTCACCAAAATCAGTTCCTGCATTAGTAGAAACAATAGAAGGCGAAAATACTGATACATTAAAAATGGCATGCAATCGTGTTCTAGAGAAAATAGCCTTAAACGAAGGAACAGACGTAGAAAAAATTAAAACTAAATATAGCAAATAGCTGAAATGATGTTCTTATCATTCAGCTTATCTTTCTTTTCTTTGTTAAAAATGAATAAATCCCTTATGAATTGTTGTTCTATAGTGATTACAATGCTATAGTAAAGAGAACTAGTTATTCTAGTCATTTTTCAGGATCAGTAAAAAAAATGCAAGAACTACAAAAGATCGAAAAAGAAATCACTCATCAATTTAATAATCAAAAAGGAATTAGAGAGAACCTTGTTGTCATAAAAGAAGATCTAAACTTACGAAATGAATATCTACAAAAACTCTAGGATTCAGAACTTCATCTTGAATCACTAAAAGAGGAATTAAATAAAATGAAAGCTGAACTTACAGAATTAGAACAAAAATTATTGGAAGTTCAAGGATAATAACTAAACAAGCCTAATCATTTGATTAGGATGCACCGATTTTTTTTGATAAACATTTTTTATATTCAATTTGTAATAACTATTGTAGTTTACATGGTGGTATTTGTACATGACATTTAACTCACAAATTAGCTTTCTTTATTATAAGGATGTGAAAAAAGCTAGTGAATTCTATGAAAAGATATTCAATTTTGAATTAAGTGTTGATCAAGGTTGGGCTAAAATTTACAAAGTAGTAGATGGAGCTTACCTGAGTTTAGTGGATGAGACGAGAGGTCACTTCAATTGGCAGAAAGATAAGACAGTTATGATCACATTAGTTACATCAACAAAAGAAGAAGTTGATGAATGGTACGAGAAGTTGAGAACTTTTAATGTTAAATTCCTTTCAGAACCTAAAAATTATGATGAAATTATATACGTTGCTTCATTTTTGAGGATCCTGAAGGATATGTAATAGAAATTCAACATTTCTTGGAGTGATATTAACTTATCTTCATTATCAAGAAAACTTAATATTATTTTATAATCATAAAATATACAAATACTTAATTACATTATACTATAGAAAAACGAGCAATCTGAAGCTTTAAGAGGTACGACTATGTCAAAAATGGTTTATCAAAAAATAATCCAAGAAAATTCATTTGAAAATATGAAAAAAAAGAGCACTGGATTAGTAGGTGTTCGAGTTGATATTAATAGTCCCCTAAGTATCGATGAGTTTGAAGGAAAAGAGTATAAACGGGTTGTTAAAAGCCCAAGGTTGGATGTATGTGCTGATACAATTCTTCGCATCACTAAAATGGGCTATGTTCCAATAATATTTGCTCATCAAGGTCGTTGGACAAAGGATGGACCAGATGAGAGTTGTATTTCTTTAAAATCACATGCAGATATGTTAGATGGAATGCTGTACAATATTAACATTCATTTTCAAGATGATCCTATTTTGAAACTCTCTGAATATGATTTTCTTGGTCTTGGACCTGGTGATGCTATTGTTTTAGAAAATACTCGAATGCAAATGATACCTAATGTTGGTAGTATGGAAAGCAAAGTGGATGAAGGGAGAAAAGTCTTCAATAAGGTATTTGATTCAATTTTGGACTATTATATAATTGATGCCTTCCCAACATCTCATAGAACAAATACTACAATGGCTCCTATCTTTGATCACACTCCTGTTATGTTTGGACCTGAATTTATCAATGAATTTAATGAAATATCAAAAATAAGAAAGAGACTCTATTCAGCTCAACCAATTATGTTTGGTTTTGGTGGAGCAAAATTTGATAAATTAGATAATATGAAGATAATTCTTGAGAGAAAAAACGTTATTGCTTTCTTTGGAGGAATTCCTGCTCAACTGTTATTACGAGCTCAAGGATATTCTCTTGGCGAGAAAAATAATGAATTTTTGGACAACCGTGGAGTGGATGTTGCTAAAGAATTATTAAAGACAATGAAAGAAGGTGCAGATTGTTATCTTCCAATAGATTTTACAGTAAAAATTGGTGAGACAGGAAGAACCATTCGTACATTAAGTATTGCTGATACCTCAAAATACTCTGATGGTTTCATTTTAGATATTGGAGAACATACAGTCGATTACTTCATTAATGATGTAATACTTTCATTCCTTTCAACTCAAGGGGGTTATATTCTCAATAATCATAATGGCAAAAGAGAATTTGAATGGTTATTTGTTCAAGCAGGACCTTATGGAAAGGTTGACGAATATGGCCTCAACACTTTACCGTTTATAGCTAGGTTATTGAAGAAGGATTTAAACATAACAATTCTTGGTGGAGATTCTGCAGCATATATGAGAACTAGTGGTTTTGGTGATGCAATAAATCTAATTCTGAGCGGTGGTGCAGCATTATCCTATTTAGCAAATGGTAAAATCAAATGCATTGATGATAATCCCACTTTTAGTAAATATTTTAGTAAGAAATAAATATTGAAGGATTCCCTACAATTGCTTGAATTGAAGCAGTAAATATAGTAAACAGAAGGATTACAATGTATGGCAATTTCAGGATATTTAGATGAATTCTACAATAACCCAACTAAGAAACAAAGAGGACGATTCAAGAAATTTCTAGCTCAACAAGGACTAGAATACGAAGATTCAGTCGAAATGACACTAAAGGTTGCAGATGAAGCAACCGGAGAGATGGTAGGAACTGGTAGTATTGAAGGCAAAGTAATCAAATGTATGGCTATTGATTCAAAACGAAGAGGAGAGGGTTTGTCAGCTCATGTTCTATCTGTTCTTGTTAAAGAGCAATTTAATCGTGGAAGAACTCATATCTTTGTATTTACTAGTCCCAAAAATATTGAAGAAACTTCTGGAAATGTTTTTGTTGGATTCAGGATTGTAACCAAAACTGATGACATTGTCCTCCTTGAAATGGGTACAACAAATATTGATAATTATCTCGAGGAGTTAAAATTCAAAACAAGAGGAATTCAAGAGAGTGTTAATGGTTCAATTGGTGCCATCATTGTAAACTGCAATCCTTTTACATTAGGTCATCAATTTATCATTGAAACTGCTGCAAGTGAATGTGAATTTCTATACATATTTGTTGTATCTGAAGATCGGTCCCTTTTTCCAACAAATGTGAGATTGAAATTAGTGAAAAGTGGAACAAATCATCTTTCAAATGTTATGGTACTTGAAGGAGGAGACTACATTATCTCTCAAGCTACTTTTCCAAGGTACTTCCTGAAAGATTGCGATGATTTAGCATTAGCCCAAGCACGACTTGATGTTATGATTTTTGGTGAATACATAGCACCAACTTTGGGTATTGATAGAAGATATGTTGGGGAAGAACCATATTGTGCCTTAACTAAATCTTACAATCAAGCTATGAAAGAGATTTTAATTCCCAAAGGGGTTGAATTGCAAATTATACCTAGAAAAGAAATTGAGGGAGAAGTAATTAGTGCTTCAAAAGTAAGAACGCTAATCCATGAAAATAAAATCTATGAAACTATGAATCTCGTTCCTCCTTCTACTTATAATTTTTTGATTTCAAAAGAAGCAAAATCTATAATTGATAAAATAAGGAGAAATAAAACAAGAAACTAGTCAGTAAACTAGTACCTTGTGCCTTCTTCAATTGTTAGGAAGTATAACATTAATGCTACAGCAAGTAAATCTGCGCAACCACCAGGACTAATATTTTGTTCTATAAATTTCAGATCAAGATCTTTAACTCGTTCCATCCAAGAATCACTATATGCATCTTCACTTAGAACCAATTTATTTGCTTCACTTCTTACCCAAGTTAATGACTCTGAACCATGTCGGGCTAATATATTAGTATCATCAACTCGAGTCATTAGAAATAGTAAAGCCATAATCATGCCCTTTTCAATTGGTATTTTGGAGTCTATAGCTTTTTGAATTACTTGGTAAGCAGTATCAGCATTCGGAAATCCGTGTTCAGCTTCTCCTCTAACACCTGTAATGCCTTGGTCTAAGAAAATCCATTCACCAGCTGATATCTTCTTTTCATTCTTATCCATTTGAATGAGCTCTCTTTGAACAATTCCTTTAGTCATTTCTTGTACTATTGCTAGAATTCTAATAACTTTAGGTGTACCAGTTTCACGAGCAGAGAGATAACCTGCTGCAGCAGCTATTAGCATTCCACTAAAAATTAATCCCTTTTGTGTATTAACTTTGTTTGTTGCTAAGAACATCTCTTCCTCTGCTGATAAACCAATCGACCTTAATTTTGGCAATAAATCAATTAACTCGCCACGATGTTCAATTGCAAATTGAGCTGCAACTGCCATGAAATGAGATATAGCTGCTGAACTAATCATGTAAGTACTAATATCCATATCTTTGTGGGAGCCAGGATTATTTCTGTCAACTAATCCAGGCTTAGGAGTGCAAATTGCTTCTAACAATATTGCTTTTGTTATTTGTGAACCAATCTTAAATGCAATGGGTTGGATTATCATACCTTTCATGTATTTTGTTCTTGCAGTATTATCATATGCTATTCTATCTGACATTATTATCAACTCAATCATGAAATGTTAAGTGAATGCTTCTTAACATTTTTTTCTTTTTAGATTAAAATAATGTTGGTTTTATTTGTATATTAAACTAAAATTCTCAACCTAATAAATAGAATGGAATGAAAAAATGAAACCGTAATAAAATAAACTTAAATGCTCAGTAATTCTTTAGTATAACATTAATTATATG
This sequence comes from Candidatus Heimdallarchaeota archaeon, assembly GCA_019058275.1. Lineage (GTDB taxonomy): Archaea > Asgardarchaeota > Heimdallarchaeia > JABLTI01 > JABLTI01 > JABLTI01. Next base: position 29,707 of record JAHLVW010000062.1, read on the forward strand.
ATATTATCTGTAATTTTTAACCAATTGTGAGAATAGAGGAATTAGACATGAAAAAGCAATTAGCTATTAAATTGCTACTACTTATAGTTTTTAACACTTTGTTTATTCCTCTTATGTATCAAAATGAAACATCTTTGAAAATATTCACAGAAAAAAAGGCTATACCAAATCATAATGAATTTGCTTTAGCACAAGCAACAAATGAAGTTAGTTTGTATGAGTACTCACGATTAGATGATGATGGTGGGAGAGTAAGAGGTGTTACAATACAGAATGATTTAGCATTCGTAGCAAATGAAGAACAAGGATTAGAAATATTAGATGTATCTAATCCAACTCAACCAACAAAAATATCCTCAATAAAAACAAAAGGTTTTGCGAGAGATGTTCTTGTATTGAATAATTTTTCTTATGTCGCACAACTTTCTAGAGGTGTTGCAGTAATCAATGTTGAAAATCCTCATAAACCAGTTTATATAAAAAACATCTTGAATGATACAACTGTATTAGAAATAGACTTTTACAGAAATCTGCTTTATATAATCACTACAAATGGTCTCTATACTTATGAAGTAAGCAATCCTTTTGAGCCATTATTTATTTCCCACTGGGAACGTTCGCCAAGTTATTCAAGCAGTTACACAGGTGTAAGTGTTGTGTATAAGTATGTATGTCTTTCAAACGAATTAACTGGATTAGAAATTGTTGATATGACTTTTACCTCAAATCCAACTTTAATAGGAACTTGGAAAGGTTCAACAGGAAAAGGATCTGGTGTTTTCACTACTTACATTGGGGAAAAGACGATAGCTTTTTTGGCAAATGAGTACAGTGGTTTAGAAGTAATCGATTATACTGATCCTCAAGCACCTACAAAAATTGGTAATTATGATGTCTTAGGAAAAATAATAGATGTATTTGTAAAAAATAACATTGCATACTGTTGTAAGTATAATTTAGGATTAGTTTTATTAGATGTCTCTGATCCTTCCAATCCTGTTGAACAAGATAGTTATGATACAGATGACTCTTGTTTAGATGTTTGGGTTTTTGGTAACTATGCTTTTGCAGCTGATGATGAAAATGGTTTACTAATATTAAGAATAAGTAATCCAACAAGCATCTATAAGGTAGCAGAATATTTCGATCATGGTTCAGCATCAAGAGTAGTTGTTGAAGGAGATTTAGTTTATTTAGTAGATGAAAGTGCAGGTTTAGAGATTATTGATATATCTGATCCTGAAAATCCAATTAAAATTGGTCAATATGATGAAGACGATATAAACGTTAAAGATGTCACAATTGTAGATAATTTAGCAATAGTCTCTGCTCTTGATTTAGGGATTTATTTCCTAGATATTTCTGATAAAACAAATCCCACAAAAATAGCTTCTTATGTAGATGGTAAGGTATTTGTTAGAACTATCGCGAAAGGTGATTTGGTTTTTGCAGGATCGTTGCAAACATCTTCTATTTTAGTATTGAATATTTCAAATTTACCAACAATTAATGTTGAAGGGGAATACATTTTTTCAACACCAGAAACTAGTGTTAATGCTTTGGAAATAGATGATAATATTCTAATCGCTGGATCAGATAAAGAAGGAGTCACATTACTAAACATAACAGATCTGTCAAATATAACTCTAGTTGTTAGTTATGATATAGGACTTGTAAACGATTTTTGTCGAAATGAAGATGTATTATTCACAGCAAATCAGAATAACAATTTGACAATATTTAATGTAAGTAATAATAACATTACAAAGGTAAGTGAAATTGATATTGGAGGTATTGCTGAAGAGCTAACCATTTCAAACGATATTGCTTATATTGCAATAAGATATAATGGAATAAAAATCGTAAATGTCTCTTATATAAATAATCCTGAAAAAGCAGGCGAATATCAGGAAATTTATTGTTTTGGAATAAAGACATATAGGCAGTATGTAATTACTGGAGCTCAAGATGAAGGACTCAGGTTGTTTGCTTTAGATTCAGATAGCGATTTAATAACAGATGCAGATGAATTAGAAATATGGGGAACGGATCCGTATGATGAGGATACAGATGGTGATTTGATTCCTGATGGATTTGAAGCTTACAATCAATTAGATCCTTTAGATTCATCTGATAAATGGGAAGATCCTGACCAAGATGATTTAACAAATTTTGGAGAATACATACAGAAATTCAATAAAGATTTTGGTGGTTCAACTGATCCTCAAAATCCTGATACAGATTTTGATTTAATGCCTGATGGATGGGAGGTCGAAAATGACATCAATCCATTGGAACAAAATGCTGACAAGGACTATGATTTTGATTATCTAACTAATTATGAGGAATATCTTTTTGGAACTGATCCTCAAAATCCTGATACAGATGGTGACGGTGCCAAAGATGGTATTGAAATTCTCTATAATACAGATCCTCTCAATCCGAAAGATAATCCTGCAAGAAACAGACTAATTCGATTTATCATAGTTCTTGTTTCAGCTTTTTTACTTATTGCAGGTGGCTCATTTTTACTCGTTAGATATATCAAAAAACGCATTACTAGAAATCTTGAACGTGATCGACGCATACAAGAATCAGAAGACGATGTATTGATTTTCTAACATTTCCTTAGTTTCTTATTTAGATTCCTTTTTAGATATGATTAGGTACAAATTCTATTGCAGCAGATTTCAATTGCCCTAAATGAAATCTTTTTATCACAGAATAAAATATTAAGAAATAGATTTAGATAAAGGTTGGCACCAAATGTCGGAAGAAGACTATTATATTGATATCCTTAAAGACGAGGAGGAAAAAGAACCTAAAAAACAAGAAGAATTTTCATGGGGTTCTGAATCTCAACCTTATGAGGAGAAACAACCTGATTATTCTCAACAGGATTACTCCCAAGAGGAGCAACCATATCAACGGGAATTCTATGGTGAAGGTTATTATCAAGATTACGAAGCTGCTAGAAGACCTACAGATGAGAAAGGAACTCCTTGGTTCTGGATTGGCATACTCATAGGTATTGGTGTTTCAGCAGTTGTAATGGTTATTTTCAATTTCACTGGGACTTCTTTTCATCCAGGTTTAGCTTTTCTTGAAATAATACTATTATTAGTTTGTTGTATGTTACCAGGTCTCTTTGTTAGGAAAATAGGTAAGGGTATTCTAGGTGGATTAATGATTTTTGGTTTGCAATTCTTTGTACCATTAATTGTTTTCTATGCAACAGGTCAAAATCCAACTTCACTTTTCAGTCCATATTTAATATTCCTAAATGCTTTAGGATTAATTAAAATGGGTATCAAAGACATCTTTGGATTCAGTTTTGTCCCCATAACTCCAGAGATAGAAGGTTATTATAACCAATATTCTGGTTATGCAACTTTCGTTTGGGTATTTGATTTGTTAATTATGTTTGGTATTATGATTACCCTAGTGATTGCTAGCTCTTGGATGTTCACAAATCTTTTCACTGATAAAGCTAAGAGCTTTTGGACATGGTGTTTACTGCCAGGACAAGCAATTTTTATTATTCTTAATCTAATTGTAGTTCCATGGATACTCCTATGTTTTTCAAGTACGATTCAAACAGGTGGAGCTTTAGCTGCAGGTGCAGCCAATGTTGCAGAAGCTGGTATGCCAATTATTCAAGGTAATATAACAGACTTTGAAAGCATTAACTTCGATGATATTCTAACTCTATTCGATCGTGCTGATGAATGGTTTGAAATTGCTAGAGGAAATTATGATGGACTAAATTCATTACTATTCTTCAGGTTATTGACAGCGGTTTCTGGACCGTATGGGTTTGCAGTAGATATATTCAATCTGACGATAGCAGCTGGTTTTGAGTTACTAGCAGCTTTAAATCCACTTGCACATGGTTTATTTGATAATACCAATACATCTGAAAATGCTGAAGTAGATGGATTCTATTATCAATTTCAAGATTTCATGGAAATATATGATACTTTTCCTGAGATGTTCAACTTTACTGGTGGTGGAGGTAAGCCAACTGAAACCCATTTGAGTAACACCGAAGCTGAAGTTGATGGAATAATTGATAATGTTGATATCTTACTAAACACCCATATTGTAGATGTTCTTGATCATATAATCAAAGCTGAAGAAATTTTGTTATCAATTGATCCTGATGATTTGAGAAATGTGGGTGGAAATGCACAAGTACAAACTGTTCTCAATCAAGTTGCTGATCAACTTGATATGATTATGAATGTAACAAAAGAGTATGCTGCTTTAGCTCCACTTGCTGTTGATCTATTAATGGAAAGTCCACATATAATTAAAGCCATGTTGAATATGCTCATAGGAAATGTTCGATTACTTATGGGTTGGCAATTCACTTTAAGTCAGCAATACTTCTATAATGCTTCAGCAGAGCTTGAAACCATTAATGCAATTTTTAATTCAGATAGAAGATTAGAAGTTGAAGAATCTGGTTCAAAAACAGCTATGGGTTTCTTTGATTTTATGAATGATACATTAACAATGGCAAATCCAACAATTATGCTTGAAGGAGATCTAGCACAAATGTTGGGTGGAATAGTACATGCTTTAGATGAATATGAAACAAATCCTGATCCATTGATTGATGAATGTGATTTTGATCTAGTAAACTTTACAAGAGTCTTTGAAATAATGGACGAAGCAACTATTTTCAGTGATTTAGGTGTACAACATGGTAATCTTGCAGCATATATGATTGATGTAATCAATAATCGTGCTAATCAATCAGATTACTCAATTATGAGTGGTCCAGCTCAAATGATGACAGATTCTTTAGCAACTGCATTTCAACCAGCTGAATTTGCACAAGTAATGAGCAATATGACAAGAGCAGTAAATCACACATATGCACTTGGATACCATGTCTGGAACAATGATTCAACAGGATTTAACCAATCATTAGCAATTGCTCAAAGTAATATTGACGCTGCTTTGACAGTAGTAGATGAAAATCCTGATACACCAGTTTATGCACTAAGAGAATTTCTGATAGTTTACAACAATTCAATTTCTGATATAAGAGATACAGTCGAACCACACTATGCGAATCTAAAACTTGCAGAAGGATTAATTGAAGTTATATTCTTAAACTTATGGAATATGATTCATGAAATTGTTGATGAAGGTCTACCACCGTAATAACACAAAGTAATGAAGCAATCTCTGATTGCTTTTCTTTCTTTTATTTTTTAAAAAATAACTCTAAAGCTATTGAAATTTTCTAATTTATTTGCCCATTTCACTTGAACATCGGATACATCAGAAGCTGGTGATCCTTCATTTCTAAGCCATTTAATAAACTGATAAATTTGTATTTGAGTACCTTCCACAATAATCTCTACATCTCCGTTTGATAAGTTACGAACGTATCCTACGAGTCCTAAGCTTGATGCTCTTCTTCGTGTATAAGCTCGAAAGGAAACTCCTTGAACTAAACCTTTCACAATTATATTGGCTCTTTTGATTAATGTTTCAGTCAAAAAATCACTTCTCATATCAATATCAGAACATCTTTTTCCTAACTTGTGTAAAATCTAAGTTCTTATAAATTTTTTAGCTTCCAAATGTCCTTTCATAAACATTTTTTAGGTTCTACAGCTAAGATTAAACTAGTAATTTATTTAATAGGAATGGGATTTATACTGAAACAAAAAAGAGGCGTCTGTTTAGTTATCTTTGATGATAAACAAGGACCAGGTTGCCTTTATCATGAAGGTCTAGATTTTACCTTTGCGGAAAAAGTATGTGTAAAATCACATTTAAGTACTATGTCCTTATCCTCTGCATCTAATTTGAAACAAGAGGAATATATCGAGTCAGTTATACCTTTTCTTGATGAAGGATACGTTGCTTATTCTACATATTTTTTTGTTAATGATCACACAGCAAGAGGCAGAAGGAGAGCACTAGGTATTGTCACTCTTGTTGATCGCTCTGAACAATTATCTCTCTATAAATCAATTCCGGAAATCTCTGCAACAATAAAAGATATAGCGAGTGAGCTAATAAAAATTGGTGACCCAAAAAATAATGTACCTGATGCAATTAAAGATCGTTTGAACCAACTAATACATTTTACACAATTATCTGTTGATTTTGATGTCTCAAATGATTCAATAAGTTTAATTAAAGAACGAATGAAAGAAGAAAAAATTACACTAAAAGAATCTTCAACTGAATTTGATACTAGTACAGTTACAGAAGGTAGTTTTGAATTTCTACTAAACAGAGTTCCTAAAGGTTTAGACCGAGTAATCTTTGCTCTACTAAAAAATGAAAGAGTTCTTGTTTTTGGAGAGAAAGAAGAAATAGCTATTTCCCTAGCTACTTTACGTTGGTTTCTTCCTCATAAAAAGCTCTATAATGATTTGTGGACTGTTCCTTTAATGGATGCAGAAGCACTTTTCTCTAGAAGCAGTGACAGTACAACTTTGCATGTTTTAGGAATTGAAAGTGACAGTTTTTATGAAATCCTACAACTAGACAATAATATTCCTGAATCATCTAGTTCAGAATTCATAGATAATGAAAAGTATTACAATAAAAAACTTCCAATTGATAGTAAAGTGATTATCAATTTAGATGGCGGGAGAGTAATTGGTGGAATTTCAAATCGATTCTGCAATAAGCTTCTAGAGACCATTAATGTGGAAAATTTTGCAAAAGCTCCAGATATAATCTCTGAGCATATTGATTATTTAATAGGACGAGTAAATGATCTAACAAGTCTGTTTTTGAATGACCCCTCAAAAGAAGAACTAGAACAATTTATTTCTAACTCAATTGAAGGTGAAATCTCATTAATAATGACAATAATTAATGAAACAAATACTGGATTGCTTGAAAAAATTATTAATGTGTTTTCAAACTACCAGTTACCTTTAGAGGTTCTCTTCTAACACGGTCTGTCCCTTTACAACTGAATCAATTAGTGTTAAGATAGCTTTTACAGAGAATGGTTTAATTAGATAACCTATTGCTCCCATTATGAGAGCTTTCTTCCTAGCACTTTCATCTGCACTAACAAAAATAACTTTAATGTTTTTATCAATTACCAACAATTCTTGTAGTGCTGTCACACCATCTTTCACAGGCATTCTATGATCCATAATAACAAGCTCTGGCCATTCATTTATTGGATCTTTAAAATAGTCCACTGCTTCTTGACCATCTATAGCAGTATGAATAATTGTATGTCCCTTTAAATTGAGTATTTCTCGAAGTATCTCCTGAATTACTACCATATCGTCTACGATCATTATTTTTGCCATTAGTTACAACTCAATCTTATGATATACTGTGATTGTAGTTTCGAATTTGCTGTAAGTACATCCTATTGCGCTCGAAGTAAGATGCTATTACGACCTACAGAGGTATTATTTTTTCATCGAACCTATTCTTATTATTAGTAACTCACTTAAAAAAAATATTGAATCATGCAAAGTCGAGTAATTTTAATATTTTATTAAATCAGCTTAGTATAAGTAAAGTAAAGAGATGGGGAAAAGGTTAGTTGGTAACACCCATCTCTTTATTATTAAAACTTTATCAGGGGATGCTGATAAAGTTTTATGCTGCATATTGAGTTGAGAATATTAGCGTTATTTTTTGGTGAACAATAATGTTCTAATTTTCAAGTTAAATCTGTTTTAATTTTTTCGCCAAATTATCTCTTGACTAAGTAATGAGTTTGTTAATAAAAAAGCGTTTTAGAGAATTTATACCTAGTATCTAGTAAATCTATCCGCACATTAATTATGAGAAAAAGAACAAAGAGAAAAAATCTAGTTTCTTCTGAAAAACTACTTTTCTTCCAGTTTTTGTTTTGAATACTCTAAAAGACCTCCAGCTTTAAATATGCTGAGTGCTTCTCTTTTTAATGATGGGAATTTGAAGTTTTTCTCTTTAATTGAAACTGTTCCTTCTACTAGATCAACTTCAATTTTTTCATCTTTCAGAGATTCTTTATTTTCAAAAATAAACGCAGCTGCTTGTGGGCATTGAAGCAATGGAAAAGCATTATTTATTGCATTTCGATAGAATATACGACCAAATGATACACCAACTACTGCTGCAACACCTACTGCTTTCAAACAAGTAACTGCCTGTTCTCGAGATGATCCTGATCCAAAATTCTTGCCTGTTATGAGTATATCTCCTTTCTTCACTTCTTTTGCAAATGTTGGAAGATAATCCTCCATAGCATGTTCAGCCATTTGTTCAGGTGTTAAGGGATCATAAGTATATTTACCTGGAAAGATTTGGTCTGTGTTAATATTCTTATCTTCAAATATCCACATTCTACCTGTAAATTTCATTTGAAAACCTCCTTTGGTGGTTCAACTATTTTCCCTTCTAAAACAGAAGCTGCTACAGTTGCAGGGCTGCCTAGATAAATACCAGTATCTTCTTTACAGCCCATTCTTCCCTTGAAATTACGGTTTGCAGAGGATATTGCTGTTTCTCCTGGAGCTAAGCATCCACCATATGCACCAAGGCAAGGACCACATGCTGGCACAGCAAGTTCGCCACCTGATTCTACTAAGGTTTGTATAGCGCCTGACTTCATCCCTTCAAGTAATACAACTTGAGAAGCTGGATAAACTAAAAGCCTAACTCCTTTTTTGATTTTCTTTCCTTTCAAAACTTTTGCTGCAGCTTCAAGGTCATCAATTCTACCGTTAGTACATGTTCCCAATAGTCCAACATCAACTTCAATTTCAGAGAGTTCGCTTATTGGTGAAACATTATCAACATTGTGAGGTTTAGAAACAACTGGTGTAATCTCATTTAGGTTAAAACTTTCTTCACTAATGTAACTAGCATCTTGATCTGGTAAGACTATTTTGTATGGATCTAATGCTCGATTCTCGAGATATTTGTCAGTTATTTTATCAGCAGGGAACATACCTGCTTTACCATCCATTTCAGCTACCATGTTACATAAGGTTAATCTTTCACTTATTGAGAAATTCTCAGTTGCTGATCCATGAAATTCTACAGCTTTATAGCTAGCTCCATCTGAGCGTATTTTACCAATGATTTGTAGAATAACATCTTTAGCAAATACATTATTTGCTAGTTCGTCTTCAAGGTTGATTTTTATCGTTTCCGGAACTTTTAACCATGTTTGACCGATAGCCCATATACTTGCTGCTTCTGTTCTACCTATTGGGATTCCTGCAGCACCAAGTGCTCCATGTGATGTTGTATGAGAATCTGAACCAAAGATTACTACGCCTGGTACTACATGTCCTTCTTGTGCTAATAATTGATGACAAATCCCTGCTCCACAATCATAAAAGTACTTAATATTTTGTTCTTTAACAAAATGTCTTATTTTCTTATGATTAGCAGCTTTCTTTTCATCTGGGGGCGGCACAGCATGATCCAGTGCAATAAAGATTTTTTCCGGATTCCAAACTTTTCTTGCACCAATTGTTTTGAATTTACCAATAATTGCTGCAGAATTGTCATGAGTGAGAATCCTGTGTGGCTCTACAAAAACTATCGAACCTTCTTTGGGTTTTTTAATTCCTGAAACGTTGCTTATTATCTTTTGTATCAATGTTTGTCCCATAGCAATCTACCAATTGTCTTACTAAATCAAATGCCTTTTATCTATAATTTAGTTGATAAATTTATTGTCAAGCTCTAACTTTTGTAGTTACTGTTATGAATCAGCTTTTACTTTGTGACAATTAACATAGTTTTAAATATGTTTATGTATGTAAATTATATGTAGCTGTATGTATTATTTTGCTTAAATTGATGAAGAGGTGAAAAAAATGACTAAACAAGTCAATGCAACTATCCAAGAAAATGTTAAAGAAATCGATGAAATGGAATCAAATCTACAACATGTAATTAACGATTTAATAGATGAAGCTGAATATCAATCTAAACTAGTCTCTCAACATGTTTCAATGATTATTACCCACTTAGCAATGGTTGCAGCCTCTTTAAGAGTTAAAAAACAACAACAAATTATGAAGATAAAATAACTGACAGTTCAAAAAGATTTGATTTCCTTTTTTTCATTTATCTCGAGGCGAGATGTAGGTTTTATTTTCAATAAAGACAATTTGAGCATCTATTTCTTGTTTATTAATAAGATCGAAAAGAATCTGTATTGCGCTATTTGCATCATCTTGGAAGAAGGAGCTTAAAACATCGAGAGGTAGAATTGTGACATTTGAGAGAACATCATCTATTCTGCATTTTATCATATTGTTAATGATTTTATTCGAGAAATTATAACCCAATTTTGGATCAACGACTTCTGAAATCTTCTTGATATTACATTCCTTAAAGTGGAAAAGAAAATTGGATATGGAATCTTTAAATGGTTTCTCAAAAACACCCTTGACATATTTAGATTCTAAGAATGAATTCCATTTAGTTTGATCAACAGAACGAATTAATCCATAAGCAATAATGATTGCATTATAATCTTCTAATAGTTTAACGAATTCAGTCGCATCATCCTTATTTTTGGAAATTTTGTAAATATAGTTATTGACTATAATTTCTTGAATGTCAAAATTGTTGACAAAAATTTTCAAGTTAAGATTATGAATTCTATTTTTAGTAATATTTTTGCACATCTTTCCATCAATGATCAATTTACCAAAAAAATCATTGAGATCAAGAATAAGTATCTCCTCATTTTTCGTTGTTGCTGTTCGAGTTAACCATCTGATAATAACCTGCTCAACTTCTTTACTTGGTTCATTGTAGACTGATTGCAACCCTTCAAGAAAAACTGGAACAAGAAGTTCAGGTGAATTTTCTGATATTTTATTTAAAATTAATGCAGCGCTTAATCTAATTTGTAAATCAGTTGTAACCATTTGTTTCAAGAGATTTGATAATGCTCTTTTTCTGAATTTTTTATTTTTCTTAAGTTTATTAATTAACTCAATGATCAGAATTTGTTTAGTCTCATTATCTTTTTCATCTACGATTTTCTTGAATGATTCCTTAAAAGCAATTTCCATTTGGTTTTTTGTTTCTCTTTCTTTAGTACTAGTTTTTGTAGTTAAACACTGGTATTTGCTTTTAACCTTATTTTTAGGTAACTTAGATATTTCTGAAACTTTTTTTGTGCTAGGTTTTATAGATTGGTTATTACTAGGCTTGTTTTTGCTATCTTTCTCTTTCATGTCTTGTTCTTCAGTTTTATCTACTTCATCTAGTATTTCAACCATTACGAGATCTTCTGTAGATATAGGTTGGATTTCAAATAATCGTTTCAAAAGAATGACTTCACCGATTTTGCTAATTAGTTGTACAGGAATTGTTTCTTCGACAATAAAATCACTATCAAGTTCAGTTTTAATAGAAATTCTTAATCGTAGTTTATTTTTTTCGTCTTTGAAAACACCAACACAATTTGCAAGGATGTGACCATTAGGATCTACGATAGTTTTACCTACTAAATTCTCTTCAGTAAAATCTTCTTCCTTAGGTGTTTTCGAACGTATCATAATTACTCACTGCTATTTCTTGATTCCAAATAAAGTACTTTTTTCTCCAAGCTAAATTAATTAGAGGTGTTTTGAAATGAAATCTCTCTAATTTTCAATTAAAAAATAAGCTAAGTTATTGTTATTTAATGTATTGACTCGAGATTTTTTACTAGAATATATCTTATCTATCTAAAATTTATATATTGAAATCATGGACATAAATGTAGGATGTTAGAACTTTCACCTTATTTGATAGTAGCAGTGTTCAATCAAATAAAAAACAATCGAGGTGTATCTGAAGAGGAAATTGTGAATAATCTTCTTAAGAAAACAGGATTAGAGAGTGATAGAATAAAAGAATCAATAAAGAAATCAATAGATTTTCTTCTGGACTCAAAACTAATAGCTGTTTTACCTGGAGAGAAAAAACGATACAAGAAAGTCGACAAAGCAGAACTTTCAATTTCTGAATCAATCTCAAATGGTTTTACAAGAAAAGCAAAAGAGATCGCCAGAAGAACACTTTCAACTGTACCAGGAAACAAAATAAGAGAAGCATTGTTAGGTAAAAAAGTGTCAGATTGTATTCTTGCTGAAAACCCCCTTTCAATAAAGTGTTATTCGCCTGTAGGATATACTGAATATCAATTCGACTTGAAGGATTTAGATTCCGAGAATGAAATTGCTGAGTTAATAAAACGATTAAATCATTATCCAACTTACCAGATAATATACGATGTACCTATTATTGAAAACTTGGATCTAAAGTTTGAATTTCCATCTGAAAAACTAATTTCAGCTTCTGATGCAAGTAGATATACAATTCCTGTACAAAGTCCAATTGCAACTAATGATCTTACACGTTCGCGTCAATTACTATTTACAGTAGCATCAGCATGTAGGTGGGTTGGAAAATTCTCTCCTGAGGGTCCTGTAGGTGAATTTGAGAGTATCCCTGATTTAATTGATATTAATGATAGCTTTGGTTATGGGGCAATCGAAGAAATAACAACATTACAACAACAAGATTTTGTTGCTGATCAGAATTTTGCTCAATCATATTTCCAAATGGAAAAAATGCATAATGAAGTCGATTTGATAGGTTTTGACGAAAAACCTACTCATTATCATATTAGAGATGGACCTATAGTACCTCACAGTTATAGGGATCCAAGATTCTATGAAGCGTTAAGCCAATCAAAACAACTTGTGGATATAGCTTTACACAGAAATATTCTATATTTTGGGTATATCAAATTTTCAGCCGATAAAGCATTGACCTCACTGATCAATAGTGTCATTTTTAACAATATTTTGAAAGGTTCTGTACCTGAGAATTTCTGGAGTGATTTTGGACTATTAAGTCAAGTGCTAGAGGATCAGGACGTAACAGTTCCTATCATTCGTTTAGATAGAGGGTATGATGATCAGAAAAGAAAGTGCTTAATACCATATATGAGCTTCTATATGAAAATCTTCGATTGGGTATCAAGAATAGATATACCATGGATGCTTTGCAGAAACGATCCAATAGGTTACCGGAATAAAGTAGCACAATTGGTATATTCCTTATCATCAATTGAATATTCAAAACCAGGAACTTCTCAAATTGTTCCTTTTCCAATTGCAATGGTAGATGAAATGGCTAGGATTGTTGCTCGAAACTTCATAGATATATCAATAAAGCAATTTTATGAAGAACTTGGTCAATTAATTGATAACACAGAATAGCTTAGAATGCTGAGAATATCCAGGCTACACCTAATAATAGGAAAATTATTCCAGGAATGATAATAGAAGCTAATAGCATGAAAAATCGTTTATCTTCATTAGTTTTGAATTGTGGATATGTACCAAAATCAAAATAATATAACTTTTTCTTTTCTTTTACTTTCTTGTCTTCATTTATACAAATGATAATACCATTCTTAATTAGATAATTGATTTTTGACTGATATAGATTCAAATCAAGGTTGAGTTCTTCTAAAGTACATGGATGTTCTTTATCAACAGCTCCCATTGAATAATAACGATCAACAATATGTATTCTCTTTGGTTTAATCTTAGTATTTTCCTTTTCAGAATCTTCATTTGATTTAGGCATTTACCTTCTTCCCAACCTTACATCTGATTTAACAACTTGTTTACTAAATAAGCTATATATGCAGAAGCAATTTATACTTTTACATTTCATTTTGAAAAGCACTCTTTAAAATCATCATGAATTTTAGGATGTTCATGGATAAATGAAAGCCAGCACAAAGTATCAATGATATATTTTGTTGCTCGTATATCAATAGAAGTTAATAAATCAAGGATTTCTGGATTATCGATTTTATTAATCTTCTCTACATCTATTCTTTTCTTTTGGGTAAATACCTCAAATACCTTTTTGAAACATTTCTCATCAAAACTGGAATAATTCTGCATTTGGCATAAAATCTTGCCAATAATAAGATAATATTCCTCTTCTTCATCCTTCTTTTTGGTATCAATATCTAGTGCAATGTAGAAAACCTTAGCAGTTCGGGAATATAAGGACAAAGTTTTGATATGGCTTTCTGAATAAGTAATAATTCTTTTACCTGCTTCCATAACAAGATTAGCTTTCTTTAATTTGTTAAGATATCCATAAATTGTTTTATCAGATTTCTCTGCATTAACCTCTCTAAATGCGTTCTTAATATCCTCAAAAGTTAATGGTCCCGCTAAAAGGAAATTTAAAAGAAGTTCACAATTCTTATCATCTTGTAGGCATTTTGTACTTTTAACGTCATAAATAGTCTTTACTAACTTCTCTTTGTTCATTATAACATCTTGAGTTTTCATTTTGAACCAACTTAATATGTAGCACAACCTATTTTTATGTTTTTCACATAAAACTGGAAAAAATCAAGAATACAATGTAAAAAATGATAGAATTTATTCTCATACAAAAATTATTTGCTGGAAAAAAAGAATTGTTTTACCTAAAGCATTTGACAAACTCTTTTAGAACTTCTGGGTGTTCCTCAAATAGTAATACCCATCCTGCAAAGTCAAGTATGGGGTATAGTTCATGTATATCTAATTCTTGAATTAAGCTTAACAGTTTTTCGTTATTATTACCTTCAAAGAATTGCGCAATAGTATTATTTTTTTGTGTATAAACTCCTTCAATTTTCTCTTTCAAACATGCTTTATCAGCAGAATTCTTGAAATTCATACGCTCTTGGAATATTAAATTAACAATTTCCAATGATTTTGATCGTAGCTCTTCTTCAGGACCAAAAACACCTAATGGGGCAAAAATTATCTTTGACACTCTAGAGAATAATGTCTGAGTTTTGATTTGGTTTTCAGTATCTGAAAGAAACCTTTTTCCAGCCTCAATAACTAAACCAGTTTTTTTCAATTTACTAAGATATCGATAGATGCTTTTATCAGATTTATCATTACCTGATTTCTTAAAAGCAACTTCCAATTCCTCTACAGTTAAAGGACCTTTAAATAAGAAATGTAACACTTGTCTATGGTTTTCATCTGCCAATGTATCTTTAATATCATCACTCGAGAAGAATTGAACAATTTTTTGTTGATTAGTAATAATATCTCTTTGACTCATATATTCCGCCATTTTAATATTAATTTTTTATATTTAATATCTTCTGTTGAATAATGTCGTTAATAGTTATTAAATCTATTATTTATAAGAATATTTATAACTATAATCATAGAATATATTCTCATGTTATTGAGAATAGAAATGTCTATTTTCAAGACAAATTACCCTTTCCTCAAAGGTTCATTAAATAGGTATGAATCACAAGAGAACTATATCCCGAATAATCTTATGCTTAATCATCAAAAATTCGGATCCTTCTGAATCTTGGTTCTCTCGTGATTCTCTATTTTTTATTTTTCAATAAGAAGTTATTTTGTAATTGACATCAACACTCAATCATATGTTTCTACTTCTAAAGGACTATCACTTTTCATTGTAATATCTTCGAGTTTTGGTGTAATGACATCTTCTGTAATTTTATTCTCTTCATCCAATTGTTCAATATTTGATTCCTTATCCATTGCTTCTCGTTCTTTACCAACTAAGGGCATTAATATGATAGTTGGAACTAGACCTAAAATGTAAACAAAAGTTGTTATGATAAAACAAAGAAAGAAATTGTTGTTATCTCCTACTAGAAATCCTCCAATAAAAGCTGAAACATTCCAGAACAAACCCCATGCAATAGCTTCTATAGAATTCCATTTACCTCTTTGCTTTTTAGGTATAATGTCCATTAAAATTGATCTGCTAAGAGGTTGAGCTGCATTCATGAATGCTCCTCTAGCGATGAAAATAGGAATTAAAACTCCTAAAGGTGGATAAATTACTATTACTAACAAGCATGCTGTAGCAATGAATTGTACTGTAAATATGGTTTGTACTCTTCCAAGTTTAAGAGATAATTTTTGGGAAACAACTGCTAAAATTCCAGTCGCTAATGCAGTAGCACCCATGATTGCTTGTATAATAATTGGAGACATTGTATAATAATCTCTGAAGAATACTGGAAAATATTTGATAGTCATACCTGCACCAATCCCAATAATGACATTTCCTCCAACAAGCAAATATGGGATTAATTTCGCAGCTTTATTGCTGTCCATATTAGCTAGTCGACTTATTCCATTTACTTGGGCAACTTCTTCTGCTATAGCTTCACTTTCTTCACCTAAAGAACGCTTATCTTTAAACAGAAATAAAATAACTATAGCGATTAGACTGATAGCAAAACCAACAGACATTACATTTCTCATAGAAACAAGATCATGAACATTTCCAAAGATAGCAAATAAACCAATGTTAATGAAAGGACCTGCAGCCATAGCAACTTGTCTAACCAAATGATTCCAAGAATAAATCCTTGAACGATATCCTGATTCAACTGAATCCGCAAATATGGATTCTGATGTAGGTCTAATAAAAGCATTAAACAATCCCCAAAGTAACATTGAAACGAGAATAAAGATGATTGATTGACCAAAAATTAGGAAACCAATACCAGCTAATCCTATAGGAGTAGCTAATTTCATTATTATGTCTCTACGGAATTTATCAGCAAGAAATCCTGCAGGAAAAACAAAGAGTGTCATTGTTATACCAGATGCTGCAGCTGTTAGACCAAGAATTTCATTGGAACTTAAACCCAGAAAGTCACTGCCTTCAGCAAAGAGACTAATGTATAAACTCAAAACACTACCCATCCAAATCCCTCTACCCAAAGAGCTAGAAATATTGAAAGCAAATATTAGTTTAACATTGTAATTCATCGAACGAATTACTTCTCTTGTTGAAACTTTTGAATTAATATCATTAGCCATTTTGTGTATTTCCGTGGAAATTCATTCAAATTTGGTTGAATAGTCAACAAAGCCTTTCCTTTAAAAAAAATTCTAACACTTTTAATTTTTTGCTTTAGGAAATTAAAAATTTAACTTGAATAAAAAAGTCATTATTAATTAGTAATTCCTAATGAATATTAGAATTCAAAAAAGATGTTTGGGAATAATTTTTATTCTTTTAAATCCCTAATTATCCACTAATGGGTGTAAAAAATGGATGCACTTGAATTAATAAAAGGTAGAAGAAGTATCAGAAAATATAAATCAAAACCAATTGAAGAAGAAAAGATTTTGAAATGTCTCGAGGCAGCAAGGTGGGCACCATCTGCTTCAAACAAACAACCATGGGAATTCATTATAGTAAAGGATGAAAAAACTCGTCATAAACTTGCTGAAATTCATCCATATGCAAAATTTGTTGCTGAAAGTCCAGTGGTATTTGTTCCATTAACAAATCCAAATATTCATCCAAAATATCATATGTCTGATACTGGCTTAACTATTCAGAATTTTATGTTACAAGCTCATGCACTGGGTCTTGGTACTTGTTGGGCAGGAGTCATTGCTTCATCTATTGAACCACCAATCAAAGAATTGCTTAATGTTCCAGATCATCTAAATATTATGGCATTGGTTGCTCTTGGCTATCCGGATCAAGAACGAGAATCTTCAAGAAAGTCACTTGAGGAAATAATTCATTGGGAAAAGTACTCCGAATAAAACCTATTGGTGAAATTTATGAGTATATTTCATGTATTGGCTATTTGCGGAATGCTAAGTCCAATTATTTATACTTTGATGTGGATTATTGGTGATGTATTGGTACCTGATTATAATCATATACGAGATGATGTAAGCTCACTTTTTGCTGTTGATGCTTATAGAAGATGGTTTTTCCAATCTTTCATGATTCTTTCTAGTGCATTGTTACTAGCATTTTTCATAGGATTATATTGGGGAGTAAATAACGGAGAAGGATTAATTGTAGGACCTATTCTATTCATCATAAGCTTAGTAATTGGTTTGCTTGTTTCTTCCCGTTAGATACTGGAGGTGAAATGACAACTTGGAGAGGGAAAATGCATTTAATTCTTATAATCATATCGGGAATATTAACAATTACAGCAATGGTGTTTATGTTCTTTAGATTAAGATCGGTAGAAGGATGGAGTGGTTTTGCAATATATTCATTAATAGCAGCTATTGTGTCATTGATTCTAGTATTGGTATCTGGTATCTTTATAACTAGCAATTATATGGGTCTAATTGAAAGATTCATGGTTAGCTCATATCAAATATTCTACTTTGTTTTTGGTCTGATGGTGTATCTTAGGAATTAATTAAATAAATTGGTGTTGAGAAGAATAAAAGAAAAATTGTTTAACCATTTATTCAAACACATATATTTGAAAGTGGGGAAAATGGACTTCAAAAAACTTCGAATGTATCTATTACAAAAGCAATCATTAATTGAGAAAACTGTAAAGGAAGAATTTATGTCTGTTATGAAAAATCAACTGGCATTACATTCAACTGACTACCTCACTCCTTATCTGTCACTTTGGGCTAGGGTAGACGATTTTGATCCAAAACAATTATTTCACAATATTTCTAATGAAAAGTCAGCAATAAGAATGAGAGTTTTCAGAAGAACTGTTTTTGTAGTCCATAGAGATAATCTGGAAATTCTAATAGGTTCAATTGTGCAATTCCTTGAACCATTCAAAATAGGTAATATCAAATATTTAATCAAAAATATGGGAATGGAAGAAGGAACAACTGAAAAAATTGGTTTAGATATAATTGAAATTCTAAAGAAGAAATCACCCCTCTCTACAAGACAAATTAAGAAAGAGTTGTCAGAAAAATGGGAAGGTGATTGGATAAGGTCTGCAATAACTCTTCTTGAGTTTGATGCTTTAATAGCTAGAATAGGTCAAAGATACATTATAGATAAAACCATAAATTGGGGTTTATTTGAGGAATATTATCCTGAAGTAAAAAGAAAGGAAATTAACCCAGAAAATTCACTAGTAGCAATTTTAAGTAAATATATACAGCAATTTGGTCCTGTTTGCATAGATGATTTTTGCTGGTGGTTACCAACCAAAAAAACTATGACCAAGAAATTACTCGAGAAACTAGCAGATGAAATTACTGAAATTGATTTTAACTCAAAGAAATATTATATGATTAATGAAGACTTTAAGGCTTTTACAGATTTCAATCTAGAGGCATATGAATTACCGATTGTAAATTTCCTACCTTATGAGGATCATTATCCTAAAGCCTACAAACACAAAGAATGGTACATCTCTGAAGAAACAGTAACCAAACTATTCAAAGTAGGTAAAATGGATTGGGGACAAATACGACCATCAATCTGGATTAATGGTGAAATTAAAGGTCGATGGGAATTAGATTGGGTAGACAAAAAGAAATCCGAAATGAAAGCTGATATTGTTTATCTTGATAAAAAAATAAGTCAATCAACAGATATTATGATTAAAATAAATCAGTTGAAGACAGAAGTAGAGATATTCGCTAATGAGAAATTAATACCTTTAATGAAAAAATAGAAACTCAAGCTTCTAATACTGATATCTCTTCAGTAAACTCTAATTTCTTTTCTTTGATTCTTTGTATGACAGCTAATCCCATACCTCCTAACCAGAAGAAGAAGAGAATTGATGCTATAGAAGCCAAAAATGTGAAAACCGAACCTGCTGTTCCAAGGATGAATACACCAACTTCACATAAACCTAGTATTCCACAAAGAAGTGCTAACCAAGTTTGTGTTTCTTTTGTTACTTGATATTTAAAACTAGCAATCCCAAAAATACCCGCACCAAGTGAAAAGATTAACACGTAAGCTACAACTTGCAAAATGAAAATTACTTTTACCCAATTTTCAAAAATAGCAAATATTTCATCTTTTGCTTCACCAGCAGCTATATTATATTCTGGAGCTAATTGAAAAATAATCTTGAATTTCAAAAAGACCAAGCTAATAAGTAGTAGAGATCCTAATATGGTTGTGATTGTTGGTACTACTAACCAATTCTTGATTTTTTCATCTACTTTTGATCTAAAAAGTAGTAGAACTCCAATAATTGAAGGTATGATGAAAATTCCTTGAATTATATTTAGAATGGTATCAAAAGTGTGAATGTGATTAAATACAAAATAATTTTGCAACAATTCCACATAATTAGCTGAAGGATATTTGTAGGTAATTACAAAACTCAAGATGATTGTAGCAATCATACTCGAGACTACAATGATAATTGAAATTAATGTTATAAACCCCATAATATTCTTCTTTGTTTTCAATTGTAATCACCTAAATATCCAGATTTTACAAATTTTATATAGCTTTCCAATTTGTTTGAATTAGTAATTATCATGTTCCTTGTACTTGTGTTGCTTTTCTATCGAGTAAGACCATAAGTATTCCTATAGCAATCATCCAGATTAGCATTAGACCAATTAAGTAAATACTGACCAACATCAGTTAACTCTTCTGGTTTTGTTAAATCTGCTATAAACGTAAAGATAACGTTCCAATATAGCTTACAGCAGCAATGATCGAGCTTATACAACATATTCTAATGAACTTCTTGTCAGTCATATCAGATACATGATTTTATAGATTCTATTTAGGTTGTGTTGTTTTAGACTCATCTTGACAGCTCTAGGAATACATTTAATTTTGTGTAGAATTAAAGTGCTTTAGATGTAAAACAAACTCTATTCATCAACAAAGGAATGTGATTATTACGAAAGCAACAGCAATTGCCAACTCAAACACTGCTTTAGTAAAATATTGGGGAAAACAAGATGAACAGCTGATTATTCCTATGAATAATAGCATATCACTAACTGTTGACTCATTGTCTACTATAACAACAGTGGATTTTTCTGAAAGTTATGATGAGGATTTGTTTATATTAAATAAAAAAATACAGAGTGATACGCCAAAAAAGCGAGTTCAGAAACACTTAGACATAATTCGAAATATAGCTAATGTTGAATTAAATGCAAATGTTGTTTCTGAAAACAATTTTCCTACAGCTGCTGGATTAGCTTCGTCTGCTTCTGGTTTTGCAGCTCTAACTGCAGCAGCAAGTAGTGCATTGGGATTAAACATGAATCCTAAAGAATTATCCATGTTGTCAAGACGAGGATCAGGTTCTTCTTGCAGATCATTCTACAGTGGTTTTGTAGAATGGATAAAGAGTGACGATAATAATGAGTCCTATGCTATTCAGCTTGCTGATGAAAATTGGTTTGATATACGTGATCTTGTTATAGTTTTTAAGAAGCATAACAGAAAATATACTACTCGAGAAGCTATGAAAATATCCAAGAAAACGAGTCCACTTTATGATGCACGTTTGGAAATAGTTGAAGATAATTTGGTTAAAGTTAGGAAAGCAATAAAGGAACGTGATTTTAGTTTATTAGGACAAACTGCAGAAGCTGATTGTTTGTTAATGCATTCTATTGCTTTAACATCCAATCCGTCCCAGCTGTTTTGGACTGCTGAGACTTTAGGGATGATAAAATTCGTTCAAGAATTAAGAGAGGGAGGGTTAGAATCTTATTATACTATAGATACTGGAACGAATATGCATATCTTAACAAAACCAGAATTTTCTGATGAAATTTGTGCTATTCTAAGAAAAATACCCTACATTACAAATATCATAGAATGCAAACCTGGACCTGGGGTTCAAATTATAAAAGATGATTTATTTTAGTAATGGAAAATAAGGTTTTCAATATGGAAATTATAAGTACAGCTCCCGGAAAACTAATCCTTTTCGGAGAACATGCTAGTAGTAGAGGAAAACCAGCTCTAGTGTTTGCTGTGAATTTAAGGTTACAAGTAAAACTAGCATCACATGATTTTCCAAACAAAAATATTCTCTTAACAAGTAAAGAATACTATTTGAAAGGAATAGAGTATCCAACTGACAGACTTAATGTTGTTTCGCAAACAGTAGCTACTTTTTTGGAAGAAACTAAACAGAGTACTGAATCTTTTGAATTATCAATTGAATCTAACATTGAACCGGGTTTTGGAAGTTCAGCAGCAGTAATAGTTGCTACTCTTGGTGTACTAAATGAATATTATAATACAAATCTAACTCGAGAAGAATTACTAAAATTAGGTATAAAATCAAATTATGCTGTCAAAGGATATGGAAGTGGATTAGATATTGCTGCTTCACTTTATGGTGGATTAATAAAATATCAAGTTAATAAAAAACCAAAATCTCTTCCTTTTAATGAGTTGAATTTTGTTATTGTAAGTACATGTACTAAAGTTCCTAGTGGACCGATTGTTGATGCTGTAAAGCAATTTGAGAAAGCAAATAAAAAAGAAACTAAAATACTTTTCGATGAAATCAAAGAAGTTGTACTTGATGCTGAAAAAGCAATTATAGCTACAGATTTGGATAGAATTGGTCTTCTCATGAATAAAAATCAAGAATTGCTTCGTAGTCTTAATGTAAGTTCATCAATTCTAGAGGTTATGATTAAAACTGCAATTAGCAATGGAGCTTATGGAGCCAAATTATCAGGTGGAGGAGTAGGAGACAATATGATTGCATTAATTCCTAAGAACAAAAGAGACCAAATAATCCAATCACTGAACTTAACAAATGGTAAAGTTTTGCCTGATATTTGCATTGATAAAGACGGACTAATTATCAAGAAGTAATTTTCCCTTTTACCGAATTTTGCATTTATGTGCAAGTTTGCGCAGACCATCAGTGTTTTATATTATTCTCACTGATATGGGTATAACTAGCATAAGGAAATGACACTAGTGAAGGAATGTTAGAACGTGTCTAGTGACTATGATTATTGGATCAGTGTAAGCAATTTCACTGATGTTGGTATTACTCCACGCGTTAACTGTTGTAATTTTCCCTTAAATAATGATGAACTTAACACAATCACTAACAGTTATGCTTCCATTTTGAACTATATATTGGAAAAATCAATTGTCGGTCCTTTACCTGTTGTTAATCATCGTGGACTATTAGTTTTAGTATTTAAATTTGAAATAATTGATAATGATGTTAAAGATAAGCGTATTGTTTCAGAAGGTGGTAAAACAATAGGTTTGTTAACACTCTTCTATAAGATAAAATTAGATGAAATCTTCAAAAAGCTTCACAAAAAAATTCTACAACAAATTACTGTCTGGGTTAAACAATACAATAATATCAGAGACATAAATCAAGTTGAAATAACTAAATTAATGGATGATATTAATCAAATAAAAGTAAAACAAAAAATAAAACATTGAGAAGTAAACTCAATACTCCTCTAATTTTTCTACCATCTTTCAATTGGTCGTCGTTCTGGAATACCATCTGGCATTTTTCCAGTTTTAAAGAATTCTTCAGTTAAGTAAAGTCCACAGTAGCAGTGGCCAAATTCTTCTTGATCAGGTTTACAATAATCGCATGGACAAAGTAAATCTTTATCCTTCTCTCGATCTCCTTCAAGTAATCTACAAGGACAACCGAAATATCCAAAACGATTAAAGTTCGTCATAAGACCTTCTATGAGCATATCTAGAAATTCTTTATCAGGATGTAAATGCCATCCTTGTTTTTCAGCAACCATCTCGACAAATTTTCTTACATCTTCTTTGGTTTTTTCATTTGTTGGAGGCATATTTCTTATCCCTCAATAAATTTAGTTTTAACTTTCTAAGAATGCTTTCTTCCATTTATCCTCAGTAAATCCAACAAGAACTTTATCTCCACCATCTATAACGACAAATGGAAAACCAAGTCTTTCTTCAAAACTGTCACGTAAATCACGTTTAATTAGCATTCTTTGCTGAGATTCAAGTTTATCAACATAGATATATTTGAATTTTAAATTATTTTTTCTTAAAAAATCTAATCCGCGTTTACAAAAACCACAAGTGGAAAGTGCATAGACTTGAATCTCACAAGGATTTTTTTCTCCTTCTTCCATAACGAAATCATATTTTTCATGCATTGATTATAACCTCATTAACTTATCAAATCGAAATTAGTTCTCCTTTATAATAAAAGCTGTGTGAAAGAAAGTTAAGTTACGTAAATATAAATCCGCATTTTGTTAACATTTTTCAGCAGTTTTTTTAACTTGGTTGTTCTTCTTCTGCCTTTTTCTTCTGTTTTCTCTTTTGAGTAACAGCTAGAATTGTTCCAAACAGCAAAACGAAAACCATGAAACCGGCATAAATAACTAAATACAACCAAGGTTTATCAGGTGCAAAATCAACCATTAACAAATCTCCTGTTATATATGCTTTTAATGAAATGTAAGTACTTTATTACTTTTTAATCCATCGAATATTAGCATTGCTTTGAACAGAAAAACCAGCATTAGCATTCTTTCATTGTTAATGAATAACTTTTAAATTAAACATTAATTGTACTAAATTCAAAATCAATTAATGGGTGCAAATAATGGATGATAAAGAATTTATTGAATTCATTGAAAAGCAAATTGCTCTTGAAAAAGAAATAGTTGAAATATCAAATAAGAGCGTTGAAGATGTGAAGAACATTCTAGTTAAAGAACTAATAAGAGGAATCGCAATGGATTCCAAAAAACATGAATTACTTCTTACTGCTCTAAGTGGGATGATTAAAGGTCCAACACCATTAATCGAGGAGGAAAATTATGATAAAATTAAAGCTACTATTGAAAAGCATATTGAACTAGAAGCAAAAGCAATTGACACATACAAAGAAATTCTAACAACATATGAGAAAGAAGATAGAATTAGATTTGTTGTAAGCGAAATCCACAAAGATGAAGTACGACATCACACCTTCTTGAAAAGATTGCTTAAAGCTTTAATCGAGAAAGAAACATTAACTGAAGATCTTCTAGAAGATTGGATGTTCAAATATGCTCCATTCCATGGTTCTCCAGGTGGATAAGATAAAAAAAGGAAAATAAGGAGATCTAGAGGAATTTTTCTGAAAATTTCTTCAGATCTCGTTCTCTTTTATATATGGGCTTTTTATTTGTATGATAAACTTCTGTGTTTTCTTCAAATGTTGGTTTTTCATTTATATAGAAAATACCAAGTGGGAATTTCTCCACCTCAGCAGCTCGCTTTAATGCTTCCAGTCTATCAGTTGGATCATGGTTTTCAAGATAATAAATACGTTCCTTGAACCATTGATAGGTGTTTACTTTGTTAAATGAAACACAAGGCTGAAGAATATCTAGTAAAGCATATCCTTTGTGTTTGATGGTTTTTATCATCATTTCCTTCATATGTTTTTGATCACCTGCATAAGTTCGAGCAACGAAGGAAGCATCTAATCCTATAGCTATAGTTAATGGATTAAATGGATCAAGAATTACACCATCAACCTGAACACCAGTTTTCATACCAAATCTTGAGGTTGGTGAAGCTTGTCCTTTTGTTAAGCCATAGATCATGTTATTATGAACAAAGTTGGTTATGTTTGGATTTCTCCTTATAGTATGGATAAAGTGATTTCCTCCTTCACCATAACTACAACCATCACCACTTTCAGCAATAACAACTAGTTCTGGATTCGTTGCTTTTATTGCCCATGCTGTAGGTAAAGATCGTCCATGAAGTCCATTAAAGAAGTTACAATTAAGATATTGAGGGGTTTTTGCTGCTTGACCTATACCAGATACCAAAACTAAATTATTGGGTTTAATATCTAATTCAACTAATGCTTCTTTTAGTGTTTCTAGTATTGGGAAATCACCGCAACCAGGACACCAAGCAATATCTATATCATCCATGTCAAAGATATTTTTCTTACTTATTTTTAGACCTCCACAATTTTCTTAATTTTCTCAACCAATTCCTCTACAGAAAACGGCATACCATTAAATTTCAGGATTTTATTTTCAATCTCAAAACCAGTATATAATTTGATTAATTTACCAAATTGTGATGTTACATTGTTCTCAATTATGATTACTCTTTCTGCTTTCTCTAAGAGCTCCTTGGTTTTCTGATGTAATGGATATACTTGCTTAAAGTGCAGGAAAGAAATTTCTTTGTAATCAATTATGTCTAATGCTTCTTTTATTGCTGTAAATGTTGACCCCCAACCTATGATGAGTGTCTTGTATTTATCTGTTCCAAGTAAATCGGGAGGTATCACACTTTTCTTAACTTCCTCAAATTTCTTTAATCGTTTTTCAACCATTTTTACTCGAGTGACATCAAGATCTTCTGTTATGAAGCCATCTTCAGTGTGTTCATCACTATCTGCTCGAACCAATCCTTCCCCGTAACCAGGTATTCCTCTTGGAGATATTCCATTTTCAGTGTATTTGTATCTCTTGTATCCTTTTTCAGTTTTAGTTATATGTTTTTCAATTGAAATCTTGGAAATATGTAGAGGAGGTATATTGTAATACAGATCCATAAAATACTGATCTGTCAGAATGATTACTGGTACTTGGAATTTGTCAGCTAAATTAAATGCTTTCTGTGTAATATAAAATGCATCTTGAAGCGATCCTGGAGCAAGGATTATCCTAGGAAAGTCACCATGCCCGGAATATAGAACTAACTCCAAATCTCCTTGTTCTGTTCTTGTAGGCAAACCTGTTCCCGGACCAGGACGCTGAGCAACGTGAATTACTATTGGTGTTTCAGTAATTCCGCTCAGGCTTAAACCTTCACCCATTAAAGCAAATCCTCCTCCTGAAGTTGTAACCATAGCTCTAGCTCCAGCATAAGCTGCACCTAAACCAGCATTTATAGCTGCGATTTCATCTTCTGCTTGTTCAACTAGAATATCAAAATCATGAGCATGCTTTGCTAGGAATACTAAAACTCCAGTTGATGGACTCATAGGGTATGAACAGATAAAATTACAACCACCAGCAATTGCTCCCATACCAACAGCAGATGCACCATTGTAAAGTAGCTCTTTATCTTTCTTTGAAGCTTTTTTGATCGCAATCTTCAATCCTTTTTCTTTGATTAATGTATCAGCTATTTCGCATCCTTTATTGAAAGCTTCAAAATTCTTCTGAATTATCTCTTCACCCTTTGAAGCAAATCTATTTCTGAGATATTTCTTGCCAATTTCCTTATCCAATTGAAATAACTCAGCAATTAATCCTGCTGCTATTGTATTCGAATAAACTTTACTGCCTATTTCTTGTGCCATATCTGTCCAAGGAATCTCAATTACTTTGTGTTTGGAAATATCGATTTCATCCTTGATTAGTTCTGATTCACTAATAATTATTGTATCTTTGGTTATACGTTTTCTTTGTCTAGCAATAGCAGTTTTATTTAAAGCAATAAAGATATCAATTCGATCAACAAATGCAGACACTCGATTTGAAGAAATCCGTATTTCTGTTGAATTTGTACCACCTCTAACACGACTCATGTACTCTTTAGTTGCTGCAACATTGTATCCATCCTCTTGTAGAACATGAGTTAAAAACTGTTCAACTGTCTGAATACCTTGTCCAGCAGCTCCACAAAGCACAATTGAAATATCTTCTTTGTCTTCTAATGAAAATGAGCTCATGCAATCACATACTTTAGATTTCTAATTAATATTTGTGTTTTAAAAAGTAAAGAGGTGTTTTTACTTATTAAATACATCACTGAATATCAATCAAAAATCAACCAAAGTAGCAATTAAGCTATTAATTTTGAAATTATCTCGTTAAAATGTGTATAAATTACTTTGTGCCCTTCCAAAGGATAAAGAATAAGTTCAGAATTTAAGATTAATTTCTGTTGTTCTATAGAGGATATTGGAGGAACTATGTTGTCATTTTCTCCATGCCAAAAATAAACTGGGTATTCAACACCTATTTTGTGAGAAAGTTTTTCTGGATTAGTAAGTGATTTTAACATCAAAAATAAGTCATAGGAGTAACCTCTTAGATTCGGTTGAATTAAATCAGGTATATAATCACCTAGAAACCACTCTTTAATAGATGGATCTAACCAAGTTTCTCTATCAACATCTGGTAATGCCTTCAAGCTTTTCTCATATTCCTTTTCAGGGTTTCTTCTGTAATTATTGATACCTGCTGAACTTAGAATATGAGATATAGTTCTACCTAATAGTGGAAATCTCGAGCTACCTTTTATCATCCTTAACTGAAATGGATGACTTGATTGTGAATAATCAATAACAAAGTAAGGAATTGAGCTTACTAAACCTAATTTAACAATTCGTTCTGGATAATGCAAAGCGTAATCGAGAGCGTAAACTCCTCCAGTAGAAAACCCTAAGATAGAAAATTTATCTAAAGATAATTCTTCTGCAAGCTCATTTATATCAAAAGACCAGTCTGATATTTTCCGTCTCTCTTGGTATGTTGATAATCCACAACCAGGTCGATCGATTGAGATTATCCTAGCTCCTAGCTCTTTTGCTTCTTTATGAAAACACGAGATATCAAGTCTAGTTCCAGGCCAACCATGAAAGTAAAGGATAGGTTTCCCTCTAGGATCACCTAGTAATGCATAACCAAGAATTCGACTATCACTTAATGTAAATTCTATATCTCTCTCTTCATTTAACATGTTTTTAATTGTTTGATTTTACTATTAAATTATTTCTTAATTAAATCAAATCTAGGTATCAAGTAATTTGTTACTATTTCAGAAACTACTAAAAAGAGTGTTTTTGCTAACGAAGTATGATTGAAGAACTCTTAGCCATTGGATCCTTAATCTGTTTCGTAGGATCAAATATCATATTTAAAAGAATGCAATAATGTCCATTGTATTAGTTAATATCAGATGAGGATTTTTTCTTATTTAATCTGATGAAAATATCTAGAAGAATTCCTGAGATAATTATTAATGAAAAATATATGGTAGCAAATATAAAACCAATTGAATATTTTGTTTCAGCATGCAAACTCTTTAAGTAAGCTACAAATGGAATCTGTAAAAGCGTACCAGCTAACCCAATAATTCCACAGATAATAACCAGTATACTAAATACTTCCCTGAAATGCTTGAAATACCTATCACCTCTATTTAAAGAAAAACCTAAACTTGGAACTAATATAAACGAAGAAACAAGCCCAATTATAATTAGCACCAACGAAAATATTGGAAAGTTAGTTAAAGTACCTGATCCTCCTTCAGAAATTATAACACCGTCTTTATATAAATTCCAATATCCATAAAAAAATGTTTGATATTTATAATCGTCTCCAGTAACTGTCCATTCCCTTATAGTAAAAGGTGTAAAGATAATAGTAATGATTCCAGCTACTACAATTATGATTACAATGAAACCTGCTAACATATTCTTGTTTAAAGTCCTATTTGTCATTAGCAATCACTCTTACGATAATTATTTCATTGTTAATTTAGTTTATTACTTATTCCATTTTCTACCTGTTGGTAGTTTAACTATACTCTTCATCAATAAGCTTGACAAAACACAATGAGATACCTATAACATCATTAAGGAATTTTTTATCTATACATTCTATTGTATCTTGTAGAGTATGCCAATTAACAGGTTTCCAAGATTCATCTCTTACACCAATTATAAAAGCAGATTCATAACCAGCTTTGACATAGATATTTGCGTTTGATGATCCCATTAGAAGCTTACCCCTAGTACATGGAATTGCATCCTCGTTTTGTTTTCTGTAAATTTCATATGCTTTCACAAATCGACTAACAACTTCTTGACTATATCTTGCCAAATGCATGTAATCTTCTTCAACAATAACAATTACTTTGCCAGCCCCAATACATTCATACACAAGAGATAAAGAATCTTGAAAGAGCTCAGGATTATTTCTAACAAAATGATAAGCACCTCTTTCACCGATTTCTTCTGATCCAGTTGATACTATTATTAATTCAACATTTTTCAGTCTATTTTTGCTGAAGTATTTACCAACTGCTGCAGCTACTGCTGTTCCAGATAGGTTATCGTTTGCTCCCATCACAGTTTTCCCATATATTACTCCTAAGAAGAAAATAATGTACAATATCAATAGAACAAAGATGATTGGAATAATATATAAATCAAACTTTGTTAATTCAAATATAAACCAATTATAACTCACCAAATGATCAACTGATGATGATTGAAGACTTACTTTAACAATAGAATAAATAAGAACAAAAAATCCATAGACTAATAAATTACTATATAATATGACTTCATAAAATCGATTGTTAATTTTACCAATATGTAATTCCTTAGCAGAATCTGTGTGACCATCCAAGATAACCCTGCATTTTGTTTCTTCTCGAGGTTTAATTATTCCAAAAACATTAGAAGAAGTTTTTTTCTTATAAAGAAATTTTAGAATCCCCTTTAGAAGCATAAACTCAAAGAAATAAACTAGCATACCCAATAAGATTATAACGGAAGCAAAAATAGAAAAAGGATACTTCAAAGGGAGCATCAAAAAAGAAAATACTCCTAAAGCAAAAACCATTCTAAGTACACCTTGAGGATAGAAATGAGGATGTACTTTGAATTCTTCAATGTTAGTTTCATCACAAAACTTAGACCATTTCTCCTTTATCCATTTGTTTGCTTTATCCTCTGCTTCAGATCCTGAATATCTTGGTCCAAAATCTTCACAAATTGTCTCAATAAAATCATACGTATAATCAACATAGGAATCTAAGTTTTCCAGTAGTATCACCAATCTTTTCCAATAAAAGAGATAAGCTAATCACATTAATAA
The DNA here is from genome assembly GCA_019058275.1 of Candidatus Heimdallarchaeota archaeon. Taxonomy (GTDB): domain Archaea; phylum Asgardarchaeota; class Heimdallarchaeia; order JABLTI01; family JABLTI01; genus JABLTI01. The sequence goes on from JAHLVW010000062.1 coordinate 60,336, forward strand.
TTATAATTGTTAAAATTATCTTTTGTCTAATCATCTTTAATATAATCATCCATTGTAACCTTAGGTTTTTCATTAGCTAAAGATGGAAAAATCTCTTGCCAAGGAACTTCTAGAGCCTCAAGATTATTAGCTCTTAAAACATTCATAACCTTGCTACTGAAGCTTTGTGCTACAAGAATTCCTTGAACCTTTATTTTTTCAACTTCTTCGAAATACTCAACATATCTTTTAAGTTGATGTGCATCAGCAGGAGTTGCCCCTCTTTTCTTTACTTCAACAATGATTGGGTTTCCACTCTTGTCAACTCCCCTTAAATCAAGAAAACCAAAAGGTGTTTCAAATTCCCTGGCTGTTGGTTGAAAGTTTTTATCAATAATTTCTGGATGACTAAATAAATAATCAGATAAATCGCTTTCTGAACCGTAGATGCTTAATGAAGCAGAGTCATGAGCATCGTATATTGTTGCTTGATATATTTCATCAAAGAGTATTTCTAAGGTTTCTTTTGTTTTCGGACGATACGTTCGAACAACAAGCTTTTCATCTTCAATGAGGTAGTTAATCTTTCCAGCTCCGCTCAGTTGCCAGTTTAAAGGTTTCAACCCCTTAGAACCATGTAAAATCAATGTTTCATCCTTTTTCACAAAGAGCATTCTGTCACCTTTTGGAAGAAAGGATTTAATTCTACCATCAAAAATTGCAGTACAAGATCCAAAGAGGACAATCATTTTTTTGCAAGCTTCATCTAAAAGCTTCTCAACAAGCTTTTGCTGTTTTTCTGGTAGATTTTTGGTTCTTTTCATTTTATCTAGTCCTCTAGTAGTTATTTAACTTGTAAGGGTTTATTCTCATTCTTTAAATTAAGATAAGTGTTAGTTTATTTAGATTTTCTAATTATCAGAAAAATCTCGAATGTTAAAAGCTGATGAAGCTAAAAGCTAGAAAATGTGTTAAAAAGATTATGAAGAGCTTATTAAAAATGATGAGAATCCTCCTTAACTCATCTATTCTTCTCCCAGATTCATTTTTAGACACTTAATAACTCTTTCAATATTTTCTTCTGTTGGATGAAAATATACCCATCCATAAGTTATAGTATTAAGGTAAGCCATAATTTTATAGATTCGCTTTCTAACATCATTTTTATTTGGAATTTCTATTCCATAATTATCGAAGAAAATTTGCTCTAGCTGCTCATCAAGTAACCACATTTCTTGAATGTCAAATAGCTCAAGTAAAGTGTCTCCTGCATATGACCATTCAAAATCTAATATTGCACTGATTTTCATACTTTTTTTATCTTTTATTACGACATTTGATGGATTTAGATCTGCATGAATAAGACTTGGTTTAGAACTATAAGATACTCTATCCAAATTATCCTCTACAAATTTCTGTGCTTTCATGATCAGATTTGTAGGTATAATTGTACGAGTACCAAGAAGCCTTGTCGTTCTTCTTAAATTAGCTTTCAAAAAACTTGCATAAGTGTAAAATCTTCTTGGACAGCGATATTCCTCAATTTCTCCAAACATGTCAAACTTAACTGCATGAATATTCTTAACAATTTTAGAGAATTCTTCAATAAAAATTTCTTTCTTTGTAGAATCTAAATCTATCCAGATATTTTCAAGATTTTCTCCTTGAACTTTAGACATTATAATAAATTTGCAACCTAATTTATTAGTATCTGATTCTATATGGAAAATTTCAGGAACCGGAACCATACTTCTCTCTTTAATAGGTATTCCAGTAGCTTTTTTGACTACAGAGAATTGTCTCATAAGTTCTGCTTCTTTTTCTAATCGGTAAAATTCGTTTTCAACAGTAACTGGTCTAGTTAAAATTTTCATTACATACCTTTTTCCTTCAACTTCAAAACTGTATAGAGTATTTACAGCCAATTTAGTGAGCAATTGTAATTTCATTATTTTATCTGTTTCAAAAATTTCCACAAGAATTGATTTAATGCTATTTGAAGTTAATTCAGTCACTGTTTCCACCAGTTATCATTCGCGAAAATTATTTTGCTTATGAATTTCAGAGTTTATATTGAAACCTTTTAAAATAAAAAATAATTCTAGAATCTGTAATAAGAAGCTTTTGAGGATTACAAATTGAAACTGGGCATTTCGTTTACAATGGGGTTTAAGGGAATTAACACAATTTCAGATTTCCTAGCATTTGCTTATAAAAAAGAATTAGCTGGTGTAGAACTTGTCGCAGAACCACCATTTTGTTTCATTGACAACATGAATGATAAAGATGTTCAAGATATTAAAAAGCAAGCAGCTAATTTTGGTTTGGAACTCTCTCTTCATGCAACATTCTCAGATGTAAATATCTCAGCTTATAATCCAAATGTAAGAAATTACTTTCTCAATTTAATGAAGCAAAATATTGATTTTAGTCAAAAAATTGGTTCTGAAATTGTTACAATACATCCTGGAGAGCTTAGTGCAGCAGGAGCTTCATTTCCTGATGATGTAAAACGTTTGAATTTTGAATCATTTCAGTTTCTAGCAAAATATGCTGAAAAAAAGTTTGTAAAGATTGGTTATGAAAATATGCCTATAATGACTTGGAGTCAAATGGAAGAAAGCTATACACCAATATTGATACAATCGATAGTTGACAAAATTAACTCTAAATCATTAGGAATAACTTGGGATGTAGGGCATTCAAAAACAACAGAATTCAGTATGGAGGGTTTTGCTAACTCATTTAAGGGTAATTTAGTTCATGTTCATATCCATGATAATACTGGACCAGGTAAAGGCTGGGTTGATAAACATCTCGAGATAGGTAAAGGAACAATTGATTGGTCGAATCTATTGGGTTTGATAAAAAAACTCGATTATCGTGGTGTATTAATAATGGAATTAGATAATTGCTCCAAAATTGAGAACTCTTTAGAGTACTTGAAAAATTTGTAACAAAAAATACTTGGGTTTGATCTATCCTTTTTTGATAAATTCATTAAACCTTTTAAGAATATCCTCTTGGTTGTTTTCTTGTAAGAATTTAGTAAATAGCTTAATTTTTTCAACAGTATCTTTCGATAAATCATGTTCCATTATACAACAATCATGATTGGCATCTTCTTCGTTTACACCTATTAATTTTAAGAATTGATTTATCATCTCATGTCTTTCTTTAACATCTAATGCTATTTTGGAACCCTCTTCTGTCAAAGTAATAGTACTATATTTTTCATAATATACCAAATTGTTGCTTTTTAGTTTAATAATCATCTCAGTAACACTTGCTTTGCTAACACCAAGGGATTTAGCTATTTCTGTCACTTGAGCAAATCCTTTATTCTCACTAAGAACAAGAATACTTTCTAAATAATCTTCGATAGTTGATGTAATTGTTAGAACAGAATCTGTTTTCATACTCAATACTAGCTCGCCTAACTGAAATAGATATATGTAGATTATTGTTCTTTTTATCTATATAATTAATGGATTATATGCTTAAGTGAAAGTGATATTTCAAATAAAAGCAATATGCTAGTATGCAAATAAGTAATAATTTTCATAGGAAAATTTATCTTTATATGGAATTTTTCTTATCATGAAAGCAATGGAATTTTCATATTAACACAATAATTGTGTGGTATGTAGTTTTGAAAGAAGATCTAAAGTGGTTAGTAAAAGAATCTAAAAATAAGAATTCAAAGAAGGTTAAAACATTGCAAAAGGATAAAGAAATCAAGATAAAGAAAGTTGGTATTTTAAAATTAGGCAATATTGCTTCTTCTGTTCTCCTGGAAATGTTATTGGATGAACGTGCAGATCGTCTAGACATTGATATAAAGACAGTATCTTCAGGAGCAAAACTGATTTCGGAATCAATTGATGCTGCTTATAAGATATTCTCAAAGCTTAATTTTGACTTAATTATTGTTGCTACTCCTAATGCTTCGCTTAAGGCTCCTTTAAAAATTATTAATAAAATAATTGATCAGAAATTACCTCTAATTGTATTAACAGACGTAATGAAGAAAGAAGTAAGAGAAGAACTTGTTGAGAAAAATGTTGGTTACTTAATAATAAAATCTGATGCAATGATTGGTGCTAGAAGAGAGTTTCTGGATCCTATTGAAATGGCGCTCTTTAACTCTGATCTAATCAAGGTCTTATCAATAGGTGGGGTGTTTAATCTTATCTATAAGAAAATCGACATGGTTTTAGAACAGCTAATTGCTGATAAGAAAGTAAAATTCCCACAAAAAATTGTTACTTCTAGAAAAGCTGTAAAATTTGCTGGATTCTCGAATCCCTATGCTGAAGCTAAAGCTCGAGCAGCACTAGAAATCGCTGAAAACGTAGCAAAAGTAAATACAGAAGGTTGTTTCAAAATCAATGAGCGATTTGAATATATTCCACAAGTCGCAATGGGTCATGAAATGATGAGAATTGCTGCAAAACTTGCAGATGAAGCTAGAGAAATAGAGAAATCATTGAATCAAGTAAGAAGATGTCCACATGGTTATGAAGGGGAAATCCAAGATAAACGTACTTTAACTGAAAAACCAGATTCTGGTTACGAATAAAGAGATGATTAAAAGAAATGCCATTATTGCTTGATGAATTATTTACCTGCCCAAATTGTAGTGTAGTTTTCCAATCAAAAATAGTTGGAAGTTATGACACATTTGGTAAAAATTATAGTGATTTGTATATTGCAAGCCAAGAGGATCCACAACCAGTTTTACATTTAATTAATATATGCCCAAAATGTGGCTTTGCAGCTTACTCTCTTGACTTTCGATTTTTTGACATAAGTTTAGATTTAGTTAAAGAATCGATAAAGAAAACAGAGGATTATACTGGCAGAAAAGCAACAGAATTTAATGTTGGTGATGGATATCTGCTGATAGCTGAGTATTTAGTTAATAAATCCTTAGAGCAAAGAACATCATCTCGGTTACAAGCATGTTATGCTTATAGAGAGCTCAAAGACAAGAATCTAGACAAAACTAGAAAATTAGTTCTAAAATCAATTGAGGAAATACTACACAGTAAAACATTCAATCAGAATCCTGAAGAGGTTTATCTTTACCTAGCTGGTGAGATAAATCGCTTGTTAGGTAATAATTTGGAATCATTAGAGTATTTTGAGTTAGCATTGAATAAAGCAACAAAGAATTCTGTAGTTTCTAAGCTTACACAACATCAATTAACAAGACCTCGCGAAGAAATTCCAAAAGATATCGTTAGACCATAATTTTCGATAAAATTTGTTTGATACCTTGCATTTATTCCTATTAAATAATACTTAAAAGCAATAAAACAATGAAATTTCTGAAAAATCAAGAAAGATTTCACAAATTTCGTGCATATGGAAATTATCTGAGGATAACAAATGAATGCAATTACAGGTGAGAATATGAGTGTAGCAGATGAAGAAGCATTTTTCAAAATCATAATAGTTGGTGATGGCGCTGTAGGTAAAACAAGCATTTGCAATCATATTACAACAAAAGAATTCTTTTCGGATTATCGTTTAACAGTTGGCTGTGATTTCTTCATAAAGAAATTTTATGTAAATAATGTAAGTGTCACATTACAAATGTTCGATGTTGGAGGACAAGATCATTTTGCTCGTATGAGATCAGCATTTGCTGGTGGAGCAAAAGGTATCTTTCTAGCTTTTGATATAACCAGACGAGATAGCTTATTTAATTTAGTTGATTGGTTAGAATCAGTTAAAGATGAATTGGATCCCCGAGCACCAAAAGTACTAGTTGCTACAAAATCTGACTTAAACAAAGAAGCTGAAATTTGGAAAGATGATATTGATGGCTTTAAAGAGAAGCTAAAAGTTGATGCTTATTTTGACACTTCCTCATACACTGGCGATGGTGTTAAAGAAGCATTTGAAGCAATGGCTCTACTACTTATCTCAAAGTATGATGAAGTAGAATATACAAGATCTGCTCAGAAAATGAAATTTCTTGAAGGATTTTATCCTGGGTTTAAAGCTTGATAGAAAATTCATAAGGAATTTTTCAAGTGAAAAGTTCTTTTTCTTTAGATTTGTAAATTAGAGAAAAAATAAAATCAAAGTAGATTTTGGACATCTACTTTTCATTTAATACCCAACATAACTACCGCATTTTGGACAGTACGTTGTTTGTTTATCTATCTCTTCACCGCAGGTAGAACAAATTGATGACCCTTTAGTTTTTCTTTTATCATCATCTACGATTTCTACTTTTACATCATGCATTTTACCTTGTTTTTTGGCTTTGCGAATTGTTTCACTGCTTTTTGCTTGTTGCTGTTTCATTCCTCGTTTATAACGCATTTCAGGGCATTCATTCACAAGTTTTTTCCAGTTACCAAAAGTTATTCGATACATAACATTAGTTAGGAGACGCCATTCTTCAATAAAGATAAATATTGGAAAAATCAAACCCAGTGAAATTACCAGAAGTAGCCAATTTACAAATGCTACAATAAACCCGAAATAGACATAGTACATGCTACCGAAATCTCTCCACACTTCATCTTTGTCATGGATTGCACCGTAGAGAAGAGCAGAATTAAAGTAAACCCATAAGTATAGTGTTTTTGCTGGTCGACCTCGTCCGAAATATACTACTACGTAGTAGGGGAATAGGACTATATGTGCTGGGAGAGTTATTAAACTAAATATAAATGCAACAAGTGGTGCATAGGTAAAATAAGCAAAAACGACTCTTCTAGGTAAACATACTGTTCGTAAAAATGGTAAATTAAGATCGTATCTTTCACTTACTTCAGACATTTTTCATCACAACTCTTTTTTGAACTTTATCTTATAAAATAGTTTGTAAATAAAGAATAATGCTAGTCATTCTGTTGTTCTGTCATTATCCTTTTTATAATCCAATCTGGTGATTGATAAATTTTCTTGGATATTTTTTCAAGTTGAGAACTTTCTATTTTTTTTAATATTTTAGCAATTTCTCTCGCTCGAGTAAAATCAACAACGTCAAATAATCCTATTAGTTCGTTAATAGCAAACTGATCATTTGTTTTAGCTAGAATTATTAAAGCATCCTTGTAAAGTTCTTCATCAACAGGATGTTCAATTAATTCTTTAATTTCTGTCATTGGTATACTTGCGTTTGATATTTTTAATCCTTCAATTACACTTTCGACAATTGAAATCTTTCTAAAATGCTCGCCAAGTTCTGATAACCATTCTTCATCAGAATCATCAATATTTTCCGAATCTGGAAAAATCTCTGAAGGATCATATACATTTGAACCGTTAAAGAAATCAGTTTGTTCAGGTAGTTCACTATCAAAATTTTGCAAATCTTCACGTAATTCAATAGGTTTTTGAGCTTTGGAATTTAGTCTATTTATCCATCGAGGTATATCTCTATCTGGTAGATTCTTGTCTAATAAAGATATGCTCTCACGAACCTTAGGTGTTGCTCCAATTTCCTTTGTATCTCTAATTTGTCCTTCTATTGGACTGTCAAAGATTTCATCCACTTCCCATCGAGAATCATAGATTTCATCGATTTCTCCTGCAAGCTCCAGAGTTCCTTCTTCAATTGCTTGGAAAATTATTTTAATGAACAATGAGATTGCTTCTTGTGAATTTAGTTTGCCTAAAGTGATAATTGCTTCTCGTTGCACGTTCATGAATTGCTCATACAAAGCTAAGGAAACCAATTTTTCTTCTATTTCAGGTGTGATAACTGATATTTTTTTAATGCTATTTATAGCTTGAAACTTTATCTTTGGATCGTAATCATCTAGTGCTTCAAGAAGAATAGGGATTCCTTCTCCTAATCCAATATTTCCTAAAGCATACAGAGCATTCCAATAGTAAATTTCGTTAAAATCAGCATTGAACCATTGGAGAAAATCAAGGTCAAACGATTTGTGAAATGTTGTTAAAAGCTCGTTATTAAAATCATCAATAAAATCAATATCTGAATGATAGGAATTATGTTCCTGATCCAAAGTGCTTCTCTTTTCAAAATCAACTTGTTGATTAATTTTAGATATAATAAACTCAGCTGAAAGTTTGCCACCAATTTGACTAAGACAACTTATAAGTTCAAAATCCTGCTCTTGATCTAGATTGCTATTTTTAGCTATTTCAAGTAAATAATCTTCATATTCATCTAAATTGAAATTTCGAATGATCCTAAGAGCAAGTATAAAATCTTCATTATGGGGATTTAAAGAGCTTTGAACATATGATTTCAGATATTGAAGAATTTGATTATTTGGAAATTTGTTTAGTTTATTCCATGAATTAATAATTTGATCCCTTATATCTTTATTGATTGAATATGGATCAATACTAGTGTATAATTCCTCCAAAGCTATTTTCAAAGCATAGATTGTTTTGATTAAATCAAAGGAAGGTTCTTCTTTACTCATTCCAAGCAATTTATCAATAATATTTTCTAATTCAATTTCCTCAATTAATTCAAGCTCATATGGGAGAATAACTGAGATGACATTGATTAGTTTTAAAGTAATTGGCTGTAGAAAATCATCATTTGAATCTACAAATAAAGAGGGTTTAATACCCATCCAAACAAGTTCTCTCGATAGATAAATGCTTCTTGAAAAGGGAGTAATAAAATCAAATTCTTTTCTTTTATAAAGCCATAGTGCTGCTAATGGATTGCCTTTTTGTACTAATATCTTTGCAATGGATAATCTTTGTATTTCATTTTTATTTTGGAAAACAAATTTTGTACTTAGTAGTTCAACTATTCTCTTATTTGTCATTAGTCCTAAGGTATAGTAAGCATCTTCAAATAAAATATCATAATTAGATATTCTTTCAATTACATCGAAGAACTCATCAATATCAAAATAACCCGCCATTAGCAGGCCTATTCGTCTTTCTTCTGCTATTGGTGATTTTAATAATCTCTCCACATTCCTAAAAATATGGTCCTCATAAGAGCTGAGATTAATATTACGAAAGAGCTTAATTAATGCAATAGATAAAGAAATGGAATTACCAATTATATGGGCAAGAGAAAGAATGTCTATAATCATATGAAAATCAAGTTTTGAAGAAATATCATCTAATATTAATTCAATTTCATATGGAGTAAGCTTGAAATAATTGTCAGTAAATATCTTCCAATTTTCTAAATCATAGGATAGGAGATATTTGTTGACAGCTTTCTTGTAATCTTTCGATGTAAGTGCAAGCATAACTTCACGAGAATATTTGTCCAAACTTTTTTTCACCATTAATGCAATGCTAGATTTAACCAGTTATCTCGCAACGGTCGAAAATGGTTTTAAAATCTTTGGATAGACTAAACATAATTATCGAAGAAAGCAGAAAAGAGCTTCTTATATCGTCTTATATACCTATAATTCCAGTAAAAGTTACCTTTATAGAATAAGAGGTCAGATATAATAGTTGACATTCAGTTAATTTGAGAACCAATTCTTATGAAAAAAGAGAAGCAAAAAGCTCCATTAGAAAAAAACTAGAATGTCTCTAAAAAATATTGGTTTGAACGATTTGAACATTCCAACTTTAAAGTTAAAGGAAGGGAGGAAATACGCACTATTCCTAGGTTTAGCAATAGTCAGTATTATGCTCTTAACAATCATTGTTTATGTTCAGTCAAACAACTCTCACTTGCCCCAAATAGAAGGTATAATTGATCCTGAAGAAGATAATTGGGAAGCTCCAGTTGAAACGTATGATTATAGCTTTATTAGCAGCTTAAAGTTTAAGGATAGAGAAGGTGATTCTGATAATGATGGCCTAACAGACAAAGAAGAAAAGATTCATTTTTGTAATCCTATGAACAATGATTCAGATTTCGACGGACTTTTAGATGGCGAAGAAGTTCATATATATCACACAATACCAATCTCTCCAGATTCGGATAGAGACTATATAATTGATCCACTAGAGATCTTCAAATTCAAAACCAAACCTTTAGATGCTGACACAGATGACGATGGTCTTAATGATGGCCTTGAAATTTATCGGTATCATACAAATCCATTTCTGAAAGATTCTGATTTAGACATGTTAGATGACTTTGATGAAGTAAAAGTCTACTATACTGATCCATCTGATATTGATACTGATTGTGATGGTCTTCTTGATGGCGAAGAAGTTCACATTTACTTTACGGATCCCCTTACAAGAGATACAGATGGAGATGGTTGGATAGACTCTTGGGAGGTCAACAAAAATCATAATCCACTGAGGAAAGATAATTGGGATAATATTATAGGTAAATATATTATCATTCCAAGTGTTTTCGTTATTGTCTTAGTCATTGGTCTATTTGCTTCGGTTGATGTAAAATCAATTAGCTTGTTTAATTTCCGGATCACATATCAACAGAAATTACAGACAGATGCTAACCGTCAACTATTGTTTGAGTTACTTACCAAACTTCCTGATAACAAACAGATTAATGTTCAAGAATTTGCTAGAATAATTGGTAAATCTGAAGAAGATGTTTGTCAACTACTAAGCAGTATTTTTGAACCAGATGAAGTCGATGATGAACAATTGAAACCAGAAGATTTTATAATTCACACACATTCAAATCTCCCATCTTTTGATTTCACATGTTTCTATTGTGGAAATCCCATTGATATCAACTCTGATGATTGCAAATTCTGTGATGAATACATTGTAAGATGCAAAGTTTGCAATATCCCTATAACACACAATGAGTCTTATGCTACTTGTGCGAGTTGTGGCATTGTGGGGAAACCTGAGGACATATACGGTTTCATGTCTCTAGAACTCATTTGTGAACGATGTATAATGAGTAGCAAGTACATGACTATATAATTTCCCTTTTTTTCTTTATTTTATTTAACTATGCAAGTTTGAATTTTTGAATAACTTTAAAATAAAACTAAAATAATCACTTCATGGTGTTGCATTTGAAACGAATGGTTATGCTTGCAAGAGAAATAACTAAGAAAGAGATTGATTTAGGAATCGGAACTGAAAGAAGTAGCACAAGACTATCGCCAATATTCAAAACTCTTAATCTTAACATCCCAATTAAAGATGGGAAACCCTACAAACCTGAAATTCCTATTAATCCCTTTGAAGGTACACCAATGATGGTGATGCCATTATTGTATATTCCTCATGATGAATCTTATTTGTTTGGAACACCATCAATTTTAGAAAAAGCAAGCGAACAAACAATAAAACCTACAAAAGCAATTTCTGATCCTGGAAAAGGAACAGGTTCACCTGTAATTGCTGCTTCTTTAACTGCTAAAGATGATAATATCTTAATAGTCGCACCTTGTGATCAGTACCTAAGTTCTGCAGTGAAATCTGCTGTAAAGCAAATCTTAGAGAATATGGAGAAGGGTGGCTACTCTAGTGGAACACTCTTAACAACCGGGACAAGAAATCCAGCTTTTAGTTATCTTAAAGTCAAAGGTGAAAAAGCAACTGAATTTATTTTAAAGGGAACAATTCCTACTGATGATATGATTGCTGAAACAATGGTGGTTTGTATTCGTTCAGATTATTTGAAAAAACAGATTCTTGCAACAAAAGATGCGAAATTAAAAGATTTGCAGAAAATATATCCCTATCCTAAAGAAGAGATCATAAAGATACAGAATCAACTTCGAGTAATAAGCATTTTAATTGAAACTTGTAAGGATATTGATGAATATCTAAAGACTTGTCCATTCTGTGATTTTTCTAAAGTGATTCACAGGTTGCTAATTTCTGATATGACTTATGCTACAGTTGAATATCAAGAGGAATGGGACGATCTTGGTGACTGGCAGAAAGTCTATCGTACACCTATTTATCCAAAGGATGAAAGCAATAATGTTGTTTTTTCTAAATCCGGTTTGTTATCATATGCTGATTGTAAGAATTCGATCATAGCGAATTTCACTGAAAATAAAGTAATTGTTAATGGGCTCGAAAATCGGATATATGCAGTTGGTCCAAGAGGTTCCATTGATTTACCTCTGGATTTGGATCCACAAATCTTCAAAAAAGAGGTTAGTAAAATTAAGATGTAAAAAGTATTTACTTGGAATATTTTGCTAACTTTTTCAGTGTATATTTTAGAATTCCTTTAAAGAAACGATGTTCACCAAGCTTCTCTTTACAAAATTCAATTAATCGGTTTTCTTTTAGAGCATCTTGCGCTTCAACTAAAATTTGTTGATAGATATATGCATTATGCATTGCTCTATTTCTAAACCCTTCATTACCACCTAATTTCATTTTCTGTTCTATTTCTTCAAAATTGGCATTATTACAAATTGGACATGAGCAACAATATTGATCCCATTTAACACTCGTAGTACACATGGTTGTTTTATTAGATACTTTTCTTGCACCAATTTTATCTTGATAAACTAAGAAGTATTTAGCATTTATAATCCATGATATACTTTCAATACTATCAGCTCCTGAAAGCAGAAATAATAAGCCTGCAAGTGGGCTCCCAACACCAAAAAGATGTAGGATTAAATCTTCACTATTGGAATTGAGCTGTTTTCTTCCTTCTATGACTCTGTCTATAATATTGAAGTATCTTGTATGCGATGTAGATGATTGTTTCATTTGAGGAACTAACCCACCAATTCCCCATATTTTAAAATCAGCTATTTTCTTTACTTTTGTAAAATATTGTTTTATCTCTTCAGGATTTATACCATGAAGTACAGGCATAACCTCAATACCATTGTTTATCTGTTCATTTGCTAATTTAATATTTGAAATAGATTTTTTAGCTAGGTCTTCAGCTTTTTTAAGTGAGAAATCCTGTAGGATAGGATAATCTAAACCTACAGCAATATCTGCTTTTGAAGCTATTTGAAGATTAATGACTTTATTCGGGTCAATTTCCTCTCCTTCCCCTCGAGAAATAAATTGAAATCCCCCGGAATCCATTGCACAAATTTCATTTTTCAAACCAAGTTCTTTATGAATTCCGTTTTCTCGTATTCTCTTTTCAAGTCGTCCATTACGTAATATATCATAAGCATTTGTCATTACAGAAATATTTGGAATGTTCAACCATGGTCTAGGGTTATTATCTCTAAAAGAATAAGTTAACATCATTGTCGGAGTATGGAAATCCTTAGCGTTTACTTTAGTTATTTTTTCTATTGCTAAACCATTTGACTCCTTAGGTTTCAACATATTCTTAATCGCCTATATTACAAACTAGTCGTGATTAATCTTTAGAGTATTTTCGATAATAACCCGTGCTTTTGGAAGATTGTAGGTTAGAGGAGGAGCATATTTTATTCTTGAAAGAAGCTCAGTAATATTATACTGTTTACTCTCTTCATTTTGAAATATTTTTCCGAGTGCTTCCTCAAATATACCCCTGTGATGTTTAGGAAGGATATAGAATGAATACTTATGTGCTTTAATTAGTTTTGGTAAAACATTAGTTAATCTTCTAATGAAAATATCTCTACCTTTCTTCTGCATTTTCGAAGGTGGAAACTCATACTTAGTAACAGCAGTATCATCAAATTCCTCTGGAACAACAATTGCTGGTTCTGATATAGTATATATTTGACTGATGTCTCTAATCTTCAACTTACTATCAAGCATAGCATAAAAAACTCGTCTATAAGGAGATTTGTAGTAGGGTTTGTATTTAGAACAGCTTAGGAAAAAAGCAATTGGTTTTTCAATTCTTGGAATGTACTCATTTAACATGAAGTTATAGTGGTTAATAAATCTAGGAGCTTGAAATAATTCATCTCCTCCAATGAGAAATTCATCTAGTGATTCCATGAGGAAACCTACTTTTTCCTATTTGTACTACATTTACTAGAAACTGTTCTTAAAAAATTAGTGTATAATGAAAGAATCTAAATCTAAAGTATAAAATTGGTTTAGAATATAAAAATGAACTCTTATCTTGAATCCTATGCTAATTACTCTAGATAAAAAGTAAATTCTTACAGGATGAAAAGCTATTGTTAGACGAAATTCTAGTTATTCGAGAGAGTATACAAATATTCTATTACAATAGAGATCCAAATAGAGCAATGTCTAATGATTGGTATATCTTACAATCGGGATTTTTCGTAGCCCTATCAGCATTTGCAAATGAGATGAGTGATGATAAACTCAAATATGTAGTTTTAGAAAACAAATTGTACGCTCTCGATGAAGTATCAGATATTCTTGTAATTTTTGGTGACAAAGAAAAAATGACTCAAGAAGTTGTCAGCAAATTACAAGGTGAAATAACGAAAACAGCTAATTATCTTAGCTATATATTAGACAAGTATGATTGAGAAACATTTGTTACAAGTCCTTCACAATTAAATGAAATTGCTAACGATTTTGGAGATTATTTAAAACAAGAAGATCTAGTTGAAGATGATTCACCTTTTGATCCTCATGAATCAAGAAGTATGATGCAGAAATTTATCTTCAAATCAATTGGTTATACACCTGGTCAATGCAATATTGGAAGAGCAGAACGCCTCAAAAGGCTACTAATAGGAATGATGGGCTTTGTTGCTGCAATTATCTCTGCAATTCTAATCATGTTCTTCAATGGAAATCCTTGGTTTATGCTTACTTTAGATGTACCATTAGGGATGGGTTTCTTTAGTCTATATCAATATCTGTTCAAATTCTGCGTTGTTAATGGATTAACTAAAAAATATGATATGCATTAAGGAGGATTAAATTTGTCAGAAACTACAAAATTAAAATTACCCAAACCTGAGTTGTTTGAAGGAGAAGTAGATTTCCCTGAAATGATTAAAAAAGACTTTCATAAAGCAGTTTTGATCCTTTCACTAACAGCTCTTTCAACTATTATTTTAGTCGGTGCATTGTGGGCTTTAGCATTTTTCCTTTAAAAAAGGTAAACCTACTATTACAATTTTTTTGTTACTAGTATTATTTATCTTTTCGAAATACTTTTTTTAAGAAGAGAATCTTTTGTGAACATAGATCTATAATAAGTACAATGTTGGAATAAAGATGGCAAAAAAAGTTGCTATTAATGGGTTTGGACGTATAGGACGTAACTTCTACAGAAGTGTGGTTGAAAACTATCCGGAAATTGATGTTGTTTCAATTAACGATTTGTTTGAACCGAGATATTTAGCTTATGTACTAAAGTATGATTCGGTTTTTGGGAAATTCAAGGGAACAGTAGAAGCTACTGACAATTCTCTGATTATTAACGAAAAAGAAATTCCAGTGACAGCTGAAAGAGATCCAGCTAATTTATCTCATTCAAAGAATGAAGTTGATGTTGCTGTGGAATGTACTGGTTTCTTTGTAGATAGAGATGGTGCAAAAAAACATCTTGAAGCAGGAGCTAATAAAGTTCTCATAAGCGCTCCAGCAAAGAAACCTGATATTACTGTGGTACTGGGTTGCAATGATGATAAACTAACTGATGAGCATAAAATAGTATCAAGTGCTTCTTGCACAACAAACTGTTTGGCACCAATTGTAAAAGTATTGGATGACAATTACAAAATAATACAAGGTGTAATGACAACAATTCACTCTTATACTGGTAATCAAAATCCTGTAGATACTGGCAGATCAGGTGATCCAGTAAAAATGATTCGTGGTAGAGCTTGTGCAGTAAACATTATACCAACATCAACAGGAGCTGCCAAAGCAATAGGAGAGGTTTTCCCACATCTAAAAGGCAAGTTAGATGGTTTTGCAATGAGGGTCCCAACAGTTAATGGTAGTGTGGTAGATTTGAAAATAAATGTCGAGAAAATTCCTACTATCGAAGACATTAATAAAGAAATGAAAGCTGCTGCTAAAGGAAGTCTTAAGGGAATTTTGGCTTATACAGACGATCCAATTGTTTCAACAGATATAATTGGTGATCCACATAGCTCAATCTATTCTAGTATCTGGACTAAAATTGTAGGAAATATGATTTCTGTTGTTAGTTGGTACGATAATGAATGGGGATACTCTAATCGAATGGTTGAATTGATTGTAAAATATCTATGAAAAGTGATTTCTCACTTTTCTTTATTTCTTATTTAGCTGTTGAAACTTTTTTTCTTTGATAAAGAATGACTCCAATGACTACACCAGAAATCGGAATCAGTGCTAAAAATGCATAAGGCCATTTAACACTTTTAGTTAATTCACTTGTTCTGATAAATTCAAATTCACCAATTTCCAGTGTACTTACTAATAAAGGATGGTTATACGCATAAATATGCACTAAAACACCATCATGCTTCCAGTAAGTAGCATTAATGATGAGGGATGAATTAAAGACCTGAAAACCCCAGTAATCTTTATCTTCGACAATTTCATATCCAAATTCCTGATACTCTATAGCCAATTTATCCCACGTTCGATTTTTTATTAATATACCAACGAAGAAAATTGTAGCTGTTGAAAATCCTTCAATAGTTAATTTTGTTTTTAATAGAGGTGGATCGACAATGGAGAATTCTACTTTCATTGTAACATTTTCTCGAAAAGTAACTGCTCCTAAAGATGCAGTTATTGCAGAATTATTTAGTGCTCTAAAACGATTTATATAGAAATTAAAGTTATCTCCAACTTTAACATTGTATTTACCAGTAGTATATTGAGGGAATGTTGTAAAAACAAATAGACCTATGATAACATATGAAATAAAGATTGTAATTTTCTTCTTCTTTGTAAGCAAATTGAACCAACTACCTCAATTAATTTTCTTAACTGTAAATCATTTATTTTTAATGTCTAAAATGTCTTGTTAAATTTTACTATTATATCAAACTTAGTGTTTGCCTTTGTATAATGACTTATTAATCAAATTGGAATAATAAATTTGTAATTTATTGAAAAAGAAATATGGTGATTTTATTAATGGGATTAGATAAAATTGAAAACAAACTAACAAAATCATTTTTTCCCAGAGAGTTTAAGCAATATAAGAGAAACTTGTCCGATGTTGAAATAGCACTGATTAGAAATGCATTTGAAAAAGCAAACGCTTTGGAAAAATGTGATTATTTCACATTTTGTAAAACGGTTATTTGTGTCTCATTAGATTATCTTGGACAGTATCCTGAGCTTGAATATTTTGCAGCTGAAATTGCTTATGAAATCAGAAGATTAGATGATTTAGAGTTTATTGTTAGAGTATCAAATAATCCCTATGTTTTGTTACCTCTCGCTAAAGGTTTAATTGCTAAGAATTCTCTTGGTAGAGCAGCTGCTAATATTAGAATTGTGGAATCTAAAATAAAACCCGATGATTTAGTTTACCAATTGGAATTATATCTTGTAAAATCCTATTATGCAGTTGCTAATGGAAATCTCACAGATGCACTTTTTCACATTTTAGCAGCAAAAGAATTTCTTAGATCCTCAGAAAACGAACTTGATATCATTCAAGCTAATACCTTTGATGCACAAATTTTGGTTGATGAGTGCAAGATATTATTCGAAATGGGTCGTTATGACAAAGTTTTCGACAACGTTAATGAAGGTTTAACTTTAGCAAAGAAAATTGGCAATAGACCATTAACTGTATTGTTTGAGATTTTTTATGGAATGTATTTAATAGATTACAAAAGTTCACTGGATGAAGGAAATCAACATCACTATATAGCTGCATCTATTGCTAGAAAATTAAGGAATCCATATTTAATTGCAATTACACTAGAGACAATAGGTAATAACTTACAACTACAAAGAAAAATCGAAGAAGGAATCAAATTCTGTAAACATGCAGAGAGATTATATAAGAAAATTGGTGATGAACAAAATCGAATGATAATTGCTATTAAAATTGCTAATTTGCAAATAGCTTTTGGTAATGTTTCATCTGCAATGAGTATACTTCTGGACTTAGAAACATTAGGCAGTAAAAACCCATTAACATATCTTAATTTGGTCTATGCATTTATCAAAATTGACGATTTAGATCTAGCTGAGACTTATCTTGAGAAAACTAAAAAACATTTAAGAGGAAGAGGGGACCTTACAGGTGAATTTCTATTAATTTACTATGAAGGATTAATAGAATTCCAATCAGGGAATTTCGGTAAAGCAGAAATGCTCTTTGCACATGCACAGGAATTTGCTGAATTAAATAAATTATCAAAACAAGCTCTAAACGCAAGTCTGCAATTAGTGAATGTTTTGGTCTCAAAAAATATAGCTTTTCCATCAAAAAGAAATTTCAAAAAAGCGAAATTTTCTATTGTTGAGCTAAGTAGTCAAGTTAAGAAAGATGAACAATCAATAGAATATAATAATTGTGAATTACTAAAAGCAATACTTTTGTTTTCAAATAATAACTACCAAGAAGCAAAAGATATTTTCAAACGATTGGAATCATTCTACTTCTCAATACGTTTATTTGAGAAAATTAGCACTGTACAAGAATATCTAGAAAGATTATCTCACCTTGAAGAAATTGGTGCTATAAGCTTAGATAAAACAGAAAGAACTACTAAAGAATTTTCAGAATTTGAAAAAACTCCTGCTCCAATACTTCCTCCAAATGTCGAACCCCCACAATCATATATTGAAGATGATGCCAATCCAATTCTCTTACTAATTCTATCTCATGGAGGTTTGCCAATATACTCCCATTATTTCAGAGAAGGGTTCGAAAATCTAGATGAAACTTTAGTATCTGGGTTTTTAGGAGCAATAGTGTCATTCGCAGAGAAGCTAGGTGAAAGCAATATAAGACAAACAAGAAGTGGATTAGGTAGGGGTTTCTTACAAGGCATAAGGCATGGTGACTTTGAAATTTTACTTGAGAGAAGTGAAAGATACCTGATCGCATTAGTCGCAGATCAAGAAAATTATCTAATACGAAAACAACTGAAAAGGTTAGTAGATGAAATAAATGTTCTATTTCTAATAGATGATGAACCAATCATTGTATTAGGTGAAAATAACCGTCTCTATATTCAAAGTGTTGTGAATAGGATCTTTTAAGTAAGAAAAAAACTAATAATGGAAACTTGATTAAAAAAATCAAGAATCCAATTATATTACTACATTTAAGAATTACCTGGTAAAACAACTCTCTTTGTTTTTGGAGTGAGTATTGCATTAATAATCTCAGCATTGATTAACTCCACAAATGCTTGGGAATTACTTATTATTGAGATAACTTCTCCAGAATCATCCAATGTGCCTATAAGTCCTTCTTCCGCATCACGACCTATGGCAAAATAAGGTTTCGATGTTGAACTAATTGCTAAAGACTTAAGTTGAATGTTCTCTTTTGACATAAGTTGCTTAATAATATCAGCATTTTTGAATGGATCAAAGTCTGAGATAACAATAATTCTGGTTCTAGGATTACTATTTAGCAATGCATTCAAATGTATGTCTTTTATTTCCGGATAGACAAGAGTAACAGTTGATTTTACTCTATCAAAGATTTCCTTCATTTGAGATAAAGTTGCTTCTCTGCCAAGAATTGTTGTTGTATTAACAATTGGTCTTGGAACATCCTTGATCTTACTTGCCAATTCACGGAATGTTAATTCCATATTTGTTAACAATTTCTCTATTGTTTTATTGCTTTCTTTGAATTTGTCACCGTAACCTCTGAATTGATTCTTTACGTTAGAAGTTTCAGCAATTATTGTATCCTCTATGCCAGTTTGTGATTGGTCTATGGTTTTATTTACAAGTGTTGCTTGATCTTGGACACATTGTATAGCTGTTTGCTTTCCTCTATTAAGAAGTGTTTTCGCTGGCATTTCAATTTTAGCAATTGCTGATTTAGCTCTGTCTTCAGTATCTTTAATGAAGGCTTTACTCTTTATTTCACTAGAATTGTTTAAAACTCTAATATCATCAATGATTTTTGAGCTTATATTTGTGAAAGCATTTTCTTTTTCTTTGAATTCAGTTTTAATACTGATAATAGTGGCATCACGAGCTTCCTGATATTTTGTGTTAATGTCAACATTTGTCCTGGAAATTGTTCCAGACATGTTGTTCTTAGAGGTTTCAAAATCAGTATTAGCTTTAGTGAAGCTATTTGTCAAATCCATGTCAATCTTTTCACCGATTTCAGTCATCTTGCGATTTGTTATATCAACAACTGTTTTGAGCTCATTACCAAGCCTAACTTCTTTAGATTTGATTTCATCTTTTGTATCGGCTGCACTCTTTTCCAAATTATCCTTTAATTGATTAAAGAGATTTGATAAGGCTTCTGTATTGGTCTTGGTTTTTACTGCAACTATGCTCTCAAGTTGAGCATTAGTGTCTGTAAATAGAGTTTCAACATTTCGAGAGAATGATTCAATCATTTGCTCATATTCTCTTTTAATACCAGCAATACGTTCACGTATTACTTTTCCGAATTCATCATTCATTTCAGAGATGGAATCAGAAATATTGCGAATTCTTTCTTCAAGAATCTGATTAGTTTGTTTGTCATGAACTCCTAACTTAGAGCTAACAAGTTCAATTATACTTGCATAATTTTCCTTTACATTTTGACTTGTTAAGGTCATATTATCCTTTGCAGAAGCATTGTATTCAGAAAGTGCACGATTGATTTTTTCTTGAATATCAGTAGTAACTTTTTCATAATCACTGAAATTATTATCCAATGAAGCTTGTAAAGTACTTTCCATAACAGTAGCAGCTTCTTCTACTTTTGAAGAGGACCCCTCAAATGATCTTGTGATATTCCCTTCAGATTCAGCAAGTGAATTGACAATATCACTAGCTGCTGAGCTTATCATATTACCTGCAGCTTCTGTTGTTTCAGCATAATGCTTACTCATCTCTGTTGTTGTAATAAGAGATAATGATGTAATTGCTTGTTTTTCATCATTCAGAATTTGACTGATTTCTTCGATTAATTTATCAAGTTCTGTTGATATTTCAGTCGATGAAGCTTCAGTAGAAACTCTAATTTCATCTTTTGCTGAATTAGTAATTTGATGTATATTCTCCTTTTGTTGTTTGACAATTTGATCTAATGTGTCAGATCTCTCTTGAGCAAAAACATTAATCTCATTTCCAATAGCTTGTATTGACTCAAGGGAATCCTTAGCCTTCTCAGTTAGCGAGACTAAGGGATAAACTGCAGAGAACTTCTTAATGATTGCAGGATTAGTGAAAATAAGATTCTTCTCTTTCAGAGCTTCTATACTATTCTCCACTTCACTGATTTTACTATCAATTTGCTCAGCAATCTCAGGAATAGATAGTTGTCCTGCAGATAAAAGCAAGAGATAGACTTTTTCCTCAACTGGAGAGAGTTGAAGGTTACTTAAAATTTTAGACAATTAAAGAATCTCCTTTCAAATAGTTCCTTTTTTGTATTATTTCTTATTTTTGACTATTAATTAAGCTTTTTTTAGAGCTATATTAATGACAAATCATTATCAATAGCTACTTTTCGCAAAAAATAGCTGAAAAAGATTCCTAATAATATTTATTTTCATGTAGTGTATTAAGAGCATATTAAGTTTGGGTGTTATAAATGACTATATTTGGGAATACTGGCAAAATACTTGAAGTAAATTTAACGGAAGAAAAAATTAGTACGATCAAACCAGATCCAGAAGTTTACCGAAAATTCATTGGTGGTAGTGGAATAGCTGCACACATATTATTTGATAGACTTTCCAAAGATCTTGATCCTCTGTCTCCAGAAAATCCTTTAGGTTTCTTCACTGGACCATTATCAGGAACTAAAACACCAAGTTGCGGTAGACATGTTGTCTGTGCAAAATCACCCTTGACAAACATCTGGGGTGAAGCAAATTCTGGAGGGAAATTTGGTGCTTACATGAAGTTTCTTGGATTTGATGGTTTAGTCTTCACAGGTAAAGCTAGTGAACCAAAATCACTGATGATATTTGATAAAGATATAGCCATAGTTGATGCTGCTTATTTATGGGGTAAAAATGTCTTTGATGTTGAAAAGGAATTAAAACAACGTTTTGAAAAAATTTCTAGTTTTGCAACGATTGGTGTTGCAGGAGAGAAACAAGTTAAAATTGCTTCAGTAATGAATGATGGTGATAGAGCTGCAGGAAGAACAGGAATGGGTGGAGTTATGGGATCGAAGAACCTCAAAGCAATTCTTTTGCAATCCTCTACTCGAGATGTTAAAGTAGCAAAAGCAGAAGATCTAAAAGAACTTGGAAAAATCATGAGAAAGGACATTTATGATAATACAGTTGCAAGAAGATTGTTTGGAACTGCTGCATATGTTTCAGGAGGAATGAAATGGGGAGATGTAGCAGTAAAATATTGGTATAAAGGGCACATGGAAAATACAGAAGCTTTTGATGGCGCTCAAATGAAGGAAACAATTCTATTAAAAAGGTATCATTGTTACAGTTGTGTCATTGGTTGTGGTAGAATTATAAAAATCGATGAAGGGAAATATGCATTACCTCAAACAGCTGGTCCTGAATATGAGACCCTTGCTAGTTTTGGAACAAATTTACTAATTGATGATTTGAAAGGAATATCTTACGCAAATTATCTTTGTAATCATTATGGTATGGATACAATTTCCGCTGGTATGATAGTTGGTTTAGTTTTCCATCTCTTTGAAAAGGGAATTATTCCTAAGAAAGATCTTGAGAATGTAGATGCCAAATGGGGTAGCGTAGATGCATTATTTGAGTTACTTAAGAAAATGGCCCATAGAGAAGGTATTGGCGATTTAATGGCTGAGGGTTCTAATACATTAGCTGAACATTATCACATGCCAGACGAAGCACATACAGTAAATGGTTTAGAATTACCATTTCATGATCCAAGAGCATTTTATTCAATGGCTTCCGTGTATGCTACATCCTCTCGAGGAGCTTGTCACAATAACGGTGATGGATATAAAATGGGACTTGGGGTGACAGTCCCTGAGATAAATCTTAATTGTGAAGATAGATTTGATGATCTTGAAGGAGCTAGAATTGCTGTAAAAGTTCAGGATTTTAGAGCAGTTTACAATACACTAATTATGTGTCATTTTGCTATGCCACCTTTCAAAGATACAGTGAAAGCTCTGGAGTATGCAACTGGTTGGGAATATTCCATTGATGATGTAATGAAAGTAGGAACAAGAATTACAAATCTAAAACGTCTGTTAAATATAAAAATGGGATTAACAATAAAGAATGATCGTCTGCCAAAAGTAATGTCATATAAGCTTAAGGAAGGTGGAGCTGAAGGAAGAGTTCCTGATTTGGAATTACAACTAAAAGAGTATTATAACCTAAGAAAATGGGATAACAAAACTGGAGTGCCTATGAAAGATTTGTTAGAAGAAATGGACTTATTTGAATACACTACATAAGATAATAAAGAGAAATTGGAGAAACTATTAAATCCAAGATATTTTGTAGATGTTGATAACAAATAAATACTAGCAATTTGAGGAAATTGATTTTTTTCCTCAATAGTTTTTTATTTTTAATAGATTAATATCTTTATTAGAATATTCAATTTTTACGGGTGCGAATTTTGAAAGATAAATATGATGTAATTATTATTGGTTGTGGAATGGGTGGATTGGGTTCTGGCATTATGCTTCAAACTGAAAATTCAGATTTGAAAACCATTATTTTCGAACAACACAATATCCCTGGAGGATATGTTACTGGTTTCAAGAGAAAAGGTTACTATTTTGATGGAGGGGCAGAAGGAATTACTAGTGTAGGCGAGAATGGACTGGTTAAAAAAGCATTAACAGAACTAGGGATTGATTATGAGTTTATACCAATAGAACCATTAGATGTTTATTATTTTGATGATAAAAAGTTCAACTTCTATTTGGATAAAGAGAAGTTAATTAAAGAAGTTAAAAGGGTCTTTCCAAAGCATTTGGATGGTTTTAAGGAATTTTTAGCTGAATGTGATAGGATCTTTCAAGAAATTAGCAGTGGAAATAAAATCCCCGAATATGATAATCTATGCTACCTTGATTTAATTGGAAAATTTGTACCTAATGATTACATAAAGGATGTTTTCAATCTCTTTTGTCTTTGGTACGGTGCTAAACCAAGTGAAATGCCAGGTGTTTTTGGAGCTATGGTAACTAGAAGTGTAATGAATGGTGGAGTTTACTATCCAAAAGGTGGTATGCAAGAATTCTCAAACATGTTAAGAGATACCTATACATCTAGAGGTGGAGAAGTAGTTTTTAGTACAATGGCTAAGAAAATACTAATAGAAGATAACAAGGTAATTGGTGTGGAATTAGAAAATGGTAAAAGAATAAAATGTGATTGGTTAATTTCAAATGCTGACATTAAAAGAACTATTTTGGAGTATTCAGGAGAGAAGTATTTTCCAAAAGAATATGTTGATTTTATTAAAAATCTAAAATTAACACCATCAGGATTCATGTTGCATTTAGGAGTAGAAATGGATCTATCAAACTATCCTTCTCATTTCCAAATAGGAAAAGATTATGCAATTTTAGAAAAAACAAGTAAAGGGCAATTTAAATTATCAAAGTTAGCAGTTAGAATTCCAGCAAATATCGATCCTGATTTGAAAAATGGTGATAATTACTCGATAGTTGCTTTCATGTTTGCACCCTATGATTGGAAAGATTACTGGCTAGCTGGTCCTGAGAAAGATAGGGGAATCAAATATAAAGAATACAAAGAGCAAGTTGCTGATGAAGTAATAAGTATCATTGAAAAAGTGATTCTAGGACTAAGAGAGAAAATCGCTGTAAAGGAATTGGCTACTCCTTTAACCTTTGAAAGATACTTGCAAGTTACAGAAGGTGCATGGTTTGGTTCGCATAAATTCCAAAAGCTTCCTGATTCAGAGACACCAATAGACAATTTGCTTCTTGTAGGAGCAAGTGTTAGAGGTAGTGGAGCTCCAAGTGCATTAAATCATGGATTTACTGTAGGAGACGAATTGGCTAAGAAAATCTCTTAATTTCTTCGATTCAATCTCCTTTTTTCTTTGAAAATCCATAAGCAGCGACTCTGTCTTTTAAATTATAGTAATGGCCAGTCCCATATGCTAAAGCATCTGATAAGAGTAAGTCTGGACTGCCTTTTTCATCAATCATTGACTCATCATAGTATACTTTTAGTACCTCACCAAATATAGCATAATGAGTACCTACTTTGTAAATGTGTGTAACTTTACATTCAACATTAATTGGACACTCTTGAATTAGAGGAACATCTACTTCTTTTCCTTTGAAAACAGTTAATCCAGTATCTTTGAATTTATCAGTATCTCGACCAGAGACTACTCCAAAATAATCTGCTTCTTTAGTAATAGCAACATTGGGGATATTCACACCAAAACATTGTGCCTTTTCTATTAATTCATAAGTATATCTTATATCTCTAATACCTACAACGACTGTTACTGGATCAGCACAAATGTTAGCTATCCAAGCAGCTGTCATAGCATTTGGTTTTCCTTTATCATCATATGCAGATACTAATGCTGCAGGTGCTGGATAAACAGCAGCTCTGGGTTCTTTTTCGACTTTTACCATGATTATCACTAGAACATATGTTGAAACAATCATATTGATAATTTTTGTGTAAAAAAACCAAAACGTTGTTTTTTCTATGGTTCAAAAAAAGTGAACCAAGTGTAATGTTTAGTTTTTTAGGTTGTTTCATCCTATTGTTTCCTTGAAACAGAAGAGAGGTATCCAAAAAAGGAGCAAATAAAATGAAACAAATAAAATTAACCAAAAAAGCATCAACAACAGTAGTACTCTCAGTTATTATTGGATCAATAATAGCTGGCGCTATTGTAACAGGAACTCTACTAGCTAGAAATCGTAAAAATAATGACTACATTACATTTCAAGAAGCTATAGATATTGCAAGCGCCATACCAGAAGTTGCTGCATTTATTGAAGAGAATGATATCAATTCTGTTTCAGCAAATCGATATGAAGAGAAATGGATAGTGGAGTTTTTTGATGATAACTTCAATTATACTGAAGATGTCTATTGTTGGATGAATTACGCTTATGTTGAAATTGATGCATTAACAGGCGAAATTCTCTATTATGAAGTATTTAATCCTTCAGAACCAAATTATATAGAACAAGAGATAATAGCTATTGCCAATGCAATACCCGAGATAGTATTTTGGATTGAAAACCAAGGAGGAGATATTACAATTTCTGCTTGGTATGATGGCTATGAACTCTGGTATGTTGATTATTGGTCAGATGCAATACGAACATATCCTTTCGTAATCATATCTAATAGAAATGGTTCTGTTGTTTACTATGAGATTTATGATCCTCTAGAGAATGCCAACCATACAACAGAAGAAATTATTGAGATTGTTGAATCATTGGGAATTGTACAGACTTGGATTACTAACAACCCAGAATATGGCAGAGATATCAACTACTATGATACTATTTGGTTTGGTAATTGCTCATTACAAAGTAGTCTGGGTTTAGCGAAAACGAATCTTGTAGAAGTAAATTACATCAATTTAACTGGTGGTATCTGGATAGTTGATTATTGGGCATTAGATAATCCATATGATAATTGGCTTTCAGTAACTATTGATGACGAAACTGGCGAAGTTGCAGAGATTAGACAGAGTTTAATACCAACCTTAACTGAACAAGAAGCTATTGCAATAGCAGAATCACAACCAGAAGTTAGTGCATTCTTAGCTGGTCTAACTTCATACTCAATTAATGTTTGGTTTGATAGCTTCTATGGTTATTGGAATGTCTTCTTTGAAAACGATTTCAATTATCAAGAATATGCTACAGTAGACATAATTGATGCAACTGGAGAAATTTTCTACTACTATATTAACGATTTACCAGATCCAAATTTGACAGGTGAAGAAGCACTAACAATTGCACTAGCTGAACAAGAAGTTCAAGACTGGATCAGTACTATTTCTGAATATGAAACTTACATTGGATTCTTTGAAGGACTCTGGAATGTTGATTTCGTTATTGACAATAGGACCTTAGCAGATGGTTTAATTCCACAAGATGGAATAATCGGTATAAGTGTAATTATTGATGATGCTACTGAAGAGGTTGTTGAAGTCAACTATATTATAATGGAAGAAATTTCATAAAAATTAGTCAATACCAATAACAACCTCAAGAATTAATTAGCCACCACCCCAAATGAAAGTTTGAATAAGTTGGAGAGTAGGATAAGAAATTCTATCTTATGTGAGATATTATAGACAATCAAGCTAAAGAATTTCTAATCTACTCTTCTAATATTTTCTTTAAATGGAAAATTATCAGTCTTAAAGAAACCCCTAATATTAACGATTGAGAGAATAATATAGTGAGTGGGATTAGAAGTGAAAAGAAGTTTCAAGAAATTATTACTATTGATACTCTTCATTATTAGTTTAATCTCAGCTCATGCTGTATTTGCAATTTATATTTCGGATTCTTTTTTAACTACAAACAATGTCACAGAGAAACGATTTTCATCTTTTGAAAGTCAATTAATTAAAACTGATACATTAAATGATATCGTTACAGTAAAAGTTACTTGCTATTTACACTTAAGAACAGCACAAGTACAATTAGATATTGATTTCTTGGGTGCAGATTTTAATCAGATCAAAACAAAAAATGGCTTTTATACTACAATAGAAGAAATTTCCATCTTTGGAGATATCCGAAGTGTACAAGTTATTGAATCAGGAAGTATAGAATTAGAACATAGTGAAATTATTGATAGTAATAGTACTAGAATTCAATTCACACTTTCATCTGATATTCCTATTGGTTTCACAAGGAATGTTAAGATAACCTACATTCAAGATACAGATGATTTTCTTACCTTTTATAATTATCAATTAGGAGTTGATTGGTTAAGACGTATTGGGAATCAAAACGTGATAATTATTTGTGATAAAGGAATTTCATTGATGAATTGTTTACCTTCACCACATTCCATTTCAACTGTAAGTGATAAATTAGTACTATCTTGGCTCGAGGCAAATCGCTATAGTTTCTATGCTAATGTAAACTATACAAGTCTAGTTGAAATAGATGATTTGATCATTTCACCTCATGAGTGGGACATAGGAAGAGCAAGAAAAGATAGTAAACCTTTGGAAAAGGTTTTTGCGATAACTAATTCTGAAAATCAAAAATTAGATGGTACAATAATAAAACCTGATTGGGTTGAAACAAATCTTACTGATTGGGAATTAAATATAGGTGAAACCATTTATTTGAAGGTAACAATTGATAGATCAATATCAAGAAATTGTGATTGCAATGTATCTTTACAATGTTCTATAGCGTCTTTTCCTGTAAATATTGAAATATCTGGTTTTGTTTCTACCATTTCAATTGCATCAATTATTGCAATTGCTTTATCATCTGCTGCTTTAGTTGGTTTGTTAACCTTTGAAATAATGTATTATTATCGAAAAAGAACAAAAGGTAGAGAACTGGAATTAGCAATGGAAACCTATGTAGTAGATTTAATTGAAAATATTGATCTTGATAAATGGAAAGAAATACTAACTGAGAGGGAATTTACTATTTTTCAAATTATTCTTGATAAAAGGGAGCTTACACAAGCAGATTTAGTAAGACAAACAACTTTGTCCAAATCTACAATATCTAGAGCAGTTGGTAGGTTAGTAACTAAAGGTTTGGTCAAAAAAGTGAAATATGGTATGAGTAATGTTATATCATTAGAAACTGATTTCTTCAAAAATAGTTAATCTCTTTTTTAAAATTTAAAATAACATTTTAATTGAATATATTCAATATTATATTGGGGAAAGGCTTTGATAAAATGTAAAAGAGAGTTATGGCTCAGTTCAATTTCATTTTTATTTATTGTACTGATTTTAACAAGTGGATTTTCTAAAACTATGCAGTTAAGTAATTCGAAAATTATTCATAATAAACAACCTGAGAATAATCAACCATCAATAAATAATTTGATATCTATTGAAGCTTCTAATAAATTAATTATTGACAATGAAAAAGCATACCTTTTTGATTGGGCGAGAATAAACGTTTTTGATTTGAAAAATCCAAAAAGTCCAAAATTTCTTGTTAAAATTGATGATTTGCTTTTTTATTATCAATCAGTTATTGATATTGAAGATTCAATATTATACTCGTTAAAAATTGAAAAATTTAACAATTCATTTATTTTTTGCTTAAATGCTAACAATTTAAGTGATATTAGTAATCCATCTCAAACAACAAAGAATGTTTTATTTGAATGTGAAATTCTAAATATTGAAGATTGTAACATTTTTGTTAAAGATGATTTATTAACAGTTGTATTTTTCTCTGAATATAATTGTAATTACAATGTTAGTATAATTAAAATCAATTTTATGGATAAGTTAAATCCTTATCTAATAAGCAATAGTACTGTGCAATTTAATTTAGATTATAATTTCTCAAATCCAAAATTATATACCATTTATAACAAGCACAATTCAATTATCACTGATGATTCAGTATATATCTGGAGTCAATATTATTATTATGAAGAGAGTGGCTCTAGAAGAACAATCCTTTACGGATTTTTAAAGCACTTAGATTTAACTAATGTTTCATCTATAACTCAAAACGAGTTGTTGAATTTTAATGACAAATATTATGAAAATATCCTGAAAAATGATAATCATTTGTTTTTCTTACGAGAAGATGGTTTTGATGTCTACAATGATTCGAGTTTAAATGATAATGAAAAGTTATCTAGTTTTACTGCTAATGATACACCAAATTTATGTCTTTTTCACGACTCAATACTTTTTCTTTTATGTTGGGAATCTGTAATTGTTCTAAATATTTCGGATATAATAAATATAAAAAAGATCGATAGATATAATTTAGTAGGTGGGGATAAACCAGGTCAATTTACAGATGGTTTATTTGAAAATAACTATCTGTATCTGACAAAAACAGCATATTTTCATTATGAAAGAACTTATTTTTTCTTTGAAGTGGAAGAAAACTATCACATTAGCAAAGTTTATCCTAATGGTATAATTTTATCTTATGATTTTAAAGTAAATGTATTACCATTTATCATTATAACAGGCATAATCATAGGTTGTTTGTTTGTCATTGTTTTACCTGCAACAGTGTTGATAGTTTATTCAATAAAGAAGAAAAGGAAGGTCATTACTAAGGATGCTGAATTAGCTGTAGCAATTTCAGATACAAGTGAAAACTAATATTTTACTCTTTTATTTCAAAATACTTTTGCTTATAATATCTCGAGTAAATTACTGCTGCAGGATTGTGTGTTGTTACTCTATCTTTCACAATTAGAATTGTTGTTGGAGCTTTTGAATGTTTATTGAAGTTTATGTCATGTCCTATGCATAAACCCACAACAATATTTAGATCTGTTTCTTTGGAGTTCAGAAAATAAGCTTGCCCAACTGGGTTGCATCCAACTTCCTCTGCAGTAGAGAAAGTATCTTCATCAGGTATATCAAGTTCCTTTTTCTGTAAAGTTCCTATTGTACATATTCCTGTTACAACTTCAAAGTTATTCTTCTCAAGAATTTTAGTTAATACTTTAGCTTCTGCTTGTAAACCTATACAAAATGCTATACCCAATCGTTTATATCCCATTTTATTTGCGAAAACAATTAATTCCTTGACTCTAGGCCATTTCATATATCCAGTGACTTCTACATGAGCTGCTGTTTGAGATATTCTTCTTATATCTGGTTTTTCATATTCCTTCCTTGCTTCATCAAACACTGTTTGATCATCAACGGATGGGCATCTATTTGGTGCTTTTTTCAAATCATTCTCTTGACATGCTAGTATTGTACATTTTGAGCATTGCATTTACATTTCCCTCATGAAATTTAAATTAGATATTCCTCAACAATTTTAGTAATTTGATAATCTCGATATTCGTTTATTTCAACTACACTATGATCTATTTTCTTAAAGAATTTTTCTTGGTGTAGTTTGAAAGCTAATTCACGAAGTTTTTCTCTTAAAAGAAATGTTTCTCTCGAGACAACAAGTGCTATAAAACTCTCTGTACCAGTTTCTAACATAATTGATATGTCTCCATGATCTATTAGCTTTAATCCACCTTCTTTTGCTTCAAGAATAGTTTGACCCATAGTACGGATTGCTGAAAGCAATCCTGAAAGTAGATTTGGATCTATTCTTTTCTGTTCACCAAATTCCTTTTGGTAGAATGATAATCCAGTTTTCTTTGAGATAATATACAATGCTTTTATTTCAGCTTCAACTGTTTTTGGTTTAGTTACACTTTCGAAAGAAATAGTGTTACGAATAGATTGGTTTATTCTAGTGAAAATTCTAACAAGTATGCTTTTCTTTTACAATTTCCTTTAGTTGATTTCTTGCTTCTTGTTCCTTTTCAGGTAAGTTTAATTCTTTGGCTAAATTGATTGCTTCATCTAATACTTTCTTATTATCCTTTTGCTGGTTATTCATAGACAGAAGTAAACTTTGTAAGATAAACACATCAATTAAAACCAATTTGTAGTCTTGCTCTATACATAATTGCCTTGTATCTTCTATTTTTCTTAATGCATTTGCAATAAGTATAGACTCATTTGTCTTCCTATATCGAAGTAAATCAATCTCTGCAAGCTGAAGTTTGGCATTAACAATTATCTCGAGTAAATTGTTTTCATAAGCAATTTCCAAAGCATCTTGCAAGAATTTACTTGCTTCACCTAAATTTGATTGTCTTGCAGATAACCTGACTTTTTCTAAGAAATACTTTGGATGATTCATTGGTCAGATTAGCTTCATTAATATCAATTAACGCTTCATCTAATATCTTATCAGCATCATTAAATTGATCAAGATTTTCATATATATCAGCACGACACAAATCTAGTGTAATCTTAATTTGTGGTGGAATAGGCACTTTACTTTTGTTAAGGTTTTCTAAAGCAATTTCTGAATTAGATAAAGCAAGTTTTGGATTACCAAAATCAAGATGAAGGTGAGCAATATTTGTTTCAGAAGCAACAATATAAAGAGAAATATTAGCTTTCTTTGAATTCTCTAATGCAATGTAGAAGTATTTCATAGCACTCTCAATATCACCCATATTTCTGTAGATAAAGCCAATATTATTGGCACTAATTGCTAGCTGCACCTCATTTGCTAATATTTGAGAAAATTTGAAGTGTTCTTCAAGATACCCAAGACCATCTTTCAAATTCCCACTTTCAATCAGACAAAGAGCAGTATTATTCAATAATCTATTCAGCAAATACCTGTTTTGATTTTTCCTAATAAGATAGATTAACTCATTACCTATAGTCGCACCCTCTTCCAAATTGCCCTCTCTTCTTCTCAAATTGATTAATATGGACTTTCCTAATGCATATGCTTCAGTAATTGCTATTAGTAGATTATCATCAGTAGAATATCTATCACACAATTCCCTGTAAAGATGAGTAAAATTCTCTATTTCATTTGGAATCTTATCAAAATCTTGTGAGTAATAATAAAATAATAATCGATTTGCATTAGCTAATAAGAAGTTATATGGATCAATATGCTGAGATAGCTCATTTGCTTTCTCTATTATTTTTTTTACTTCATCAAATTTTCTTTGTGAAATTAGAGTATAAGCTTCTACATTAAATAAACCTGGATGTAAATCATCCAACGACACTATCTCGAAAACTTTGTTATATTTTCCTTGAATCTGATAAGCATTAGCAGCTAAAAATAAGAACTCAGAATTTCTGGTAATTATTCCTTTTCTTTCGTAAAGTTCAATTATTCCATCTAGAAAGTTCTTAAGCTTATCCACCCCACTTTTGGAAATCTTTTGAACATGTGTAATAATTGCTTCTCTGAAGTTATCTTCTAAACGCCAATAATGTACGAGTAATTCATTGGGCCAAAGGTTTAGTATTTCCATTTGCTTAACCATAGAAATTGAATGCATATATTTTGTTTCAACTAGAAATAATAGTTTTATGTTTGATGTGAAGAAAAGAAAAAATTACAAACTGAGTTTGTGTTTGCTTCATATTGGTTTCGTTTTTAGATTGGTTATATCTCTAATAATTGTTACAACCTTTTTTGTTTCACCATTTGTTACTTGTACAGGAATAGCTTGAGATTGAAACCAACGGACCATATTCTCAATTGGCAAATGGTATTCCATTGTAACAATAGTATTCTTTTCTATAGCTTCAATACAATGTGATAAAAAGAAATCAGCTTGACCTTTGGGAAAAATTTCATCGAATTTTATACCAATAATTTCTGCTTTTGGTTTATATAGAAATCTATTATCTACATTTGGTGAAACAAATAGGATTCTTCCTTCTTCATTTACAATCATAATGAGTGCATCGAATGTATCAAAGAATTCTCGAAATGTCTCAACTTCTTTTTCAATGGTCTTATATTCAGAACTTTGAGTTGATTCACTATCTACCACTTTCAAAGATTCTTGAAAAATTCCTCTAATGAAAATCGTGTCACCATCAATATCTGCTTTAATACTTGAATTCACGAGCATTGGATTGCCATCTTTCCTTTTTAGAAGAAATTGCTGATTATTAACTACTAATGATCCATTTTTAGTTATACGTTCAAGAATTTGTATATTATCTACAGTCATCTCAGGATTCATTAATAATTCAAAAATATTAAATTCTGAATCAAGTTTCTCTTTAGGTAAAATCATACCAAATAATTCTTTAGCTACATTATTTAGATAATTAAATTTCCCCATTTTGGATGAATATGAATATTCTAATTCAAAAATTGCTACCGGAATATTTTCCAGCAAATGGCTAAGGTCATCGAAATTTATATTCAGTTCTTTTGTCATTTAAACTCTCTTCACAGACTATCGTTTTATTTAAATTTATATGTCGTGGAAATTGAAAAATCTTTCTCAAAATAAAGAAAAAAAGAGAAAAATGGCTTGAATTATACCATTTTCTTAGCAATTGTTCTATTTTCGTATTTTACGTACTAGAATAGGAACAGCTAAAAAACCTAATGCAATGAAAGTGATAAACCATTCATATCCTGGTAGACCTGCTCCTGGACCTAAAACAAAATCCCCTAAATTGTAATTTTCTAATTCAATGTGATAATCTAATTCAAGAGATATATCCTGTCCAGTATGTGTACCATCAGCTAATGATTTTAGTTTCAAACTTTGCATAACACCTGAAGCTAGATTGTAAACAATTTTGAATTGATGTTCAATGTCATAATTGAAAATGTATGTACTTGCTGTATAATCCATCATTGAACAACTAAAGAAGGCACATGAAATACTCTCTCGTTAATCTATAGAAAATTGATTTGGGACTTTGCGATTTTGTTAGAGTTACAAAGTCACTATAAAGCTTGGCTAAGGGATAGCATAGTTACTACTCACTGAGCATACTCAATGAAAAGACTTTTTTACTGAAAAAAACCATTAATCAGCAATAGGTCTTAATATATAGATCTAACAATATACAGGGCTAACATCCAATGCAACAAGCAATTTTTGATTTAATGATAATGGACGATGAAGCATGATTAAGAAAATAGTTTTTCTTGAACCGAAAACTGAAAAAAAGCATATATATTCTAAATTTGATCTCCCAAGACTCGGCAATATTATTTTAGCAACCATTATGAAGAACAAGAACTGTGATGTTAAAGCTTATTTCTTGGAGGAAAGTGAAATTTACAGTCGATTTGATGGTAATCTTATGGTTGATTTGATGGCAATCTCAACAATTACTGCAACTGCATTAGTTTCATTCCGACTTGCTGATTACTTTAGATCGAAAGGAATCAAGGTTGTTATTGGAGGACCACATGTCACATTCAACCCAAAAGAAGCTTTAGAACACGCAGACTTTTGCATTATGGGAGAAGGGGAAAAATCTTTACCTATGCTTGTTGATGCTTTAAATAATCAAACATCATTAAAAGAGGTCCCAGGTTTAGCATGGAAAGATGATCATAAGGAAATTATTATTAATGAAATAGCCAAACCGATAGATAATTTAGATTCTATTCCTTATCCAGACTTTACCCTCCTTGACTCAGGTGGTAAAGTCAAGAGCATCGGTAGTGGTGGAAGGAAAGATATAATACCTATTCAAACTTCGAGAGGATGTCCTTTTGGATGCACATTTTGCTCAGTAACGCCAATGTTCGGAAGGAGATTTAGATATCGAAGCGTCCAGAATGTAATTGGAGAGCTGAAAAAGTATAATCCAAAAAAACACTCCATATTTTTTTACGATGATAATTTCACTTCAAGTGTAAAGAGAGCCAAAGAACTCCTAAGAGAAATGATTAGATTAGGACTAAATTTTAGATGGTCCACTCAGGTTAGGACGGATGTTGTTAAGGATCCAGAGCTCTTAGACCTTATGGTAAAAGCGGGTTGTAGGCTTCTTTATATTGGCTTTGAATCGATCGATCCAGAAGCACTAAAAGAAATGAAGAAGCACCAATCTGTTGAAGAAATTAAATGGGCTATCAAGGAAATAAGAAAGAGGAGGATTCATGTCCATGGAATGTTTGTTTTTGGCTTTGATGTCGATACTCTCCAAACATTGCGGGCTACCGTAGATTTTACTATCAAAGAAAAGATTGATACTGTACAATTTCTCATTTTGACTCCGTTTCCGGGTACAGAATTCTATTCTAGAATGGAGGATGAAAACCGACTCATAGATTATCAATGGGATGAGTATGAGGGACATCACGTGAAGTTCCTTCCAAAGAAAATGTCAGTGTGGGAACTTCAACAAGCACAGATTGAAGCACATAGGCGCTTCTATACCATTAAACAAGTGATTTTAAGATTGTTGAGAGGTCGTATCCAGGCTTTTTTTATTGGTATTTATGCCAACCAGCTCAATAGGAAATGGGTAAAATGGGAAAGTACATACTTAAAAGGGCTTAAAAGCTTTAATGGAATCAAGAAAATCTTAGCAGTGATGATCTAGAGAAACAAAAGTAAAGCTGACAATAAAAACAATAGCTTGAAAATAGAAACCAATTAGCAAGTGTTATCTCATAGTATTCTATGTACCAGTCAAAAATCATGTTTCCGCCACTTTCAGCATAATTTCCTTCCATTGTTAAATCTTGGAAACCTGTCTCAGTTTGTATTTCACTAATAGCAGATTCATCAGCAAGATTTTCAAAACCTTCAAAATAGTCAGTATCCCAGAAAGGTAGAATAATCAAACCAGTACCTTCTTCCACTGTATCTTCTATCAAGTTCCAAGCTATATTACCATAACCCTCAAATAATATTATAGGCTGGAGCATCTGAATTGCTAAACCAAAAGCATCACCAAAAAGACTTGATTGGTAAGTTTCTGTATATAATCCAGATGTGATATTCCAGTCTACATTATTTGCTTCATCAACAGCTGTTATTTCAACTACCACCTGTGTACCTGAAGAAAAAGAATGACCATCTAAAATGTACCCATCACCAGAGGCACTATTTGAATCAATTGTAACATCAATACTGGCAGTAATTATGTCATATGTATATGTCATACCTGAAGAAATTTGATAATCAGCTCTAACCATTATTGGTGTAAAAATCACAAAAATTATAATTAGACATAAAAAGAATTTCTTCAACAAATTTACTCTCCAAATAATTATAATATACAATATCTTATACAAAGAAAAAAGTAGTTGCGACAATATTAGCATTTCATCAATTACTTAGCTATTTCATCTTAACTTGGACAAATTTTAATAAACATAATTGTAATACAAAAAAGAATATAATAAAACGAGTGGAAGAATAATGGCTGTTGTGGTACCATTAACTCTAATTATAGCTTTAGTGATTGGTGTACTTTCAATAATAGTAGCTATAATTTTCAGTATATTAATATTAAGAGAAGATCCTGGGAACGAAAAAATGGTCGAAATTTCAGGATACATCGAAGATGGAGCCAAAAAATTTCTTTGGGTTCAATATCGAATATTGTCAATATTTGTACTAGTTTTATTCGTGGTTATCTTACTATTTTTACCATCCGATTTAACATCAAATAATGTTCCAGTTATCAGTGGCGATATGAACTGGGAGCAAGCTATAGCTTACATTGTTGGATCCGTTGCTTCAATGTTTGCAGGATGGTTAGGAATGATCATTGGTGTGAAAGCAAACACTCGTGCAGCTCAAGGTTGCACAAAAAGCATAGACAAAGGGTTTGATGTTGCTTTCTTTGGTGGATCTGTAATGGGCCTTGCTGTTGTAGGTTCAGCACTTATTGGAATATCAGTAATCTATTGGATATTTCAAACCCCAGCAGTTGTTTTGGGTTTCAGTTTTGGTGCCAGTACCATTGCATTATTTATGAAATGTGGTGGAGGAATTTACACAAAAACAGCAGATGTAGGTGCAGATTTGGTAGGAAAAGCAGAATATCAGTTGCCTGAAGATGATATTCGAAATCCTGCAACAATAGCTGATAATGTTGGTGATAACGTAGGTGACATTGCAGGAATGGGAAGTGATCTTTTTGATTCATATGTTGCATCAATACTGGCTGCAATGATTTTGGCTAATCTTCTAATGTCAGGTGCAAGTGACGCTGTAAGGGGCACTTTTATTATATTTCCTATTATTTTATCCTCAGTAGGATTGATTGCTTCTCTAATCGGTATATTGTTGATAAAAGCATTGAAAACAAAAGATCCTGGAAAATTACTTAATTTTGGAACTTACATTGCAACTTTTATCTTTGCTGCACTAGGTGCACTATTTGTTTGGATTATGATATTAACAACAGACGGAATTACCGATGCACAGATCGTAAGGATGTGGAAGGATTATGCATGTGTGGTCATTGGTCTTCTGAGTGGTGTACTCATAGGGTGGACAAGTGATATCTTTACTAGAGATGATAAAGCTCCTACAAGAAATATTGCTCGGTCAGCTCAAGAAGGTGATGCAGTAGTTATTCTCTCAGGATTTGCTTATGGTATGTTGAGTGTTGTTCCACCAGCACTTGGAATAGCTGTAGCTATGTCTCTTTCTTATTTCCTTGATGGTGTGTTTGGTGTTGCTATGGCTGCTGTTGGTATGTTAGCAATCGTAGGAACTGTTGTTTCAAATGACGCTTATGGACCTATAGTTGATAATTCAAGAGCAATAGCTGAACAAGGAGGTCTAGGAGAAGAAGTTATTCGAATAGCTGATAAATTGGATTCTGCAGGAAACACTGCAAAAGCTATAACAAAAGGTTTCGCAATTGGTGCTGCAAATTTGGCAGTTTTTGCTTTACTGTTTTCTTATGCTGAAGATGTTGGTGTAGATTTTACTATGGATCTATTGAATATGAACATCTTAATTGGAGCATTTCTGGGTGTAGTAGCTCCTGTACTATTCTCTGCATTGTTAATTTTAGCAGTTCAACGAAATGCTGCAAAAATGGTTGATGAAATCAGAGATCAATTTGAAAATAATCTCAAAATACTGGAGGGTAAAGAACCTCCTAATTTCCATAGTACTATTGAAATTGCAACAAAAGGAGCTCTAAGAGAATTAATTCTTCCAAGCATAATATCAATCTCATTCCCAATTTTGGTTGGTGCTATTTTTGGTGTCGCTGCGTTGGGAGCCTTTTTAGTAGGAGCGATTCTCTCAGGTTTTGTTTTTGCAATATTTATGTCTAATGCAGGAGGAGCATGGGATAATGCTAAGAAATGGATAGAAGATGGTAATCTGGGAGGAAAAGGCACTGCTACTCATAAAGCATCGATCACTGGTGATACAGTTGGTGATCCATTTAAGGATACTGCTGGTCCAAGCATTAATACTCTACTAGTTGTTATGGTTCTTACTGCAACCATCTTTTTGGGCTTGCTTCTACTGATTAATGGTGGAGCAGGTTGGCTGGGTCAATTTCTAACTCCATAATATTATGGAAAGCTCAACCAAAATTTTTCTTTTTTTTAGCTTCTTCTTTTTTTGGATATATCATTTAATTAAGGCATAAAAGAATCAAAAGGGATCATGTAAACTTAAATGGAGAGAAATAATAAGAAAAAGGATTTTATTGATTTCTTCTTTACAAAAATTTTTTATAAAAACTTCTGATATATTGAGTAGAAGGATATTTGTTGCTAAAATTACATTGATTTAAACTAGGAATATAGTTTTACCTTGGAGGGGTATCTTTCAAAATTAAATTCTGCTTTAAATGTTAGCTTAAATCGTAAGTTAATCAGTAAACACTACATTAAATCTAGGAGATAGATATTTAATGAGAGTTGGTATACCCAGAGCATTGATGTATTATAAATTCGCAGACATGTGGGTAACATTTTTTCAAGAATTAGGTGCAGAAGTTATTATTTCTCCCAAAACAACAAAGAAGATAAAACAAGAGGCTGTAAATATAGCACCTAATGAGGATTGCTATTCTACAAAACTGTATTATGGTCATGTAATGGCCATTAAAGATCAAGTTGATTATCTTTTCATACCTAGATATGGTGCAAGCGATAAAAGGTATGTTGGTTGTCCGAAATTTATTGGCTTGGCTGAAGTTTTAAGATCTATGTTTCCTAACTTGCCACCAATAATTATGCCACATTATAATACTGCTAAAGGTAGAGATGGAAAATTAAGCTTCTTCTTCAAAGCTATGAAAATAGGATCAATGTTTACAAAAAATCCCTTTAAGAAAATCAGAGCTCTTCGTTTAGCTTTGAAAAAACACAATCAACACAAAAAGGATTTGGTAATTGATGAAAAGACCCTTTACAAATGGGAGCAATCAGAATTATTCTTGAATGATCCACCAAATTCTAATCATGGTAAGAGACAGTTAAAAATAGCATTAGTTGGTCATTCTTATGTGTTAAATGATCCTTATGCATCGTTAGATATTCGTACAATATTAAAAGAACAAGAAGTGGACATAATTACCTCTGAACAAATGCCTAGAGAATTAATTGAAAAACAAATGGACAAACAGAATTTCCAACTATATTTTTACTATGAAAGAGAAATTTTAGGAACAATAATGCATTTCCTAGAGAGCAAGACTGTTGATGGAATAATCCATATTATGGTTTTTAGCTGTGGACCAGATTCCATAGCTGGAGAAATGGCTGCAAGATTTTCAAATAGAAATCCTGCGGTTCCTTTACTTCAATTAGTTTTTGATGAATTAACAGCAGAAACTGGATTGAAAACAAGGATTGAAGCATTCATAGACATGCTGAGAAGAAGTATAGATGCGCAGATAACATTCCAAACTACAAAAGTGCATGTCTAAATGGAGGAAAATATTTAATCAAATAAAAACAAGAGAAATACCCAAGGGAGCATCACTATGTCAATTTCATTTCCACATGTCGGAAGTTTTACTTATGTAATGGAATCTATAGTTCGAGAGATGGGTAGAACGGATGTAGTAGTTCCAAACAAACCTACAAACAAAACTAAGCAGCTTGGTTCTCGTCATTCACCTGAATGGATCTGTACTCCATTCAAAATGCTTTTTGGATCCTTCATTGAGGTATTAGAACGCGGTGCATATGAATTAGTAGGAACCTTGTTTATTGATTATTGTAGATTGGGTTACTATACACCTATTTATGAACTAATCTTAGAGGATTTGGGTTATGATTTTGAATTTCTATACTTGAATTTTGATAACCCTATTGGTTTCATACAAGAGATGAAAAGGCGTACAGAGGGACTAACATATCTACAAACATTTAGAGCATTCCAAATTGGGTGGATAAAAAATCGATACATAGACATCGCAGATAAATGTCTTTACAGCTATCAAGCTGTTGAACTAGAAAAGGGTGTATCACAAAGAGTTGCTGAAAAAGCTTATAGATTAATTGTGGAAACCAGGGGAATGAGAAACATCAGAAAATTGAGAAAGATTATTCCAAAGATGTTTGAAGATGAAGTAGAAATCGATAAGAAAGCTGATCCACTGAAAGTAGTAGTTCTTGGAGAATTATACGCAGTAGTAGAACCATCAATCAATCTAGATGTTATGACTAAATTAAATGAACTTGGAGTGATTTCTCATACTCCTATCACATTTTGCAGATGGATAGATATCGGATCAAGAGCAAATCCATTCAAAAGACCTAGTTTTAAGACTGCAGTTAAAAAAGCAAAACCTTATGTAGAATATAGACTTGGTGGAAAAACGCAGGAATCTATAGGTTATTCAATCATGTATAAGGAAAAAGGTTGGGATGGTGTTATTCATCTTTATCCCTTTACATGTATGCCTGAAATCATTTCTCGAAGTATAATACCTCAAATTAGTCGTGAATATGAAATACCAATTCTCTCACTAGTATTAGATGAGCATACTGGTGAAACGGGATTAAAAACTAGATTAGAAGCGTTTATTGATTTAATAGAACGCAAAAGGAAAGTCAATGGTGATAACATAAAATGAAATTTATGTAAGGTGTTAGAAAATGAAAAATAAAGTAGACAAGTATTTTCTGGGAGTTGATGTTGGCTCAATTAGCACAAATCTAGCTGTGATAAATAATTCAAAAGAACTAATCGAATCAGTTTATATTAGAACAGAGGGCAAACCAGTCAATTCTATTCAAAAAGGCATTAAATTGATGAAGGAAAAAATCGATAATGGGATAGAAATATCAGGTGCTGGATCAACTGGTAGTGCGAGACAATTAACCGGAGTGATAATTAGTGCTGATATTGTCAAGAATGAAATAACTGCTCACGCTTTAGCTTCTTTGCATTATAATCCAGAAATACAAACTGTAATTGAAATCGGAGGGCAAGATAGCAAAATAATAATCATAAGAAATGGTGTTGCTGTGGATTTCGCGATGAATACAGTCTGTGCAGCAGGAACTGGTTCATTTTTAGATATGCAAGCCTCACGACTGGATATACCAATTGAACAATTTGGTTGTTTGGCATGTAAATCAAATAATGCTGTTTCTATTGCTGGACGTTGTACAGTTTTTGCAGAAAGTGACATGATACACAAACAACAATTGGGTCATTCAACTGAAGATATAATTAAAGGTTTGTGTGAAGCATTAGCTCGAAATTATCTTAACAATGTTGGTAAAGGAAAGGATATTTTACCACCTATTATGTTCCAAGGTGGAGTGGCTGCGAACGAAGGAATGAAGGAAGCATTTGAAAAATATCTTGGGCATAAGGTAATAATTCCAGAATATTATGACGTTATGGGTGCTATTGGTGCAGCAATTTTGGCTCAAGAAGAGATTATTAAACGTCCAAGAAAAACAAAATTTGTTGGATGGAATTTACCAGATTTGGATTTTAAAACAGTTGGTTTTGAGTGTAGTGACTGTTCTAATGCTTGCGAAATTGTTGAAATAATGAAGAATGGTGATGTTATAGCAAGATGGGGTAGCAGATGTGGTA
This sequence comes from Candidatus Heimdallarchaeota archaeon, assembly GCA_019058275.1. GTDB lineage: Archaea > Asgardarchaeota > Heimdallarchaeia > JABLTI01 > JABLTI01 > JABLTI01. The sequence continues at coordinate 102,698 of JAHLVW010000062.1, forward strand.
AAAGAAACATGATTGATTAGTTTCGAATGCTAAAAATACTTAATGTGTACTGGAAGAAATTCAAATAAATACCAGTACCTGTAAAAAGAACTGGTGTTATTTATTATTTTAATTCGTCAACTTAGTACAATAAAAAGTGAACCAGTAACTAATTATGGTTCAACAAAAACAAATATTCAATGGCTTATTAGCAAAGAACAAGGAGCTCCAAGATTTGCTATGAGACTTTTCACTTTAAAACCTGGGGCAAATATAGGCATTCATAGTCATCCAGAAGAACATGAAATCTATATCGTACAAGGTGAATGTGCTCTTATCTCTGAGGATGGAACAAGAATATATTATTTTTAAGCTATATTTATCTTAAGGGAAGAATAATAAAGTATTCTTCTTTTTTTTAAAATGAATGGTGATTTAATAGATGAAAAACAGGAATCTATTTACAATTTTCTTTAGAAGATATTTCACAAAAATAATTCCTTCCTTTATTGTAAGCTTTATGATTTTTTGCATAATTGGAGCGATTTCAATACTGGTCGCACATCAATCAAATCTAGCATTCAAAGAAGCAATTTCAAATGGATATTCCGATTTAGATGGTAAAATATCATCACCAGGAGGATTTGAGGATCTAGATTTAGAGGATATTCCTTTAAAACTAAGTAATATATCAATAGATTCTAACCTTTCTGTTTGTTTTAGCGTAATCATTGCTGTCAACATAGTTGCAGAGAATAATGAAACTTTTACTATTCCTTTTTTTGGTCTTGATGATAATCTATTGACTAGAATGAACATTTCAGATAGGAATTCAATTGTAACTAGAATGGACCAAGACTTGATTAATGTTTCCTCGATAGATGATAGCTCAAAAAACTACCAAATATCAATAAATGAGAATGAGAGTATAGTCAATGATTGGCTATTTTCAAGCATAATTAGAAAAACCCAAAGTTATTATAGTCTCCAATTAAAACATGATAAATATAATTACAGAAAATATTTTCTAATGGGAAATCTAAGTTTTTGTATTGAGGTTGCAAAGGAATTAGAAATTACTGAAGCTAATGTAGGTAGTTTTTTCTATGGTTTTATTGATGAAAGTATTTTAGAGAATTTCTCTCCTGAAGAAGTACTTGACATAATAGATCAATATGAAAAAAATCTTTATTTGGAATTAGTTAGAATTGGAATAGACCCTGATTACATAAGTATTTCTTCTTCAATAGATATAGATATACATAATACGTTGGTTTCAATTTATAGTGATATATATGATATACAATTGTTGTCAATTCCAAATATAGTACTTATATTCCTGCTAATTTTTACAATAGACGTAGGAGTTAATGGAATATTGAAAAGCCTAAGAAAGAAACTTTGGTTAAAAGGTTTCTCAGATAGAAAAATAAATACAATGTTCTTTATTATTGAGATTATTCCAGATTTGGCAGCATTTTTGTTGTCTATGCTTCTAGTTTTATTACTTGGACAAATTCTAAACATAACAAATTTACTTAATATCACATTTGTAAAAACATTAGGTCTGACTTTTATAATCATCATTCTCTGTAAAGTTATTAATTTCTTCTTTCTAAACAAGACTAAAAGAAATGGTACAACTGAAGAATCAGTTTCCAAAAGATTGTCTGATAGAACTCTCAATATTGTTAAAATTTCAAGTATTGTCTTATTGATGCTAGTTGTTTTTATGCAAATTGCTCGAGTATTTACTTCTCTTTTTTGGTTTCCACTTATTAACGGGTCAACAAAAATAATTTTCGATGTATTTACAGCGATAATATTACTTTTGATTATCATAATTTTATTTTCTTCTAAGTTTAAAGGGAAATCTGTTTTTTCTAAACAAAGTAAATTAAGAAATCTTTTCAAAAGATTGTTTACAAATGAAAAGAAGAAGATTTTAGCTCAACAATTAATAGTTTTTAGCTTCTATTTATTATTGACATTTATGATTGTTAATTATCAAGCAATGAGTGTATATTCAAATAGAAATGAAAATATTTTTGATATAGAAATTACTTATCATGGTTCACAAGATACGGGTATAGATCTTTCTCAGATTCAGAATGTAACTACTGCTTTACCAGAAGTAAAAAATATGAGTCTTGAAGATAGATTAGATGCTAATGTAATTTTTGATTTAAAACAATGCAAGTCTAGAATTTGTGCAATAAATACATCTATTTATTCAGAAAAGGATCTTGGTTGGAATCATTTTATAGGTATAACAGGCGATTCAAATAGGAATATTCTTAGCCAGATGAATAATGGAACTATTATCATTAGCCAAAAACTAGCAGAAGAAATAGGTGCAAGAGTTGGTGACTATATTACACTAGATGATGAAGATTTTCTAATAGGAAATGGGACTGGTGTAGATGTTATTATCGAAAACCTAGAAGTTGTAGGAATTTCTGATATGTTACCAAAACTTCACGGGAATGTTTATTATTCAAATCCTTGTGCTATTATTGATTTTAAAATAGTTGATGATTTAAGAAGAAATCTGAATTCAACAAGAATCGCTCAAACACTCAGATTTGATCTTGAATATGAAACGGAAAATGAAACCTTAATTCAAATTTTGCAAAGTCAGACTTTAGACTCTTTTATAGAAATATTGAATTTGGATTTATTGCCTTATGTTTTTATTACTATTAATTCAGCTTCTTATAACAATCCTTCAAATGTAGGTCCTTCCTACTATGATATCTATTTAAACTTTCTAAGGTTCGAAATTGCTTTCGAGATTATTTTTTTGCCAATAATAACACTAATATTCAATAAGAAAATTCTTAGCTCTATAAATTCAAAATTCCAAATTTTAGGTTCTCGTGGATTTGATGACAAATTGATGAGGAGACATTATAGAAAAGAGGTATTCTCTTCAATTATTGCAGGAAATATCCTTGGAATTGTTATTGGAATAACTGTCTGTTTAATGAAACTTAGTTATAGTTTACCTAGTTTATTTCTAATTGGAAACTTTAGTATTTTAATTGAAGCAGCAATTTTAATTTTATTATCAATTATTATTGGATTAGGAACTTTGGGAATGCTGAACATAAGTCTTAACAAAAATCTAAAAACGCTAAAAGATGGAGGTTAATAGAAATGACATATATAATCATTGAATCATTATACAAAATCTATCAAGGAACTGTTGAAACAGTTGCTCTAGAGAATTTCAATGAGAAAATCGATAAGGGTGAAGCTGTTGCTATTGCAGGCCCTAGTGGAAGTGGGAAAACAAGTCTTCTGTCTTGTATTGGTGGTGTTTTGAAACCAACAAGTGGAAGAATACTGATAGATGGTATTGATATCACCAAATTATCGGATGATGAGTTAGTTGATTATCGCAGAGATCAAGTAGGATTAATTTATCAAGATTTTAATCTAATTGATGAATTTTCGATCTATGAAAATGTTGTTTTACCTATGCTAATAGCAAAAAAAACCAAATCAGAAATTGAAGCACGCGCTAATGAACTTTTAGAAGCATTAGATATTCAACGTTACATAAAAACTTTTCCAAATTACCTCTCAGGAGGTGAAAAGCAAAGGGTTGCTATTGCTGTAGCTTTAGCAAACGATCCGGATATTATCTTAGCTGATGAACCTACAGGAAATCTTGATTTAGCATCACGAGAGAATGTTATAGATATACTCACCACCAAGTGTAAAGATCTGAATAAAGCTCTTCTGATTGCTACCCATGATCCATTTATAATGAAAAAAATCGATCGTATAATTGATTTGCCAAAATTAATCAGGTGATTCCTATTTGAAAATATCATTGCTCTTCCTTAGGAGATATTGGAAGCTGTACTCTCAGCATTTCTTTTATATATTACTAAGTATACTGATAGTTTCTACACCAGCAATTGGAGGAGCAATTTTTGATAAATTAACAATTGCAAGTTTTTTAAATGCCCAAAATAATGACCTTGAAATTTCAAATGATTTGGAATTAGGATATTCAGCAACTAATATTTCAGATTTAGAATCAGTTATTCTTGATTTGTCTAATTATAGTGAACAATGGAACAAATATTTTTCAAATTATTCATTGTTGTTAATATCAGATTATGAAGTCAATAATTTAACTTTTACAATTGGAATTGATTTTTCAATAAGTTCAACTAATTTAAAAAATGCTAATTTTCCATTACACCAATTTAATTATTTTAATAATAACATATCTTTAGAGAATTTTCTTGCAAGCTCTGAAATACCTTTTGAGGTATCATTAATTTTTAGCTATGATTTTTTCCAAACTCTGGACCTTACAGCTCTTAGAATTATGTCTAAAGTATCATATATAGGTCAAATCATTGATTTTAACACAAAAAAAATTAGATCACCTGAATCATATTTGAAATTTATTGAGGAGTTACTCGATAAAATAGATTATTATTTATCGACTAATAATATTCCTCTTTACAGCTCAAATGAAGAAAGTTCTTTTCAGATTGAAGACATTATTTTTTACAAGAATCAGTTCGACTCTTTAATTTTGTTAATTTCATTAGTCACACTAATTATTACAATTTGGCTAAGTGAATTCTTTAGTGATAATTTCTCAAAAGAAATTAGGAGAAAAATTGACAAATTATATATAAGAGGTTTAGAACACAAAAGAGAAAAGATTATTTCAGTTTTCATTCCATTAATTGTTGACTTGTCCTGTTTTCTTTTTATTGGAATAGTATTACTTGTTACAAATATCATAATAAGCTTGGATTTTCTCTTGACAATTATTATCATAGGCATTTTTTTAATTTTGCTTATTTACAGGAATTATAAGAAATACAGTAAATCAGATCAAACAATTTTGAATTCTAAATCAATAATTTTATTTGTATTAATATTGGCGATAGTCTCAATAACACCTATTTTACTAAGGCAATTCATCTTTACTCTCATCCCAGATACCATCTATTCATACATTATACTCTTCTCTCAAGCAATTCAATATTTCATTATTACATTGCTTATAGCGGAAATATTCATCAAGAAAATTGCTACTAGACTATTTAGTAAATTTGGGATAAAAAATCTCATTAACAAATTATTCAATAAAAGGGAATACGTTTTTCGACAGTTATTTCATTCAACATTGCTTTTAATATGGGGCTCTACAGTAGTAACTGGCGGTTTTCAAACTTTCTCTACTAACTATAATCTAAATTTTGGGATGGAATATCCAACAGATTTAGTGATTTCTACTGATGTTTATTTATTTAATATTTCATCTATACAAAATAATGACAATTTTTCTTCAGTTATACCAATATCTCATACACAAGAAAGTTTCTTTTTAAACTATGATCTTTATTTAATGAATATTTCAGTAATCCAAAAGCTAATACCTAATCTAAAGAAATACTATGGTTTATCTAAGCTAAAAGAAGGTATATCCTATATGTCAAAAGATTTTGCTAAAGAATTTAATTTTGTTGATGGAGAATATTTTCCAACTAAAATGGGAGAAAATGAATCATCTGTATATATTGACCAAGAGATTAAGATTATAGATTATTTTCCATTTGTAAAGAAAATTGAAAATAGACCATTTATTGTTTCATCTTTTAATTTGCAGTATAGTAACATAACTAGAGTATCAAAACTTTATTTGAATATGAATAATGAAATCAATAAAAGTGTAGCAATAGAATATTTAGAACAACAATTAGATATATCTGTTCAGGAAATTGATATGCCTATTTATGTGAATTATAATTTTCTTATTGGTATCTTTCAAGCCTATTTTATATTAGTATCTTTAGCTATAGTTTGGTTAAGCATAAAACAATTATTAGCAAAAATACGGATTCCAATGAAAACATTTTATCAGAGAGGAATGTCAATTAGGCTTATCAAAAAAAGGCAATTTAATAACTTAGCTTTAGTACTATTAATTTCAGCTCTATTGGGTGTTTCATTAGGAATTCTCTTTTTGTTTCTTCAGCTACCAACTGCTGTGTACACTATTCATCAATATTATCCTATACAAATCACTTTTTGGTATAGTTTATTATTTATTCCAGTCTTACCACTACTATATGATTATACTATTATTACTCAAAGGAATTTTCATTTCTCAAATAATACTTAGTGATTGTTTTTTAAAAATGAAAAAAATTAATAGATAAAGTCTAACTATTCTTTTGTAAGCTTTGTTCGAGCGTTCACACTAAAAACATTTTCTTTTTGTTTTTGATGTTATTTTTTGTTTTCATATAATATGATAAAATCCCAGCGAAATACAGAAAGACTCTTTCCTATACTCTTGGTTTATGATTTATTTAATCAGTGGTTTCCTATTCATATTCTCGTCTTCAAAGAATTTTTTCAGTGCTTCACTTTCGTAAAGTTCCTGATACTTTCGTGTCTTAACCATAGTTAATACCTTATTTTTTGCATAAATATACAAAGAATTCTGAGTTTATAAATTAAGTAAAGCTACCTTCGTTCATCCAGAAGAACATAAAATTCACATTGTTCAAGGGGAATGTGATTTAATTTCGGAAGATGGGACAAGAACCAAAGTAAAAGCAGCTGATTCCATTTACGTCCCTCCAGATGAAAAACATGGGTACGAAAACACTGGTTCTGAAACACTCAAATTCATTTGTGTTATTCCACTTCTAAAAAAAGAATGAATATGATGAAATAAAAACTATCTATTCATCATTTCTTATTTCCAATTTTTAAATTCATCAATAACAGTGATAATCATTTTCATTCCATCTATGAAATCATCAATGTAAATATTCTCATTTGGTGCATGTGAATTAGTATTAGGATGTCCACAACCTAATGAAACAACTGGCATATGATCACCAAAAAGGTACATCGGACCAGAACCACCTGAAGTTGATTGAATTGTTGCTTCATGATCATAGACTCTTTTGTTAGCTCTTTTACAGAGTTTTACAAAATCATTATTAACATAGGTTTTAGATGGTGGATAACCATTTGACCAATCGAATGTTAAATCGCTAAATCCATTATCATCAAGGTATTTTCGAAGATTCTTGAGTATTTTCTTAGGATCTTGGTTTTTAACTAATCTAAAGTCAATCTTTGCTGAGGCTTGTTTAGGAATGACTGTTTTTCCTCCTTCACCTTGCCAACCAGCTGTGAAGCCACAGAGATTACAAGTTGGTTTAGTAAAGTATGCTACTTTTGCTTCATCATCATTCATACCATAACGGTATTCATCAATGCCAAAGTGTTCTTTTGTTTCTTTAGGATAATTATTGTATTTTTCAATAACCTCTAGCTCTTCTTTAGTTATCTTTTCAATGTCATCATAGAAATGAGGTACGAGGATTTTTCCATCTTTATCCTTTAAAGAGTTAATAGCTTGTAGCAATCTTTCACCAGCATTTGGTAAGTGTGTTGCATTTGCGGAATGCGAGTCAATATCCATTTGCTTTACAGAAAATTGTACATAAAGTATCCCTTTAACGCCTAGAATGAACTCCTGGAAGCCTTCACGGTTACTACCTCCAAATTCCCAAATACAACCATCAACATTCTTAAAGAAATCAAGATCTTTATCAAAATAATTTGTGAGATTTTTACTACTACTTTCTTCCTCGGTTTCTATTACAAATTTAATATTGCATGGGAGTTCTAAACCAGCATCCAACCAAGCTCTAACAGCATGAATTCTACAAACAATTTCATCTTTGTTATCTGCTGTTCCTCTACCAAACATTCTTCCATCTCTGATACTTAGTTCAAAGGGAGGAGATTCCCATAAATCAAAAGGTTCCGCAGGCTGAACATCAGCATGATCATAAATCATCAAAGTTCGTTTTGCACCTACATCCATCAAACCTGTAACAACAGGTCCTCCACCAGTTTCATGAATTTTAGTTTCAAAACCATTTTCCTTCAATAGTTTAGCTGAGAATTCAGCAGCTTCAACCAAAAATTCTTCCTTAGCAGAAACTGAAGGAATAGCTATAAACTCAGCTAAATCCTTTATAGCTTTGTCCTTTCTTTCTTCTATTAATTTGTAAATTTTATCAAGTGACAAAATAAAATCATCCTTTTGCGTTTTGTTTCTATAAACGCATGAGCATTAATTAATTTTGGTACTTTCTTAGAAAAACAATTAATTGAAATATAGTTCTTGTCCTCCAACATCGATAGCTGATAATGACCATCCACTTATTGTTATTGGATTCTGTCTTATATCAATACCCAAAGTTGTTCTTGGATCTTTCATAACTGGTTCGCCAGTTTCTAAATAACGTACTAATGTAGTTTTACCTGCTCCTGAAGCTCCTAAGATAACCAAGCTTGCTTTGAGCTCTACCTTTTTTTGTCCAAAAAGTTTTGAAAGCCAACTCATGTTATTACCTTCAGTAGTTTCAGTAAAGAAAGTATAACAAAATGGATTAATAAATTAATTCCTAAAAAATAAAGATTTTAGAAATGAAAATTATTCATTTCTAATTGTTATATCTCCAGAAAATGTTGCAATGTTATAGATATATTGAATGGTTTTCTCATCGAAATTTGCTGTTTTGTAGTATTCTTGTTCATTTGGTAAAACAATATTTCCAGTAGTTGTATCTGTAGTGACTTCCACTCCAACATCTAATTCGCTCATTAAATAACTAATATCAATAATGCCAGATGAAGAATCAATATCAAAAGTTGCTGTATGATTAATCAATGGAATGGATTCTGGATAAAGATCTAAAACAATATCACCTGAAAAGGTCTCAATAATCCAAGAAATATTATTGTAAAAGGTTACGCCAATACAATTTACAGTTATAGAACCTGAACTACTATCTAATGCTATATCGCTAAGATAAATATCAACAAACTCTTGGAAATCAACTATTATATCATCTGAAAATGTAGTAATTATTAAATCAGAAGCATTAAAGATACTTGAATGGTCAATACCAAAATTAATGTGGCCTGAACTTGAAGAAATTGTGAAATCATCTAAATTTATATCAGTGTTATCTTCAAAAACAATTTCAATATCACCTGAAAATGTTTCAGCGATGAAGCTTGTTGAATCAAAATTTAAACAATGAAGGGAATAAAAGTCAATACTTCCAGAGCTAGTTTTTAATTTGAAGGTTGAAGTGATGATCTCTGCATAAGATCCTATTTGCATTTCAATATCTCCTGAAAAAGTTTCAATAGTAAAGTTAAGGGAGTTCACAAGGAGATTATTAGATGCAAAGAAATTAATCCTGCCTGAGCTAGAGTAGATTGATACTGCAGCATTTGTAGTGATATTTGTGTATGCTCCTAGATTGACATCAATATCACCTGAAAATGTTTCAATATCTAGTTTCCTGATTTCAACATTAGGAGTATCAATCATGCTAATATCAATATAACTTGAAAATGATTTCAAATTATATTCAATTGCTATTGCTGGATTTATAGTTATATAGAGCTCATGACGAATTGAAGTTTTGTCCCAATAATTAAATTCATCTTCAGCAAAGGAAATTGTTGTTCGATTGTTAATCATATTTTCTGAAAAGGACTTAGCATCAGTGATGTTAGCTTGGGATTGACCATAAACTTCAATGGTGACTGATAAAAGAGTGGATAAACTATTATCATGTTTTATTCTTATGTCCCCTTGAAACATATCCAGATTTAATTCGATAATCTCTGTTGTTTCAGAATGATATGTGTAGTAAAGATCACCCATGTAGTAATAGGTCTGGGTACTTCGAGTTGAAAAGTAAACAATAGGTGTAATTATCCCTATTGATGTAATTATTATAAAACTAATAATTAAGATGGAACTTAGTTTCCTTCCTTGAATCTTCTTAGGTACAGGTTCATAATCAGTAATGGGTTCTTGATGTAGTTTCCTTTTTTCTTCAGTAGATTCTTTTACTTCCTCAATGATTCCACCACAATTATGACAGAAACGTGAATTATCATCTATTCTTGCTCCACAATTTTTACAATATCTCATGAAAACACCAATTTTGTCTTTAGTTACTACTGGAGTAGTGACATATATATACACCTTTTTCTATTCAAAATTGGAAAAAATATGGTTCAAATAGAAATTTCCATGATAAATGTAAATTAGTTTCAAAGTTTCCTCTTTTAAACCTCTAAATTGTAATTAGTAATATTTAATCTGGTTTTTCCTTTAAGTGTTGTATTTTTTTTACTATTAGCTCTAAATCTTCATGATATTTAGGAATCTCCATAGCTAGTGCTTTTAATAGAAGTAATTTCTCTAATGATATAATCAAATAATTTTCTTTTACTATTGCATTTTGATTTAGATCAAAATAATTATGCCAGCGTATTGTCTTCCAAATCTCGAAATCATAGATACAGACACCTTTGTCTCCAAAAATATCTTTTAAATTATTAGGGTATTTTTTAGCTAATTGAACATAATCATCTTTTATAACAATAATATCATTATCATTTCCTGCTTTCCTTAAACCATAATATTCCATTGCTTTTCCTCCAACTAGCAATGGTTTCTTGATGAATTTGTAGTTTAATATTTCAAGGTTTAATTCCATCATCAATCCTCAGTTGATCTTAACATACCTATCATTTGCTTCAAATCATTTGGATTGTCAAGAATTTCTATTAATGCTTTTTCTGGGTCTTTTTGATTTTCTAGAAATCTTGTTGTTAACATTAAAAGATCTCCTTTAAAACCAATAACTCCATGAATAGGCATTCCACCTATGCTTGAAACTTCTTTTACAGCAATATGATCTGCAGGTAGTGTAATTACTTTATCTGATGTCGATTCCTCAAATGCTATTGTTTTGCATGGAAGATTTTCATCCCAGTTACCTAAAGCTGTCAAATAGCTTTTACCAAGTGCTAAATATATGAAATCAGGATTCTCTTTCTCGATAATTTCTTGATAATCATTAGGGATAGTTAGCATATTTGCACGGTTGATAAGCTCTTCTTTTCTCATTTCAGTGAAACTGCATTCATATGGTGGCATCATATCATTTTCATTAACGATACCAAATCCTGCAGATACAATATAGTATCCAACATCAAACATTTTTCTCAAATGTCTTACAGCAGCATTTACACTGATATTAAGTGAACCTCGATACATGTCTTTAGCTTTATGCTTTTCTGTAAAATTCGGTAGATAAGCTTTTCTCATTTCCTTGGAACTGATTTGTTGACATGTAGGTTGATTTGGATAGGAAACTGCTTTTCTCTTGCTACATGAAGCGAATACTAGTATTTTCATTTTTATTTATACACCCGTTTCTTTATTATGCAGATCTAGCGTCGAGGTTACTAAATCTACTAGTTTCCTTGCAAAAGGATTATCCATATTAATACTAAATAAGTGCTCATTGGCAATAGTTCTTTTTACCTTTACTAATTCTTGTATATCTAATTCTTCCAAATAAGAGTTTACCATCATTAGAGGTATTTTCACTTCATTTGACAATTCTTGTGGAGAGAGTGTTTTCTTCGTAGCTAGTAAAGTAAAGATGGCTAGTCGATTTCTATTAGAGATGATTTCAAGTTTAGCTGGTTCCATTTTTACTTTATCATATACTTTTTTCTCTTTTTTCACTCGATCTAATGCAAATTGTTTTGCTCGTTCTAGTGCCTTTTCACTATTTTCTACAAGATAGACTAGTTGTAATGAACGCATTTTCTGAAATGTTGTTTCTAATGATGTAAAAACTTCAGATGAAACTCCACCAGCTTTTGAGTATATCACTACATGAATTCCTAAATCCACTGCAAGAGATATTTGTATCCTTGTTTCGTTTCCCCCACCAATTGCAATCAAACAGTCACAAGAATAGACAAATGACCAGCTATATTCACTTCCGATTATTGTTGTAGCAACTGTTACATGAGAATCTTGATTCCCAACATCTTTGTAGTTTCCTGGAACAATATTAACATTTATTCCTCCAGCATCATTGACTCCTTTTGTAATAGCTTCTGCTACACCTGTTGCTCCACTTACAAGAACTGCTATATTCAATGTTCTTCCTAAAGCAAAACCCAATTTGTATGAGAAATCCCAAGTATCCTTATCTTGTTCATTATTCATATCAAGTGTTTTGCTGCCTACAACAGATATCTGAAGTTTTCTCATGGATAGTAGACAAGAAACAAAGTATTTGTTTTTTTCGATTGAGATAGTTTGCTATTCTAATTATGGATTTATAAGGACAATTGATTAATACTTGATGAATGTTAGTTTGTCTAACAAAATTAAAAACATAATTTACAGGGATTAAAATGATAGTTCGAGATCCTGTCCATGGTGACATTAAATTCACTGAAAATGAAGCTCAAGTTATTGATTGTCTAGAAGTTCAAAGACTACGTGGTGTCAAGCAATTAGGTACAACCTACTTGGTCTATCCAGGAGCATTACACACAAGATTTGATCATAGCTTAGGAACAGCTTACTTGTCCAAAATTATCATACAAAACATCAGAAAGAATGGATTTGAGATCGATAATGAAACAGAAGAACTTGTTTCAATTGCAGGAATAATACATGACATTACACATGTGCCTTATGGTCATACCTTTGAAGATGAAAGAAAAATCTTTCAAAGACATGACAAAAGTGATAATTTTAAAAATATTCTAGCAAGTGGACAGATTGGTGATTTATTAAATCAATTGGGTTACGAAACTAAATTGCTAAAAATGCTAACCCAAAAAGAAGATCCTACAATAAAATCCCGGGAAGATCCCTGGATGGGACAGATAATTAATGATACTATCTGTTCAGATTTACTAGATTATATTAGAAGAGATTGTTATTACACAGGCATTAACAAGAATTATGATAATCGAGTATTCAGCTATTTCATTGTTGAAGATGGAAAATTAGTTCTTAATTTTGTGAAAAACAAAATGGAACGATCTGATGCCAGATCTGAAGTTCTTCATCTTTTACGATTAAGGTTCTTCCTTACTGAAAGAGTTTATTTCCATCATGCAAAACTATCCTCTGGAGCAATGATCTCAAAAGCTGTAGAATTAGCAGTAATAGCTGGTCAACTTACTCGAGAAGGGCTCTACAAGTTAAATGACTGGACGTTATTTAGATTCCTAATAGGTGAACCAGATCCAAAACCAGTTGATTCTCCAATTCGCAAACTGATAGAACGTGTTCAAAACAGACAATTATTAAAACGTGCTTATGTCCTATCAAGCGCAACCTTAAGTTCTAGGAAGAGTCGTGAGGATTTCATTCAGAAATTTAATCCACCAACAAATGAAAGAGAACAAGTAGAAGATATGATTATTGATCGTCTAAAAAATATTACAAAAGATAAAACCATCAATAAAGCAGATGTCATTATTCATTGTTTAAGCTCATCTTCCCTGAAGGAAGCAGAGGTTTTAATCAAAAACAAAGAGAGAAAAATTGTTCAACTTAATGTACGTCCCCATCCATCAGCTGATATTAAGGTTATTGAGGATGCTTATGAAGATTTATGGCGTATGTATGTTTTTGCTAATCCTAAATATGCTAAAGAAGTAGGAAAAATATGTGAAGAAACCTTCGGACGAGATAATGAATATTCACCCAAAAAAATGTAGTTTAGTTATTGAATGCTACTTGTCTATCTTTCTGTCAATATCATTGTAGAGATCATTAAGGTGTATTTTGTATTTACCTAAATTTCCACCAAAATTACCTGCAGATATTTTCAGAACACCTTTAGATTTTACACCTACTTTTATTGCTAAACTCATAGCTTGTTTGACATCAACCATTGTTAGACCATTAATAACAATTTCAGGAATGCTAACAACACCCTCAGGAACAAGGCTCTCATCAATTTCCGTTCGCAAAGATGGACAGTATTGATGATTAGTTGTAGGTCCAATTTCAGGATGAGGTTGTCCTTTATAGACAGTTTTCGATCCTGCAGAGCAGATAGCGAAAGGAGTAACGATATTTTCTACATGTATTAAAGTATCAACTATTTTCTTACCAACTTTTAGGGCATTTTTCTCAGAATCGCACATCAACCAGATATTTCCACCAGATATGCCTGTTGTGTAACCAACATGACGTTCTATAAACCAATCACCCATCATTAAAGGGATTTTTATCATCTTACGATCAAATAATTCAACATCAGATTGGTAAACATCACCACAATAACCGACATTTTCCATTAAATCAAACTTGTCTTTAGATTCCAAGGCATTAAACACAGTTGTTGTGGGGATTACTAAAATACCTTGTCTAATTCTCAAACCAAGTTCTTTGTAGAATTTCTTCAAACTTTTCTCAGGATTTTCTGGATTCCACTCACCCCAAATCTGAGCAATAAAACCTGGGTTTTTATCGGGTGTTTTATCTCCTTGCAACCATCGTTCTAAGCCTGCTTCTGTACGTCCTACAACTATTGATGGTAGTGCAGTACTTTGTGCTACTGTATAGTGCATAAGCTCTTCATCGCGAAGTGTTACTAACAATCGAGTAACTATTCCTTCAAAAGCTTCGCAGTAAGTGTCTTCTATTTCTACTCCTTCAAGCATCATGAGATGAAACCTTCACTATTTATCCATGTGCAATAATGTCATTGAAAAAGATTTTGCTGGTAAAAAATGTTGATTGGTAAAATGAATTTAATTTCTAGTTTGTTTTTGGTTTTAGTAATCCAATAAATTCTGCTTCCTCAGCTATATTATCGACTGTTATTGGATCATATTTCTCAATTAAATGAATGGAATTTGTTCCATAGATTAAATTATCTCGAGCATTATGAAACATTGCTTTAGTATCTTCCAGATCCTTCTCTTCAACTAAAGTGTCTTTTGGTAAACCAACGCATAGTAACGGTATCTCTGGTTGAAGTACACATTCAGCTGTTCCCAATTTTTTTAATGTTAAATTATACTGCTTATGTATTTTTTTAGCACCATCTCTCTTGAGGAATTTAAACAATACAAAATAAGTGTCAAATGTCTTCTTACGTCAAATAAACATTGTTATTGGAAATGCTAAGACTAAGAGGAAAGCAAAAATCCATAAGAAGAACCATGGAAAGCTCATCATAAATTTCAAACCAGCATCCTCTTTAATTCTCTTTGATGAACCAATGAGTACGACCTCTTGTAAACCAGGTACCTTTTCTCTATTCATCAATTCAATAATTAAACTGCCACCTAAACTATGACCACACAAAACAAAAGGTTCCTTTTTTGGCAAATTAGCTTTAAGTTTAACTAAATGAGAATCACTATCAGTACATGTTTCATCCCATCTAATTACCTCTACATTATCTTCACCAAATCTCTTGAGATAATCAGGATATTCTCTTCCAGAACCACCAAATCCAGTTGCAATTATAACTCTAGAATCACATTTAAGTAGTACATGTTCTTTTCCAGCTTCTTTTCCCAAATTCTCTTCCTCATATGGTTAGTTTAAGTTATAAATTCATATAATTGATACTGGTTTTGCTTTTATGATTTCATTATCATCTTTTGTTTTTTGGTTTTCTTCGCATGTTGTATTTTCTCGCCATTTGCATAGAGTTGATCATTGGTTCAATTTCAACATCTGTTTCTAATTGGCCAAGCATATTATCATCAATAAATAACGGATTTTCTGCATACATTGTACCTGCAAATAAATCTGGAGTATACTCTCTTCCTCTCCATGTTATCTTCTTTTTTATCACAAGTTCTAAAGCAGAAACACCAAGTAATATGCAAAAAAATACGAATACGATTGGATAAAACGTATATGTAACCCACTGATGTGCTCCTTTTTTATTCCAATAGATGAAAACAGACAAACCACATAGAACATAGGCTATCGAAGTTACAAGTATATATGGCCAAGTTGCATAGTTTGCTGCTAAACCTACAGCAACTGGTGCAAGCATACCCCAAAGGTACCAAAGTAATGCTCCAGTAATATTTCGTGGATGAGTCAATTTTGTACCTGGAAACAAGCATTTCTTCCAACCATTCCAACATTGTTTTGGAGAATCTGGATACATTCTTGTGTACACAAATTTTGTACCATCTATGAAGAATAATCGTTTTAATTTTGTTTTAACAACCCTTGCTAAGGCAAGATCCTCAACAATAGAACCCTTTAAAAATTCATGACCACCAAATGCTTCATAATCTTTACGTTTAAATAACATGTATTGACCTGAAGCAGTATAGCTTTTGGGTTTATTTGGATTGTTAACGCTGTTTTTACCACCATATGTTAAATTTGAAGCAAAATAAAATACCGGATTGATACTTTCCCACCAGCTTTTGATACGCTGGAAAGGAAATACACTTACTAATGCTGCATTTCTTTCCAATGCAACTTTCATGAAATGTTTTAATGAATCTGGTGTATGTTCTGTATCTGCATCTGCAAAAAGCAAATAGTCTCCTTTTGCTTGCTGATATCCTAGATGGCAACCATAGTTCTTACCAATCCAGCCTTGAGGTAAGGTTTCATCTACAATTACTTTATCAATAAATGACTTAGCCATCTCTATAGTTCTATCACTTGATCCTCCATCTGAGACAATTATTTCAAATTTAGAGTAATTAAGCTCTTTCAATGACTGTAAACAAACAGCGATATTATTCTCCTCATTGTAAGTAGGAACAATGATACTTACAAATGGTTGTTCAAAATCATCATCTAGTGGAGTTCTAGGTAAGATGCCCTTTCTACCACTAATAGTTAGAAAAAAATAGAATAATGAAAAAAATACTAGCACAGCATATATGCTGCCAGCTATAATTAGGAATAGTGTGATTACTGATGCCATATTATCGAATCTCCTGATTACAATATGCTAGATTTACCTTCTGCATACTTTTACTGATAAACTTCCTTTATTCTGTTTAATACCAAACCTATGCCCTTGAAGTTTATCACATTGTTGAATCTCTAAGAGTTTACTTAAGCAATTAGCAATTGCTTATTTATAATTTTTCAGTAATTAGATTCTTTGAGTAGATGTATTATTTTATGTTTATAAAATATTCTGAATAAAATTTCTTTATGATTAGAATTATAAAGAGAGGATTATAATTAGTTCAAAAGAGGAAGTATATGTTATGTTTTCATTTGGTTTAAACTCAAGAAAGTGGATAAAATCTGCACAAAAAACTGAAAAGCAAACCAAAAACTATTCAAAAGTTGCTTATGATACTTGGACGAATGTAATTAATCACTATGATGTTGATATCAAGATTTTTCTTGAAGAAATTGCTGAAAAGAGAGCAGAATATGAGAACTCATTGGTTTTTATGGAAATGCTTGCCTTCATGAAAAGGTTGGCTAATGTTCAAAATCTAGCTGTTTGGGGATTCTATCACTCAGCACTATTAGAATTACGATTTCTTTTGGAAACAACTACTTTAGCCTTTTATTTAGATCATCAATTACCAAATACCGATACTGCTGAAAAGTTGAAATTAATGCAGAAGCACAAAGGTGAGCTTTGGGGTACGAGATTAAGAAGACGAGCATATATGTATGACAAGCCATTTGGTGAAGAAGTTGAAAAAGTTGTTCAAGCTATAAATAATTCCATAGATGAATACATGGTAGATAAAACAGTTGAAATGTGGGAAGAATCCAGTTTACCATTTAGTGAAAATGACTTTAATGAATGTGTTTTTCATACGAAAAATGCAACTGCATTGATAATTAGGCATTTTACAAAAACATTATTCAATTTCAAATATAATGGTGAATTGATAGTTACTTACAAGGATGAAACTCAAACTGAAACAAAGCAATTGGAAGAATAGAAATCTAATTACATTTTGTAAAATTATGAAAAATCCTCGAATTTTTCTGACTTTTTAATTGAAAAAAAATTTAAACTACAAATTAATAGAATTGAAGAAAGGGTGTAATAGAAAAATGAAGTTCGAAAGAATAGTTTCTAAAGGGATTTCTAGTAATTCTTACTTTATTGCTGCAGATAATGAAGCAGCTGTGATTGATCCTAGAAGAGATGTTGATATTTATCTTGAGTTCGCGCAAAAATATAACGTAAAGATAACTAAGATTTTTGACACTCATAGAAATGAGGATTTTGTAAATGGATCGCCACAATTAGCTTACTTTACCGATGCTAAAATCTATCATGGACACAAGCTTGATTTTAAATATGGCGAACCTGTAAAAGAAGATGATAAATTTCAAATAGATGAACTAAAGTTTGAAATCCTAGAAACACCCGGACATACACCTGAAAGCATTTCTATATTACTTAAAGCAGAATCAAATCCTACAAAACCTTTCATGATATTCACTGGAGATACTCTTTTTGCAGGGGATGTAGGTAGAATAGATTTTTATCGTGATGCAAAGAAGCAATTGGAAGCAGCTAAATGGCTTTATAAAAGCATATTTAATAAAATCCTAAAATTAAATGATGGAACTATAGTTCTTCCTGCTCATGGAGCAGGTTCAATCTGTGGAGGGGGTATAACTAGTTTACCCTTTACTACAGTGGGATATGAGAAATTAACAAATCCAATGCTTCAATTGAAAAAGGATGAATTTATTGATTACAAATCGAAAGAGAAATTCGAAATTGCTCCTAATATGTCTATACTTGAAAAATTCAATTTAGAAGGTGCACCAATTCTAAAAAGTAGTATACAACCCAAAGCACTAACCATTGATGAGGTTAAAAATTTCATGCAAGAGGGAGCTCAAATTATTGATGTTCGAGAGCCCGAAAGCTATGCAGGAGGTCATATTCCAAATACTATTAGCATCTGGAAAAATGGATTACCAACATATGCATTATGGTTTTTGAATTATAACGATCCCATAGTACTTATCAAAAGCACTCATCAAGATGTAGATCAAAGTGTCAGATACTTGATCAGACTTGGTTTTGATAAAATTGTAGGTTATTTGCGAGGTTTTCGTAATTGGTATATGAAAGGAGAGAAATATGAGGAAACATTGGTTTGGTCTGTGCACGATCTAAAAGAACATCTTGATGATGATCTTTATGTTCTAGATGTTAGAACAAATCATAACGTAGAAGAGAATGGCAAAATAAAGGGATCACATAATGTGTTCTTAGGGAATTTACCAGAAAAGATATCAGAAATTCCTAAGGATAAGAAAATTGCTGTTTATTGCGATTCAGGATTTAAGACATTTTCAGGTGTTAGCTATTTGCTAAAAAATAAATTCAAAGATGTTATTGGTGTTTTCGGAAGTATGAGTGCTTGGAAGAATGCTGGGTATCCAGTTGAAGATGACAAATAAGCAAAAGAACTCAAATTATAACTAATAAACTTTCAAAGTCATGTGAATCTTATAAATCGAAATAATAATATATGCAATTTGTAACTAAAATATAAGCGAATCTGAATGAAACAAATTAACATAATAACTCAGGAGGGCTCTGGGATTACAAATAGTAAACTAAAAGATGAAATAAGTAAAAGATGTCCAAATCCACAATCACCATGTACAATTATCTTTAGAATTGGTGAAAATCTTCAATCATTCAATGCTGTTGTAGATATATTTACAAAGAAAGGATTTATTGTCCAAGAATTCGTTGATGACTTTATGTGTGTTTTATCACGTGAAAAAGATGTAATAAATGAATCTGTAAAAATAGAGCGCAATCAAGTACAAATCCAAGCATGGAAAGATACACTATTAGATTTGTGTGATGATTTAGCTGATCATTGCAAGGAATTTGTAGGCAACTAATTCGCCTTGAAAAACTAGTTTATACTACTAGTTTTTCAAAAGCTTACGTTAGATTTATTTTAGGAACATCAAATAAATTTGAATATATATAGCAAAACCTACATAGATGAAAATTGGAGTGTGTATTTTAAATTTGAATACAGATGAAATTGTGTTTAAAATAAACAACACTGATAACAAAATGATCTTCTTGACGGGTATCTTTGAAGGATTTTCTGCTTACAATTTAGCTATTGATAATAATTATTCTTATTTAGATTTCAATTCATTTCTAAAAGAAAATAGAATTGATTCAGAACATTTCAAATCCTCTGATGCTTCAAGAACAACAGGAATAATAATTAGTATAGATCAATGGACACAAAAGACAGCTTACAAAGAACAAAAGGCAACAATAATTATTGATGGATTTGACCCAAAGAAAATACCTGATCTATTAACCAAGAGTTTATTGATGCAAGATTTACTTTACTTATCAAAAAACAATGCTAAACTTAAAGCCAATTTAGTCTTTATTATTGATGAAAAAAACGGCGCATTAGAAGAACAAATACTGCCTAAAATTCTAACTAATAGTCATATCATAAATCTTGCTTAAAACATTCATGGTTTCATAACTTTGGTAAAATAAAGTAAATAGATATGATGTATAAATGAAAGATCAAGAATTAAGTAAAATTAAAACATTTCAAACAAAGATTTTTGACTGGTGGAATACAAACAAACGCGAATTTCCCTGGAGAGAAACCACAGATCCTTATTTTGTTCTGCTTTCTGAAGTTATGCTGCAGCAAACACAGGCTACAAGGTCTATTGAGAAGTTTAAGCAATTTGTCGAGTCATTTCCAACAATTGATAGTTTAGCTGAAGCTCAAAAATCTGAGGTTCTAAAACAATGGTCTGGATTGGGTTATAATAGAAGAGCACTGTGGTTACAAGAAGCAGCAAAACAAATAATTGAGTTGGGAGATTTTCCTAAGTTTCCTGAAGCATTACAAGCTTTGAAAGGTATAGGCCCCTATACAGGAAGAGCAATATTGATTTTTGCTTTTAATTATGATTTATCAACAGTTGATACAAACATAAGAAGGATTTTGATAGCAGAGGGATTTGCTTCTGAGACTAATACAGAGAAAGAACTTTATGATATAGCATTCAAAATACAACCAAAAGGGCGTTCAAGAGATTGGTATAGTGCTTTAATGGATTATGGTGCTACTGTACTAACAGCTGCAAAAACCGGAATAAAACCTGTAACAAGCCAATCAAAATACAAAAACTCGAAGAGATTCTTTAGAGGTAAGATAGTTAAATTACTAACAATTCGAGAGAAAGCAACAAAAAATAGGATCAGTAAAGAATGTAAAATACCAATAGTTGAAATTGACACGATTTTAGAGAAACTAGTTTCAGATGGTTTAATAAAAAAAGAAAGAAAAAGCTATTCTTTGCCATAAAAAGGAAAAAAAGAATGATGATAAAAATCATCATTTGACTTGTGCAAGGATTGACTCTAATTCTGATAAAATATCATTAAACCCTAATTTCCTACACATTTTGATATCATGTTCGATTCTTTCTTTTATAGTACGAATATCTTTTGAAGTAACAATAGATGATTCTTTTTTATCTAGCCACGAATAGTATTCATCGATGTTTTTATCTAACATTGAACGAGAAGTTAAGTAGACACGATTACCTTCTAAAGTAAATCCTTTAGCTTCAGAGAATTCATTGATTGTTTGCTTTACTTCTCCTCTGTTTAGTTTCTTGTCTAGATAAGTGGATATCTCCTTAACAGTTAAGCTTTCAACACCAGAATCTCTTTGTTTTGCAAGGTAACGAAACATTTTCTGTTCGGGTTGTGTGGTCCAATAAATAGTAAAGAACACTCCTAGAAGTACAATAATACCAACTGCAATTCCTCCACCAATAGATACATAGATCATTCTCAACCTTTGGTCAGGATTACTATTTGGATTGTTTGGATTAGTTCCAGCAGTGACTTCATCTAAATCTGATGCTCCATCACCATCAGAATCTAATCTATTTGGATTTGTGAAATAGGTTTTCACTTCTTCTCCATCTAATAAGCCATCGTCATCGCTGTCTGCGTCTAAAGGATCAGTATTTGCTGCCATTTCTTCTATATTCGTCAATCCATCAACATCATAGTCTTCATTTGCATCAGCGAGAGAGGCATTAGTTCCAGCTTCAACTTCCCATTGATCACCCATACCGTCAGAATCCGTGTCTGAGTTGTGTGGATTGGTTCCTGCTTGATATTCTTCTACATTAGACAATCCATCGGAGTCATCATCAAAGATACCATCCTCAACAAGAGGATCAAAGAGATTGTCGACTTCCCATCCGTCAGACATTCCATCATCATCTGTATCACTTTTAGTTGGGTTAGTACCTAACAGATATTCTTCATAATTAGTAAGACCATCTAGATCATAATCAAGAGTAGCATCATCTTCCAATGGATTTGTATTATAGGTGATTTCCCATGCATCAAGCATTAAGTCACCATCTGTATCGTCGTTATTAGGATCGGGATGAACGTATCCAGTAGAATTTGCACCAGGATTATTTGTTTTATATAAACCGTAAACTTCTTCATAATCACTTAATTGATCATTATCAGAATCACTATTGTTAAAATCTGTAAATAAATAACCTGTTAGATTTGCATCCGGATGATAGGGATTGTATATACCTAAAACTTCTAGACCATCACTTAATTGATCAGCATCCGTGTCATCACTTAAAGGACTATTTGTTGTTATCCAGCCAGTAGCATTAGCATAGGGATGATCTGGTGTATAATAGCCGAGAATTTCTTCTCCATCATTTAAACCATCAGAATCTGAATCATATGCATTCGGTCTTATGCCACCTATTAATCCTTCCGAATAGTTATATTCAAAATAATTGGTTAAACCATCACTATCTAGATCTAGATTAGCATCATCGCTTAATGGATCAAGTGTATAGTACACTTCATAGAAATCACGCATACCATCTGTATCTGTGTCATTTGATAAAGGATTAGTTCCCAAAGCGATTTCTTCTCCATCTTTTAATTGGTCATCATCGGAATCAGAATCGGTAGGGTCTGTGAAATAGGTATAAATCTCGACATAATCATCCAAACCATCGGAATCTGAATCATCATTCATAGGATCTGTATAAAATCCATCTACTCCTAAGAAAGCTTCTTCAGAATCATAAATTGTATCACCATCTGTGTCATTGTTTAAAGGATCTAAACCATAGAAATAGTCGTTAGTTGCGTATTTGTTATTTGGAGAATGTAAACCATAGAATTCAATACCATCAAGTAAGGTGTCGCCATCTGTGTCTGCGATTAATGGGTTAGTAAAAACATCATTAATCTCATAACCATCGTACAATAAGTCACTATCATTATCGAGTGAAATGACCTCTAACCCATCAATACCATCTGATAGGTAAGCGAATTCATCTCTTGCTGTGATACCTAAACCGTCTCCACCATCATTGAATCGTCCACTGAATTCGATGTTTTGGACATCTGTAATGTTAAACATTCTTAATCCAATATCATTGTCATAGGAAACGAAAGCAGTATTGTTTAAAGTAAAGATGTCTAAAGCAACATTACCGTCAGTGTACCAATCGAGTATTGAAAAATCTGGGAAACTGTAAAGTGAGAGAATGTAAAATCCACTTTTATCTGCAACAAAAGCTCGATAATCATCTCTAATATCTATACTATACACTCCTTCAGATAATCCCTCCTTATTCCAATAACCATTGTTCCATTGGGGACTGAGAGGATCAGTAACAGTATACCTTCTTACACCATAGTTGGCATCGGCAACATAAACGTAATCAGTAAATGTGTCAACATCACGGAAATCTACTTCAGAGGTATCAGATTTTGCTGCATAGACAGGATTATCTGGATCAACGATGTCTATAGCAGCTAAACCTAATCCTCCACATGCAAGATAAGCAGCAGAACCTCTGATTGTTATAGCATAGCATTCATAACCTTGAAGATCTTCTTTCACATCTCCAATCTTTGTCGGAGCAGTAATCATACTTATGTCCAATATAACGAAACCATTTGATCCATAAGCTACAAACAAATAAGTTTCATTTTGCCATATACCTCTAGCAATTGCAATGGTACCATCTTGAAAAAAGCTTACTTCAGTGACATTTGCTTTGTCAGATATATCTAGAATTCTCACACCATCTGTTCCAGCTGCAACGTAAGCATAATTATCATCAACAACGACTTCATAAACTAAATCAGTTCCAGACCAATTACCTATTTGACTGTAATCATGTGGAATTGCATTTATACCTAACATCTCATCTTTTGACAGTATTTCTGTTTCTTCAAAATAGTCAATTTTTAATTGATTTTCATCCCTAATGCTACTATCTTGTTGGTGCGGTTGAAATGTACAACTTATTAAAACAAATGCTACCAACGAATAGAGCATTACTCGTTTTATAGTATTCAAAGTCATTGTTTATTTTACCTCGAGAAACTATTCATTTCTTCAGTTTTTTAACAACTTGTCTTGTATAAAAATTCTACTCTCTATTTTAATTTTTATATATCCTCGGAGAACCAGAGGTTTTATTTAGTTTATTATTCATTCTATTAGACTATTAGAAAGTGATTCCAAGGTTTTTGTTATGAGAGCATTAGTTACAGGTGCCACAGGTTTTCTTGGATCACATTTAGTTGAAGAATTATTAGTTAACGATTATCAAGTATCAGTATTAGTTCGTAAAACAAGCAATTTAGAATACCTTGAAAATCTGTCAGAACTAACTATTCTCTATGGTGATCTAAACGATGTTAATAGTTTAGTTCTGGCATTTAGAGATCAAGATATCATTTTTCATAATGCTTCTGCCTTTAATGAGTGGGGTCCATACAAATTCTTCCATCAGCACAATGTTGTTGGAACAAAGAATGTTGTAAATGCTGCATTGAAAAATAGCCTTGAAAAAATTGTTTACACAAGCACAGCTGATATATACAAATATGATAAAATTGATTCTTATAATGAAAATTCAAAAATCAAACCATATGGCAATTATCAAAAATCAAAAATTAGAGCTGAAAAAGTATTAGATGAATGTAGTAGTGAATATGGTTTAAAAATATCCAAAATTCGACCTCCAGGAATTATGGGTCCAAGAAATGATTATATGGCTGCAAGAATTGCCAATAGCGTTTCACAGAGAAGAGTTCCTCTTATTGGGTCAGGTAAACAAATAAAATCATATGTTGATGTTCGCGACGCAGCTTTTTGCTTAAGATTGGCAGCAGAAAATGAAAATGCATTCGGAAAAAACCTCAATGTAACTTCCTTTGAAGCTAATGTTACGGATTATTGGAGTACAGCTGCTACAATTTTGGAAAAGGAAATTGAGTTTATTCATTATCCATATTCAATTGCTTATTTCTTTGGTTTTTTGTCAGAGGTTATTGGTAAAATTACTTTTCGAAAAAATGTTCCCAGAGCAACTCGATATAGAATTAATTACTTTGGAAAAGACTATATAATTGATTCAACTAATGCAAGAAATATTCTGAAGTATAAACCAAAATACAATTTCATTCAGTCCATGAAGGACATGCTGCTTACATGGTTAAACAAGAATAAAGGACGAAATTAGATGAATGCCAATAAAACTAACACTAGTGAAACGCCAATGAGATTTAAAGCAGGAGCAGTTGACAAACTTACCTATGCATTACAAAAATTTGGTGATCAACAAATTCATGCAATTTTAACCTTTGATGGCACATTTGATGAATTGCGATTGAAAAAAGCATTTAGAATGATACTAGATGCAGAACCCGGACTTGGTAGTAAATTTGTATACCATCCTAAAAAGCCATATTGGGAGCGAAGAACAGATCTAGATGAAATTGATTATCTTACACTCGTTAAAGTGAAAGATTTTCAAAAGCAATTATTTGATTTTATAGTTACACCATGTAATCCTGAAGTAGATTTACCTATACAATTGAGGATTTTGCGAGAAGAAAAACAAGACTCTTTAGTAATAAAAACTAGCCATGCAGTAATTGATGGTGGAGGTATTCAAGAATTCATAGCTTTTTTAGGATTAGTATACCAAGAATTGAAAATCGATCAAAATTATTCTCTACCAATTAATCACGGTAGTAGAGACCTTAAACAAGTGCTTAAAAGATTCAATTTCTTTCAAAAAATGTTTATTTTTCTAAAAAATGTGAGCTCAAAACCAAATTGGGCTTTCCCTTGGATTGGCACTAAACAAGAG
Source organism: Candidatus Heimdallarchaeota archaeon (assembly GCA_019058275.1). Taxonomy (GTDB): domain Archaea; phylum Asgardarchaeota; class Heimdallarchaeia; order JABLTI01; family JABLTI01; genus JABLTI01. The sequence continues at coordinate 128,784 of JAHLVW010000062.1, forward strand.
AAACCGAACTATATCCTACGTAGATTTCCACCAGAAGTTTTTCGCAAATTGAAAACATTTGGTAAAAAATTTGGTGCTACTATAAATGATATGATTCTAACAGTTTTCTATAGAGCAATATTTGAGTTAATTAAACCTAAGCCTAGTAACAAATTAGTCACTGTTGTAACAATTAATTTACGATCCTATCTTCCAAATCAAAGAGGAGAATCTCTTTGCAATTTATCTACTGCTGCTTATCCTGAGGTATCATATATTCCAAATGAAGATTTTGATAAAACATTGGTAAGAGTAAGAGATGAAATGAAATTTAGAAAGAGTTCAGCACCAGGAATAGGTCCAGCAGTTTTTATAAATAATGTATTTAGAATGAGATTTGATAAAGTAGTTAATTCAATTAGGAAAAGATGCTTAAAAGATCTAAAAAGAAATGCAACTCATCCAGTATTTACTAATGTTGGGTTAATAAGAACAGAGGATTTTAATTTTGGAGATATTAAACCGTTTGATGGTTACTTGATGACTCCAATCATGAAAGCTCCTGGGTTTATTTTTGGGGTCATGACCTTTAATGAGAATTTATCTATATCCTCAGGATTCTATGAAGGTTCATACGATAAAGCAACATTTGAGAAGTTCTTTGATTTAGTAGAAAAAGAACTAAAAGCAATTAAAGGATAACATGATTTATTTTAATAGAAATTCTTTTAATCTTTCAACCAATTGAGTTATGCATGAAGTCAGTGATAATACTAACACAGCCAAGAAGTGGATCATCGTTATTAGCTGGAATACTTCATAGATTTGGAGTTTATATGGGAGAAGAAAAGGATCTAATGATGAGTCAGCACAAAAACAAATTAGGCTCGTATGAAAATCAAGCTTTTCTCAAATTAAGTCATAACATTCTGTTTAAAGCTAAAAGATTAATGCTATACTGGAAAAGACTTAGTGATGAAGATGGAAAAGTTGAATCTGCTGTTAAGGACTACGAAGAGGAATTAGTTAAACTTATCAAAGATACTGAACGTAATTTATGGGGATTCAAAGAAGCGGTCTTAATTTATACTCTGCCTTATTTTCACCATCATTTAAAGAATCCTTACTATATTATATTGAATCGTGACCCAGAAAGTGTAGCAAATTCGCAAGCACGAGCTGGAAAGTTAAGGAATTGGTGGCCGGAAATTAGAACTGAATTTTCTTATTTCAAACCACATCAATGGTTTGTCTTGTTTGGTAGAACATTGCGAACTACATTTACCAAGGGATTTCTTTACAGAAATAAAAAATTCATAGCAGAGCTCACAAAAGATGGTCAAAAACGAATAGATGAATTTGTAAACGATAAAAAATATATCCGAATAAATCTTCTTGATTTAGTTAATGAACCCAAAAAAGCAATTGAGGAAATCGTCAAATTCTTAGAAATAAAACCAACAGATGAACAAATGAAAGATGCACTTAATTTTATTCATCCAGAATTAATAACATCAGAAATTGGTACAATGGACGATAATTTAATAGGCAAATCTTGAAGTATAGGTCATTGAAAGTGGATTATTTTGATTATTGATGGACATGCACATGCAATAGCAGAATTAGCTGATACAGAATCACTCGTTGAAATAATGGATTCCCTTAATGTTGATAAAGTAGTTTTATGTCCTGGTGGAACAACTGATACTAAAGCTAAATTTAGTAGACCAAAATTCAAAGAAAGTTTTTTCACAACTAGACCATTAATAATATTATTCTTTAATAGATTCCTTCGAAGGGTTTCTCGAGTATAAAAAATAGGGATACAGGAAACACACTTGTTTCTGAGATAGCTAAGGAATTACCAAACAGAATAATTCAATTTTATTGGGTAAACGTTCTAGATCCGAAATATCTTGCTAAACTCAAAGAGTCTTACGAGAAATGGAATTTCAAAGGTTTAAAACTACATCAATGTGTTGTACCATTTAAAATTGACTCACCTGAACTAGTTGGACTAATTGAATTTGCAAGAGAGAAAGGATTGCCAATTTTCATTCATATCTATAATTTCAAAGAAGCGAATAAATTTGTTGAATTTGTAAGAAGATTTCCAGAAGTAAATTTTATTTTAGCTCATTTAATGGGATTGGAGAATTTCGTAAAGAAAGGTAAGGGTCTTAAAAATATCTATTTTGATATATCAACTTCTTACATAATAAACCAGAGACGAATAAAAAAAGCAATGAAACATTTTGGCGTAGATCATGTTCTTTTAGAATCCGATTCCCCAATAGGATATGATAATCTAAAAAACAATATTGAGAAAATCCAAAAAATGAAAATCTCTAAATTGGAGAAAGAAATGATTCTTGGTTAAAATATAGCTAAATTATTGAATCTACTATGATAAGATACTATAATCTAATCAAATCTTTATAGCTTTTTTCCTTTTCTTTTAATTATATAGATAACAGTTCCATCTTCTTGTTCAGTAACGGAAGTAATTTCATGACCGAAATTTCGGCAGAACTTAGGGATACTATTAAATGCATGAGGAGTGTCAGTAAGAACTTTCAAGAATCCTCCCATTGGAACTTTTCGTATTCTTAATCTAACTCTCAACGACGGAATTGGACAAGGAAGACCCTTGGTGTTGATAGTTAAATCAATCTTTTCTTCCTTTGACATCTCATTCAACTATATTATTGAATACAACTAATAAACTATTACTGTATTTAGATGGATTTTATTGTCTATAGAAAATAACTCAAGATTACATAGATTCTAAATCCAGATTTTTTTATTCCATAAAAATAATGTTTCTATTGTTTATTATGAATAGAAAAGATCCATTGAAATCAATTCAATCACTTAAGAAATGGGTAGATAGTAATGGTAGAGTTGATTATCAATCAATAAAGAATGATGCTTGGTTCCAAGAGCATATTACAACTATAAAAAATACTGATCTCAGCAATTACAATTATAATGAGGAATTTGCATTTTGGCTCAATACCTATAATTTACTAACAATTGAAGGGATTTGTATTGAATTGAAACGAAAAAGTAATTGGAAAGGGAATTTAACACTATTATCAAAGTTAAAATTCTTTATTCTAAGGAAATTTAAAGTTGGTAATAGAAAATTAATTTTGAATTATATTGAACATAAAATACTTAGAAAAAAGTTCAAAGATCCTAGAATCCATTTCGTAATTAATTGTGGAAGTGCAAGTTGTCCATTTTAACCAAATCAACTGATATCTCCCGATAAAATTGATAAAACACTTGATGGTTTAACATCTTTTTTCATAAATTCTGGCAATGTAATTTTTAATAATCAAACAAATGAATTACACCTTTCAAAAATCTTCAAACGGTATAAAAGAGACTTTAGAAACAGTGGAGTTTTGAAATTCATACTAAAATATTGGAAAAAAGAAGTATTTTCAACAGACAATGTAAAAATTAAGTATGCTAAATATAATTGGAGTTTAAACTCGCAATAAATAGTACATTTTGTAAATTATTCCCATTACTCAGATGAAAGATATCTTTCACCAGTATCTGGTAAAATAATTACAATCTTTTCTTTTTTATTCTTCCTTTTACATTTCCGATTCACAAAATGAAAAAAAAATGAAGAAATTCTAAGATTTTTTCCAATAGGTGTAGATTAAACCTAAAATCACAGTTATTGCAAAAAATCCAAGAATAATTCCGATAATTGTTCCAAAAATTACACCATAAGGTCCTTGCGTTGGAAAATTAGTAAAAGTATGATCTTGGTAAACTACAATATATATGTCATAATCACTTGTTGCATTATATCTACTACCAATAGAATATAGTAGACCACTTTCTACAGAAATGTCACTTACACGATCACTGTATTCACTTCTATAACTAATATCCCAAAGCAATGTTCCATTTGGTAAAAATTCAGCAACAGCTATATAATCAGTACCATTCATGTAATCACAAGTACTAACTATAACTGGATTTCCATGTCGATTAATGTCAATTGCTTTACCAAAATCGTTATCCAAGTCCCAAGTAACATTCCAAATGATTTCTCCAGTTGTGGCATTAAACTTCACAAGTAAAGTATCGTTGTTGGTTCCTGGTAGTGAAATTTCAGGTCCTAAACCTCCAATAACATAAACTGCTCCATTGAAAAGAATCATATCATTTCCGTAATCTGCTGGATTGGTTCCTCCATAGGAAGTATTCCACACAAGATCTCCATTACTATCTAATTTTATTAAAACCAAATCTTGGTAGTTGACACCTGGAGTATTGTTAGTTGAACCACCAATGAAGATATTTCCACTAGAATCAATTTGCAAATCTCCTGGAAAAACTAGTTCTTTTGGTGCAGTTTCACCATGATAATAGGTAGTTTTGTATGAACCACTTGAATCATATTTTTGAATAAAGAGGAATCCATTGGAATTATTTGTAGTTCCTGCAACGTAGATAATATCATTGCTAGCAACTGTCAAACAGTCTACAGTATCTTCTTGATCTGCTATGTGTCTTTTTTCATCCCACAATAGAGTTCCATTTGGAGCGTATTTTAACAAGAAAGCATCATGAGTAAAAGTTCCAGGAGGAATTTGAGTCACAATTGTTCCAGCGATGTAAATATTGTTATTTGCATCAAAAGCCAAATCAGCTGGTCTAGCAAAATCATTTGTGGCCCATGATACATTCCACTGCAATTCATAGTTTGTATCATATTTTATAACGTAAACATCTTCACCAACTACACCAAAGGATTTAGAGTAACAAGTAACAACTAGATCTCCATGTGAATCTAATTTTCCAAAAACACTTCCTTCTTCTTGATCTCCACCCCATTTAATTATTTTAACGGGAGTATCAAAATACCCAAAGTGTTCTACATCATAAGCAACTACTTGGGTATTTAAAACAACAAATAAATTTGATACAAATAAAAGAGACACGAGTATAATAAATGGGATTTTAAGTTTTATCTTCAAAATATGTCCTCCAGATTCCAAACTACTTTCTGTAATGATTATAAAGTCATCTAATATTTTAGTAATTCCATATTAAATTGCTTTGCAGTAACTACAACTATTTTGAATCATTAAATAATGTGAAAATTTTAGAGAAAATTATTCTAAGATTAAAAAAAACCTTCTACCAATCTATTTTGGCAAAGTAGAAAACTAAAAATGTCTGACGAAACCATTTTATTGAATAACCTTTGCAGAGAGAAATAAGTATTTTAAAAGATTCTTATTTTATTAACCGTATTATATTTTAGCTAAACATGCATTTGGAATACAGGATAAAGATGGAAAAAGATACCTTACAAGAAATTGAAAGTTTACTTGAAACAGACGATTTTCCATCTGCAGATAAATTAATGAAAAAATTTGATATGGCTAATTTTTCAAAAGAACAAAACATCAATATGCTGATTTTGAAGGGAAAAATCAAGAATGGTTTAGGATATCCTGATGAAAGCTTAACACTTTCAGATAAAGCACTTGAAGAGAGTATTAACCTTGGTGAATTGAATCTCGAAATTGATTCATATATCAACAAACTTTCTGCAATGTTATCTCTAAATCAAAATGACAAATTCCTACTTATTTATAACAAAGCAGAAAAAAAATTAGCTTAACAGAAGCAAATTGATTCTAGTGACTATTTGGTCCGAAAAGCAGAACTCGTGCAATTGAAAGGGATGTTTTTTGAAGAAATGGGTGAACATGATGAATCATTGAATTTGTACAACCAAGCAAATAAGATATTCAAGAAACTAAAATTGCTTAAACAAATAGCAATTTCAAATCAAAAAATACCCCATATAATTAGATTGAAAGGTGATCGAGACAAATCAATGGAAATTCTAAAAGAAACACTTCCAATTAGTGAAAAATCTCAATCAAGAAAAGCTATTAGCAGTGTGATAGGTAGTATTGGGGTAATTCTTTGGTTAATGGGACAACACAAAGAATCCTTAAAATATACAGAAAAATCTTTGGAAATAGTCAAAGAAATGGGAAACAAGAGGAGTTATGCAAGAGTTCTAAATAATATCGGATCTGTTCATTATATGCTAGGTGAATTGAATTTATCACAAGATTACTATTAAAAGGCTATTTCCAATCTTGATGTTAAAAATGATAAAATGACTATAGCTTTTATTAATTATAATATTGGAATGATATAACAACAAAAGGGTGAACTAGATAAAGCACTAGATAATATGACTACTAGTTTAAGAATAGTCCAAAATGCAGGTAGAATAATAAACGTTATAGCATTCATGAATAGTATAGGTAAGGTATATCGCCAAAAGGGTGATTTTGAACAGGCATTAGCACACCTCCAAATGTCCTATCAATTAAGGGATAAGATTGAAAATAATCTTCCTGTTTCAAAAACTTTGTATTATCTCATTTCTGTCTGTTTAGATGAAAATAATATATCCCTGGCTAAGAATTATTTAGAAGAATTACAAAGTATGGCTAAAATTGAAAACAATCAATTGATAGCTCAAAGAGCAATTATTTCTGAAGCATTGCTTCTAAAATTAGAGACGCGTTCAAAATACTGAGTTAAAGCTGAAGAATTACTCTATAAAATAATTAGAAGCGAAATTATAGATAATGAGTTATTTATTGATGCAACTTTGAATTAATCCGAGATGTTACTATTAGAGCTCAAAATGACAAATAATATTGAACTGTTGGCAGAAGTAAAATCTCTAACAAACAAGCTATTAGAGATAGCTAAAAAACAAAAATTGCAATCGCTTCTTGCTGAAGTATTTTGGTTACAATCACAAATTGCATTAATTGAATTTGAAATTAAGGAAGCAAGACAGCTGCTAAATCAAGCTGAAATTATTGCAATAGAATTGGGGTATGAACGATTAGGCTATAGAATTTCAAAACAACACGATGTGCTATTTGATCAAATAGATGAATGGGAATTATTAGTAAGGCAAAACGCCCCCTAATTAAAAGAATGGATGCTGCAAAACTTGAAGAATTTCTTTTGGGTATCTTCCGACAAAGGACATTCGATATACCTACTTTGCCAGAAGAAGAAGCTATAATGTTACTTTTCTTTAAATCTACAGGAATTCCTATTTATTCTAAAAATTTCTTGCCTGAAAAGGATAGACTAGATGATTCACTAATAAGTGGATTTTTAACTGCAATAAATGCTTTTATTAGAGAAGCTTTTGAAGCGACAGGATCAGTTGAAAGAATAAAGCACAATGAATATACACTTATTATTCAATCATTTAATTCACTTCTAATGTGCTATGTTTTCAAAGGACAATCATTTTCAGCTATGCGAAGAGCTTCCCAGTTTATTAGCTTAATGAAAAGGGATGAAACTCTCTGGCAGGATATTGTAAAAAAATTAGAATCAACTGAACCACTTAGTGTTGAAAAAGAAGATTCATTAAACAAAATAATTGATAAAGTATTCCCAGTAATCTCATAACAAGTAATTTGATATCTGTCACTACTACGCGCCAAAAAATATCTAAATAATGAAAGGATAATCATAATGAAAAATTTCGAAATTTAATTTAAAAAATGAAAATTATAATATGAGAAAAGGTTCAAGGGATACTCCAAATATGGGAGCATAAAACATGTGCCCGAAAAACAATAAAGAGTGTTTTGCTAAAAAGAAATCTCAAGTGCAAAAAAAATCTATAGATAAGAAGAGTAAAAATAAGAATTCAATTAATCTTACGCTTGAGAATAGATACAAAAATCTTTTCGAATTGACAAATGATGCATTATTTATAATAAGTATCGATGGCATATATTTGGAGGTCAATCAAAGAGCATCTGAAATATTGGGCTATTCTATTGATGAGTTGATCGGCAAATCAGCTTTTGAATTTATTGCTTCTGAAGATAATAGCAACGCAAAGAATGTTTTAGCATCTTTGCAACAAGGTAAAGCTTTTTCATTGTATGAAAGAAAATTTAAAAGAAAAAATGGTGAAGTTTTTCCAGCTGAAATTAATGTATCAGTTGTATTTGATAATGATGGTAAACCTGCGTATATTCAAAGTGCTGTTCGAGATATTTCAGGAAGAAAGAAAATTAAATCAGAACAGAAAAGAAGCGAGGAAAAATATCGTGCGTTGTTTATGCTTGCAAATGATGGTATTGTAGTCATTGATGCGGAAACAGGTATAATAGTTGATGCTAATCCCGAATTTGAACGACAGACGGGACGTTCAAAAACCGAATTAGAGAAATTTAGAATATGGGAATTACGACCTCTAGAACAACAAGATATTGCTAAAGAAAAATTTTATGAAATTGTAAACATGGGAGCTGGTTTTGCTAGAAATTTAAATCTAATGAGACCTGATGATAAAATTACTCCAATAGATTTCACATCTAAAGTAATCAAAATACATGATAAGAAATACATTGAAAGCATAAGCAGAGACATTTCAGATTTTAAACAAGCAGAAGAATTATTACACAAGCAAAAAGATGAATTGGAATCATTTGCATCTACGGTAGCACATGATATAAGTGGAAAATTACAAATAATATCTTTATACAATGAATTGATCAGTGATTCAATTTACACAGAGAAAATCAGTGAACAAATAAATGATATTGTAAAATTTTTGAATGATCTATTATTTTTGGCTAAAGAAGGAGAAATAATTGGTAAGTTAGAAAGTGTTAATCTAAATAGAATGATGGTTAACATAGTCGAAAAAGTCTTAACATTGCAACCAACTTTAGAAATTAAAATTAGTAATCTTCCAACTATAAAAGCTGATCCCCAGAAGCTAGAACAAGTTTTTGAAAATTTAATTATGAATGTTGTAAAACATGCGAAAGCAACTGAATTAGAAATCTACTCTAAAAAAGAAAAGGATGAACTTTTCATTTATGTCAAGGATAATGGACTTGGTATGACGAAGGATATGCAAGAAAAAATCAAACGTTCATGGGAAACTAATAAATATTCCACTTTAGGTTTAATGATTGCTAAAAAAATCGTCTATGCGCATAAAGGAAAAATTAGTTTTGAGAGTGAAGAAGGAAAAGGAACACTTTTTGTTATATTATTTCCAAAATAATTATTAGTATAATTTTGTAGACAAATTTAGTGATATTTTATGTCAAAGATTCAGGTTATTTTTTTCAAGAAAGGGCAAGAAAACACTATTGCAGAAATACATAATGATGCATTTCACTACTCGATTGAAAAATTAGGTACGCTATAGGATACAAAAAAATAACAACTCAAGATGTAAAAGATTGGACAAACATTAAAGATAGTTTTATTTTAATTGTATATTCGAATAATATTTCTGTTGGATATGTGCATTGTGGAATTAAAGATATAGAAGGTAAAGAGAGGAAACTTAGGAATCTTGTTTTTATTGAGACAAAAGAAAGTCTTGGGCAAAGTAAAATAGCTGTTATTAAAGAACATCAACGAAAAAAAAAAACAACCTCTAAAATGCTTGCAAAAGTGATTGAGACTGCCAAGGATTTTAATGCAGAAACTGCATTAGCTTTAGCGTATAACAAAAATATTGTAGCCAATAGACTTCTGACAAAATATGATTTTAAACATGAGAAATCTCTCTATTATGAACTTTATTCAAAAGAAAAACAATTTATTGGTGATTCTGTTTTAGCTGTATTCGATTTAAAGCAAAATTTACCTTCTATTAAGCTGAACAAAAATATAACAGTGAGAAGAATAGAAAATAAAGATTTAGTTTCTATGCAAGAGATTTTTGGTGAATGCTGGCTAGATGTTTTTGGAACAAACCCAAGTTATGCTCAAATAATGGATTGGTATAACTCCCGCTGGGGGGAATTAACCTTAGTTTCAGAATTGAGTGAGCAAGTTGTTGGGTGTATGGAATTTACTTCTTTAGGAGTTATAGGAATTCCCGGTGTTTTAAAGGAATATCGTAATCAGAAAATTGGTTCCGCATTATTTTATCACTTACTTTTAGAAATGAAAAATAAAAATCTAGAGAAGGCATTTGCAGATACAGGTTTCATTTTACAAGAAGCAATAAATATGTATAAGAAATTTAATTTCGATCTTTCAAGAGAATTGTGGGCTTGGTTCAAAGTTCTTTAATTTAACAATTTTTAAAGAAAAAGTATCCATGGCATTTTTTCTGTTTTATATATAAATACTCAGAAAATAATCGCGAAGTATTTATACAATGAAAAACAATAATAATTTGTGGAATCTGATTTAGATAACCGCTCAATACCTGTATTGAAAGTGTTAGGATGTTAGAAATGATGTTTCTATATCAAGTTGGTCTGGAGGTAAGAATACTTGATTAAAAGAAAGAAAATAGTTAGATCAATAGTTAAAGAATATTGGGAAGAAATCTGCCCTCTTTGTGGAAATTCGGAACAACCAATCGTGCAATATTCTGAAGATGACTTTAGGCTTCTGGTCGAACTTAAATGTTCAAAATGCGGTCTAACTGTTTCTTTCAAAAAGTAGAATGCCAATCCCACTTTTATACCACCAAAAAAGTCCCTGAAATCATTAAATCTAAAACTTAGCATTTTCAATACACTATTTTAGGAGTTAAAATAATCTTAAAGCCAGGAATGTGGAAATACGAATAAATTTACCAGAATGGTTTTTAATCATTATTGGATATTTTTCTTTAAGTTATATATATCGACAGAAAAAAATATTAAATACTAAATGTTAGATAAACCACTTCAAGGTGTAAGAAATGAATAAAAAAACTAAAAGGATTATGCTATTCGGATTGGGGATTTTAGTTATCATTTGTAGCACTGTCTTATTCCAAAATGTAGCAGCTGATGATTATGATGAAACTCGTCATCATTATTACCTCTATTTTAACTACTACATTGAAGATGCTTTTTATGGCGACTTCGACGGAGACAATAACGAAGATGATATTAGAATCATTACTATCGTGTCTACTAATTTCGAAGGGCCAATCAATTCATTTATTCGATCAACTATAGTATTACCATCAAGATTAACATTTATAATAAACTTTCATTTAATGCTCTTTTCTTCTGGAGATGATTTTCAAATCATAATTACTACCTACAATACTGCATTAGAATCAGGACGTTATTTAACTAAATTATATGGCATTTTCTATTTTGGCGATTATCTCTGCTATACCTATGATTATTTTATCTTTGATCCACCCGATGATGGTGGCGTTGGTGATCCTGGCGTAGAAATTATAGTTGTTTATGCATAAAACTAACATAACTATTCGGAAAGTTGTCATATGATAGATGCAAAAGACATGGAAATACTACTTACTATTCAAGACAATCCACTTGCTACATTATCTGATATTGCTTCTCAAATTAACTTAAGTATATCAAATACATCTGCTAGATTGACAAGGTTAGAAGAGATTGAAAAAGCTTTTTTTGGAGTAAAAGTCGGCTTGAATTTAAGTGCATTGGAACTAGAGACAAATAATTTCCTAATAAAACTAAATTCTAAAAAATCTCTTAAGCTCTTTGAGAACAAATTCAGTTACTATCATCCATACTTAATGTATCGTGGTCGTTGTAATGGAAAATTTCCAGGTCTTTATTTGCAGTTTAGAACCCCAAAAGAAGGTTTAAACTATCTTGAAGAATTGTTTGGAATATTACTTTCAAAAGGTATTCTAGAGGATTTTGAATATATACAAAAACAACCAAATGAAGCTCAAGTTCGAATTAATTCATCACTTCGTGGATGGGACCCTAAAAAACAAAGATGGATTTTTGATTGGAAGACATGGAAAGATAATTTTGAAAACACTTCAGCTAAGTCTATACCAGAGAAATCAGGTTCTGAATCAATACTTGAGCAATTATCTGAGATGGATATCAAGCTTTTATCCGAATTAACATTGGATGCACGTAGGAAAAACGTAGATATGATGAAAAATAGAGGAGTAGAAAATAATCCCGGAGTTGCACAGAAAGTTAGCAGAAGAATCAAATTTCTGAAGGAGAAAGCCATTTCAGATTATCGAATTTATCTCAATTGGTCAATATTCGATTTATATCAAACAATTTTGATTAAAGGTCAATGCCATAACAATGCTTCACTTAAACTTCGAAATTATTTAACAGAAAGTAAATCAAGTATTCCATTTCAGAATATTTATTTTATTACAGATTATGGATTCTTGTGGTATATACGTGCTCCTCCTTCCCATTTAAGTGAATTAATGGATTTCATTTGGGATGTCTGTCCTGGGCATGAATTGTTTCTTATCGATTACAAATTCACTCGAGTGTATGGCTTATGGGATCAAACTTTTAACGCTGAGAAGAAAAAATGGAAATTAAATTATGAATTTATGATTGATAATGTTGTAAAAAAAATTCTCTAAAACATTGGCTCTTTAATATAAAACAAATAATTTAAATTTTTGAAATGCTAACTTTTACTCGGAAGAGGTATAAGCTAATGACTTCTTTAATTCCTGATTATGAAATTTTTACTAAGAATCTACCAGCTTTCTTTGTAAAAGAAGTAAAAGTAATGCGTTCAAGATTAAAGGAGAAAAATGATTTCATAGCTTATGCACAATCCATGGTTAAAGCAATTATAAAATTCTGTTCAGAAGATTCTAACTATTCCAAATTAAAGCCTAAGATTTCTGATGAAGATTTCAATGAAATTATTAAAGCAGTTATAAGATTGCATTTCTTTACTTATAATTCAGTAAATGCAAGATCATCAGACTTGAAAAGACTAAAAACTATTCTAAAAAGAAATAGTGATCCTATAATACAATCATGGTATGCTATTTTCTTTTTTGAAGAATGGCGAATAGAGAAACGATTTGATTATATTCAAAATCAATATAATAATTATCAGCAATTAGTAGCTGATGGGAAGGAATTTTCCTTTTTTGACAAATTGGATATACATCAGTTTCTGGGTTACTTAGCATTTCAAAAATATGATTTTCCAAAATTCAAAGAACTAACCCAAGTAATTTACTCTATGTATGAATCAGAAGAAATGAGTGAGGATTTACTGCTATTAACGTATAAAACCATTTTCAGCAGCATTCTAGGTTATCACAATGCTCTTATTGGTGATTTTAAAGATGCTGATTTCTTAATTGGAATTGCTGAAGCTTTTGCTGAAGAGCTAAATCTTCCATACTTAAAATCGCAAGTTAAAAGTAATTTAGGCAGTATTTACACATACAAAGGGAATCTTATCGAAGGAATAGAACAATTCAAAGAAGCACTAGTTTTAGCTCAGAAAGTGGGAAATGATTATAGTGCAGCTCGTATAAAAGCAAATACAGGAGTAACTCAACTTTCATTAGGCTTTTATGATGAAGCATTAACATCTTTCTTAGAAGTTAAGAAATATGCTGAAGATGCTGTAGGTATTGCTCCTCTGAATTTCCATACAACAATTTTGTTGAATATAGCTGACACATACAAGGTCATGGGAAAATATCAAGAAGCAATAAATTTCTTAGATGAAGCTTTGAAAATGGAAGAGCAAAATGAAGCTATAACTGCAAATCTACTGTCCATTTACTACCATCAGATAGATGTGTTACTTGAAGCAAATAATTTATTAGAAGCTCGTAAAACACTTGAGAAACTCAAAAAAGCTATGGTGAAAATTGAAGCTACACCAATGGGCGCAGCATATAATTATATGCTGGGAATTTTGGAATCAAAAGAAGCTAATTTTGCATCAGCTAAAAGAGTTTTATTAGAAGCAATAAGGCTATCAGAAGAACAAGCAGTAATGCATTTAGGTCCTATACGTCTTAAAGCATCCTTCCAGCTAACTAATGTTCTGTTAAACAGCTATAAGTTTACAAATAATACAGAAGAATTGCAACAAGCTCTATCACTATTAGAAAACTTGGTAAAAACCGCTGAAGAGAAAAATCTTATACCAATGCTTAGTGATTGTTTGATTGTACGCGCTTATTTAAATGAAATTCTTGATTTTAGAGAAGGAGCAATTATGGATCTTGAAAAGGCTCAATCAATAGCAGAAGAATATAAACTACCTGTACATCTCACTCGAGCAAAGGAACGATTTGCATCACTTAGTAATAGTGATCCTAAGCTTTCAAGAACCGAGAAAGCAAATGGTTTGTTAGATTATTTAGGAGATACTCTTCCAGCCATCTTAACCTACAGAGTTGCTCATCGATCTAAAACAGATGAGAGTACATTGCTTGGTTTCCTTGTTATGACTGATATTGGTTTACCTGTATTTTCAAAGTATTATGATGAAGTTATCGAGACACAAGACATCTTACTCTCAGGATTGATTTCAGCTGTTTCAGGATTTATACAGAATACTTTAACAAAAGATCAAAATGGTTCATTAAAAAGCATCAAACATGAAAATGTTACAATTCTAATTGAGAGAATAAATCAGAAGCTTTCACTAGTTTTCTTTACAGAAAAGGATACCGCAGATTTACAGCTTAAACTTATACAATTAGCCAGAGAAATAGAAAATCAAGCAAAAGAGAAGTATCTTGACATAACATCTGATGAAGTATCACAAGGTGATCAAAGAAATATTCTAAAAGAAATCATTGAAAGTTCAATGATACGAATTTTACCATCAATTAAATAGGATCAAAAGCAATTTTGTGTAAGTTTTATAACAATCTTAATATTTGTGACGGGAATTTTTCTTTTTTCATATAATTTGCATGTTTTACTGTTTATTAAATCACATCAAATTAATTGCTATTATTGAGGTATGTAAAGATTGTCCAAAGAAATGCAAGAACAGGAAGCTAAAGAATATAACTTCTCAATTCGAGAATTTCAGAAAACACAAAGTGATGCCCAACAACTAGCTGATTGTTATAATACATTTGATGACCCTGAATCTTGGCCAGGGGGTTTTGGTCATGGAGAACCTACAACTGCTGAAGAAATCTTAGAAAGTATGGAAAAACATACACCCTTATCAAAATTCGTTGCAATTTCTGATGGCAAAATTGTTGGACATTGTGATGTATTAGAGAATGCAGCATTAAAGGATGTTTATTATGTTGGACTACTAGGTGTAGATCCAAAGTATCAAGGAAAAAAGATTGGTAAAAATCTGCTACTAAAAGCAAATGAACGTGTAATTGAGCTAGAAAAAGATGTTATAACATTGCATACATGGGGTGGAAACCTCAAAGGAGTTCCATTGTACAAAAAAGCAGGTTATTTTTGGGCACCTGAAACTTCAGTCTATATGGAGAGCTTTATGCCTGGAATACTAAGACTTAAATTATTCAAGAGATTTTTTGACAAGTATGATTGGTACACAACATATAAACGAACATTAAGCCTATTACCTGATGAAGAAAAAATCAGTAAGATGAATATTTACAATAATTATTTTGAAGCTGACAAGAACAACTCATTAAATGTAATGATAGACAGACATGCAAAAAAGATCTGTGGTTTTGAATTAAAATCTGAAGAAGGTTCTATAGGTGCAACTTGTCTAGTTGATAATCATATAGGTTATGTGGGCTATGGAAAAGTACTTGTAAAGTGGATTCTAAAAAATGAAACAAAACAAGAGAAACAATACGCTCTGTATATTAACAAGACTAGTATTAATTTGGAAAAAGAACCAGAAGTAATGCATGTTTTGAAACCAGGTGAAACTAAAACAATTGAATCTTGGGCAACTTTAGAATTAGATGTTGAAACAAAATCAAATCCAAATGATGGTCATCTTCAAACAGAACAAATAATTGAAACACTAATTTCTTTTGATGATGAGGAAATAGATTTAACTGTTGGAATTATTCCTCTAGATCCTTTGGTTGTTGAAGTTTATCCAAGATATATTTCTGTAATACCTGGAGAGAAAACGAATGTTCCTCTTAGATTATGGAATAGAACTGAAGATAAAATAAAAGGTTCAATAATAATTAATGAAATTCCAAATGTTGAATTTGAATCTAACACACTTTTACTAAACCTTGAGTCAAAGGAAAGAATTGATCTATCTATAAATTTCCAATTAAATGAAAATTATAATCATTCACTAGTATCATTAAAATTGAATATTTTCAAAGATCAAAAGAATGAAAGAATTAAGCTCCCTGAGGAATTTATACAGATTCCTGTTATCGATTACTCAACAGGAACTAATTTAAAATGCTCTGGATATATAATTGAAAATAAAAAAGCAATTCTTGAAAATAATACAATTAGATTAGAAATTAGTTTATCTGAATCATCAGTATTGAGAAGGATATTTGATAAAAGGGATGGAAAATTCTACTATTTTGGTACTGCTCAACCTGATTTAGGTTTACCTTTTATGGGATATGCTAATGAATTCAAAAAGATTAAACATACAGCTGAAATTGTTAAGCAAAAGGAAAAAGTATCTCTAATTTTAACAGCTACCTCTCTAAGAAAGAAAGGGATTAAATTACAAAGAACTTTCACAATTAAACCAAATAATGATCTAATAGAAATAATGGTAAAAATCGTTAATGAGTCTAGTGAAACTCACAAAGATATTGCTATAAGAATGTTGAGTGATGCTTGGGGTTGGGGTAGAATTGCTTTTGACTGTAAGACATATCTTCCATTGAATAGAGGTTTAATGAAGGTCGATGATAACTTAGAATTTCATAGTAGTAGGCATTATCCAAAAGATGTTGATGAATGGAAGGAATCTTGGATTTGTACCGAATTTGATCAAGCAAAATTATTTGGTTTTATGTGGGATAAAACATATCTAAAGAAAATTGAAGCAGGTATAGGTACTGCATCAACACTAGAATATGATTTTGGAACACTAGAACCTGGTCAACATAAGCAGATAAAATACTTTATCTACTTTGGAAGAGGTAATTGGAAAGATTTCAGGAAATTATGGCAGGAGCAAATTGAAAAAGATAGTTCTTTAGCTTTGGATCCAATTGAAGAAACAATGACGATTCTAGATGAGTTTACAATTGAAACTGAATCATCTGTTTATGGCAAAATGAACTCCTTTAATATTCAACCAATAAACTATGATGATACATTAAATCTGATTGTGAATAACAATACATTAAGGAAAATTAAAGGGAAACTAGTAATGGAGCTGCCTAAAGGAGTTACATTTGAAGATAACACAAATATGTTCGAATCTGAGATTAATGAATTGGTAAGTGGGAAACCTTATGAAAACATATTCAAAATTTATGCAAATGAAATCTATTTTGGTAGAATTTTCTTTGTCAAATTGAGTATTGTTATAGAAGGAACATCATTCGATCTCTCATTTTTAGCTCAAATACTCAATAAAGACTTCAAAATAAATATCCAGAAGAATGATGAAATTAACAATAAGGAACTTTATACAATAGATAACGGTAAACTACTCCTCTCTATTTCTAAAGATCATGGTGGCTCGGTTACATCCTTCAAAATTCCTACAATTTCCAAATCTGAGAATCTTCTAAGTTCATGGCCAGAAGTAAAAACTTTCATGTGGGATAGTCATTGGTTTGGAGGTATTGTACCAATAATTAGTAATCCATATTCTTGGGGTTCTATTACTCATCTTGAGGAATTCATTTCTGAGCAGATTGACAATGGTCTAGAGAAAGGAATTAAGGTTACTTCGAAATTAAAATCAAAGGAACTTCTAGAGGGTCTGCAACTTGAAATTGATTATACAACATTACCTTTTTCAAATGCAATTAAAGCAACATTTAGGGTGCTAAATAACACAAAGGCTACTTTGAGATTCAGGGGAGGATTGGATGCAAATATTGCTGTTTCTGAACGAGTAACAAACGATATTTTCTTTGAAATTAACGGAGTTTTACACAAAAGAACTTTTCAATCTCAAAAATGGATTCCTAAAATGAACAATAAATGGGTAGTTTTTGTTGATCAAGAATCAAAAATAGCGCTAGCAATCATAGGTCCTACTAAAAGGAATTTGAGATTAATTATAAGTGATGACGGTGAGTTGCTAAATTCAGCTAATACAATAAATGAATTATTTATTCCAGCTAAAAGTAAAGTAGAATATGACGTACTCTATATTCTCTATCCATTAAATCATGAATTAATTGAACATCTCAGAGGAAGATTTTGATTCATTTTCACTTTTATTCGTTTTTTCCGAGATGGGTTTTAAATTTTAACAGTGGAAACATCTTAAACTTTAGAATTTCAAAACCTTTAAAGATTATAAAATGAATTTTTTTCTTGTCCTGATGATAGTTTCTTAATGAGTATTTTATTGAAAGATTGTAGTTATTTTTCATTTGAATAGTAATTTACCTAATAGGGGTGTTATAAACGTTAGAACCAAAAATAATTGATGCTCATTCCAGTCATGTATTAAAAATAGATTTTACATTAGATAGCAAAGCATTAATTTCTGCAGGTATGGATAATGCCATTAGAATTTGGAAAACTGAGGATTGGGAATATTACTTTGAGCTAGATGGTCATACAAAGAGTGTAAACACATTTGCCTTGAAGAGTGATGAGAATATTCTCTTCACAGGTTCAAGTGATAAAACAATAAAGATTTGGGATCTAGTTGACCGTAAAGAAATCCTAACTTTAAAGGGTCATAAGAAACCTGTTGTATCTTTAGCAATTTCACCTGAAGGATCATTACTTGCATCTAGTTCTTATGAAGGTGATGTTCGATTATGGTGTCTTGAAACACTCGAATCTTATGCAGCATTAAAAGGACACACAAGTCATGTATCAAGCCTAAGTTTTGCTCCTGATTGCTCTTATTTAGTTTCAGGTGCATTGGATGATAGTATGATTGTCTGGGATTTACCTTCTGGCGATTTAATTAAGAAAATAAAATCTCATAAAACATCAACCTCTTCTATTCACCATTTCGCTAAAGGTAAGAAACTTCTAACTACCGGAGCAGATCAAACGTTAAGAATCTGGAGCACTAAAGACTGGTCTGAGGAAAATAAAATCAAGTTTAAAGAACTAGGTCTTCATTCAGTAACTCTCTCACCAAATGAGAAGTATTTCGCAATTACAAGTGATAATAAATTTCAAATCTGGTCACTAAAGAAAGTAAGTTTATTGTTAGATCAAACAATAAAGCCCAAAGGTGTTTATACTACAGCGTTCTCATCCGATGGTAAATGGTTTGCAGTTGGTTCTGCTGATAAAAAGATTAGAATTTGGGACCTTAAAGAGCTGCTAAAGTTTTAATGCAAAAGTAGTCCAGTGCTGTTTTTAACTTTAATCAATAATTGATGTAAACGATAAGGTTTTTTATATTAGATATTTACAAATAGATTGGTTTAAACATTGACACAAGAGAAAATTCAAGAATTAATGAAAAATCTAGAACCAAAAAATGATAAGATAATTAGAATGCGAGCAGCAATTGCATTAAGTGATTTAGGTGAAGAAGCAAAAGAAGCTATACCTGCTCTACTTTTGACTCTTAAAGAAGATGAAAGCTCAAAAGTGCGAGAAAATGCTGCAAAAGCTCTTGGTCAAATGGGAAAAAATGTTTTTGAGGTGGCAAAAGCATTAGTAAATAGTATGCATGATGATGAAGCAGAGAGTGTACGTTTGGTAGCTGCTGAGTCTTTAGGTGAACTTGGTGATGTAGCTGTTCCTGCTCTACTAACAGTTCTTAGAAGTGAAGATAATATTGGTGTATTAGAGAAAACAATTGAAACATTAGGTAAAATTGGTTTGTGGACCAAATCAGAAGAACCTGAGTTAATTAATTCACTTGTTTCTGAAATCCTACTTGTTATTGGAAAAAACACTATAGAATCTTTACATATTGTAGCAGTTGAAACGATAACGAAAATGGGTGAAGCAGCTATTAAACCATTACTTAAGGTTTACAAGTCTGAAGAAAGCATAGATGTTAAAACTGTTATAAATGTAATTTTTGAAAGATTAGCACAGCTTTTAGGATACAGAAATGGAGCTGCGCTAATTAGAATACACGATTATTGAAGATGTTTACAACAAGTTGACTTTATTGTATAAAATCCTCTAAACCTGTTTTTGATTCAATTAATTATTTCGATGAAATCGTGAAATAATTTAATAATTAAAATACCTTTTTTTATATAATGTCTAGCATGATATTGCTTTATTTATAGATGAAGGTAAACTAATCTACTCAGACACTGCAAAAGGATTAGAACAACTAGAATTAGCCAACAAATATCTGGGTCCAGTTTGACCTTCTAAAGTTTTGAAATGATGTTATTTACCATAAAATCATCATTCATAATCCATCTTTTATTTTTAAAGTCAAAAGCTTGATCCCAGAGATTATATATCATTGAATATCGATAGCTAGTCCAAAATATATCATGTTTCGGACAAATTGACCAAATAAAGTCAACAAGTTCACTTAGATGGGCTGGTGGTGCTTTAACAAACCAGAAGAAACCATTTTCTGATATGTAATAAACACTCTGAAATGGAAATGAAAGCAATTTTGTTTTAGGTGAATAGTCTATTACCTTTTTAGTGTGACCACTTCCTAATAAAAGATAATTTCTAAATTTCCTAGCAATTGTTTTTGAACAATAACCACGAATTATGATAGATTGATATAGATTGAAAACTTCGTAGTTCAAAAAGATCCTATAATTATCCACCGCAAATTCTTTTAGGAAATTAATTTTACGACTAATTTTTTGAGCAATACCTGGTTCTTTTTCTAGATTTAATTTCTTTATAATATCAACATTCTTTTGACGAGCATCTAGTATTATTTCGTCTAATAATTTTATATCTAATTCATCAAAATTTGAAATAATTGATTTAACGTTATTCGATTTAGCAATAGAAGCTAGCGAAATTGCATCAAATCCTTCTCGCCAACTATTCCAATCAAATTGCCAAGTATTTCTTTGAGGATTCCAGAATTTAATAGCTGATTTCAATGTTACAGATGTCTCGAGAGTATTTCTTTTAATATAGTCATAATCAATAACTACACCTTTGTCTTTTAATTTCTCAGCTAAATCAATCAAATAAGGCAAACCATTTACTGGAGTGCGATATTGTACATATAATCCAGAAAACTTCCCAAAACATCTCGACCTATAGAGAGTGTAAGGGTGATCATCACAAATAATTTTCTCTATCTTCTCTAATGATTTTCGGGAATCAATATTATAAAAGAAATCATGAAGCTCTAAATCAAGAGCTTTTAGATTTAAGTCAGTATGTACACGTTTGTAGGCTTTCTCTATATTAGCTATTTTATCAAGTCTAATAGCAGTTCCTGAAACGCTCATATTTACACGCTTAGCAATAGAACTAACATTAGCAATCGGATTTTCTTGTAAAGCGAAGAGTATCTCCAAGTCTTTAGAGTCTAGCGTATAAATGACCCCCGGATCCTTCTTTTTTTTAATAAAAGAAAATAAAGCTATCTAATAAATAATTTCCATAGATGCTGTTGGATCGCCAGGACCTATTCCTGGAGGATCAAATTCAATTTCATCTTCTAGAATAAGATATCCATCAATATCTTCCATGAAAAATATTCCTGTTAGAGTTGCTTTATACCAACCTGGTTCCTCTGCAGTGTTAAATGTAGTTATAATAATAGTAATAGTTCTATCTGATTCTCTAATTGTTGCATCAAATGAAAAATGGAATATTTTATCTGATGGTAATTTAAGATTCAAATACCAATAGCTTTTCGCATAATCTTCAATATCTAGCTTTAACTTGGCTTTAATAATGATGTCATCTTCTACATCATCATCATCAAAATCACCATAATTTGCATAGATTATTTTAAGAGTACCATAAACACTATCATCATCATCTTTGTCTGCTTTGACATTAAGAGAAACAAAGAGCATACCAGCTAATATGGTTGCGAAAATGATAGAAAGTAAAATAGTTTTTTTAGTTTTGTTTTTCATTTTATATCTCCACCTATCTGGAGTTTAGTCCACCTAGACTAATGGTTTTTGTCGGTAATTATAGATTTGTTAGTTATAAGTATTTCTTATTTAAAAAAAATGTTCAAAAAAAAAGCAAAAAATGAAATAAATAACGACAATAAAAGTTCTTTTTTGGATAGTCTTATTAATTCGTTAACAATGAATAATCATTGAGAATCGGGGATAATAAATGGAAAAAATTGTACGTATACAACCATATCCACATAGAAAAGATAGAGATTACCAACCTATTTTTGATTTTCTAAAAAAAGTGATTATAATAATTGATTCTGAATTTCAGTTTAATGATACTTTAGTTGACGAATTTAAAGATGACAAACCATATGAATATCATACAATTATTAAGAAGTTTGGAACAAAGGAAAGCGGTATTGAGGTTATTCAAGAAGCGGTATATGAACAAGTAGCAAGTGGTATTGCTATTGACAGAGTTGTTGTAAGAGCATTTGGTTTGAAACCAGGATTGGAAGCAGAAATTAAATCTATAAGAAACCAGGAAGACTCGCTGTTTTTGGAATTGAGAATAATTGCTTCAGAAGAAGCTGTTACAACAGTCGTCTCACAATTCTACAAGAAATTTGAAAGTACACCAATATTACAAAAAAAGTTGAGAAAAGAATTACTCATTTTAAACACTTCGCTAAAAAGAAGAGCTTGGTATGCAGTAGAAATGAGAGCAAAAAGTATTTTGAAAGATTTTCCTGGTCAACCACTAGCGCTATTCGCTTTCTCAATTGCTCGTGCAGCTCAAGGTGACTTAGATGCCAGACAGGAATTAGTTAAGCAAGTATCACAGTTAAAACCCGATCAAGAAGGCATTGCTCATGATCTAAGTGATATACAGAGGAAGAAAGAGGATAATGAACTTGCTTTAACAGAACTTAAACAAATTATACAACCTGAACCAGATAATCATCCTGCTCATTGGATGATAGATCAAGCACAAAAAGCTTTAGAAGAAATTACAGAAGCATTACGATCTTATGAAGAAAGTATTCAATGTGAGTAATGACTGTTTTTTTTACCATCTATAAATGATTATTAGTTAATTATAATTGTAATAGTTATAACTGAAAGTTTAATATTTCAGAAAGTGCAGTGTTAACTCTAAAAAGAAATATGGGTGTTAAAAATAAAACCATTAAGCCTTTGCATATCAACTATGGGTACAAAGGGATTAGAAGTTGTTAAAGTTCATCCCAATATCCTTAATGAAAAAACTCTCAATGAAATTGCTTTGAAAAGTATGCCATTAGGTGCAAAGGAAAACGATTTTATAACTGTAACATTAGCAGACAAGAAGGTTTTTTCAGCACTTATCTTTACAGTTCCATTACAATTAGGAAGAGATAATATTGTATCTTTAATTGCCGTTTTTGAATCAATCAATTATAATGCAGAAATTATTCAGAAAAATTTCGTTAAAATTATATCTAATATAAAAGAAATTTTTGATATTTCAATCGAAGTTGTTAGTAAACTACTTCATGATATTTTTGAAGGTATTAAAAGAGAGAAATTCAAGCTAAATTTACCATCAAATATTACTATTGATCTGGATTTCTCAGGACTCGAACTAAAATCAAAGAAAGATAAGGTAAAAAATCTAACAAGTGATGTTTGGGGATAGACCACAAACTAAAAAAAAAAGCATTAGTATAATTATGGTATGGAGATTACTATTTATACTTGGTATTTTCTATTTACTTCATTAATGATTTCATTAGCATTATTAGCATTTATTGTAGTTTTAATTAGACATTATATTAGAACAAAATCTTTAGGTACAATACTTTTAGTACTTACATATTCATTAATTACATTCGCAGAAATCTCAAACACTATAGGTTTATGGTATTATGTTTTCGTATAAGAGATAAGTCTAGTAAGTGGTTATTTTGAACTTAATTTCGCTTTCTTCTATGGGTTAGCATATATATTTCTTTACTTCTTTGCAAACAGGCATATTTTGGAGGATAATGATTTAGTTAAATCACTAACATCAGTTGGAATAACAGCTCTAGTCAGTATAACAACTGCATTAATGTTTATGGAGTTAGTAAATCAACCAACAAATCCTTTCTATTAAAATGAATTCATCATGAATGGACCAAATATTATACAATTTACACCTTCATTGATAATAGGTTCAATCATATTTATCCCGATTTTTATTTTAGTACATTTGAGAATAATAATTTCATTAGCGAAATTAGGGAAATCAATAGAAGATAAGTTCACAAAAAGAGGAATTTATTTCATTTTATTCGCTGTTGTTAGTTTAGTTGCAGCTGCATTAGTAGCTAGTTTTTTCACATTACCTAATGTTGGCAACCAACCAGCCATAATAACTTTGCTTCATACCTTGCGAATAATATTAGTGCTAATAGGAATCGGACTAAGTTATATCGGATGGACGATGCCAAATTGGATGAAGAAGCTACTATCAAGAACAAAAGAAGAAGAGAACATTGAATGATAGCAGTATTAATTGAGTATTTTTGCTTTATCTTTACAGGCTTTAGCTTCCAAATCATTGCCCATCTCAGAATAGATTTCTGCTAATATCAACCAATTCTCCTTATTGCGAGGTTCAAAATTAGCGATTGATTTCCAGGTATTTAAAGCGAATTTGAAATCTTTCTTATCCTTGTAATAATGTCCAACTCTCTTAACATATTTTAATCCCTCAGCCATACGTTTATTTTCGCTGTAATAAGTAAATAATTCAGTTAAACCAAATAAATCATCGATTTCTAAAGATAAACCAAATTCACCAAACTCTTTTGCCTTTTCTCGTTGACCTAATGTTTCATAAACTAAAACCAAATCAAACCAGAAATTAGGATCTTTTGGGTAATCTTTGATTCTAACTAAATCTTTGAGAATATGATAATAGGTGCAATACATAATTTTGCGTATTCGGTCTGTTTCCATAACAAACATCAACGTATCTTCCATTTTCCTCTTAATGTAAACAGGTAATTGGATTTGTCTTGAGGATTCGGAATGGTAGATGTAATATTTAGGAAAAAGCAAATTGAAGAAACGAATCACACTGTTAATTATGTCCTCTAATGATGACTTTTTGGTTATTTTATTATAATCGATAATTTTCGTGCTCCAAAATTTGAAAGCTTGTTCCCTGAAATCTGGTTCTTTATCAAAGGGTCGTAATCCAATCTCAGCTAATATTTCAGAATGCTTAGTAGGATTATCAATTTTAAGAATTGAAAGTATCTGCAGGTAAGTTCTTCTAACATATTTTGTTAACATTTTTTCTTCTTCAGTAGCTGGTTCTTCTCTTGGAGCAAGAAAAACATCAAGAATATCAGAATCTTTCTTTTCATACTTGAAAACATTAAAACTATTTTCTCCTTCATCAGGATTATATGTGTTAATTCTATAGTCAGGAAATTGCTCTTCAAAAAACCTTGCAACGTGAAAAACAATGTCTTCTAGGGATCTATATTTAGCAATTTTATTGGAAGAAATTATTCGGTTTGCCCATTCGTTCATTAATTCATCACTAGGTTCAGGAATTCCAGAAGTTTGATCCATCTTTTACACCCACTATTTGAGGTTAATGTCGCATTGAAAATTAAGTTTTTCTTTTAAACTTAACTTCACTTTTTGTTAATTATCCAATAATAAATCACTGTAAGAATGATTTTGAATGTTATCGGGAGTTATTTTAAACAAATCAATATATAAATTAACAATATCATGAAGTTGTTTCATTTTTGTGGGATTCTTAGTCATTGCTTCAATTTCAATAAAATCATCTAAATCTCTTACTTCAACAATATTAAATTTAACATTTTCAATAAAATACATCTCTCTTTTCTTCGTCACCTCAATAAGAACTCCGAAAGCTTTCCTTAACATCTGCTCAAGTGTAATTTGATCAATTGATTTGTACAAATAAAATTCGCTGGATTTAATATCCTTTATATTATCCCTTTTATAATACACTAAAGCATTTTCAATACTTCCTTTTCGAAGTTTTAAAAGACCATCAAATGTCTTAAAATAAATGTCAGTTTGGTAATTTAATCCATAATAAGAAGTTCCTTTTGATTATAGTATTACTCTAACCTTATCTGGTTATCATATCTTGCATTTATTTCAATGTTAATAAATTGTTTAATAACCATGAGATTTTCTCTATTAATCTAACTTTTTAAAAACAAAAGTTATTAATCATAAAATTATTATTATAACGTACTTTTTGGAGGGAATTTGATTTGCAACTAAAAACAAAAAATGTTATTGTTTTTATTTTGTTACTATTAACACCTTTTGTTACAATTAACAATGATTCAAATGCAAAGGTGATAATAAAGGAACAAGATATAGGAATTAATGCATTAGGAACTTTTTTGGATTGGGATTTTATAACAGGAGATTGGATTGGTTCTTCAGCTACTGTTGCTGACCTTGATGCAGATGGTACACTAGAAGTTATTATTGGTTCAGCTGATGATAAGCTTTATTGTTTAAGTCATACGGGATCTGAAGAGTGGAGTTACACAGCAAGTGCTGATATTGTTTCTTCAGCTGCTGTAGCTGATCTTGATGCAGATGGTGATTTTGAAATTATCGTGGGTTCCGATGATTTTGGTATTTATTGTTTAAATCATTTAGGAACTAAAGAATGGGACTATACAACTGATCAAATTGTTTGGGGATCTCCAGCAATTGTTGATCTTGATGCTGATGGTACACTTGAAGTCATTATTGGTTCTGGTGATAGTAATATTTATTGCTTAAATCATCTAGGAATAAAAGAATGGAACCGCACATTAGGCGATGCCATGATAGCTTCGCCTGCAGTTGCTGACCTTGATGCAGATGGTACTCTGGAAGTGGTTATAGGAACAATGGATAACAAGCTTTATTGCGTAAGCCACTTGGGTATGATAGAATGGAGCTACACAACAGGTGGTTGGATTGGTTCCTCAGCAGCTATTGCAGACCTTGACGATGATGATACATTAGAAGTACTTGTAGGTTCAAATGATAACAAGCTTCACTGTGTGAGTCATTTAGGAATAAGTGAATGGAATTTTACAACTGGTTTTTGGATTGATGGGTCACCTGCAATTGCTGATTTAGATAACGATGGAACTTATGAAGTGCTTGTGGGTTCGCAAGATACTAAGATTTATTGTCTTGATCACACTGGAGCTGAAGAATGGAGTTACATAACAAGCGCTGAAATACTTTCTCCCACTGTAGGTGATCTCGATAATGATGGCAATTTGGAAGTGTTAGTAGGTTCAAATGATTTCATAATGTATTGTCTTAATAAAACAGGAGATTTAGTATGGTTCTACATAACAGGTGGTTTTCTTCGATCTACTCCTACAATTGCTGACCTTGATGCCGACGGTCTCAATGAAATTATTTTTGGATGTTATGATAATAAGGTATATTGTTTAGGATTAACTGGAGTTGCTTCATCTGGTCCTCAACAATGGTATCGTCACAGAGGTAACAATTTTAACACAGGTCATTTAGATAGTGATGGCGATTATATTGATGATTTAACGGAAGAAACTTGGTATCAAACAAATCCAAATGTAGTGGATTCGGATAATGATCAATTATCAGATTGGGAAGAAATATACTATTATCATACTGATCCAGTAAGTTCAGATTCAGACAATGATGGATTAGATGATCATCAAGAAGTCATTTTCGTAGGAACCGATCCCAATGATCCAGATACTGATGATGACGGTTTATTAGATGGAGATGAAGATTTCTTATACAGTACCAATCCTCTAGATCCTGATAGTGATGATGATGGAATCAATGATGGCGATGAAATTGCTAATGGTACAGATCCTTTAGATCCAAATGATCCTCCTCCACCCACAACTCCTACAAATACAACTACAGAGGAAACAGGTTACAAAAGTGGGTTGATAGCTGGATTTACAACCATTACCTTTGTTGCGATATTTGTCTTGGTTTCTAATCGACGAAGAAAAAAGTACATAGGATAATTCAATGCATGATGAGGAAAAATAGACTCCTCATTTTTTTTTATTTTTTATTTACTTGTAGATTTGTAATTAACTAAAGGGTTTTTAGAAAATAATTTTAACATAGTAAATTCTTTGGTTGATTATGATTTGTGTGGATATTGGTAAATGTACTGGTTGCAAAAGATGCGAAACTGCATGTGCTTTTTTTCACACACAGAGAGTTAGTAATCATCTTGCTAGAATAAAAGTCTTGAATTTGTATGAAATTGGAATTGATAGCCCAGTTGTTTGCCAGCAATGTGAAGAGCGTTTTTGTTTAAAAAATTGTCCAACCGAAGCATTAAGTATTGGTTCTCTTGGAGAAATTGTTGTTAATATGGATATTTGTTCTTTATGTTTTAATTGCGAAGATGCATGTCCAATTGGAGCTATTCAGCTCTATAAGGAAAAAGTAATTGTCTGCAATCTCTGTTCAGGGGATCCTGAGTGTATAAAAGCATGTACAGAAAAAGCTTTATCTTTGAGTTTAGATGAAAAACACTCTTCATTAGTTTCCTTTAAAGATGCTTCAAAAAACTATACTCCAAGTGAAAAAAGATTCGCATTTATCAAGAAGCAAGGAATTGAATTGCGAAAGAAATGGATGGATAATCTTGCTTAAGTATGGTTTTGGTGGGAAAATACTCAGAATCAATCTTTCAGAGAAAGAATATAAAATTGAGAAATTTTCTTCAAGCTGGATTAAACCACTTATTGGTGGAAGAACTGCAAACACGAAAATACTCTATGATGAATTAGATTTTGAATGCAATCCTTTGGGTGAAGAAAACATACTCATCTTTGGTATTGGTCCATTAACTGGCTCTATTCTTCCAGCATCAGCATATTTTACAGTAACAGCTAAATCACCTTTAACAGGAATTTTAGGTGACTCAGCAGCAGGTGGTTCATTTGGACCAGAAATGAAGCAAACAGGTTTTGATCAAATTATAATAACTGGAAAAGCAAAAGAATTACTATATTTGTTGATTAAGGATAATGAAGTAGAATTCCATCCTTCCTCTAATTTGGCTAGTAAGACAATTATTGAGACTACTAGTTATATCAGACAAAAACACAAGGATTATGCTATCCAAGTAGCTGCAATAGGTTCTGCAGGAGAGCACCAAGTTTTCTACTCAGCAATCGTCTCGAGCGGAAATCGAGTTAATGGACGAACTGGAATGGGTGCAGTTATGGGTTCAAAAAATCTAAAAGCAATAGCCGTTCGAGGTTCAAGTCCGGTAGAATATGCAAATCCAGTAATTCTTAAACAAGAATCAGAGAAAATACAAACAGCAATTATGAAGCATAATGAATATACCAAAAGATACAATCTAGGAACTACCATGCTCATGAATGATTTAAACAGCATTGGTATACTGCCAACAAATCACTTCCAAGAAGGAGTTTGTAAATATATAGATGAAATATCAGGAGAAAAACTAGCAAGTACCTATAAAGTGAAAAATAAATCTTGTTTTAATTGTAATCTTCATTGCTCGAGATACTATATTTGTGATAACAAAGAAGCAGAGGGACCTGAATTTGAAACACTTTGTAGTTTTACTTCAAAAATAGGTAGCTCTAACCTTCCTTTTGCTCTTGAGATGAACCTTTGGTTAAATCAAATGGGTTTGGATTCTATTTCAACTTCAGAAGTTATTGCTTGGATAATGGAGTGTCAAGAACGAGGTTTAGTACAACCAGAAGAACTAGAAGGCCTTGAATTAAAGTGGGGAGATACAGAAAAAGTTCGAGAAATAGTAAAGAAGATAACCTTTAGGGAAGGAATAGGTGACAAGTTAGCAAACGGTGCAAGAAATCTATCATTGGATTTCAGTGAAGAAGCACAAAAATTAGTTCTGCATGTAAAAGGTTTAGATGTAATTAATGGAGATCCAAGAGGGATTAAAGCTTATGGATTAACATATGCAATAGCTTCACGAGGTGGAGACCATCTAAGAGCTGAACCATTTTTTGAATTAACTAATCGAAAAGAAGAAGCTAAAAGGAGATTCGGAACTGAAAAAGCTGCTGATCGATTGTCAGAAGAAGGTAAAGCTGCTCTTGTAGTTTATTCAGAGAAAATCGCACTTCTAACAGATAGTATGACCATGTGCAAAAACATTGGTTTGTGTATGGACATCTTAAATTTTGAGAATGTTTCTAATCTTCTGAATGCGTGTTCAGGATTGAATTATACACCAGATTATTTACAGAGAATAATGAAAGAATCCATTGATTTACAACAAAAGCTCAATGAAAAATTTGGCATTACTCGAGAAGATGATACTTTACCTGAAAGATTTATTTCTGAAACATTAAAGCAGGGACCAACTATGGGTTCAACAGTTAATATTGAAAAGATGGTGGATGAATATTATAAACTACATAATTGGAAAAGTTAATTTCAAAATCTTATGATACCATTGATTCATTATACAAGAAATCTTTATTAACAATGTGTATCTATTTTGGAGTATTAAGTGGGAATCTTATAGATGCTATTGTGTGGAGTTAAATAATGAACTTAAAAAAAGAAAGTATTCTAATTGTTTTTATGTTTTGTATTTTGGTTTCTACTCCGTTTTTTTTGAAAAATAATGAGCAGAAGAAATTTAATGATTCTATTAATATAATTGAAATAGAAAAAACATCTCCAGAAAAAGCTATTTTTGATGCTACACCTCCAGGAGATAACATTACAGAATTAAGCGTATTAGATGATATTTATGGTGGAGTATCAAGAGATGTCTACATCAATGGTAGTTACGCTTATATAGCTACATCAGAAGGTGGACTGGTCGTTGTTAATATAACAAATCCAACAAGTCCAACAGCAATTGATTATTTCTGGGATGAATTCGAAGCAGATGAAGTTTATGTAGAAGATGAGTATGTATATCTTGGACATAGACAATCAGGATTGCAAATATTCAATGCTTCAGATCCAAGCAACATAACAAAAATTGGTCAATACAGTTCAAATTATTGCGGTGAATTTACAATTATTGATAATATAGCCTATATAGCAGGACAATGGACAGATTTAGTTATAGTAAATATAACTGATCGAACAAATCCAGAAAAGCTTGGAGAATATAACAATGGTACAACAATATCTTATGGTATCTCCATACAAGGCAATTATGCCTATGTGACTCATGGAACATGGTGTGTTCACGTTGTAGATATATCAAATCCTGCATCACCTTATGAAGTATCATATTACAAGAATGGAGCTTTCTATCTAGATATCGAAGTTGATGGGCAATATGGTTATGCAACAGGAGCATCTGGAACAGGTCTAGAAACAATTAATTTTACAGACATTAATAATCCGGAATTTCTTGATTCTTATTTGATTGGAAACCCATTAGAAGTTGAGAAACAAGGAAATATCGTCTGCGTTAGTGATTACTCAACAGAGGCGAGATTTTATGACGTCAGTGATGTCACAAATATTCAGTACATCAATGCCTATAGCACACCAACTTTTGGTGTTGGAAATTGTTTCACTGGCGGTGATATTTTTGGAATAACAGATTATTACCAAGGACTTTATCTAGTGAATATCTCTGAACTGTCATCATCAACCGCGCCAACCTACATTGGTAGTTGCTTTTTAGGTGGTATCGTACACAACACATTCGTTTATGGTGATTTATTATTTGTAGCTAAAGGATATAATGGATTACATATTTACAATATATCAAATCCATTGTTGCCTGAATTTAAAAGTCAACTAACCATATCATCAAATACAGAAGTTTATAGTGTATATGTTTACAATGATGTTGCTTATGTAGGCGTCACAGGCCATGGATTAGCTTTTGTTGAATTTAGTGATCCATCAAGTCCTACAGTTTTAAATACGGTTTTAATTGGTCGTGAATTTGAAGATATATTTGTACAGGGTAATTATACCTTTATTGCTTGTACTTATAATGGATTAGAAATTTTTAATACAACATCAATATCAACAGCATATCATCTTTCAACATTCGATGATGGTGGATATGCGTATGGTGTATTTGTAAATGGAAGCTATGCATTTGTTGCAGATGGTGGAGATGAACTAGAAGTAATAGATATCTCAGATTTAACAAACCCAACTGAATATGCTTCTTATACTGATGGGAATGGTTATGGAGAAGATGTTTGGGTTGAAGGAAAATATATCCTTTTTGCAGATAGCTATGATGGTTTAGAAATACTTGATGGAAGCAATCTTGCGTCAATTTCCTTTGTTAGTAGACATGATGATGGAGCTAATGCAAACGGATTACATGTTGAAGGTGATATGATTTGTGTAGCTGATTTGCGAGATGGATTTGAATTCATCAACTGGAGTGATCCAACGACACCGTTTGAAGTTGCTCAATATGATTATGAAGGAAATCCAGAAGGAGTATTCTTACATCAAGGAATCGTCTATGGAGCAGCAAAAGAAGGTGGAGTAAGAATATTAGCATTCGATAATGATGAAGACAACATTTCAACTTGGTTAGAATTGAATATCTATGGATCAGATCATTACAGTCTAAATAGTGATGCTGATACATTGAGTGATTACGAAGAAGTATACATCTATGGAACAGCACCAGCTCTATCAGATACTGATTCAGATGCAATAAATGATGATGATGAATTATTTACTTATTCCAGTGATCCATTAGATCCAGATTGTGATGATGATGGCCTGTCAGATGGGGATGAAGTGGCTCATAGTACAGGCATATGGAATCCAGATTCAGATAGCGATACAATATTAGATGGAGAAGAAGTATTCGCAGGAGTAGACGGATACATAACAGATCCATTAAGTGATGACACAGATTCAGATGGATTAACTGATCCTTATGAAATTAACACAAGTCTTACAGATCCAACAGATGGAGATTCAGATGGAGAAGGCTTAGATGATTGGGAAGAGCTCAATCTTGGAACAGATGGCTATATCACAAATCCTCTTGATAGCGACAGCGATGACGATGGTTTAGACGATTATGAAGAATCTATACTTGGAACTGATGGTTATGTAACTGATCCAACAGATGATGATAGTGACGATGATGGTCTGAATGATGGAGATGAATACATAGAAGGTACTGATCCCAATGATGCTGATTCAGATGACGATCTTATTTCAGATGGGGATGAAGTTGGAACCTATGGTTCCGATCCATTATTAGCTGATACAGATGCAGATGGTATTGATGACTATGAAGAATCTATCCCAGGTGATGACGGGTACATTACCGATCCAACAGAAACAGACACAGATGGGGATGGTATTGATGATGGAGCTGAAATCACTGCAGGAACAGATCCAACAGATCCAAATGATCCTCCACCAACTACCACTCCAACAAATACAACTACTGAAGAAACAGGTTACAAAGGTGGTTTGATTGCTGGATTTACTATCATTACCTCTGTTGCACTATTAGTCTTGGTTTCCGATCGTCAAAGAATTCGATATACCAAATAAACTAGAAATATTAGAAGGAATTTTTTCTTCTTCTTTTTTATTTAGATATTATTTTGTAAAATTAAAAATAAATAAAAGAAAGGGAGAATCTAATTATCTCATTCTCTTCTTTCTTCTAGTTACAATAACAATTGCTAAAATACCTATTAGTAAAGCACCAGCTCCACCACCAATATAGGGTCCCCATTTGATCATAAAAGCAACGAAGACTTCCCATTGAGTTGGTGGATTGTAGACAGTATATAGGAAACCTAATTCCAAACTGTTACCAGCATTGTCAGCAATTGTGAAGATTACAACATAATTCGCGTTTTCGTATTCCTCTGTATTCCAGGTATAATTTACTGGAAAAGTAATCTCATCATACACAGAAGTTCCATTAATTGTTATTTCAAAGGATGCTATGTTACTTCCTAAATCATAACCTTCTGTAATATTGAATACTACTGTTCCACTTAGTGTTTCTGATTCTGATTGTGCATCTAACACTAGCATAGGATCTATGAAATCACCAACAACATAAGTAAATGGACTAATTTCTGAACCCAATTCAGTTGTAAATCCATAAATATCTTTAGCTTCGATGTAATAAGAACATATTACTCCAAATGCAGCAATCGGAATTGTACCAACGAATTTATTTGCGACAACAGACATTGGTGTTGAACCCCATGCGGAATCACCCATTTTGTAGTTTAGCTCAACTTCATCCAACAGGATGTTGTCATATACATCTACACTTACTTCTACAGTTCCATTATATGCAGGTTCAGCTGGATTTAATTCAAGATTTTCAATTGTAGGTCCTTCTATATCTCGAACGAAATATATGTCATCAAAGATTGTAGTCGCTACATCAGTTCCAGTAGCATAAGATCCTAACCTTATTTCTGTTATATTCCAATTACCTGGACCAAAAGCCATAGTGACATCATCAGTTAGATTTCTAAATAGATTGTTCCAAGTTCCTATTTGATTATGATTTTCAACGAAATAGAAACAAGTATTTGAAGAGTTGGACACAAGGTAGTTACTATTATTTCCTAAAACGTATCGAATATACTTGGTATTTTCAATTCGGAGACTTATATCTGAATATGCTAGACTTCCTCCAGTATCAGTTAATTTATCTAGTCTCCACCAGAAATCAGTAAATAGATTATCAACTATAGGAAGATAACTTCTTCTCCAACTATAGACATTATTGAATCCACCATAAGAAGAAAGATTTGCAGCATATGTGCCAGTATAAGCATCTGTGGTAATATTCGCATAATCTGGATCATATGGTGTTAGCCAAAACCTAATTGGATCAACAGGGTTGTATGAGAAGATTCCTTCAAAAGATGGATCTGAAAATGGATAAGTAGTTACCTTAAAATCATCCACTAGTAACTGTGGCTCTAACTCTTCAGCATCAAAGCATCTTACGTAATAACCAACATAATAAGCTATTTGATTTGGCAAATCCAAGCTTGTCATTAATGTGTAGTAATCAATTTCGAAATGACTCCAAGTATCTCGAACACCAAGATCATCCGCTGCTAAATAATATTGATAATAACTAGAAGAAGTATAGTTCCAGAAGGAAGTCATATCATCATTTTCATCTCCAAGAATAAAGTAATTTGTACCAGAATCTGTTTCATTTGCAGAATGGATATAGAAATAAGCATATTGCGTACCAAGACCTGCTAAATCAGAATATTTCCAATCAAAACTAAAAACAAGATCTCCAGGTTGATTACTGTAATAACCTTTAGGCGATATTTGCCAACCATCATAGATTTCTTTTTCAGCACGTGCATATGATTCAGAATAATCGTGAGGTGTTCCAGCAGTCATATTCATAGCACTAGATCCTTGGGTATAATCATCATCTGTAATGTAAACAGAACCTGGACCGGTATCATAATCACTCCACTCATTAGAGTTCCCGTCTTCAAAATCACCATTTACATTAAAAAGATAATCAAAACCAGTATCATTAGTACATTTAACATTATCGAATAGTAAAATTGTATCTCCTACTGAACTTCGTACTGATGTACAATAGAAATACATTTGCCTAATATTTGATATCGATAGATCAGCACTATTACTAAATGAATCTTCAAAATCTTTTGTGATATTTCTTACAACATTTGTCCAAGTATTTAATGATCCTCGAATATCAATATGTACTTGATAAGGATAATTTGTTGGCATACCACTTACTCTAGAAAGGTAGTAATACAGATAATGATTTCCAACATCCGTTTCGAATACTATATAAAAGTAGATCTCAGCACCCAGAGCATGATCAGGATTTGCTTTTGCATTATACCAGAAATCCAATGTTATTTTCTCATCGAGATACGATCTTTCTGGAATATTTAGGAACCATTTTGAATCAGATATTTGGGAACCCCATTGTTCTGTTCCTCGAGAACTAACATATGCTCCATAACTTCCAGAATGTACTTCATCTTGATATGAATGATTAGCATGGTTATATCCAGAACCTGAAGGATAAAATGCAGTTGGTTCACCATATACACCATCTTCTTCTAATCCGCCATCTTCAAACACATTTGTTTTTATTCTTTCAGTTCCTCCAACATCTGCTGTAATAGGATCAATTGCTGGTTGGACAGCTGTTTGAATTGGTTGAGATGTTAGACTACTAAAAGTAGCTTTGCTTTGATTGAAAAATTAATATCTGTGTTAGAAACAAAGCTAGAAATAGAATTATAAAGGATTTTCTTTTAAACATAAAATTTTCTCCTTTAAAGAACATTTAATCTAAATTGCTTTAGTTCGAAACTAATCTATAAATAATATGCAAAAATAATCTATTTTGTAAAAAAAATGAAAAAAAGGAGGTTTTCCTCCTCTCATCATTCTTTTTGATTTCAGAATTCTAATTTCATACCAATTTTGCTAAAGAATAATCCAAAGAAATTCGCAATTACTCGAGCCTTTCCTAGTGGTTTTACTTTTATTCTTCCAGTTAAAACAGCTCTTCGTATGTTTACATCCATATTCAATAGTCTCATCAGAAATGTTTTGTTTTTGAATACAAGAGTTAACGTTGGGCTTTCTATCTGTCCTCGACCAATAGTATATTTCCCGTGGTCTATATGTATCCATGACCAATCTTCTTCTGGTGAATCTGCTACTTCAAAGAGTATTCTTTCATCCGCAACTTCAAATTCTAAAAAGAAATCAGGTTCGTTATTGGCAAACAATATTACGTAATCTAAATATGGAAAAACTTCATCCCATTGTAATGCTTTTGCTTCAATTTTGGGAACATATATGTTCTTTAATCTATCAATTTCCTGTTGAACTTCTTCTGATGTTTTTAGATCGACAGTTGTTGCTATATCTTCTCCTTTGCCTATAATACCTAGCTCTTTTAGTTTCGCTTCTGTAGGATAACCTGTTTTCCAATCCCATCCTCTGTGTCTGTAATATGTTTTCAAATTGTCTTCTAAGTTTAATTTCAATCCAGCAGTTTTTCCAGAGCTAAGAACTTTAAGTACATGTTTTGGAAGTTTATCATCTTCTCGAGTAATTCCCATTTTGCATGAAATTACTCTCTTTAAATTGAAGATCCGTTCACCAGTTTGCATTAGTTTTCTAGGAGTGTAATGAATACCAGATGCATAAGTTATGTACTTGGCTATTTCTGATACTTTTGATGGTTGATGAAAATTACAATTCACAGCTGAATCATCGATTCCTCGTAGATCTTGGAGATGCATGACTCCCTTCTCTCTTCCAGTTATATCATGATTATCTCCATTTATAATATCAAATTCTGGTGCTTCGAATCCAAAGATTTCTGTTTGAAACCAATCTCCTTTTTCATGGTTTGCTCCACAACAAGCTGTCATATACGACAATGCTTGTCCTGCGTATGCTCGAGGGTCATGCATTGGAACCTCAAGACCTTTAACATGAGCTGCTAGTTCTGGGTCAACACCCCATTTTTCAGCCATTCTCTTTACTCCCTCAGCAATTACATCACCTATGCCATCTCTAAGAGCTATTTTTTTGATTAGTTTGCAAACTAGTTCCCCATTACCCCAATCAATTTCTTCTAGCTTAATATCTATCAGTGATTTCTTTATTGCATCAATGGCGATTTTTTCTTTTACAAGGTAGATAAGAAAAGCAATAGAAACTCCACCAGAGATAGTGTCAAATCCATAGATGTTTGCTAAATGACCCGCTTTTGCTACATATTCTCGACTGAATAATCCACATAAAGGACCGAAGGATGCAACAGTTTCAAATTCTGGACCATCGGTTACAATCTCTTTTGAATCCTCAACAATTACTGTATGCTTAGCACATTTTATAGTGCAACCTGCACATCCCGAAGTGAAAACTGGCATATGTTCTTTTATTGTTTTTTCAGTAAGGATTTCTGCTGGAAATTCTGCTTCGGTGAAATAATAAGCTGGAACATCTCCAGCAAACATACCCATATCCATGTAAAGATTAGTTCCATAGAGATATTGCATTATAGGTAGAAGTTGAGATAGTTGTTCTTTTTCTTCATTGATTTTATCTCGCAATTCTTTCATTGCTTTTTTATCTTGTCCAGTAATTTTACTATGCTTTTGTATAGCTATAGCCTTGAGTTTCTTGGAACCCATTATTGCTCCTAAACCACATCTTCCTTGTGCTCTTCCCTCATCATTTAGAATACAAGCATATTTGACAAGATTTTCAGCAGCGGGACCTATGCCTGCAACTCTTAGTCCTTTAACTCCTACTTGTTCTTTGATTGTTTCCTGGGTTTCATAGGTTCCTTTACCCCAGAGTTTGGAAGCATCTTTAAATTTAATCTCACCATTTTCTATGAGAATGTAACATGGTTTCTCTGATTTCCCAGTAATAACTAACGCATCATAACCAGATTTTCGCAAATTAATACAGAAGAATCCTCCACTTGTTCCTTCTCCCCAATGATTTGTGAGGGGAGAGATACCTGACACTGAATATCGTCCTGAAGCAGGACGAAGACTTCCTGTAACCGGTCCAGTTGCAAATACAATTGGATTTATTGGATGGAAAACATCCTTCTTTAGTGTTTTATAGTCTTCTTCAGATAAT
Source organism: Candidatus Heimdallarchaeota archaeon (assembly GCA_019058275.1). Lineage (GTDB taxonomy): Archaea > Asgardarchaeota > Heimdallarchaeia > JABLTI01 > JABLTI01 > JABLTI01. The sequence goes on from JAHLVW010000062.1 coordinate 167,404, forward strand.
GAATCATAGATTAGCTTTGCACTTAATCCAGTACCACCAATATAATCTTCTGCAATTTCTGGATCTAATGTTTTTATAACAACTTCTTTCTTTGTTAGATCAATATAAGCTATTTTTCCATTGTAACCTGTCATTGTTTCAGTCATTTTTTCCCACTCCTAATATACCAGCTTCTCCCCATCCCAAGCAGCTTCAAACATCCGCCTATAGTCTTTTTCCGATACTGGACGGTAAGAAGTTAAAGTACAAACATCTTCCTTTGCATATTTAGCAAGAATGTCTAACTTGCTCATATAATCTACTTTGCTAATTTTTGGGTTATCTAATTCTTTAACCGATGCAACTCCTCCAACAGAACGTTGAAAATCTTGTATAGCAGCGATTAGTGCTTCAAGTAATTCCTGCCTTGTGGAATATTTCTCTTTAGAGACACCAAATAATGTACATAACTCAAGCCATTTTTCAGTTACCTTTGCTTGCCAAGCAACTGATTGTGCTGAAAGCATTCCTACTGATAAACCATGATGCACATGCATAACTGCACCAAAGCTATGACCTAGAGCATGTTCAATACCTGGCATTGCATTATTGAATCCCATACCTGCATATGTTGCTGCCCATTGCATGTGTTCCAATGCTTCAAGATCTTTAGTTCCATATTTTACCAATCGAGGTAGATATTGAAGGACTTCCTTTATAGCTACAATATTTATGGCATCTGATAGAGGAGTACCCCAATTCGATGTAATCGCTCCAATGCTGTGTGCTAATGCGTCTAAACCTGTTGCCATAATTAAAAATGGAGGTAATGTTTCAACAAATTGAGTGTCTAAAATAACATAATCAGGTAATGTTTCATCAACTGACAAACTTATTTTTTTCGGTGGGGTTCGTCTAGTATCTGTTATTATTGATGCTGTTGTTACTTCACTTCCTGTACCAATAGTGGTGGGAATTGCAACTAAAGCTTTTACTTTTCTCCTTAATCCAACAGCATTATCAAGAATATCAATCTGTAGTAAATTTATTCCTGGTCTTTCATAAACAATCCATAGTGCTTTAGTAGCATCTAGAACAGACCCACCACCCACAGCAAGGAAAACATTTGGTTTAAATTTATTACAGATTTGAATTCCTTCATCAAGAATATCTAATGGAACTTCTGGCTGTACTCCACTCCAGATTTCAATTTCAAACCCATGATTCTCAAAAACTCCTGCAATTCTATTATAAAATGTTTTTGTGAAAGAGTCAGCAATAATTAAGAGTCGTTTATCTCCTTCATCAAATCGTTTGCCTAGTTCTGTTGCAACATTAAGTAAACCTGTTTTACCACCAAAAATTCGGTTACCGTTGAACGTATTCATTATCCCTCTCATTGCTCTTGCCCCCATAAGTCCTACTACATCATTTAGAGCGGGACTTTCGTACCATGGTATTTCAAAATCCTCTTTAGTCATAAAAACCACATCAATTTTTTTGAATCTAAATTAATTGAGTTTCATTCTTTATAAAATTTCATCATGTAAAAGATGAATTTGTTATGAAATTGCTTAAAAGGACTAAGAAATTAGATTCTTAATTTGTTTCTATTTTGATTTTTAGACCAAGTTCATTTAAATTCCTAAAGAATAGCTTCTCAACAGTTGATTCTTTAACAGTTCTACCAAAATTAATTACTAGTTTATCACCAAAACTAACAACTGCACAACTAGAAGTAATGTTTGTACTTGGGGCTAATACCAATTCAAAGTTTTCAATTTCATCAGAAAATTCCTTTGGCATTGTCACCTTTCCCATGTTACTTAATTTTCCAGAAAATTGTTGTTCACCAAATCTATTATACAAGAATCCAGCAATTAATTGTTTTGCGAATAATGGTGCAGTCCTAATAATTGGGAATTGTTCACTACGGACATTCTGGGAAATGTGCTGATTAAGTTGTTTTTTACCAATTTCTTTTCGCATGGAATGATGCACTTGACTTAAGACTTCATTGAAACTATGCCAACCTAATCTTGGATCAACTTCAGGTGCTATCATGAAAGTAAAATTCCTCATTGTTTTGGTAGGAAAGATTTTTCTTAAATTTACAGGAACAGCTATCCTTATTGGTTTCATATGGTTTTTTTGAATATCTGCTGGCAAACTAAATAAGATAGTTTGAAGTGAATCAAGATAAATAGTTGTTAATAAGTCAGTCATAGTGACTTTTTTCTCTCGAGATACTTTCAGTAGATCCGAAACAGACATTATTCCAGTCGTTACATGAAAGACTCTTTTTTTCTCGTGAGTAAAAGGTGGTTTGAAAGCAACACTTTTTGTCTTTGTGGAAGGATTCTCTTTTCGATAATTTTTCTTATATGCATAGTCATATTCAGAAGGGTCAGGTGTTTGGTTTATTCGAAAAATATCTTCCCAATCATTTGAATCTACACCTCGTAAGTGTAAATATTCAGCGACCAATGCTTTCAGAAAAGTTATTGCTCCAGTTCCATCTGTTAAGCTATGATGAAATTCTACTGCTACTCTATTAAAATAAGCTCTTACTCTAAATGGAAAAACTCCTCGGTCATAAATTGGTAGTTTTTGACAGGGATATTTTGATTCTGCAACGATTTTAGGATCATTTGGGTTCTTCTCCCAATAATAATTGAACACACCAGTTCTAAGATGGACATCAAAATAGGGAAATCTAACCATAATACGATTCAAAGCAGTTTGAAGATCCTTAACATTAATTCGTTGTTTAAGTGTACAAGACATTCTGAAAATACTTGGGGACTTGTCTGAACTAAGCATACTAAAAATACTGGCAGCATTATCAAGTTTATACCAATTGAAAGGCCTCTTCATTCCATCAAAAAACTTAGGAGTAAAGTTTCTCGAATAGTCCTGTGCTACATCAGTCATTGTTAAAAACTACTTGTAATCTAAGAACGACTGAACGTTAACATTGTCAAAAATAAACCTTTGCATTTCGAACATTTATGCACATTAGCTGTAAATTTTATTCCAAAATTACTACATCATCTAATCGTTTGATCAACCATACACCTAATGGAAATCCAATTATTAGTAATGCACAAGCACTTGCTAAAATAATAACTGCTAATCCTAACCACCAACCAACTAGATAAAACCAAATTACTCCCAATATTAAGCGTTGACCTGTTTTCCAAGTTAATTCCGGATCACGTTCTAATGAAAATACAAATTCTAATTTATCTAGTAACAAAAAACCTACAGGAGCAGTTATGGTTAATGCAACAAGTAGTATACCAATAATATACCAAATGATAGAAACCCACCACCCAATTAGAATAGTCCAGAATATTCGAACTATCAAATTAGCCACAATATCTTCCAATTTCAAACCCCAAAATAAGGATAGATTACTATACTAATAATAATATTGGATAAAAGGAAAAGTTGGAGATTTATTCTCCTGCTCTGCCATATATAAAACCCGGTGCACACCAACTACTTTTTTCATCCATTAACCAAGCGTTAAGTGAATCTTTTTCATAGACCACTACATCATTGACAATAAGCTTGATTTTCTCAATGCACCAATCATCATCTTTTCCAGTATAAGTTTTCTTACGAAAACAGAGGTATTGAAAATTTGAAGAATCAAAGTTCTCTGGTATATCTAATTCAAAAACATCTGTTTTTCCTTTTTCAAATTCATCATATTTTGGTATGTCTAATTGCCACTTATGACCACCAACATATAATTCCACAGGATTGTCGGTGTCACTTCTTCTTTCTTTACAAGTAGTTATTTCGATAACTATTTTCTCAATTTTCTCATATTTTTGATCGGACAAAATTACACCTGCATTTAATAGATGAAGTAAAGTAAAACCTTTTGCTATAAATTAGTATGCCATTAGATAAATTAGGGAACAATTCTCTGAGCTTTATAAAACCATCCTGGAGCAAGATGTGACGGTTTCTCTGATGGTAATGAATGCAATTATGGAACGGATCCAACAGATCCAAATGATTTTCCATTTACTGCTACCCCCACTCCAAACCAACAAACACTACAACGAAGGAAACTGGTTACAAAGGTGGATTAATCGCAGGTTTCTCCTTAATAACTATGATAACTTTTGTAGTATTAATAGCAGATCAACGAAGAAAAAGATAAACAGATCAATGAAATACACTAGTATTTTTACTAGGCAGTTTCATTTTCTTTTTTATTTAGAACAACATTCCTCGATTTCTTTGACAATATCTGTATCTAAAACTAATGCTAGCCATCCAACATATTCAATCAAGCTATCAATTAAATCCCAATTTAGTTTTCCTAGTTTCTCGAGTGTTTTTTTGTTAGCGTTTTCAAATATATCAATTATCAGTCTGTTATTTTCAATAGTTAATTTGTTGATTAATTCACCTACTGCAGAAGAAGTCAATTTTGTACCGAATTTCTGTTCAAGTAATTCTTGTACAATTTCATTGAATAATTGCATTTCTTTTTCCGGTAGCTTTTTCTTTTCATGTCCAAGATATCTTTTCAAGAAAATCTTTGCAGTTCTTATGTATATTGTTTCACTTAGTAGCTCATCTGCTCCTTTTGAGGTTATTCTTTTTCCTGCTTTTGCAACAAAACCGTTCTCAATAAGCTCTTTTAGATAACGATAGATTGACTTATCTGATTTACTAACTCCACTTTTCTCAAAATCTTCTACTAATTCTTTTACTGTTCTTGGACCTTGTCTTAGGAATTTTATTATATACTTATAGTTTTCTTCGCTATAGACTAGATCTACTTGCTCTTGTGTTAGTATGTTTACTATTGTCTGTTTGTAGGTTATTACATCTTGACTCATTCCAATTCACCACTTTGTTTTTTTCTCATTCTTTGTTTCACTCATTCTCAATATAATATATATCATTCTCATATATTTAAATATTGTTCTTGCATTGTAATATTTAATTCTAATACTATGATATATATTTCTCATTTTTTGAGAAACACTTATATATAAGTATGAGAATAGCATCTTAAAAAACAAGACGGAGAAATAAAAAATGAGACAAAAACTCTATCACAAAAAACAATTAAAGATCAAATCAAAAAATACCATAATAAAGTTAGAATGGATTTTGCATTAGTTTATGGTCGTTAAATCGGTTTCGATTTTAACGATCAAACTATTTCTTTAATATTCGTTCTTGCTTTTTTTATGTACTAATTTTAGCAAGTTTTCTGATAGTCTTCATCAACATTTTGCCTAGAATTATTTAATTTCAGATATCAGTTACTAATTTGCCTATTGATGTGGTACGGGTAATTGTTGAAGAATATCTTGAATTTGATATCATAAATGATTATATTCATTTTAACTTAGTGAATTTTTTTTCTTAAAAAAGCTTAATTCTATCTCGAGGAATATTCACAGGTTTCATATGTGATGGAATCGCATAATCCCACTCAAAGTCTAGTATTTTGTTTAATGTTTTTAAATAAAGATCATAATCATCATGGAATCTTTTGAACACAGGTTGGAGTCTGAAAAACATATGCATTATTGTATCCCCAAGGAAAAGTAATTTCTGTTTTTCAGCAAGTATGCAAATGTGACCATAAGTATGCCCTGGTACATGAACAGCTCTTAATTGGAGTTCTTGGTCTATAATTTCATTATGTTCAACTAGTTTATTTGGTTTTATTGGGTCAATTTCTTGTTCTTCAATAAAGTATTTTGCTTCGTCTTTATGACAGATAATTTCAATACGTTCTAAAGGTGATTCGGGAGCACTTATTGTAGTTAGCTCATAAATTAAAGTAGGTAATCCACCAGTATGATCTAAGTGTCTATGTGTAAAAACAATACGCTCAATCTTCTCTAGAGAGTCCCACCTCTTTCTTATCTTTTTTATAATTACAGAAATATCTTTCTCAAGTCCTGTATCAATTAAAGTTAGCATACCATTCTTCTTCTCTACAACAAAGATAGGAACTGAATAGATTCCTTTTCCAGAAACACTATACAAATCACTTGCGATTTCTTTTACCATGATAGTCACCTAATTGATGTTAAAGGAATTCCTAACTCTTTTATTAATTTTCATAAAGAAATAAAGTATTCTAAAAAGGAAGAACCTCAAAAAATGAAAGAAGAAGAATGATCGGTCTTAAGCAATCATTCTTCATGATTGAAAGATAATTGATCTACTATTTTCTCTTTTTTAAGAAGAAAATTTGAGTTGCACCTGCTAAAGCAAGAATGCTGATAACTGCGACTAGTCCTACACCAGTTGTTTCGGTTGTTGTTGTTAAATCAAAACCAGCAGCTTCTATTTGTTCTAAAGCAAGATTAATACTATATTCATATGGTTCTAATGATTCATCAAAACCGATTGATACTTTTGGCCAGTGAGTTACTCCTGGGTAACCCATACCATCAAGTATTTCATCGACAATGACTTGTCTTGGAACCAAATGACTAATAGCCTTTCGAATGTGTCTACCGGATTCCTCACTTGCAATTGGACATAATTCACCTGTACCTATGTATGGATGAAGCATGTTTACACTCATTTCTTGGTTTCCAGGAGCAGCTACTAAGGAGTAATCAATGCCGGAAACACCTTCTATGTCTGATCTTTGAACAAAGAATTCGGAATCAATGATATCAATTGCATCGCCTGCGAGAGCAGAAATGGCACCTTCTTTATTGCTATAGAATTCAAAGTAAATATCTTCAAAGTTAGGATCTTCTCCATACCAATCTTTGAAGTATGGATTTCTCTCCAAATGAACTACTCCATTTGTACCATCCCAATTCTCTAGGTAATAAGGACCGGTTCCCATGAGTTTATTAGGATCTGAAGTAGCCCAAGTAACAGCTTGAGTTGCGTGATCTTCTGGAGCAATAGCACCCCAGATGTGTTCTGGAAGTAATTGAATTCCTAAATTACCATCTTGGAATACATAAGGTTGTAAGAAAGTTATGGTAAAATCATCATCATCAATTTTCACAACAGAATCATTGTCCCAGTAAATAGTATTGAATGAATAGGTTGTATGACCTAAACTTTCAGTAGCACCTAATTGGTAAGTGTAGATAACATCATCAGTTGTAACAGCTGTACCATCTGCCCATTTAGCATTGGCTACAAGCTTGCAGTTATATGTTAAACCATCAGAGCTACTAATATCTTCAATCAAACGTGGAGTAAAAGCTCGATCAGCTAAAACAGATCGTTCAACCAATGCACCATAGATTTGAGTCAACCATTGAGCATCATAAGTTGATTCAATTAAATAAGGATGAAAATCAACAAAGTCAGCAGGAACTGCGAAATGCAATTCAGTAGCACTACCTAATGACCAGTTCTCCATTGGTTGATAAGCAGAAGCCCATAAAAGTGGATCCCAGCCATCTAAAACTGGATCATGAGCGTAGAGATTAACGTTGTAGACGATACAAATGCTTGGTTGATCATCATAAAGAATTTCTTGAATTTCTTCACCATAATGCATACGATCTGCCCATGCAAAAGATTGTGAATAATTTCCAACAGCCCAATCAAATTCTTGATTGTTATATTGATAATAATTACCACCATATGGTGTAATTCCATCAGAAGTAAAAAGTCCTGTTGGATCAAAATCAAGTCCCCAACCATAACCTATGAAAAGAATGTCAAATCCACCCTCAGCATAACTTGGTATTGGGTATGGACCTGGATGATTCCATGTCCTTGGACCGATTTGTGCCCATCCTGTGTGGTCAAAAACATCAACAGCAATACCTATTTTTGGTAATTGTTCTACCATCAAAGTTGACCATTGATTTCTTGCAGGATTGGTATTTGGCGCAAGAATACTTATTGAAAAGAATGGTCCTGGATTTGCTGCTTGAACAGGTGTTGAAATAACTGACATTAAACCTAAGCATGTCAATAAAGCTAACGGAAGGAACATTCTTTTTAAATCCTTCTTGATTAATTTCATTTTTTATACCTCTTAAATGTAGGGATCTCTATTTGGGGTAGATTTCCCTACCCTATCTATCATTAATAGGATATATAGGTGTTCTCATAACTTTGAGAACATGCTCTACTTTATTTGTCACTATTTTCTAAACTTGTTGAGAATTTAATAATTTTTTACTTCTCAAACAATTTTGAATATTAAACAAGAAGATTAATGATAGACGAAATAGTGTAGAAATAATTTTTTTCAATTTTGGTTAAGATTTTAACTAATTTCAATATGTAATGTTTAAAAAACTAGAACGCAATAAAGCTTATAGATAAAAAATAGTTTACTAAAACAATTGATACTTTGGAGGATGTTAAATGAACGCTTATGATCCAAGAGTTTCTCATTATAGTCGAACAGTTGCATTATTGCTCTGTTGGTTTCTAGGTGGTTATGGAGCTCATAGGTTTTACGTGGGTAAAGTAGTCTCTGGTTTCTTATGGTTATGCACCGGTGGTCTTTTTGGAATTGGTTGGATAATTGATCTAATTATGATTGCAACTGGCAGTTTTACTGATGATCATGGGAGAGTCGTCTATAGTTGGGATGGTGGAACACCTCAACCAGCACAAAGAACTGGTCCACCTCCACAACATGCACAACAACCAAGACCTATTCCTGAACCTGAGAAAAAGAGCACAACTGCTTTTTGTAGTACTTGTGGTGCAGTGGTTGATCGTAGTGAAACATATTGCAAACATTGTGGTGCTCAAGTTTTGAATTAAAACACCACAATTCATTTTTATTTTTTTTTGTGATATTTTTTCATAAGCATCCGATTTTTACGCTCATAATTGGAATATAATATAAACACGAAAAAACGTTAGTATATTATGCTTAAAATTTTGAGGGTGGTATTTTGAAGTTGAAATTTATTGGAATATTTTTGATTATTTTTTCCTTAACAATTTCATATCCATGTATATCATCACATTCACAACCTGGAAATGAGCCATCTCTCATTAAACCAAAGGCTTTTGCTTTTAATGCGAATCATTTAGTAGTGAACCAAGTTAGATTTAATATTATACCAGATTCAGCAATAATTAATGCTAAGAATACTTTACATATAGCATATGGTCATACATCACATGGAAGTCAAATTATAACAGGTATGAATGACTTGCCTGCCTACAAAGAAAGTTTAGGTGGAACCGAAGGGTTATATGATTGGAATGAAGGGGGAATTGATGGAGCTTTAGATATAGATGATTACTTTGTTTCAGGTGATTTGGGTAATCCGGACATAAGTTCTTGGACGGAAAGAACTGAAGAATATCTCAACAATTCAGCAAATTCAGATGTCAATGTAGTTATGTGGTCATGGTGTGGACAAGTATCTACAGCGACTGAAGCTGACATTGATTTATACCTTAGTCTTATGACTGCTTTAGACTTTAGAATTATATCCAGATGTTTATTTTATTTATATGACTGAGCATACAGATGGAACTGGATTAGATGGTAATTTACATATTCGCAATAATCAAATACGAGCTTATTGTGAAGCAAATTATAAGATTCTCTTTGACTTTGCTGATTTAGAATCATGATCCTGATGGCAATTATTTTGGTAATAGGAATTGTACTGATAATTGTGATTATGACGCAAATGATGATGATAATCCTTGGAATGATGGAGCTAATTGGGTTACTGAGTGGCAAAATGAAAATCCAGATGATTGGTATGATTGCTCTTCAGCTCACAGTCAACCTTTAAATGCAAATATGAAAGTCTATGCTACCTGGTGGCTATAGGCTAGTTTAACAGGTTGGTCTGATCCATCTATCACTCCTACACCAAATCCCACTCCAACACCAACTGACGAAACACCAATGTTTGGTGGAGTTATTGGTTTAGCTATTTTTTCTTCATTTATTTTTATAACAATTATACTAAGAAGAAATCTAAACAAAAACAAATAAAAATAGTATAATACGTAGTATCAAAGAACTCGTGAGAAAAAACACTCACTTGTTTCTTATCTTTCTTTAATTGCTATTATTGACAACACTGATTAATTTCATCTGGAATATCAATGTTAAGACTAATTGCTAACCAACTAACAAACTCTTTGACAAAATTAATTTTTTTCATATCTAAAACAGTAAATTCCTCTAAGGTTTCAGAGTCAGCATTTGAAATTAAATCAATAAAAACCTTATTTCTTTCTGCATTTAGTTTATTGCCAAGCTTAGCCAATTTTATTGCAGATAATTCTTTGCCCTTAAAGAGATTTTTCAAAAGTGATAAAGCTACTATATATTCTGGACATGCAACACCTTCTGGACATTCTTTACAAGCTTTTGTTAGAAATACCTTAGCTGATCTCAAGTAAATTGTCTCACTAATAAGATCACTTTCATCTATTGATGTAATTCGCTTTCCTGCTTTTGCTACCAATTTTAATTTTAGAAGCTTATTTAAATAACGATAAATTGATTTTTCAGACTTCTCCATATCAAGCTTTTTGAAAGCTTGAACTAAATCACTAATAGACATTGGACTTTTTGATAAGAATTTCACTGTATATACTAAGTTTTGATCATTAAAACTTTCAAATTGCTCCTTGCTTAATATTAAAACTGCCTTTTGTTTATATGTTATTGCTTCTTGTTTTAACATTATTAAACCTCCTTTTTTGTGTTTATTTTCAATACTATTAATATAATTCTTAGTTTTAAGTAATTATCGGTCTCAATAATATAAAAATCTTTTCTCAATTGTATGAGAAAACTTATATAAATTCATGAGAATAGTTTCCTAGAAGTTTGATAAAAAAGAGGTGACAAAAATGCGACATGAAAAGAAAATCAAACGAATAATAAAGAAAGAACAAGAAAACGCAAGAATAAAATTTGCATTATATACAGACAGGTAAATATTTGGTCTAGTACGACAATTATTTGCCTAAAAACTTACTAACCTGTTTTCTAATAAAAAAAGGCAAAAAATGATTCTTGCGAAAAACTAATTCTAAAAAAATTCTTTGCTTAAGTGTATGATGGATCTATATAATTAGATAGTATTGTGTCTTATTTGAATCATGGTTCTTTCCAATCATCTTTTCTTTCTTTATTCAATGATTCCTTATGCTTATCAGCTAATATGTTATACTTTTCAAAGAATATTTCTCATACGCGTTAAAAAGCTTTCTCAGTGCTTACAAATATTATTCTTATATGTTTAAATATATAGTCTCTTAATCATAAACACATATTCTCACTATGATGAGAAATATTTATATACTAGTATGAGAATAATTTCCTAAGGATGTAGACAAAATATGGGTGATTTAATGAAGAAAAACAAGAAATCCATAACAAGTAAAGACATTCAAAAGGAATTAGAAAAAGTCAAGATACTCTTGACTATGTATTATTCAGATGGATTGATTTAGCAAGATTCCAGGAGGGGATCACTAATGAATGATAGAAAGAAAATAAAAGATCAAATCAAGAAGGAATTAATCTCTTCCAAAGAGAGTAGACAGTAAAGATCGGCATAAAAAGTAGGTAGGATGGTCCCATATTGAATAAACAAAAGAAAGCTTACAAACAAAAAATCCAAACAGATAAGGAAAAAACCAGAATGAGATTCGCCCTATTAACAGGCAAATAAGAAGCGTTCCATCCATGAGGAACGTTTCTTTTTTCTTGATCTTATTTTAACTTTGTAGCTTATTGTTTTAGCTTTTTAGAATTAATGTCTCTGATTTTCAATAGTATAAATTTTTAAGGGAAATTATCTATAATACTATTAGAATAGATGATTTTTTTATGAACTGTAAATTCAAGATTTTTATGTTGAATATTATAGTGGTTCTAGTACTTATTTTTGCTAATTTCTCACATTCAGATGCAGCAACGAGATCATGGGATGTAGGTGATTTGTTTTTATTTAGCTATTCAAATTATTCCTATGCAAACACTACTAATACTGACTTTGTTGTGAGCGATATATTAGTAGTTTCAATTAAAGAAGAAGGTACTTATAATATTACTCGAGTAGATTTAAGTAATAATACCTATGCTTCTATTTTTACTGGAGTTGCCGGTTCTGGTTCCAATTTATTGAATTATTTTGGTTGGGAAGAATTCACTAATTATCAATTAGATCCAAATAGCTTTTTCACAATCACTTATGATTGGGATTATGGACATAATGAAATCGTACTAACGTATTTCAACTTTGGATTAATAGAAAATTGGCCATTTATTGAACCACAGGGGATAGAATTAATTTATTCATGAGCGAGATGTTTAACGAATCTGAAATTGTTGACACAGTTGTTGATCCTTATGAACCTTTAATTCATAATATTACTTTTGGAGATTTCATGAGTAGTGTTGAATCCTTTAGTATTATGAATAAGAATACACTAGCAGAAGCTGAACTGCAATTCAAGAACAACACTCGAAAATGGACTTTTGAATTTGATCTTTCCAATGTTCTAATGGATTCTGTATATAACATCACATTAAGGTACGATGAATATTTATCCTTATCAATCAATAATCTACAATTTTGAGTACGAATATACCGATGGTGGAGTACTTGATCGTGTGTTCAGAACAACTACAATGGATATAACAATTGAAAATCGATTGTTGCATGTCTACTTTGAACGAAAAATGGTTTCTGGTGATTTCAAATCATTAGAAGCAAATTATCCTTATCTTATGGTTTTACCAGTGATTTTCCTGATTATATTAGTAATCAAACGGACTAAATCAAAGAATAATGGGAGGATAAAATAAATGAGTAAGAAAATCAAATTAGTAATCAGTTCACAAATGATACTATTTATATTTATAATAAGTACTAGTCAATTCTCTGTTGCAATGGACCCCTCATGGGAAGAAGGAGTTTTTTATCCTTTTAATTTTGTCTTTATATATAAGCACCATCAGCATGATATGAAAAATGATATTTTTGATGAATATGAAATCGAAAACAAAGATGAATATGTTTTTAATATAACTTATATTGATAACTCAATGCAATGGTTTCATACTATTATCTTTGATTCTCATGGCACTAGTTCTGTGTGGCTTAACTATAACGTCGATGATTTTGCTGATAATGTACTAACAATCAGTAATATGTTTGATGTAGATTATGAATGGGATTTTGAACATAATCAAACAGTTTTAACAGACTTTGATTTTCACTTTTTTCCATTATATTTCATTGATCCAAATTGGACGACCTATAATAGTCGCTTTGCTGATGTTTTCAATGGCTCTGAAATCGTTGCTACTGTTGCAGATCCTTATGAACCAATCACTCATAATTTTACTTTACAAGACGTTTTATCTTTAGCATCTGATTACTCAATCATGGGTCAAAATGATTTAGCGTTAGCAAAAGAGAAGTTTACTGACAATAATATTAATTGGACATTTTATTTTGACTTCTCAAACGCTATTAAGGATAATGTCTTCAATACTTCTTTAGGTTTTGATAGTTACGTTCCATATGAAACATATACAATTGACTTAGGATTTGACTACTCCCCTGGAGGTATTCTTGACCAATTCCGATATAATTTTGTGTACGAAATTATAAAAGATGAAGTTTTTAGACATTATGAAGTTGTAGAAGAAGCAAATACTGGAGGATTTCCAACAGTAGAAACACCTGGCTTAACGTATTTATTGGCAATTCCTGCAATATTCACAATAGTGTTAGTAGTAAAATACACAAAAAAGAGGAAGATGTAATAATCTTCTTTTCTTTTTATTTTTTACTTCAACTTTTTATTAGGAAATTCTTATATGAAAACATTTGCCAGTCTATTTAGTAATGAGATGAAACTCATGAGCCAAAAAAAGAGTATTTTGATGTTGACTAATTTTATTATTATAGCTCTTTTAGTAAGTAATGCAATAACAAGTATTGCTATTGAAAGAGAGTACAATGCAGGTAATATCTTTACATGGGGTTTCAATATAGAAGAAGTAATGACTAACACATACTTAGATCTTGATCTAGTCTATATTAATGATGAAACTGACAGTGGTGATATCCAGCTAAATATCACTGCCATAGATACACTAACAAAAAACTATGAGGGTATCTGGTCAGATGATTCTGGAAGTGGTAGTCCTGGAACATATGATTATAGTTTGGATGATTTGGGAGATCGTTTTGAGACAGTGGACCTCTTTGATATTGATTGGGAATGGGACTATCTAAACAATGTTACTGTTCCAGGTGATTTTGATTTCATGCTTAATACACCATATCTAATGTGGCAAGTTTTTGATCATTCATATCTTATCGATCCCAAATGGGGAGATATAAATGATGCAATATTTGCAGGATTCAATCTTACCTATCAAGTAGAGACCTTTTACAATCCATACAATGCAAATATCACCTACAATTATACACTAGCTGATGTTTTTGATAATATTTCTTTCAAAATCATGGGTAAAGATACATTAGCTGATGCAGAAGCAAAATTCACTGATACAATTTACAAATGGAACTTTGTATTTGACTTGTCTGGATTCTTAATGGAAGAATACTGGAATGGTACTACAGACATTTACCAAGCCTATGAAACATATATTGTAAGTTTATCCCTCGAGTATTCTGAGGGGGGTGTATTACAAGAATTAGAACACACTACAACGACTCTAATAACAATTGATGGAATTCAAGAGGAAGTAAATTATAAATTTAAGCTTGCTTTAGGTGGAATGAAATCAGCAACTGTTAATTTTGCAACAATTTCAGCAGTAATTGGTTTGTTTACAATAAGCATTGTAATAGTTGTAATCAGAAGAAGAAAGAGATAATCTCTTTTCTTCCTTTTTCTTTTATGACGGTTCGGAAATTCTTATATGACAATATCCTTTTTAGTCACTTGCTAAAAGGTGATGTTTTTGAACAAGAAAACTATTTTGATGTTGACCAATTTATTTGTTATTATTTTATTTGCAAATCATGCTTTATCTATTCAAGCAGCTTCCCTTAATATTGCAGCAGGTGATGAATATTTATGGGGTGAGCTTTCCAAGGTAATACTATTAGAAACTGATCCAGATACTGGACTTACTTCCACCTTCACTGTTATGGTCGAAAAGGATTGGAATTTGGAAATAACCGATTTAAGAGTTTCTCAAAAAGAATATACCGGAAAATGGACAGATGGGACAGGTTTTGAAGCTGTTACAGATCATGATTATGACTGGAGAGAACTTGGCTACAATTTCTTAGCAGAAGATCTGTTTTGGGCAGATTATGAATGGGATGATGATATAAATACCACAGTTCTAGTTAGTTTTGATTTCGATTATGAACCAGTATATTTGATTGAACCAGAATGGTCTGATATAAATCCTAGCATGAAGAGCATGTTCAATCTTTCACATATCTTAGACACTGTTGTTTATCCTGACAATACAAGTATAATCTATGAATTTACTTTGGGAAGTTTTCTTAATGATACATCCTTCAGTATTATGGGAAAGGATACAGTTGATAAAGCCAAAAAGCAATTTAATTATAGCAATAAAAAGTGGACATTTCTGTTTGATCTCTCAGGAATTATGCTTGATGTATATTTTGATGGAACAGAAATTGTAAAAAAATATTTTGATTCTTATGTCCAAACCTTTGAATTTGAATATTCAACTAATGGAGTATTGCAATCAATAACAAAAGAAGTTGAATCACTTTCAATTCAGGGTGATATTAAAGTGGAAACTATTGTTGGTTATTATTTTGCTATTGGTGGAGCAAAATCAGTTAATGCGAACTTTGATACAATCGCAGCTTTAACAGGTTTATTCACAATAAGTTTAGTTTTTGTTATAATTAGAAAAAGAAGGTAGTTTTCCACCTTTTTTCTGTTTTCTTTTGCCTTAATCTTAATTAATTTATAACTTGCAAATGATAATTTCATTGATGATTGGTTTGCTAATAATTGTCTTTAACGGGATTCGAATCATTTGCAAGTTTAGAAGAGGAAATTGATTATGTTTTCTAGTTTTAAATCAAAAATTATAATTTTATTAATCCTAGCTACCCCCCTAATATCCTTTAGTTTTAATAACTATGGATCTGATTCTCCTATCACGCAAACCAATTTTCATAATTCAGACTTAACCAATATTTTGGACACTACATCTAATGAAATTAATGGTTTGCTTTGGAATTCAGTTTCTGGATTAACAGGTGATATAACAACTCCGTTGGTACTTGACTATACAAATACAAGTGAATTAAAGGAAAGTGTCTATATTGGATTTGAAATAAGCTTAACGAAAATCGATATTGAAACAGGTTTGATTGACTGGATTCATGCAACACCTGGTACGATTCTAAGTATAATACCAAATTGATGATGGAATTAATGATGTGTTTATAACAGTTGATAATCAATTATTCAACAATACACTAATGATAGATGGTTCAACCAGTGAAACCATATGATCTTTCAGACCACAAGAAGAAGTATGGGATGAAGGAATTGGTTACACAAACGAAGAAACACGTTCATGGTCTGGTTTACAGATAGATGACATAGATGATGACAACTTGGATGATGTCTTAGTATCTTCTTATAAAACAGTCTTTGCTTTGAGCTCTGTAGATGGTTCATTACTTTGGAAATTTAGTGCAACTAATTACGTCTGGTCCACAGAATTGATAGATGATGTAAATTCAGATGGAATAGATGAAATCGCTATAGGTAGTCAAGATGGTGAATTGATACTACTTGATGGATTAGAAGGTTCAGATATTTGGTCTATTCAAGCTTCAGAACCAGCAAAAGTTGTTGATGCACAAGATATTGAGTATGTTTATGATAGAAGTGTTTTCGATGTCAAAAAATGCATTGACATGAGCAATGATGATTACAATGATATCCTTATTACTGATGAAAATGGTTATTGCGCTGTTTTTAGTGTTACAGATGGTCAATTAATTGATCGAGTCAAAGCCTATAGTAGTTCAGGTGGGATAAGTAATCAAGCATCATTTGGCGATGATAGTTTTTATAATTTAATCAGCATGGAAACTGACACAAATTATGCTTCTCCAAAGATATTGGTAGCAGGACGTTCAACTTCTTCAATCGGAAACAGTTCACTTCATTTATTATCATTGAATCAAAATAACATTGGTGTAGATTGGGGAATATATTCGCTAGATATGGAAAATATTAGATCAATTGCTACCTGTGTTACCTCAGATCTAACAGTTGATTATACAAAAATGATTATACCATTAGGTGAATCTGGAAGCTCAAATTTCAATAAAACTTTGGGAGTATATTCAGTAGAAAATCGATCACAAATCGCTGAATGGTATATATCTGTATTTTCTGAAAAAAATGATTTCGAGTTAAATTTTGGTGATTCCAAATCAGATAACTACCCATTTAGAGGAAATTATGTTTCTTTTGTAAATGATTATTCAGGTTCTAATGAATCAGAAGTGTTGGTCTTTTTCCAAGGCAATGGTCTGTTTCTGTTAGATGGTGATACCGGTGATATAATTTGGAGACAATCATTAACAACAAATACCAAAATTGAACCCTTTTATGATGTTAATAATGATTCAACAATTGATATCTTGAGTAAAGATGCCTTCTTCCCAGACAATTATCTAGCAAATAGATTTTACATTCAAAAAATATATATGATTGATGGTACCTCAGGTGAACTATTGTGGAAACACGAGATTCCTTATGAGGATCAAAAATACACTAATGGTGGTTATCTATAAGGCATAACAACAGATAATGCTACCAATGATAGTATACCTGATTTATTATTAGTACAACAAGAAGCGTCCTCATTTGAAGCAAGTTTACAAAATTACTCAAAAGTTAAATTAATTGATGGTGCTAATGGAACAATTATATGGGTAGCACTTCCTACTGATCCATCATGGGTTTATTCAAAGGAGCAAATGAGAATCAATACAGTAACTACAATCGATGATCAAGATGCAGATAACATATCAGATGTTTTGATTTCATGTCAGCGTAGTTTCATTTATTGTAGGAGTGGAGCTACTGGTGAGTATTTATGGAATATTACTCGAGAAGGTTCATTTTTAGATCCCAGTCATCGTGATTGATTCCCTGGAATTCAAAAATTTGTTAATGTTGGTAATATACTGGGAAATTATACTGATGATTATGTTTGTGTATGGGATGGTAGAGTACAGCTAATTGATTCTGATGATTTCTACACTGTTCATTGGGAATGGTTTAATCCATTTGGATAGTTAGATGAACAATATTTCAAAATTCATATAAATGAAGCGGAAAATGAAACATTTGTTGTTCTATCTACAAATAAGAATGATAAACAATATACTACCTTTATTAATTTACAAGATAGAACAGTTGAAGCTGAGATACCTGGAGACTTACCTCAGTGGGACATGCAGTTATTTATTGATGATTTCAATAATGATGATGTTCGTGATCACTTAATGTTTAGACCCTGGGGTAATGATGACTTATCAGAATGGGTCTATATTATTTCTGGCTCAGATGGAAGTATAATAAGCTATTATTCTCCATATAAACCAAATTTTGATTACAACTTTTGGGTTGTAGATCAACTATTCAGAATTGGTATGGACAGTTTTGTTGATATTATAGAAGATCAAAATGGAGATAATGTTCTAGAATTAATAGTTAGTTGGTCTGTTGGACAACATAGTGAAGAAGAAGATGCTCAAGGAATGGTTGTTGAGCTTCTTGATATGACGAAAACTCAAGCTGAAATTATTCACTATTATAATTTTGTCAAAGTTAAGAAAGAAGAATGGGTAAAACCATCATCTATTCCATCACTATACACAAAAAACCTTGGTGATGTGACTGGTGATGGAAATCCTGATATTCTTGTTACTTTGATAGAACCTCTAGGTGAAATTGTTTCTATTATCCTTGATATTTCTGAAGACGAAGGAATTTGGAAAGAGATATCATCAACAATTTTTTCATCGATTACACCACAGGACCTTGATGGTTTACTAGCAGATAATTTTGTTTATACAGACATGTATGGAAGAATTAGAGCAGTAGATAGTTTCTATACAGTTGCAATCGAATATTTTGATGCAGTAAGAGAAGGAACAGGCAAATACTTAATCCAATGGGAAAGTGACGCAGAGAATGTAATCACAACCATTCTTGTAGATGGTGAAATGGTATCTACAGTATTTGATTCAGAAGCTGAAATTTATCTTAGCAATGGTAATCATTCAATAAGTGTAGCCATAAAAGATAGCAACGGTATAAGTGCTTTTGCAAATATGGATGTAACCATCGAAAAGGTTGGTGGAGTATTCATTATTTGGATTGTAATTATTGTAGTAATTATCTCCTTTATTGGAGTTAAGTTATTCTTTAGATTTAAACGGAAAGAGGACCTGACTGATTTCGGTCCTGATCTAAGTGAAAAAGATGATTTTGTATGACCAGTTTTGAAGCACATCCAATAGACTCATCAGCTGTAGAAGAAGAAATTGTAAAGAAAGAAGTTTTAGCAATTCAAACTATTGGTTTAAAGAAATACTTTGGCAGAGGATATAATCTAGTTAAAGGAGTTGATGGAATAAACATAGAAGTTAAGGAAGGAGAAGTTCATGGATTTCTAGGTCCTAATGGAGCTGGTAAGACCACTACAATGCTTATGTTAGCTAGTACAATTAGACCAACAGCAGGTAAAGCATATGTATTTGGAAAAGCTGTTGGAACACCAGCAGCAAACAAACTTATGGGAGTTGCTATAGCAAACCCACGTTTTTGGAAGACAATGACTGCTTACAAATATCTTGTTTTTATGGGTCAACTTGCTGGTCTTCAAAAAACATTATCTAAAGAACGTGCAAAGGAATTCATGCACATATTGGAGATAACTAAACATGTTCATCGATTACCAGTTTCATTTTCAACAAGCATGAAAGCGAAACTTGCGGTAGCTCAGGCACCTATGCATCATCAAAAATTAGCAATACTTGATGAAAGTACTGCTGGCTTAAATCCAGAATCAAGATTTAAACTAGTCAATACTATAAAAGAACTAGCTCAAACTTTAGGAACAAGTATTTTTGTTAGTGGTCATATTCTTACAGAAATCGAGAAGTTAGTTTCTCGAGTATCGATCATTGTAAAGGGTAAGATAGGTTTAACTTGTACCTAACAAGAAATGAGGAAAGAATTCTCTACAGGACAATTTACCTTGGAATGCACAAATCCAGAAATAGTAATGCAAGATCTGTTTAACTTAGGTGTGACAGGTCAAATCTTTATGGATCATACTAATGTAATAATCTTTCAAAGTGATTTCATTGATTATGTTTATGCACAATTACCTGAGATATTAAGAAGAAATGGATCAAATCTGATAAGATTCTCACCACTTGAGGTTACTCTAGAGGAAGTATTCATAAACGTCATTTCTAAGAGATTCGGTTTTGATTTCTTATATGAAGATGATATTTTGAGAGAACAACAAACAGAAAAGCGAGGTATATTCAAAAGATTTGCTAGGAGGGTACAATAATGACTGATCAACTACAATACGAAGAAAAATCAACAATTGTACCAATTGAAATTGGAGATGAGAAAAGCTGAAAAGAGAAAGAAGGTAAACGTTATTTCGGTATGTTTATAATTTAACAAAAGACTTTCATTGATCTTTTCAGCCTCAAGCGTGTTTTGAGTTATTTGCTTCTTTCATTTCTGTTTTCATTTATACTTGCTATGGTAGTTTCTGATAATTTAGATGGGCAGTTATCTAGTATAAGCATTGATTATCAAATAGCTACTATAGTTAACTATTTTGCTTTTGCATCTTTCTTTTGGAATACTGGTATCCTTCTATGGATTTACTCTGGATTAACAGCTTCAAGCTTTATCTTGAGTGAAGAAACTGGCGGAACAATGATTTTCCTGTTAACAAAACCAATTCGAAGAACTACTTTATAGGTAAGTAAATTCTTAGGATACTTCTTAAACATGGCTATACTGCAATTCTTCTCTTTACTTCTAAGTTTAGCTACGATATGTGGTTTGTTTGGAGTTTCTACTCCTGTGTTTACTGCTGGAATGAAATTCTTGGTTCCAATATATCTATTTGCTCTCTTGTTGATCGCTAGCGTTGGTATGATAATGGGATTCCTTTCAATTGTCAACAAAAGGATTGTAGTAAATGTTCTAGTTTTGATGTTAGTAATCGTAGTAATTTACTTCGTTGGTATTATATTCCGTGTAGCTATTCCAAATTATTATGCCACTTGGAGATTATACCTAATAGATTTGGGATATAATTTCAGCTTAATGTTTGTGATTTTCTTGAATTTCTTTGGTTTCCAACCAACACCATTCTTCCAACAAAACTTTGGAATGTTTTTTGGAACATATGTTAGTATGTTTACAGATGTTTCAGAATTTCTTGGTGCAGCGGATCCTGAAAATGGCTTAACTTTCATGCTTCCAGAAACAGGTTACATAAATCCAATAGTAACTATCATCGTATTAGTAGTAATTACTGCGGTACTTTTTATTTTAGGTTTAATTATTCTAGAGAGAAAAGATGTTAGTCCTTAGTTGGACATAACTTTTTTATCTCTTTTTTTTATTTGTAATTTAGTTTTAAACAATTACAACTAGGGAATTTTTATGAGTAATAAAAAATCAACTAGTTTTATTGGTGATAAGTAATATTTAGACGATTTAACGGCTATGGAATGGTTTAAGAAAAATAAGATACTATCAATTCAACTTTTAGAACCAAAAGAAGGAAACAAGATTCTTGATGTTGGATGTGGCACTGGTGAGGATGTTTTGGC
The DNA here is from genome assembly GCA_019058275.1 of Candidatus Heimdallarchaeota archaeon. GTDB lineage: Archaea > Asgardarchaeota > Heimdallarchaeia > JABLTI01 > JABLTI01 > JABLTI01. The sequence continues at coordinate 189,252 of JAHLVW010000062.1, forward strand.
ATTATCTCAAATGGTTGGTGCTGGAGGTAAAGTAGTTGGTATTGATATTGATGAAAAAATGATTAATGAAGCCAAGAACAAGTCAAAAATGGTTAAAAATGTAGAATTCAGAATAGGTGATGTATATAATTTAGATTTTGAAAATAATACATTCCATGGTTGTCGTGCTGATAGAGTATTTCAACATATAAGTGAACTTGAAAAGGCTCTATCTGAAATGGTTAGAGTAGTTAAACCAGGATTTCCAATCATTATATTAGATCCTGATTGGGAATCATTGTTAATAGATTCACCAAATGTTGAATTTACAAGAAAATTTCTTAGCTTTCATGCAAGTTCATTTGCTAATCCTTGGAGTGGTAGAAGGCTAGCTAATCTTTTCAGAAAACAAAAACTAAAAGATATTCAAGTAATTGCAGATACTTTGATTATTACTAAGTATAAAGAAGCAGTAATGATATATCTTTTAGAACAATATATTGAGAAAGGTATTGGTGAAAAAGCATTCAATGAATCAGAAGCTGAAGCTTGGAAGAGGTAGTTGATTGAACTAAGTAAAAATAACCTATTCTTTAGCTGGTCACCAGTTTTTGCGTTAGTGGATATAAACCTGAATAGAACAATTAATGTAAAACTAATTCAGTAATAAGAAATATATCAATAGCGAAAATTACTCCTATGAGAAAGAACATTGGTTTGCCTTTTTTACCTAAAGGAATCATATCACGGATTACAGTAAATAGAACTAAACCTAAAGCGAAAGCAAAGACAATGAAGAAAACTACTTCATTGAAAACTAAGAAGACTCCAATTAAAGCTCCTAAAGTTAAATCAACGAAACTTATGATACGAAACACTCTTTCTGGTTTTTCTTTTAAATCTCCAATAATTTGCTCTGCAGAAAAAGCTATTGTAAATGCACGGATAGCAAAAGGTATCATTATTATAAAGGCTACTTCTAAGTTATTCTCATAGAAGACTAATGCAATAAGAATACCTATCATCATACTATGAGTGACTAAAGCTATTGCTTCAAAAACTGCATTGTGTTCTGGAACGATACAATCAATTTCAGCTAAATTCTTTTTATATTCCACAACAGAATCAAGTGTTTGTTTCTGCTTATCATGTTCATCCTGAGCATGTAATTTGATGGATGTTGTTGGATTGTCCTTTAAAATCCGTTTATAGATTATCTTTTCAATTAAAGCAATAATCGTAAATCCTGCAAGCAAAGGAATGTAAAGTCCTAGAGCTGTTTCATGTCCTACGAAAATTTGTGGTAGAAGTTCTAGAAATAGAATCCCAACCATTAACCCTGCACCTAAACTCTCAAGATGAAAGTGCCATTTTCTCATTCGTTCTGATATTTTTTCTCCGATAAAATGGATCAATGTAAGACCTATTGCAACTGAAATTGGAACTATAGTGTTTACAACATCCAAATTATCATCACCTATTGTAATAATCTACCACACAATATTAGAGTAAATTGGTTTAGATTTTTAAAGATTAAACAAATTATTTCTTAATAAATACATAATACTCTGAATTTGTCAACAAAACTCTATTAATTTCTCAGAGATAATCATGACAGAAAATAATCAGTGGAGAATTGTAGATGTTTTGTTGGATTTTATTAAATAATTAAGCATAGTAAAAAATAGAAACTATTATTTATAAGGAAATAAAATAGGACTCGATACAATATGTCGAAGTATATCGTCAAAGCAACACCTGATTATCTACCTCTAAGTTCTTATGAGTTTGTCAGACATTTTTCAAATCTTCTTACAAGAGAAACATATAATCATTGGATAAACTATGACAACTATACTGCAATAATCGGTTATTCGTGTAGGTCATTATTTGAGATGATTATGGAGTATTTTAGTAGAGATGATTTAGTAGTTGCTACTACACCAATTCACCATACATCATTCAGAAATATAATTGAAAAATATGTTAAACCTGAAAATATTCACATTATAGAGTTGAATAAAAATTACAATGAAATTGATAAAATTCCTGAGATTGAAAAATGTGATTTGGTTATTATTACACATTTATTTGGCCAAGATATGGATCTCTCTAAATTCTCAAAGTTTAAAGAAAAACATAATTGTCTAATTATTGAGGATCGAGTTCAAGGAGGTTCACTTGATCTAAAGTTTAGTAATATAATTATAGATATTTCTCTTTATTCAATGGCTATGGATAAAAGACCAATTGCTCTTGGTGGAGGATTCATGTATGTTAATAATAAACACGACAAATTAATTGTTGATTTTAAAGGTATTATTAAGAAGTTACCAAGAGAAAAATTAAGTAGAAGGTTTAAAGATTTACTGAAGAAAATACCAACATATTTACTTTACAATAGTCGACAATTTTTCTTCACATTTTTTTGTATACTAAAACTGCTAAATTTTTTCAACAGTAAAATAAGCATTCTGAATATTACTAAATCATATAGAAAAGGTAATCCTGGTTTTGCCCGTGGTGGTTATATGGTTAAACCATCACAAGGATTGTTAAAGTCGATGTTTGAGAACTTTAACAAGCATAAACAGGCAGAGCAACTATATACTAAAAAGTACGAGTTCTTTATTGAAAATTTATCACCAAAGATAGTTTTAGATATGTTCCCATGGTATAAAGGCAATACTTCTCTAACACCTTATAATACAATTTTAGTAAATGAGCAGCTAATAGATGAATTTTTAGAATTTCTAAATGATAATAATATGTCTGGTTTGCCAAATCCCACCTATAAAATATTCAACCATTCATATGAAAGTGACTCAAGATATAAGAAGTTCAATAACGGGATAGCATATTTACCATGTATTGTTAATATGAGCAAAGATGAAATTATCTATCTAACTAATAAAATTAAGGAATTCTACATTACTTACAAATTAAATGATAAAGAAAAGTAAACCACAAATTTCTCTTTCATTAATTTCCTATTTTCAACTAAAGTGATGAATTCTATTGATAGTTTACGAGCTAATTCAAGTGCTTCAGGTTCAACAACATCTACTGTATCATTTTTTGTATGATACCATCGTTTTACTTCTGGATTATCAATATCCATTGCTTCTAGAGATGCTCCGTTAAAAAATCCTCCTTTAACTATTGCACTTCCATCTGTTGCGCCAAAGGGTAATTCACGATGTGGTAATTCAATACCTACATTTTTCGCTGATTGGACAACCAATTTTACAGTGTCAGAATTATATGTTACTCCCAATGTTTTTTCTTTGTGAATAACATGTATATCATCACTTTTTGCTATACCATCAAAGTTTAAGAAGAAAAATGGTTTCTTCTCAAGTTCAGTCTTATGTTTTTTAACCTAATATTTGGCTCCTCTTAATCCTGCTTCTTCAGAACCAAAACCAACCAACAGTATTTTCGTGTGGTTAGGGATCAAATTTTTACTATTTCCTAGAGTTTCACCTATTCCTTGTAGAATAGCTATACTTGATAAATTATCATTAGCCCCCAATACTGCCCAATTAGTTTTAAAGAAAAATAGCATTGCTGCCATTGGAGCAATTATTGCAGCGATACCAATTCCTATGTAAATAAAAACTGTTCCTGGTACATTGAAAATCCAACTCGAGATAAAATAACTCACTGAAAGAATAATATAAATCACCAATAAAATCAGCAAACCTATTAGAAAATAGTTGAAGGTTCTAGGCATATACAAATTAAAATTGAATTGATATGCGGAATCTAAATGAGCTGAAAACATTAGTGTCTGTTTCCATTCTTTTTTCGGATTTATTTCTCCAATAACATTAACACTTGTTTTTTTTCGGGAAGAGAAAATCAACAAATTATGCATAGCGTAGAAATTGCATGTAAAAGATTAACATCGCAAAAATAGCTAGCACAGCAGAGACAATCGGGTAAAACCAATAAATGGGGATTCCGATTAAAACAAGTAAAGGTGAAAGGAAAGTAAAACTAAGAAATCCTTTTGGAGCTAATTGAAATTCTTTTTCTCTACCTTATCAGAGTATTTCTCGAATTCTTCTTTGACAAAATTTGCTGCCTTATGTTCAGCTACACTTCCTGCTTCTCTCGGACCAGCTTCCTCACAGATTTTAACCAAGAATCTATGCATGTTATTCATTCGTTCTTCTGGAATTTCTTCCTTCCAAACTCGAGTTGCTAATTCTCTATTTTTTGGCATATCTTTCTTTTAGCATTTTTACTAAAAAACTTATTCCAGCTATTTGAAACAAAGTTTTTAATTTTTGGAAATAATTGCTCTATATGTCATTTTATGAAGAGATGAATCCAGCAGATATTACAATTGAGGAAATTGTATCATCTGTTAGGAAATTTCTACCAGATATTTCATCTAAATCTATTCGTTTCTTCTATCATGGAAGCTACAATGTTTTTGAAATTGATAAAAAATACATTCTTCGCATCTCTGATAGAGAATTCCGAAATAATCAAGGTTTGGAAATGTTAAGAAGTGAATCAGAAATTCTAAAATTCCTAAAAAAGAAATTAACTTTAGCTATTCCAGAAATTCTTTATCTCCATGACTCAACCAAAATTCCTTTCTCGATTCACCAAAAAATACCTGGAAAATCATTAGTTTTTGTAATTCAAGAACTATCTTTAGTTCAGAAAAAAAGCATTGGAGCCAAGATAGGTAAATTTCTTTCCAGATTTCATTCAAAGGAATTGAAAGATGAATATCTAAAATGCTTTTCTAAATGGAAAGAATTCTTTTCTAGTGATAAAGATTTTTTACGATCTTTTAGAAAGAAATGCTTCACTTGGTTTGAGGAAGCAAAAGAGATTGCTTATCAGTATCTTAATCAAAACCAACAAGATTGGTTAACAAAGATCTTCGAAGACTATCTAAATAATGATGATAACTTTACTTTTTCTCCAAGGCTTTCACATAATGATTTTGATACCTCAAATATTTTGATAGATCCTAAATCTGCTAAACTAACAGGAATAATTGATTTCGAGGAATGCAATATATGGGATCCTGCTGTGGATTTGCTTTTTTTTGATGAAGGACCAGAATTTATAAAGGCTATACTTGATAACTACAAATACTCTAATCAGAAATCTTTAAAAGCTAGAATGAAATTTTTCTATAGCCAAACATGTACTCCTTACCTTGTTTGGGGAACACAGCACAATAGACCTGGAATGATTGAGGAAGGATTGAAGAGAATTAGAAAAAATATGAAAATGTTTCCAAAATAAAAGAATTATAAATATCAAAAAAGAAATCAATTTATTTATATTGGTATGATGTTTAAATAACTTGAAAAAGCTTTGTTAAAAAAAATCAAGTTGGTTAAAAATTGACAGAACCGGATACATATTTTGCACCTGCCACAAGATTAGATCAAGGTGATGTTTATCTACAAACAATTAAAATACTTGGATTAAGAAGTGCAATACAAGTCCTAAATATCTTGCCAAATTTGGTTACTATTTTGAATGTGGAAAGGCAGATAGTTTTCACAAATAAGGCTTTTACAAAATATTTGGAAACAAAGAATTTTGATGATGGTCTAGGGTTAAGATCTGGGGAACTTATTGACTGTATTCATGCAAATGATCATATTAATGGATGTGGAACTGGGAAAGATTGCAAATACTGTGGTGCAGTTCTTACATTATTGAAAAGCCAAGAAACAGGTGTTAAACAAGAAGGCAATGCTAAAATTACTATAAAAAAAGATGGAAAGCAAATACCTTTAGACTTTCATATTATTGCTAGTCCAATAACCGTTGATAATGAGGTATTTTACATAATTGTTTTAACAGAATATAGTAAGTAAAAGATATTTCTTGAAAAACAATCTCAAATGTCTATTTTTCATTGTTAATTTCTAAACAAAAAAAATCCCAATTTCCTTTTTAGGATAATAATAATATATCAATTCTTAAGAAAATTATGTGAAATAACAAATTGTGAATTTGCTTTATTTAGCTATGTTGGATTTATTGCTTAACACAAAGTGGGTTGATTTATTGGAAATGAATATTGATGATTCAAATGTTATTAAACTACTAGAAGAAAAAATACAGTTACTTTTGGAGAAAAATAAAATCATTGGTTTATCGATTACACTAATTAATGATGCAAAGGTTATTTGGGAAAAGGGGTTTGGTTATAAAGATAGAGAAGAGTGTACTAAAGTCACCCCTGAAACTTTATTTGAAGCAGCTTCATTGTCAAAACCAACTGTAGCATTTCTAACGTTAAAAGCATCAGAAGAAGGAAAACTAAATCTCGATACACCAATGATTGATTACTTGTCGAAACCATATTTAGAAAATCAACCATTACAGTAGCAAATAACTGCTCGACATGTATTAACTCACACAACTGGATTTCCAAATTGGGGTGAAGTGAGAGGATCTCCTAAAATATTTTTTACTCCAGGTGAAAGATTTTCCTATTCTGGTGAGGGATTTATGTACTTGCAAAAAATTCTTGAGAGTATTTATGGAAAATCTCTAGAAGTACTTTCACAAGAAAAACTATTCAAACATTTGGGTTTAACAAATGCAAGTTTCATTTGGAGTAATGATATTGAACAATTGTCTGCTCAAGATTATTTAGTTTATTGATTTAATCTGGTGAGTAATAGATTAATATTAAATTTGTAACATTTTTCAACAAGAAATCTTTTGAATCCCATTCTTTCATTTATTGAAAGCATGGGCATATTACTATCAGCATTCCCAGTATTTACTATTCGCACTTCAGGAAAATTCTCTCGGAGGTAAAGTAACATTGCAGCTTTCAACCATTTCCCTAATCCTCTACCGCGATAATTTAGACCAACTCCAGTAAGATCTTGTTCAACAAGATATGGTTCATCATGAGAATACTGCATATCTGTTAAGCCACTAATCGCGCCATTAGCTTCTTGGGTAATCATAGTAAAACATCTAATACCTCTTTCTTTGAAATGTTTCTCCTTTAATCTCAAAGACTCTACTGTTTCTATTCTTCTTTCTTCAAGACCTTCAAGAGGAACCAAGTTCATTATTTCAGTGTAAAAATCTGCATAAGATTTTACTATTTCCTCTGGTATTTCTTCAAAAAACAACAACTTGACATTGTTCTTTTTAGCAATCTTTTCTCCTTCCTTAACCCAGTTCTTCATAAGCTCCCAATCTACATCCTCAAATTTTAATCTGTTTTGTGCACCTTCAAGTGCGAGTTCACCATTGAAATATTCACAAAATGCCCAACCCGCTTCCATAAAACTAAAGGTTTGGAGTGTAGTTAAATTCTTTAAAGTAACCGCTTTGGTTACAAGTTTTTTCAATAATTGAGTTCCGTATGTTTTTCTTCGATGTTCTTTAGCAATATCTAACCAAAACCAAGCATAACGCTTATTTTCTTCAAAGGCAGGATTTTTTTCATTAGCAACATAGAAAAGTGCTCCTCCTATGACTTTTTCTTCTGTTTCTGTTTGCTGAATCATTAACCAATAATAATAATCGAGTAATGGATAATCTGAAAGAAGGACTTTTTTTCGCGAAACTCTTGAGTATTTTGGATCTTCATCTGGAAAATTTTCTTTATGTATTCCATCAAGTAAATCCAAATAAGAGTTTAGGAGATCTTCCGAGATTCTCTTAGGATCAAATTCAATAATTTTATTACTTGTTTCCATGTAATATCGCCTTACTCTCTTTTGTTGGAAGATATAAAAGATATAAAATATAGTATTGTGTTTGATATTTAATGTAAATTGTAAGATGAGAAAAGTATGCATGGACTTGTTTCAAGCATTTCTTATTCACAGCTATTATCAAATTATCACAGAACATAATTATAATATCTCTCTTCCTTTTTTGACAATAACGACTCGTTTATAAGGAAAAAACGTGGATGTATAATTATTATAGAGGGATTTGATTTATGATTAAACTGAGAAATGGGTTTTCCATTATTTTATTTATAATGTTACTTTTACCATTGAGTTCTTTGTTACCAGTTGTAGAATCGGCAACAGATGAACCAGTGATTCAAGTACTATACCATCTGCAATAGATGATGCCTACGAAGATGATGATAGTTTTGCAACAGCTAGTGGTATAACACTTAATAGCATGCAATTACGATCAATTTATCCTATCGCTGATCCTGACTTCATTGTATTTGAATTAGATACTTTTTATGATGTAGTGATAGCAACTAATACCACAGTCGGTGATACACGAATGTGGTTGTATGATTATCATCTCACACCAATTATGTTTGATGATAATACTGGTGAATGATCTAAATGCTTCAATTTCTATTGATTTCTTAAAACTAGGATTTTACTTTATTAAAATCGAAGAAACAGGAAATGATGCAGAAATCGATGATTATTCAATAATGGTAACAGCCACAGAAGTTTATGATCCATGAACCTGGTGAATATGGTGGCGTTACAAACATTGGTTTCAATTCTAGCATCACAAAGAGTATTAATCCAGCAGATGATTGGGATTTCTTTACATTCACAATAGCTACACAATACAATATTACAGTGGAAACTTTTGGAACATCAGGGGATACTGTAATTGATCTTCGAACCGTTATTGATGAAGATGCAACGATAATAGATTACAATGATGATAAAGGAGGAGGGGACACATTCTCAAAACTTACTTTTACGAATTTAGCTCCTGGAACATATTATGTTAAAGTTTATGGGTGGAATAATAACTATTTATGTAAAAATTACACCTTGTATTTAACAGCATCTAGTAGCGCTGTTTCAGATACTACTGCTCCTGTAATTACAGCTATTACTCCTACTTTTAGTGAATCATATGGTCCTTACGGAGCAAATATTGATGTTACAAGTTATGATGCTTATGGAATTGAAGAAGTGAAATTATTCTATCGAGTTAATTATGGCAGTTGGAGTAATTATTCAATGTGGAAAGAATCCTATAATCACTATCTTGCTGCAATTGGTCATTTCGCTGAAGGTGATTTCGTTCAGTATTACTTCACTGCTGAGGATAGCTCTTCAAATCATAATGAAAGAATCAGTAACAATGGTGGATTATATTACAATTTTACTGTGCTTCATAATGATTTTACTGTTCCAATAATAACAAACGTTGATCATAATCCTGTTGCACCAAATGAAACAGAATCAGTTGTTTTTAATTGAACAATTGTCTGCTCAAGGTTATTTACGTGATGGTACAATTAAGAAATGGAAACCTTTGGAATCTTCTGCTGCAGGTTCTTTACATATATCCGCCACTGGATATGCTCAATTCATAATTAGCTTAATAGAAAATAATTATAAAATGGCTACCAATTATCAACGAAATCTCTTGCTGATATGTTCAAACCATGGGTTCCTGTTAGTGATGCTGGATTGGGTAACAAGCATGCTATTCCTAAATCAAAAATTAACGAAAGTGACTCTGTTTTCTGGGGATTGGGATGGGGTTTAGAGAAAACAAAAGATGGATCAAACTTCTGGCATTGGGGAAATAATGGTAGCTTCCAGAATCTAGTATTTGCAAACATAGAAGAGAAATCGGGATTTATTTTAATGAACAATTATGAAAGGACTCCATTTGTTTGGGAAGAGATATTGAAAATCGCTTTTGGTACAGAACATCCTGGGTTTGATTGGTTAATGTCATTTTATTATGATTAGAATAAGAGATATTGTATTTTAATATCGTAATTTTAAAGAAAAGATATTAATTAACAAACAATCAATTCATAATTATGCATACTGAAGTTCTACAAATTTCTTTATTAACTGCTTATGGAAAAGCTTACATTGAAGGCAAAGATGTTTCTTTTGAAAAAAATCATCCTGGTGCTTATAATCATCGAAATATCCGATTTGTTGCAAAACTTCCCCAAGAACAATTGATAAAAAAAGACATCATAGCAGAAAATCCTAATGATTGGTTTAAGTACCTTAAAAAAGAGAAATTCATACGATTGCATTTAACCTATCAACCTTCAGCGTATATAAGCTCTAAAGCTCGTCTCAAATCAGTTTCCGATAACAAAGGTAGTCATTGGCATATTATCGCTGAGAAAGAAGAGAAATGTGATATCTGGAAATCAAAATGGCAATCTGAATCTGGAGAACTAATGTCTTACTATTTTTTAATGATTAAAGATTTGGATTTAGGAAGTGTAAACTTTCCAACAATAGAAACAACAAAACTCTATCTAAAGGAGATTTTAAATGACTTAGTTGAATTTACCAAGAAGAATGAACTGACCAATTGGATTGAAGTTTTCCAAAATGCCTTAAATTATCTAAGTATTGAGAATCCATCAAAATTAATAGAAGATGATTACCTTCCTACTGGTTGTTATAGTTTGGAAGCAAAGCAAATACTTGCAGCTTGTGATCAAGCGTGGGTATTTGGTGGTATAGGTTCCTGGAATGATGTTGTCCATGTCCATGATTATGATCTATACCGTCGGCTTACTGCTAATCTTTATGACACTCTTTGTAATAGCATTGTTTCTGCGATAAATAGCTATCCTGATAAATAAGTCATACTTCGTTAGAAGCTATCTGAATCCAATTCCATTAAATAGTGCAAAAAATTTCATTCATTAATCTAGCAGCTTTCCTACATTTTTTTATATTGATTACTGTTTTTCATCATTTTCTTTATTTTAGTCTATTAAATTGATCATGAAAAATCTATTAAAAGAATTTGAATATTTTAATTTATGAGTATTTGTGTCTGGCTTAATTTTACATTTTTAGTCTTATCAATGATTATATTTACTGCGTTATATTCAATTAGCCTTATGCCTGCAACTCGAAGCAAGAAGAGAGGAGAGAGAGTCTGGAAGGAAAGCAAAATTTATCGTATTATTGCTTCTATATTTGAAATCATTTTCACTACTTGTTTGATCTTTTGGTATTGGCTTCCTATACCTACTGTTGCTTGGAAAATATTCGTTACTAGATGGTGGATTGGATTGATTATTTTTTCAGTGATTTTTATTCCAGGATTAATTATTGTTCTTAAAGGAGTCAAAGATGCAGGTAGTGAAACACTTTCACCTTCAGAAGAAACAAAAATATATGGAGGTATTTACAAAAAGATCAGACATCCACAGACACTTGGAGAGATGCCTATGTTTGTAGCACTTGCTTTTGCTTTAAATTCCTGGTTTCTAGTCATTTTTACATCTATTTTTATTATACTATATACTCCGCTCACTCTTTATCTTGAAGAAAAAGATCTTGTCATACGATTTGGTGAAGATTATTGTCAATATAAGAAAGAGCTAGGAGTTCTTTTGCCAAAATTGAGGAAAAGAAAGAATGATAATTAGTGCTTCTCAACTTGAGCATGTTAGATCTCTTGCAAAGGTAAAAGTAAATCTATTTTTGTTCACTAGCTCAAGACCATATTTTTTATAGAAGTTTATACCAAGATTATTCTTTGCTCCAACTTCCAAATGGTAACCAATTACATTATTATTTATAAGATGAGATTCAAGCGTTTGCATTAATCTATGACCAATACCTTGTCGTTGATATTCAAGTAGAATATTAATATGGAGGTGTGCCGGATATCTTTTCAATAGATTTCTTTGTTTTTTAGAAGTAGGTTTGTTTATGATAAAGTGAGCAATAATGCGAGTTTTTAATGATTTTATTTTTATTTCTTTAATTCTGTTTTTAATCAAAGTGGCTGTTGTTTTCTTAAAATCCTCTTCTTGTTTCTTTGTATCGAGGGTACTCAGAATATAACCAATCACTTTTTTTGTTTTAGTATCAAAGGCTACAAAAGAGTTATTCGTTTCATACCAAACATAGTATAAACACCAAAATAAGCTGAAGAGATAGGGATCTGGAAACACTTCTTTTAAGAATAAATCGCCTGTTATAAAACAAATATCGATTAATGACTTTTCATCCTTTTTATCTAATTTCCTGATTTTGATAGTCAATTAACTGGACTCCTATTTTTAATATTTAGTTCAAATTTCTACTAATCATTTATCTAACTCTATGATCTGGATATGTTTAGGTGTGCTTGGTATATTCTTTAATTCTTCTTTCAAAATATCTGGTTTGATTACAATATCATCAAGTTCAGATGGTAGAAACCAGCGAAAAATTAAGGTTATTTCTCCATACTTCTTTACCCAGGATTCTTCTTTTTCTACTCCATAAAATTCATCCTGTTTTAATTTATCTGCTGAATTTAATGGAGAAACCAGGTAAATTAATTCCATTCCATGATGTCTCTCATTATCATATTCAAATAAATTCTCCAATACCCAAAGAAGTCTTTCAATAGTTATATCAACACCAATTTCCTCTCGAAATTCTCTTTTCAATGCTTGATCAGAAGTCTCATATAATTGTATGCCACAACCAGGTATTACATAAAAATCATCAATGTTGGATGTATGCAGAAGAAGCTTTTCTCCTTCCATTATTAAACCACCTGCTCGAAAACCAATATTCTTTATTTCAGTGCTAAATTCTGTCAAAGCTATCATTTTTTATTTTTCTAGCTCTTCTTATAGATTTTTTGCTGTTATTTTATTGTGAAACTTTTTTTATCTAAAACATGTACTGTCTAGATATGGTAGAAATTTCACACTATTCAAAGGAAGTTGTAAATATCTGTCGAAAGATATACAATAATCAATTAGTGAAACAAGGAGAAGGGAATGTTTCAATTAGAATTCCTAATCAAAATGCTATGATTATTACACCATCAGAAAATGATTATGAAAATCTTTCAGAAGATAATATGATCCATATGGATTTTGATGGAGTAGTTTTACAAGGAAAATTGAAACCTTCTAGCGAACATATCATGCATTGTTACATTTACAGAAAAAGACCAAAAGTAAATTGTATAATTCACACACATTCACCAAATGTTTCTATCCTATCCGTTTTGCACAATGATTTACCCGTAATATTTGAAGAAATGGCTATGCTTTTAGGTGGCAGTGTGAAATGTTCAAAATTTGCTCAAGCAGGTACTGAAGAGTTGCCTAAAGTTGCAATAAAAGCTATGAAAAAACAGAACACAGTTATACTAGCAAATCATGGGTTGTTAGTTGTAGGTCGTACGAGTGAATATTGTGTTAAAACTGCTGTGATCATTGAAAAAATGGTAAATATCTTTCTTAATGCTAAAAAAATTGGAGATGTAAAAGTAATTTCCACTGATAATCAAAAGAAATTTATTGAAATTTTTGATGCCAGATACTCTACATATTGAATAGAATTTGATTCCCATAATTGGAAAAGATATTAATTCACATTAAACAATTGAATATCACAAATGATTATATCAACTTAAATGCTACTTTGGTGGTGAATACACTGCAAGTTTATCACTATATTCTAATTGGAATAGCTGTAATATGGTTCATTGTTATTGTTTCTGTATCTTGGTCAATCATTAAAGGAGCACCATATTCACCTACGAGAATGGAAAAGGTTCACAATATGCTCAAATTAACTAATTTAAAATCCGGAGAATTAATTTATGATCTTGGTTGTGGTGATGGTCGGATATTAATTACTGCTGCACGTCATTTTAATGCTCAAGCTGTTGGTATTGAAATTGATCCTTTCAGATATCTATGGTGTCAATTTCTTATATCCATTTTAAGATTAAGAAAGAAAGTACGTGTCCTTTATGGTAATCTTTTTACCTTGGATATAAGTGAAGCAGATGTTGTTGTTTGTTATTTACTTCAAAAAACAAATGATAAATTGGAAGATAAGCTTAAAGAGGAGTTACAATCTAATTCAAGAATTGTATCAAATAAATTCCTTTTCTCTAGTTTAACAGCAATACACAAAGATAGTGATCAAGGAATATATGTTTACAAAATTGATTAACTACCCTTATTGATACTATTAATTTAAAATCGTCAATACTAGTAAAATTCATTAGTTGAAAAAGACAATAAAGATGTTACTTATGCCAAATACTTCTTATTTTGTAGCACTTGGGTTTATTATTCTTGGAATTTTAACACTTGTTTCTGTTTCTTGGCCAAACAAACGAGGTGCTCCCTACTGGCCTACAAGATTAAAGAAGGTTCGTCAAATGCTAACTATGGCCAATGTTCAACCTGGTGAATTGGTTTTTGACCTTGGTTGTGGTGATGGTCGGATTATTGTTATGGCTGCAAGACGCTTTAATGCTAGAGCTGTAGGTATAGAAATTGATCTTATACGTTATCTTTGGTGTCAATTTTTAATCACAATACTTGGCTTACGTAAAAAAGTTCGAGTAATTTATGGTGATCTATTTACAAAGGATATTAGTAATGCTGATGTTGTCATTTGTTTTTTACTTCAAAATACTAATGATAAACTTGAAAGCAAACTTATAGAAGAACTACGACCTAATGCTAGAGTTGTTTCTCATACATATCTCTTTTCAGGTTTACCTTTAATTGCTATGGACGGAGAACAAGGATTATATGCTTATAATATTGGAATACAATCTGAAGGAAAAACTGATTAATCCTTTTCTGTCTCATCATTACTCTTCTTAATATACTCCTTATAAACTGGAGACATAAGTTCAATGCCCTCTCGCATCATATTAGAAATTATTCATCTATTATTAACTGATATTTTTACTATTTATTCGATAATTAAAAATGGAAAAGATTCACTAAATCAAACTAATATTGATTAAGGTTATTCAAATACAAGAATAATGGATTAAACTTTTAGGGGTATTTTTTCAAAATAATAATTTACTTTGTAATGATTTGAATTTCTACTACTATGATGCGAAAAGATTCATTAAATTAGAATAGTAGTTATTAATACAAGGAGAAGAATATTCTATCCTGAGAATTATTATAGGGGATTAATAATTTGAAGAACAAAATTTTGAGAAGAATTTCTCTTTTTTCTTTTGCTATGCTATTGGTTTTTAATTCATTTAATTCAATGAATCTAAATAAAATAGAGAGTATTGATCCTTACTTCACTCTTGTTTTCAAAACAAATAGCGGTGGAGTAAGACCCGATTATGGTTATAAATTACAAGAACAGCTAGAACTTGTTGGGATTAATTTAACAGTTATTGTACAAGACTGGCCAACCTTTGTAGCTAAATTGATCATTTTCAGAGACTTTGACCTTTTTTACGTCTGTCTACAAGGTGGTGGAAAAAGTCCAGATTATACTGGAATTTACGATGAAAACGGTTCACTCAACTTGTTCGGTTATAGTACAGACATGGATTATCATCATGATTTTGGTACAGGTATTAATCAATGGTATATGGACTTTGGTAATTTGATGATACCATCTGATAGTGCAAATAGGATACAACATTACTGGGATTGGGAACAATATATGATGAATAACATACTTCCCTTACAATCGACTTTCACACCTTATTATTACACAGCAAATTGGGCTAATCTTGATGGATACGATGTTCAGAATGATCTAATACAGTCTTGGGGAAAAATGTCTTGGAATGGAGCTCATTCTGAACAAGCTTCATTAAATGAAATAGTTTATTCTGATGGCCCTTGGTCTGATCTTAACCTATTGTTCCAAGATGATGCTGCATCAGCTAGGATAAGCAAAGCTACACTGGATCCTTTGATATGGTATGATTCTGATGCAACATGGCAAAAACAAAAACACGATGATTTACAAGGAAAATATGTTTTTGTTTCTGGAAAGAGATTCTTCCATTATTTCGGATCCAAACCTTTAGAGCTTCCTTCAACTGAACTAATTAACATTCTTTATTGTGATATTGGTCATAAATGTATAGCTGATCCTGAGGTTCCACAAGAATTTCTTGATTTTATTCATGATTTTAAGAAACAAAAGAAAATTGGATTTGTATCTCCTCCAGAAATTTGGCTAGAAAATGATGAATCATGGAAACAGTGTGAACCCAAAGAATAAATATGATTTAATTCCTTTATCAGCGAAAAGTTAAAATGGAAGTCTTATAAAAATAAGACTGAGCTGAATTTTATGTCCAAAAAGTCAAAAATAGTTTTTAATGCAGCTGATATTCATTCTAAACTTACATTAGAAGAAATTATTGCATTGATATCTACAGGAGATCGTGATTCACCTGAATATGGTCTAACACTGATGATTCTTAAGAATCTGATTTCTGGTGATCGTTCTATCTCTAAAGATCAAATGTATGATATGTTTATGAGGAATCGGGAGCATATTTCAAAAGCAAGTTTCTATCGCATTCTTAGTAGACTTATATCTAGGGGAATGGTCACTTTTGATGATAAAAGACAAATCTATACACCAGCAATTTTATTTTCAAATTCATTACAAAAATTAGCAATTGCATGGGAATCATTAGTATTAAGTCAGTGATTTCTTTAACTTCAGAAAAACAGACACAAGTGATTTCAAGATTCAAAGAATATGAAATAGAGCTTTAGAGACATCATAAAATATCTCTTTTTTCTAGCTCTTCTCTAATATCTTGCGATGAAAGGTGTATATACTTTAAGACATTGTTAATATTCCTATGTCTTGTTATTCTCCTAACCCATCCGATATCAAGACCTTGTTTAAGCAAATTAGTTGCACGACTATGTCTTAATGTGTAGTATCTAACATCATATCCTGCAGCTTTAGCAACAGGTCTAAAAACATGAGTTGCAAAATTGTTAGGATGATATTTCTTACCAGTTTTTGTTGGAAATAGAATATCTTCACCTTTTTTCAAATACTTGTAGTTATCAAGATAGTTCTTCAAAACTTTGCACAATTTATCTGAAATAGGAATTGCTTGGGGTTGCGAGTGTTTTAAAGGTTTTTCAATGAACACTTCTTTTTTCTTAAGATCTAAGTGTTTTAGTTTTAAATTACATAGCTCATCTGTTCTTAGTGCTGCTTCATAAGCCATTATAATCATTGATTTCAGTTTAAGTCCATCAAAATAGAAGCAGATATTTGGATAGGTTTTATGTTGTGTTGCTCTTGTGCTCTTAGGTGCAGGATATTTTCTACATGAGCAACAATCTGCTTCTGAAACTGCTTTGTGTTGAAAAGTACAATATTTAGAAGCAGTGTCTGCTATTTGTACAATGTTGTCAATTGTAAGAACATCTGGATTAAAATTATCATTAAATTTCGGTGATGGAATTCTTGTCCAATTTAATTGTCTCTCATTTACTTCTAGGAATTTCTTTATTGTAGTTAGATATTTGTAAACACTCTTTCCACTTAATCCCGAATTCTCTTTAGTATAATCCTCTAATTCTTGTTTTGAAGGATTTCGACCAAAATTCCTTACGAATTTCTTAATCATACGTTTTTCTTTTAACCAGAGTTGGAACTTAATAATGTCATTTTCTTTTAGATACTCAAATTGTATACTATTCTCGAGTAGAAACTCTTGAAACCACTCTAATATGTCCAAATATTGTCTTACTGTATGTGGAGAACGTTCCTCCACCTCTAGGAATCCTTTGAAAATTTCAATTTGAGTTGATAACAAAACCTCACATCACTCAAGCATTTTGTTTTATACGTAAAGAAAGATGAACACGAATAAAAACAACTGTAATACTAATATCATATATCGATAATACAAAATTTACTGCTAAGAAACATAGTTTCATTATAGTTGCTATTTTAATTACATTTTATGTTGAAAACAAAAAAGTGAAATAAGAGATGTGTATACAAAAGATTGATTATGTTATATTATCAGATTCAAAAAATAAAGCAACAATGTAATAAAGTAAACCTATTTGATATTTAAATACAATTGAGTATTGAGTGTTTCGCATTATGAATAGAAAGGCTAAGAAAACCAAAAAGCCTAAAGAAAATAATAAAACAGTTAGTGGAAACAAGAATGTTATTGTAGAAGAGCTAAAGAACACTAAAGAAGAGTTAATTTTACTTAAAAAACGTTTTAATTCATTATTTGAAAGAACAAATGATGCAATAATTCTTACTGATCTTGAAACCATGAGATTTGAAATGGTAAATTAAAAAGCAATGGATTTATTTGGTTTTACAAAGGATGAGATGAAGAATTTTTCAGCAAGGGATTTTATTCCAGAGAGCGATTTAGAAGACAGTGAAAGCAAGCTGACTGAATTATTAAGTGGGGAAAATTTACCAATTTATGAACGTATTTTCCAAAAAAAATCTGGGGAGCTATTTCATGCAGAAATAAATCTTTCATTGATAGAGGATCATGTAACTAACAGAAAGTTCTTTCAAAGTATAATGAGAGATATAACAAAAAGAAAAATAACTGAGGTAGCAAAGGAACGAGAAAGAAGAGTCTTCCAGAAAATAGCTAATGCTGCTATCCAAACTACTGATATTCATGAATTTTGCAATCGTGCTCTAGCAGATTTATTGGAAGAACTTGATTTTAATTTTGGAACATTAAGAATACTGGATAAGGATCTGGATGCCTTAGTACCTATTGCTGTAAATGGAATTCCTGATCATTTAACAAGAGAATTAAATCCAATTATAGTATCAGATGATAAATACATAGTCTCTTATGTTATAAGAAATAAGAAACCAATCTTTACTGGTGATGCAAGAAATGAATCTTTTTTAAAGAAATATCAGTCACGTTTGGAATTATTTAATGTTATAGCTTTACTCTCTTGACCTATTCTTGATAAGGATAATAATGTATTTGGTGTTTTACAACTTTCAGCAAACGAACCTAAAGAACTACAAAAAGAGGACATAGCATTTTTCGAATCAATTGCTCATATCTTAACAAATGCTTTGGAAAGATTACAAGCTGAAGAAGCTTTAGAAGAAGCCTTTCACGAAAGACAGGAAATTAATCGGATTATTGAATTAAGTCCAGCTGTAATATTCTTGTGGCATAATGAAGAGGATTGGCTAGTGGAATATGTTTCTAAGAATGTTAACATATTTGGTTATAATCCTGATGAATTCTATTCTGGAAAAATTATCCATCCTAATGATCTTGAAGTAGAACCAATTTTAAATTATAATCACGATGTTTCTCCTTATACTTCCCCTCTTGAATATAGAATCATAACTAAAGATGGTAAAATTAAATGGGTTATAGAATATTCAACGCCAAGGGTGAATAAAGAAGGTAAAATAACTCATTATTATGGTTTAATATTGGACATAACAGAAAGAAGAAAGCAAGAAGAATTTCTGATTAGAGACCGTACTACTTTTAAAATAGAATTAATTAAGAAGAAGGGTATTGAAACACCATTAGTTTGTGTTTCAGGTTCTGAGATGTTTGATATTAAAGATCAATGTCTTGATGTTGGAGCAAAAGCATTTATTCTGAAAGACAATTTAACAGAATTTGCGAAAACAA
Organism: Candidatus Heimdallarchaeota archaeon; assembly: GCA_019058275.1. Lineage (GTDB taxonomy): Archaea > Asgardarchaeota > Heimdallarchaeia > JABLTI01 > JABLTI01 > JABLTI01. The sequence continues at coordinate 208,623 of JAHLVW010000062.1, forward strand.
TAGAGAATATTTTGAAACAATGTTTTGGTTAATTAAAACATTAGAATGGAAGAATCAGGTAAGAAATAAAGAACAATAGTTCTTACCTGAATTCTCCATTACTTTACCAATTATTTTGGATTTTGAGGGATATTCCAGATCAATGCATGGTGATCAAATTAGACTGAAGCGCCACATTGAGGACAATAGCGAGTGTCCTTAGGGGTTAAGGGTGAACCGCAAGATTGGCAGAATTTACCATCTATATCTTCTGATAAATCATCATTATCTTCTTCTCTTTGTTCTGAAGAATCAGCTCTTTCTTCTCTTTTTGGTTTAGTATTTTTGCTATTGAAATATGCTGTAGCAATAATTTTTGCAAAGAAACCTGTTAATCCAAAAAGCAATATAAATGCCATTATTGAAGCAGCAGTTATGTGGCCCCAAGGTATAATAGTAACATCAAGGTCTAATGTAACATTAAATTCACTATCATTAAAAACAATGAAATAATAATCATCTTCCGATGAGACTTGTAAATTATTGACATCGAAATCTGCTCGATGATAGTAAAAAGTACTATTTAATGCAGTTGGTTCAGGATAACTAGCTATAGCCCAATCTTCAAATTGTATTCTTGACATTACTGATAGAATAATCGGCACAGGATCAAAATGTGTTACAATATATGTCCTGTTCTCATCATATGGGTCTGTTGTATTTACATCATATCGGTACTCTGAATCAAACCTCATGTTAATTCTAGCAGCTTCTCTTATTTCAAAATTAAAGTAACTATGCTCTCCAACTAACATAATCTCATTGGGATAATACATATAAAAGGTTTTAACATTTCTACCTATATTAATCCCTTCAACAATACCAGCAACACAACTTCCAATAATTAAGAATACCATGATTCCTGTGAAATCTGTAAAGAATTTGTAATTACTACTGGTCATTCTTTTTCACCTTTTTTTTTGAACCTTATAATAACTAAAGTTTTGTTAGTTACTACTTGAGTAGTGACCTTTATATATGTATCTTAACATATAGTAATCATTAAAATAGATGAAATCAAAAGTTAGATGTTGTGATAGTATGCAGATAAGCGAACAGCTAGTTGAGGGTCTCACAAAAATAGGGTTGCAAAAATATCAAGCACAGGTATATATTGCCAGTCTTGTTCTAGGTGAAGCTTCTGCGTACTTAATTGCCAAAGAATCTAATGTACCTAGATCCAAAGTCTATGAGGTTTTAGATGGATTAGTTGAATTAGGATTTATAGCTAAAGTTCCTTCTGACAAAGGAATGCTTTTCAAAGCATTACCCCCAGAAGATACTATTGATAATGCCATAATAAGTATTGTTAATACTATTGATAGTGTAAAAAAGGAAATTGAAGTTTTAAAAGAGGATCAAAAAGGAAAATCTTCAGATCCACCAATTGTAATTTTCAGTAATACTAGTTCTTTAATGGATATGATAAAAGATGGTGCTTTTCTCGAGGCATGGATTGATAACAATTTAGCTATTGCAATGGATTTACGAAAGGCAATTTCAAAGAAAAAGTGTGATATTCATACGATTACAAGTACTTTTCCCTTATCATTTATTTTGGGATCCGAGGATTCTTACTTTATTCGAGGAAGAAATGGTTCTTTGTTCATGATTAGATTTTCTAACAATATCATTCAACAAATCCTTGGGTTAGTTGAAAAAACAAAACCTGAAATAAAAGAGGAAATCACTCGAGAAAGCGGAGTTAGAATTCTTCGAGAAACAGCTATTATGAGCTTAGATGACAAAATTAGATTAGTCATTCCAGGTTTTGATTGGAAAACTGAAAAGGTTCTTTTCTGGGGATATATTGACACATCTGCTGGTGCATTTAAGAGTATAACTCCTTGTGATTGTTTTATTACTGATACTCGAATACTAATTAGTTCTGATGATGGTCGAGTTTTTGCTAGAGCTATTAAATTCATTAAGAAAATTTATTTAGCTAATAATCAAGTTAATATCACGTTTTCTAGAGTTGGTGGAACAGAACAGTTAGCTATCAAATCTATTTCTTATGCTAAAATAATCGATAATTTACTTGGTTTCATTTTGAAGAGAAAATAATTAAGGGAAATTGTAAATAACCCTTTTCTTTATATTTTTGATGTAATGAGGATACTAATTATGATACTTAAGTGAACGCTAAAGTTGGGATTTTTGATCACTTATGGAACTGACACAATGTCTTCGTGCTTAAGCGCTATTAGATATATGCTGAAGAACTTACCATCTAATGTAGCAATCACCGGATCACAAGTACCATTAAGCTTTCAATTTTCTTCCTCTGATGTTTATCCAAATGTCGAGAATTCAATCAAATTGCTTACACAACTAACTGGACCAGAGGTTTTTGTTGTTTTCAATTATGGTCAAGCAGCATTTCAAGATGCATTATGGAAAATTGATAAGTGGTCTCCAGATGCTTTTACCGGGGAAGAATTAGCAAAAATTTCTTTGGATGAGATTATAATCAAGGGAAGAGCTTACCCACTTAATCTTACTAGAAAATTGGACAAGTTGTTTCACATACGAACTGAGGTACTATTGACTCTATTCAAACTGATGATGGTTTGTTAATACCAACTGGCAATCTTGTTTCCAATTTCATATCTCAGAGATTCAAAGAATCTTATGAGGAATTCATATCTATTTCACTAATGTCTGTAGATTCCTGGAAAATTATTAGTAAGAGAATTGCTGATGAATGTCAAAAAGCAGGTTATACTACCTTCTGTGATGATAATTTCAATTCAAACATCCAAATTATATCTACTTCACCTTTGATGACAGAACAAGATTATATGGATGCTTTTGATAAAGCGGATGGAATCATTTTGAATGCTTTTGGAAGTGGGACAATCAACACTAAAATTGACTCTGGTTTTTTTCCTTTGCCAGCAATAGAAAAGGCAATTGCAAAAGGAAAAGTAATAGTAATTGCTTCTCATACACCATTTGGGACACAAGATTTCATTTATCAAAACGCTTGGGAGCCTATAAGAAAAAGAGCTATTCCTGCTGGAGATTTCAGTATATCCCATTGTCAGATAAAATTAGCTTATATTCTTGGGCATATGAAGGAACTAACTAAAATTGCAAAGAAAAACAAAATTCCTTTTGATGTACTCATCAAAATCGCATTTCTAACAGGTATTGACTTTAGATCAAATGCTAGTAGAAAGAAGTTCGAGAAACTAATTGGATACCAAATACCCTTAAGAGATCCTTTCTTTAATTTGCCATTTGAATTAGGATTACAAAAAATTATTCGTTTCTTGAATAAAAAAGAAACACAACAAATCAAAATTAATACTTAATCATTTGTAGATGCATTTGAGAAGTACTTCAAACAACCTAATAAGAGAAATAAATGGGCTATGATATTTAAACCAGATACTGTAATTGGTAGTAACCAATGGGGGGAATTAATTGATGAAGCAAAGAATTTAGCAACCATCACTAGTGAACTTCTTGATTGGAATGTTGTGATTCTAGAGTTATCTGAAATAAACTATCAAGATTTACTTGAGAAAGTGGGTTTATTATGTACAAATGAAACGTTTGGTGAATTCCTATGACCATTTAGATATGTCATTATTGAAGGGGAAAGACAATCCCTATACGATGCGCAAAGCTATGATCAAATCTCAAATGGTTTATTCAGTAGAGAAGATTATTTGCATTTATTACGAAGTATTATGTTAGCTCGAAATAAACCTGGTTCAAATCCTGCATTATTTTTATGTCTTGGACATCAAGGTTATGCAGAGATGCTAAGGGAATATTTAGTTAATTTAATCAAAAATGCAAAACAAACATCTGAAATCATTACTAAATATGATGAAAAAGCAGCACAACATTTCAAAAAATTGATTAGTGAGATATCAAATGTTGGTGAGAATATTGTTGTTAGAAGAAGAAATGATGAAATTGTTGCGAGCAATTTTACAGATCAATATTTTGCTGTAAAACAAAATGAGATGCCAGAAGTTGGTTTAAAGAGACTAATTATCTACAAACCACCTAAAGATAAGGTTCCTGATGAACTAATTAAAGTCTATAATAAGATTTCAAAATTACATGTAGGATTACTCGAGGATTTCTATTTGCTAGAATCACTTGACATTGTAATGCTACATGGTGATGAAGTCAATGAAGAAGCTATTCTATTCATAAATTGGGCACTTAGCTTAATATCAAAGTTCTCAAGATCACATTTCAAGATTCTACAAGAAGACCCACAATTGCGTAAAATATCTAACCTACCTATTGGATTAGAAATACCAAGCTCAACACTTTATGGTTTTGATGAGAAGGATAAGACGCTAACAGAAATTGCTGGATTGGTTGTTTACTATTATGATCCACAAACAGGAATTGTAAAACGAGATTACACTTTGCAATACCATCCTGAACTAATGGAAGAAATCAGGATATTACAGAAAAAAGATTTCGAGAGCAAAACGCTCCTCGATTTGCCAGATGGTATACAATTATTGCTATCATGTCTACAAGCAGGATTTATTGAAACATCAAAGAAGTTTTAATGAAATCTATTTCTCTTCTTCTCCAGCTTTTTGTGCAACGATCCAAACGTAACCACGTAAATCATCTGGTCGTCGTAGTCTCTCGTCCCGTCCTACACTCAAAAGTGTCCAACCCTTAAAGACTTCTCTTAACTCTTCTTCGTAAATGAATTTCATTGGTGGATCTGTTTTGAAGTGTGGGGGAATATTTCCAGAATATGCAACCATGCCACCAGGTTTAATGGCCGCAGCAATTTCCTTAAGTCTAGGAATTGCTCTATCAAATAGATATTGTAATACTTGAACAGCAACAATAATATCGTAACTTTCTGGTTCTAACGTCCAATCATCAATATTTTTCTGTTTAGCTATAACTTGTTTCTCTAATCCTAGTACTTTTGCTCTTCTGCTAGTCACTTCAATAGCACTTTCCAGAGCATCTATTGCATGAACCTTACAACCAAGTTTTGCAAGAAAACAAGCATATCGGCCATCCCCACAACCAAGATCTAAAGCTTTTAAACATTCACCTTTTCCATAAATCTTCATACCTATAACCTGAACTGGTTGAGTGATAAAAGTTAGATTCTTATACTGTTCGTCTGAACCTTCTAATAACTTCTTGTGATAATTGTCCCAACCATTCATCCATTTATCTGGAGCTTGAACTTTTAAGTGCTCTTTCTTTGAATTCATTTTGGCAACCAAAAATCAATTGATTTACATCTTTTTTAAACAAATCAAAGCTCTTGGAAAATCCCTTAAATATCCAGTTTGTAACATAAATGAGAAAGAATTATTAGATTTTAATAATCATAAATAGTCTGGTATGGAAAGTGGTTGTAGTTTGTTAAAGAAAGTATCATTATACAAAATCCTTATTATTTTTGGCTTACTCTTGTGCATTTTACCAATTGGTATGCAGATTCAAGTAGACTATAGATTAAGAGATAATGAAGCAGTAATTTTCATAGATGCATTAGGTAACAAAATATACAACACCTACTATCCAGGTGATAGGGATGTTGGGATAATGCTTTTCCATGGTATGGGAGAAGATCAAACATCACTTGATATGTTTGTTTCAAAATTTCAAAAAATAGGTTATCATGTATTTGGAACTGATTTCTCAGGGCATGGGAGATCTTCGGGGATAATTCCATCAGGGGAGAATTCGGGTGAAATCTTAGCTCATCAGGTAAGCTGGGCTAAAGATGCATTTAAACAAAAATCTGGTTTGGAAGATTCTGAGATTTTTATGCTAGGTCACAGTATGGGTGCAAGAGGTGTTATGAAATCAATTTTATCTGATCCTAACCCAGTAAATGGTTGCATTCTTCTTGGTGCATCAATTCATGTTGATGAAGATAATAATACTGAAAATTGGGCAAACAGTTTAGGTCCAACAAATCCTTCAATTAATGTTTTAATTGTTACTGGAACTTGGGAAGATGTTTTCCCACCTAAAGAAGCGTTTGATCTTTACAAGAAATTAGCAAATCTTACTACTCCAGCTGAACCAAAATCAGATTTTACAATAACTTCTGAAGGTTATAATAAGGAAATTGTTATTCTAAAAGGTATAACGCATACTCATGAATCTATGAGTATGAGAGTAGTAAATAGTATTGCTCATTGGACTGAGGATATGTCAATAAGAAATAATGATCATATGCAAGAAATTCTTATGCCAGATCATAGATTTCATTTTCAAGATACTCGAGCATTACTTTCAATATTAGAGGTAATTGGGATATTTCTTATGCTAATCTTTGGTACAAAACTTGTTTCAATTCAAATGGATAAGAATAAGCTTGAACAACCCACAGCTAAAACAGAGTATAACATTATAAATCAAAAGGAACTTGAAGGAATCAGCATAACAAATACTCGGAATTTCTTTTTATATAAATTCCTGATCTGGTTGGGAGGATTGGGTATTGCTGCTCTAATTGGTTTAATATTCATAGCTCTTCCTCTCGAATCCCCTTACTTCACTTTACTTTTCGTTTGTCCAATAGCAGGTTATGGTATCATGCTAATGATATTATATCTAATAGGCAGAAATCCTGGAACAGAAGGAAAGTGGCGTCCTAGTTTTAGAACAGTAACTAAAGATGTGAATCAATGGAATATTCTTTTCGGATTCTTAGTTAGTCTGGTAATTATAACTGTTTTTTCATATTTCATTAGCTCATTTATGTATCATGTTTTTCCATTAAACATTAGGTTGTTCTGGTTAGTTATCTACACATTGTTTGCCACATTTGGTTTTTATTTCCTCCAGTACGAACAAGAACAGCTAAGAAAAGAATTCCCCGGTCAAAAGAAGTTTACAATTTATAACAATTTATTATTTTTAGCTCCTTTTGTCATTGGAAGTCTTTACATTCTAATCACTGGATCAATTATCTACTTCGTTGATGCAATGCATGATTTAATCATTTTAGCACTGGTTATCTTTGTAGGTAATTTGCTGCAAAAAATATGGAAAAAACCAATTTTTACTGCTTACATTCAAGCATTTCTATTAATGTTCCTTCTACTACCAAGAGGACAACTTACTTGGTTCTTTTAGAAAAAAAATGTGGTTAGCAATAAATTACAATATTGCTAATCCTTGTTTTTTAGCTTTTTTCTCAACAGCAACTAATAATAATCTAGCTATGATTAGATACAAAACAGTGCAAACACCTAATATAACAAATTCTTGCCAAATTGGGAGCAGTGTAATATATTTATCGCCAAAAATAAAATGACGCATCAAATCGAAATTATATGTGAATGGAAAGGCTAGTGTTATGTATTTCATAGCAGTTCCAAATCTTTGATTAAGAACAATAAAACCTTGAACAGGTAAAAATGCTCCAAATAGAAATTGAATTAATTGATGTGTCATTGAAACAAATAGTCTAGCTTGTCTGTAGAGAATAGCTAACATACCAAAATATATTCCAACAGCAATATTGGAAATCATAGCAATAAGTGCTATAAGTAATGTAAAACCAATTACTGCAAAATTTGTTAGTACTCCCGCTAACCATAAAGTTAGTACATAGAGTGGTATAAAGAATACTAAGCTAATAAGAGCTCTAGCAATAGAGGTAGATAACAAGTATCCTAACCTTGTAGAAGGTGTAACAAACACTGCCTCTAATGTTCCATAATGAATATCTTCTTCTATTCTATTGAGTGGAGCCCAAGTTGCTATGCTCGAAAACATTTGTATAATAGCTCCTGTCATCATGAAGATGAAAAGATCATTTTCAGAAAGACCAATTAATGCCAATACTTCTGGACTGAAGTAGTATGCTCCTCCAATTATGGCAAAACCGAGGGTTAATGAAATAATTTCCAAAAACATGCCCATGAAAAATGCTCTATATCTAACATAGGTTTTTAGATCTCGCCAAACACCTTAGAAGATTACTCTTGAATTATGTTGTATACTCATTTCATTATCCTCTTAAAGAATTGCTAATCCTGTATCTTTCGCTTTCTTTTCAACTCGTTTAAGTAGAAAATATGCAAATACTACAAAAAGCAATGATGATACTACTAGCAGAACAAATTCTAACCATACTGGGAAAAGAGTAGTATATTCTGAACCAAACATAAAGTATCTGAATAAATCATAACAGTATGTATAAGGAAACATTTGAACAATGTACTTTAGTATTGTTCCTCCGATTTTATTCATTCCAATGAATGCTTGAACTGGAACAAATGCTCCACAAATGAATTGGAATATGTTGGCCAAGAATATCGCAATTGGTTGTATTCTTCTTATTAAAATTGCTAGCATAGCAAAAAAGAGTCCAAATGCAATCATACTTATTATAGTTAGAAGAACTGTTAACAATGTAGTACCAATTACATAACCATTTGTTAATGCTCCATGAACTCCTAGAATTATTACATAAGCTGGAACAAAGAAAAGTAAATTTAAAATTGAATCCGAGAGTATTGGTGAGAGTAAATAAGCTATTCTACTAGTTGGTGAGACAAAAACAGCTTCTAATGTCCCATAATGTATATCTTGTTGTACTCTTCCTAAAGGTGCCCATAAAGCTGTGTCACTAAATGTACTTAGAGCAATACCTCCTGCAAAAAACACAAAAACTTGAGTGCTTAAAATTCCAGTTTCAGATGTTGTTATTGGATTGAAGGTGAGTATTACTCCAAAAATATATGCTGCTCCTAATCCTACCATCATATTCATTAGCCAACCTATGAGCCTTAGCTTGTATCTTCGAATGTTTACTAAATCTCGCCATATTCCTTTTCCAACCACTCTTAGAGAACCGTTGAAAACATGTTTAACATATTGAACTGACAAAACTAAGCCTCCAAATCAACCTTTTTATCACAGTATTTTAGAAAAACGTCTTCTAAAGTAGCTGTTCTATAGGAAATAACCGGATTAATGTTATACTTCCTACAAATTTCCATAACAGATTCAAAAGCTTGAGAACTATCACTTACTGGCATTCGTAAGTAACCGTTTTCTTGTTTCACTTCCTTTACTGTATCAAGTGTAGCTATTTCTTGTAAAAATTCTGGAGTAGCTGTTTCAGTGGATCTTAAACGTAATTCCAATAGTTGGATATTAATATCATCCATTAGATTTTGTGGAGTATCTACAGCAACAACTTTTCCTTCATAAATGATGGCTACACGATCACACAATTCCTCTATTTCAGACATGATCTGAGAAGTTATTATAATTGTTTTTCCTTTTTTCTTTGCATAATCTTTCACAAAACTTCGAATCTTCTTGGCTGCAATTGGGTCTAAACCTTTACTGATTTCATCAGCAAAAACCAAATCAGGATTGTGTAAAAATCCCCTCATGACAACAATTGCTTGCTTTTGACCTCCAGAAAGTCTCATAACTTCTTTGTCGAAAATCTCATGATTATCGTAAGTTTTTTTGAATTCCTCAAGTTGTTCAGCAAAATCATCTTTGCTCATATTATAAAGAGCAGCAAAGAATTCTAAGTTTTCTTTACCCGTTAATCGTGCATATGTTGATCTTTCAGAATCTTGACCTATGTATCCAATTCTTTTACGAATTTCTTTTTCTTCTTTTACGACATCTAATCCGAGAACTTTGACTTCTCCATCAGTTTTTCCTAAGAGAGTTGAACATATTTTAATGAAAGTGGTTTTTCCAGCACCGTTTGGTCCTAGAATGCCGAAAATCTCTCCTTCCTTTACCTGTAAATCTAATCCCTTTAATGCTTCTGTTTCTTTCTTTCTGCTTTTATATGTCTTCTTTACACCTTTCGCTTCTAAAGCATACACTTCTATCACCATTATTTGCTAACATAAAGTTGATATCTATGTATAAAAGAGGGATTCACAATTCGAAGACTCAAATTGAGACCACAATTAGTGAGGTCACGACTTGAGACTTTTAGTTATATTAATATAGGGGATTTTTTTCGAATCTTGAGAAAAATTGATTAAAATTTCTTTTGCCAATAATAAACTTCTATTTTTTCTGTAAATCCAAGTGAATCATAGAGACGATTGGCTCCTTCTGTTGTGGCAGCTCCGGGTATACAAATTACTGAGGGATTATATTCTTTTAATCGAATCAAAGCTTCATTTATTACTGCTTTTGCTAATCCAAGTCTTCTATACTTTGGATGTGTTCCTACAGGTTCTAGTTCAACAATTTTGCTTTTTGGATCTAACCTAACTGTACAAAAGGCTGCAAAATCACCATTAGGTGCAACTGCTATAATGTCTAATTTTTCATTATAGAAAGAAGCTGAAGTAAATATTTCAAATATTCTCTCAGTCATTTTGTTACAATGTGGAAAAACTGTGCTAATAACTTCTCGGTATTTAACAAAATCCTTTGTTATATTTACATTTCTAATATGAAACCCATTAGGAATATCGTAATTAGATACAGGTAATTCTAGTGGTCTATTTCGATTGTATTCATCAAATCCAAGATTTTTATAATCAAGTTTTGACAGTAAATTAATCCGTTTTGTATCTGTTCCTAAAACATAGAAATTTAATTCTGGTTCTTCTGATGCTCTTCTGGTTTTTTTCCTTTGCTCCTCTATCCAATGAATGATTTCTTCTTCATAAAATCTATATTTGGGATGTATTTGTAACCAGCAAACCTTCTGCTTTTCAATAGCTAAAACAGCAATAATCTTAGGTTGAGATGCTATTTTGTCAATTTCTTCCCAAATTGTAACTTCTTTATCCTCTTCATCTTGATATTCAGTACCACATGAACATGCTTTCCGATTTTCAAATCTTGAAGGAACCCAAGTAAAATGTGAATCTTTTAGAGGATATGTTTTTCCAAGAAAATCGCGAACTAATTCAAAATCCTTATCCCAATTAAAAGAACGATTTTGTAAGGTCATATGAAACACTACTTCTAACTCAGATGTGAAATTTAAAAAAATACTGCTAAATCTTTAGAAGTTTTTGAATAAACAAAAAAAAGAAAATTGAAGAGATTTATTTCAGATACTCAAACAATTTTGTGAATTTCTGAATATATTTTATCCCTTTAATCTTGAGCTTTCCTGATAAAATTGCTTTTAGAGGTTTAGTTTTTCCTAATGCTAATCCGAAGAAACTAGGTTTGGTTGTAATTAAAACACCATCGCTTTCATTCTTTTCCTTCTGGATATTATCTTTAGTGTTAGCAATTGGGTGAAAAGTCACTTTTCCTTTGTTGATAACAACTTTGATTGCATTTACATCATCTTTAGCAACTAAAAGAACAGAATAATTTTCATTAGAATATTTTTCTTCAAATGTTTTATTACTGTTTAGAGATTTCATCATAGCATAAATAATTCCCGCAAAACCTTGGTATGGTTTGACATCTTCATAGATTGGAAGAACCATTTCCAATGATTTTTTGAATCGAACAAGTATTTCGTCAACAACTGCTTCATCCATAATTGTTGATAATATGAAGCCAGTTACTCCTCGAGAAATTACATATAATTCTTGAATTGCTAAAGCAATCTGAAGATATTCTGAAAATTCCAAGTAGGGTATAGTATTGAAGACTATGTGTTGCTTATTCATTGGAACTTCATCTGGGAATTGAATGTAAGTAATAGATTGAATGCCATCCACATGACAAATTATGTCTAATTCCTTCATTATCTTCTTCAAACCATCCCGTAGCTTATTACCCAAAACATCTAATTTTTTGATTGCTGCTTCATCATATAGCTCCAAAGCAGCTATTCCAGCAGTCATAGTCATAGCATTACCACTGAAAGTACCAGAATGCATAATGTAGTCTTTCTTCATTGGATTAAATTGCTGCATAATTTCTCGTTTGCCACCAAAAGCACCAACAGGAAGTCCACCGCCAATAGTTTTTCCTAATGCAGTTAGGTCTGAATCAATTCCAATTAGCTTCTGTATTCCACCAGTTGATAAACGAAAAGTGATAACCTCATCTAAAATCAAAAGAATATTATATTTCTTTGTTAATTCACGTATACCCTTCAGATATTCAACAGTAAAAGTAGTACCACCACCATAGCCCATGACTGGTTCAACAATCATAGCAGCGATTTTCTTATGATGTTTTTTCATAACCTTTTCAGCTGCAGCTAAATCATTAAAAGGAACAACATAAACGTCTTTTAGGATAGCATCCGAAACTCCTTTTTCAACAAAAGCTTTAGGCATTTTTTCTGCTGTTAGATCAGGATCCATATTTACCATTGCATAATCATGGGACCCATGATAACCACCTTCAGCTTTAATGATTCCTTTCTTTCCAGTATAAACTCTAGCAGCTCGAATAGAAAACATAGTTGCTTCAGTTCCAGAATTACAAAAACGGATTTCTTCAATAGATGGAATACGTTCACAGAGAATTTTAGCAAGCTGATATTGATTTACCATTGGTGCAGCATGAGCTGTTCCTTGACTTGCTTGTCTTTGTAATGCTTCAACAATTTTCGGATGAGCATGCCCATGCAGTAAAACTGTCATGTTGTTTTGTACATCAAGATATTTATTGCCATCAACATCCCAAAGATAATAGCCTTCACCTTTTGTTACAAAGAATGGATACGGTGGGAAATATGCGATATTTCTAGTTCCACCACCTGGTAACCATTTTTGAGCTTTTTCAAAATGTTCTTTTGATTTTGGTGTTCTAGCTTCATATTGACTAATAATGTCTTGTTTCACTTTTTCTAAGTTCTTAGATGCCATATATATTCAACTCAAATGTGATATTCAATCAAACATTTTACTAAATACTTTGTATATTAAAAACTTTCATATGAAAAAAATCTACTAAAATTAGATATTTTGAATTGTTTGTAAATTTTAAACAAAAAAGTTTATTTTTTTTCGGAATTTAGGTTGTTGAATTTAATGAAATTTTACTATTAAAAAAAAAGAATAAATTAACACAAAGAGTGTTAATTTAAGATGCTGAAATACTACCTGTAGTTGTATCAAGATCGAAAAGATATTTTATTGTTTTACTTGAATAACTGTTTGATTCGTAAAAGTTTTCTCCACCTGGAAGAGTTATACTACCTGTTGTTGTTTGAGCAGTTATTCTTATTCCAAAATCGTTCTCATCTAAAGTATATAGAACATCAATTGATCCTGTAGTTGTTGATGCGTCATATGTTGTTGTATAATTATCTGCAGGGATAGCTACTTGGTCTACCGTTAGATCAATTGACCCAGTTGTAGTTGTTATGGTCCAGTAAATATCATCAGCGAATTTAACATCTTGTGATATTACATCAATGCTTCCAGTAGTAGTTACTAAGCTTATAGTTGAGGTATTAAGAAATGTGTTATCACCAAAATCAGCAGATATTGATCCAGTTGTTATAGCAACACTAAGCATTCGAATTTCGCTTTCTGTTATAGAATCAAAATCTAAATCAATACTACCTGTTGTAGTTATTATATCGTATTCAGCAATAGCATCCGGATTAATCTTAACAAACAACTTTTGATAAAAAGCATCTTTATCAGTCCATTTCCAGGTAAGATCACCTGAATCAAAAGAGATAATCACTTTTCCTTCAGTAATTGATGAAGTGAAATTTATAGCATCAGCTAATATGGCTTCTGATCTCCCCCACATTTCCATTCTCACTTCTACTAATGATGTTAATGTATCATCATTTTCAATGGAAATACTTCCAACAGTGTTTTCAATATTTACTGTGAGATTAAGATTGTCTGTTGTTGTATAAGTATAATTAGTCTCTCCAATTAAAGTGAAAGGCCCACCACGAAAAACAACTACTGCGACCACACCAGCAATTACCGCTACAGCTATCACAATAATTATTATTAATCCAACAATTCCATTTCTGTCATTTTTTAGTTTTTTGAATTGTTTCTTCAAATTTACACACTCAATATAAAATTAATACTAAAAGACACTAGGAAAAAGGGATAATAAATAGCATCATTTAATTTCTAATAAAAAAAAACAATTTGATAGTATAAAACTACTAAGTAGAATTCTTTTTTAATAGGAAAAAACTAACAAAAATCCATTATGAAAGATTTAGCCCGAAAAATATTGGACAAAGTAGAACTTGGTCCGGGCGGGTTTGCTGATATTCGCTTTCAAAATTCTGAAACGTTGTATATGCATATTCAAAACGGCATTACTCATGAAATGAATTCAACCAGAATGGGTGGAGCAGCTGCTCGGGCTTTAGTTGGTGGAGCATGGGGTTTTAGTACTACCGCAGATATTACAAAAGAATCTCTCAAGAAGATTCTTAAATCAGCTGTAGGAATGGCAAAAGTTGCTTCTGCAAAAATAAAAGAACCTCGGAAAGTTGACTCTAGTTTCGCATCTCAAGGAACAGCGAAATTAAAGATGGATGTAGATCCAAAAGATGTCTCAATTAAGGAGAAATTAAAGATTACTCAAGATTATGAGAAGAGTATTCGCGAAGTAGATGAACGTATTGTGAATTCTACTAGCCGTTATGGAGAGACTATAAGTTCTGAAACAATAATTAATTCAAATGGAACAGATGTAACAACTGAGAGTGGTGTATTCCGATTAATCTCTGGTGCAGTAGCACGAGAAGGAAATTTACAACAAAGAGTGTCAGATGATGTAGCATCATCAAAAGGGATCAAGTCGATTTTAGATTACAATGCAATTGAACAGGGAACGAAAGTAGGAGAAAAAGCTATTGAGCTTCTTTCTGCAGATAAACCTCCAAGTGGAAAAATGAATTTAGTCATGGATGCAAGTTTAGTTGGAGTGTTCATACATGAAGCCTTTGGTCATGCTTGCGAAGCTGATGGAATTATTACTAAAAGATCAATTTTACATGATAAATTGAATAAAAAAGTAGGTGTAGAAGAGATAAGTGTAACTGACGACCCTACAAAAGATGGTTTAAGAGGTTCATTTATGTATGATTCCGAAGGAACCAAAGCAAGACCAAGAAAGTTAGTTACAGATGGTGTTTTAACAGAATTCTTCCATACATTGGAAACAGCTACTATGTTAGGTCATGAACCAAATGGTTCTGGTAGAGCAATGGATTTTAGATCCCCACCTTTAGCTAGGATGGGTAATACCTATGTTGAAGCTGGTGATAAATCCATGGATGAATTGTTCGAAATAATCGGTGAAGGAGTCTTCCTTGAGAAATCATACGGAGGATATGTCAATCCAGCAAAAGGACAGTTTATGTTTTCAGCTCAAAATGGCTATGTCATTAAAAACGGTAAAAAAGACTCTATAACACAGAATGTCTCCATGTCTGGTATGATTATGGAAGTCTTGACAAATACTATTGGTGTGGGTAAGGATGAATTTCCAGCATTTAATGGTACATGTGGGAAATCTGGACAATGGGTTCCAGTTACTGGTGGGGGACCAGCCTTAGCAGTAAAAGATTTAGTACTAGGTGGACGTTAGGAGGAATTAAAATGGTTAAAAACGAAAACATTGAGATTGCTGAAAAAGTTGTAAACCTAGCTCAAAAACTTGGTGCTGAACAATCTGAAGTTTGTTTGTTACAAGGAAATCAGCTGAGCATAAATCTTGAAGAGTCTAGTATTGTTAAAGCAAATAGTAGAAGCTCTACTGGAATTGGCTTAAGAGTTTTCATTAAAAAAGCATCAGGATTAGCTTCTTCCACACAATTTGGCAAGTCAATTCTAGAATCTATGACAAAAGATGCGGTTTCACTTGCTAAAGCAAGCAATCCCGATCCAGATAATATTGGTTTTGCTCAACCTCCTGATAAATATCCAGAAGTTGCAGGATTGTATGATAAGAAATTAGCTAATATGAGTAGTGAAGCATTAGTTGAATTCGCAATTAGAGCATTAAATGCTGGCTTAGAAGTTGATTCTACCTTTAACATTGCAGGTACAATAAATCTCACAATTGGTACTAAAATTATAGTCAATTCTAATAGTGTTAATGTTACAAGTGACAATACATTCATGCAGATTTACCTAAGTAACAAGATAACAAAAGATGATGATGTCGGAGTAGGTATGGAATACAACTTCGGTCGATCTATTGATGAATTTGATCCTGAAGAAGTTGGCAAAGTAGCTGCTGAAAAAGCTCTTAAAATGCTTGGCGGTAAGAAAATAGATTCCGGGAATTATCCTTTCTTAATTGATCAACGAGCTACAAGACAGACTTTTAATGGTATTATCTCTAGAGGTGTTTCAGCATATAACATTATACAAGGAACTGCCTTCTTTAATGATCGATTAGCAGAAGAAATTGCTAGTTCAGCACTAACTATTATTGATAACCCACTCGAGGAAGGTGGTTATGGTAGTAGGTATTTTGATGATGAAGGTTCACCTTGTCAAAAGACTGTTATCGTTGACAAAGGTACACTACTATCCTATATCAGTGATGTTTATACAGCTAAGAAACTTGACATCCCAAATACTGGTAGTGCTTCGAAGCAAGGGTATGATGGAATTCCACATCCAAGCACAAGCCTAATACAAATAGAACCTGGTTCAGCAACAAAAGACGAACTCTTTGCAGAACTTGGTACAGGACTATATTTGGAAAATGGTTTGATGGTAAGAGGAGGAACTAATATCAGCCAACAAGTTGATGTCGGATTCTGGGTAGAAAATGGAGAAATTCAATATCCAGTAAAGAACACTATGCTAGGAACAACAGTATATGATATTATGAAAAATGTCAAGTTAGTTGGAAAAGACTTGCTAGTTGAAGGTGGTATGAAATCACCAATGGTCTTAATTGGTCCAACTAAATTCTCTGGTGGAAAATAAGTAAATTAACTGATAATTTACTTATCCCATTTTCCTTTTTCTTATTATTATCATAACAGGGATGATAAAAACTAAAGTTATAGTGAGTGTTATTATTGGTTTTTCAATTCCAAACCAACCTGTTCTTGTATCATTTAGTGGTGGTTCTAATTCCTCAAAATCTGACAATGTATCATCAGTAGATACGTCAATACTAAGGACTTGCCCTACTTGAATGTCCTCAATTTTGTTTTCTTCCCAAACGATTTCTTCATTTAAGATATGTCTAACGGTCAGGTTGATATCTTGAAGAGCGCTTGCTGCTGTGGAAGCATTTACTACAACGCTAAATAAACCTGAAGAATCCTTTCTCAGAGCTTGTATGCTTGTTGCTGGAATCCTGATGTTTGTCATACCAAACAACATGTCATCTGCAAATGATGCTCCTTCTACACCTACTTCTATTCCTGGAAAACTCATCGGATTAGAACGTCCGATATGTAGAGGTCTCTCAAATGGATCTGTTTCTATAAACACATGCATATGAATGGTTGGGTCAATTGGTCCAATTTGTATTTCATATAATTCTAAATATTGGTAATGATCAAAAACTAAGTAGTTTTGAGGATAAGTACCAAAAATGAAATCATCCCAGCTTGTATCTTTTGAGATGTCAAAATCCTCGTATAGATAAGGATAAAGGAATCCAGTATACACATCTAATGTATCTGGAAAGCAAATTGTGAAACCAGTTATGTTATCATCACGAAATGATTCCGTTATAAATTGTTTATGCAATATTTTCCCTGAACCTTCTGATAACTTATCAAGTAATTGTATTCCATAGGTTTCAAGAAGTGTACCATAAACCATTTTATGCCTATTATCTAAGACTGCTGACACAAAATCACCAAGATCAAGCATCATACATTTAGAGCTAATTAAATTGAGAGGATAAAACAGCTTTCCTCTTATTTCTCTAAAAAGTTCCTGTCCTCTTGTTATGTTCTCATATAATTCATAATATAGTGTTTCTACAAAATCAGTGAAAATACCTGATAAACTATCTCTACCGGTATGTGGCAGCTTATGTAGTTCTGTTAAGTCATATATAGCAACTGTTGGCCAAACAGGTCGACCACCATAAGGATCATCTGGGGCAATTATTGGGTTTGCTGCCCCACTAAACCCAATATCTGCTAACATTGAACTATCAATACCAGTATTTCTACTTAAATTATAGAGGATATCCATAGGATGGTAAAGTGCTGAACCTCTTTGAATTGTCTCTCCAGCAACAACATAATGAGCATTACCTTCTAACTGCCACATAAGCTCAAATGATCCTCCTAAACAAGTATCTAAAAAGATAACATCTACTCCTCGTACCCATGTAAGAGCATCATCAAATTCATCAATCTCTAAACAATCACCTAATGCATAATCAAAGTAAGGATGTGAAGCGTGGTAGTCAAAACAAAGCCCTGCATATCCCACGTCCATGATCAGACATGAGCAAAGCATAATTGTTTGCTGGATAGTTTGTTTTGCAAAAATCGATGAAATCTCGTAAAGTTATGGGATTACCCATATTTCTAGCTCCATAATTTGCTAAAGTAGTTATAATATTCTTACGAAGCTCATACAATTTACATTGTCCATAAGGGTAATCTGCAGAATAAGGATGATCAAAAAGAGCGATTACATTCAAGTTTGTATGTGAACCATCTAACAGTTGATTGTGATAAATATCATTTATTGTATAGAACATTGCTTGTCCTAAACCATTTAATGAATTGTCCAATCTTGAGTAACATAACTGTCTTGAGTATCTGCACAAAAATATAACATGAAAGTCCAATTTTTGACTGCTTGCGGTCTAATCTCAGGTTCAATCGTAATGTTAGATTGTTTTGCGTTAGTAAAAATTGGAGTTAATAAAATAAAAACTATAAATAGAAAGGTTAGGTAATTTAATCCCTTTTTCATTAGAGGTTCCCCCGGGAGATATTTCCTAAAATATATTGTCGCTTGAAGGTTATAAGTTTAAGCTCAAAAAATTCATTATCTTTTAAAGTACTAATTAATAGTAGTTATTGATTTAAGTGGTGATTGAATTTTGAACAAAGTTTTCCTTATTTTAAGTAGTGCTGATATGGAAGTGCATAAAGAATTAACCCTCAGATTAGCTCTTAATACTCTCAAGAAAAAATGGATGGAAGAAGTAAGAGTAATTCTCTGGGGACCAACAGAAAAACTAGCTATAGAGAATAGTTGGTTCCAAGAACAGATTAAATTGCTGATAGATTCAGGTTTGGAAGTCTATGCATGTAAAGCTTGTAGTGATGAATATGGAGTAAGTCAACAGCTAAGTGAAATAGGAGTTAATGTTGATTATATGGGTAGATTCACAATGAAGATGCTGAAAGAAGGCTGGAATCAAATGACATTCTAAAGAAAGCAAAATTATTTTCTTATTTTTTCAAAAATTTTCTTATTTGAATTGAAGAAAATATTATAGAACTTAATGCTATTACTACTCTGAAACCACTTATACTATTAGTGAAATCTCTATCACATGGATCATCTGTATTCATATCTCCAATATCAGGTGGAACACATATACTATAACCAGCTATATCAATAAAATACCTTCCAGCTTTTAAGTGATGACAATATTCAATGATATCTGGATTACATAAACAGCTATTTTGAAAGTAAACTGGTGTGTTAACAATGGAATATGAACTTCCATGAACAATCTTGTTAATTTCTTCTCTGTTAATTGCATAAGCTATTGCTTTTCTGACTGCTAAACCTATTGACATTTTAGGTCTTAAAGGACAGGGATCTCTATTACCTATTGCAGGTCTAGCTTCTCGCATATTGAAAGCAAGCATACTGAATGAATCATTATCCTTTGTAAAGAGAGGGACTCCTGGAAGGATTTTATCCATGAGATACTGTTGCCATTCCCAGTTAAGATTTATGCTAGCATTTGAATCTGGAGGATATAATTGCGAACCATTTTGTATATACCATTCATTTCTTCCTGTTTGCAGCTCATCATCCCAATCCATACTAGTATCATATCCAAATACATTATAGATTCCATTTTCGCTATAATAGTTAGTCAAATAAGGATCAAATTCTGTTTGATTTATTTCTATTATCGTTAAATCAAAATTTCTGAAAGTCATTAATTCATTCTGCCAAACAAAAGGATCTTGGATAGTTATTTTTAAATCTATGCCAATAAATCTTAATTGTTGTTTAATCAAATTGAAATAGTCAACACCATAACTATCTGATGGAATTTTCGCATAGAGGTAAAAATATGCATATGGTAATTTTTGTAGTGTGGGTTGCACCTGAATAATTGAGGATATAGTTAATATTAGAATAACTATACCAACTAAATTCTTTCTTTTTGATTTTCCTCTCATCTTTTTATTCTCTTTTTATTTTGATATAAAATTACTAATGATACTGTAAATATTGAGCATAGAATAAATTCTATTGAGTTATCTATTGTAACGGTATTATATTCTTCACAAACTTCCTCCCATTTAGGCCAAGTAGGAATATCCTTCTTTTTTTCTTTCTGGCCACAAATTCGAGTAACGCCTAAATCATATCCTGACAGTGTCATAACATCCCTACTTACTTGCAGATTGTGACAGTACTTTATAATATTAGGATTGCACCATGAGCTATTCATTAGAGTTATAGGCCAGTGTGAAATTTCGTATTTGCCACCATGAACAATATTATTTATCTCTTCTCTGTCTATTGCATAAACAATAGCTTTTCTAACAGCAAGACCAATTGATTTATCTGGATATAATGGACAAGGATCTCTATTTCCTAAAACTGGTCTTACTTCTCTTAAATTAAATACAAGCATACTTAGGGTATCGTTATTTATAATAAAAAGAGGTAAACATGGTAAAATATCATCCATCAGGTAATGCTGCCATTCCCAATTAAGTTTTAAGTTTTCAGTTGAATTCTGAGGATATAGAACTGAACCATTTTGTATATACCACTCATTTCTTCCAGTTTCTAGCTCATCATCCCAATCCAAGGATATGTCATAACCAATTAGATTGTTGTATGTACCATTTTCACTATATAATTCTGGAAAATAAGGATTGAAGATTTCTTGCTTTAATTCTATATAAGCTATATCAAAATCACTCATAGAATAATAAGGCTCAACAAAAAGCGGATTGTTTGCTAAAATATCAAGTCTAATTCCAATTCTAGCTAATTGTTGTTTTACCAAATTCAAATAATCAGGACCATTGTTGTCACTTCTTGTTTTAGCTATTAAGAGAAAAAAAGAATCTGGATTTGCAGCTAATGTTTGTTTTTGAACGTAGAGTATGCTAGAACAGATAAGTAAAACTAATATGATTCTCTTTATCCTATTCTTCCCAATCAATGTAATTTTCCATCCACCTTTTTTTTACTTTAATTGACTTCCCTTGCTTCAAAGACTATATAAACCTTTTTGGTTTATATAGTCTTTTATCTTTTACAAAATGTGGTTTTGAATGTTAGAACCTTAAGAAAATAACTAAGAATGAATAATTAAGAATCTGATAATCGTTAAAATAAGAACTGAGCAATTTTTATGAATAGTAAAAACTAATTATATTAGAGGTAAGAAAATGGAATTAATGGAAGGAATTCTAACTAGGAGAAGCATTCGTAAGTTTACTGATAAATCGGTAACAAAAGAAATCATCGATGATTTATTACGAGCAGCTATGCAAGCACCATCAGCTGGAAATAATCAACCATGGCATTTTGTAGTTATTGATGATCGCAAGATATTGGATAAAGTTCCTGATTTTCATCCTTATTCAAAAATGTTGAAAGAAGCTCCAATAGCAATTTTGGTTTGTGCTCAAGTAACAACTGAGAAATATTGTGATTACTGGGTACAAGATTGTTCTGCTGCAACACAAAATCTACTTTTAGCAGCACATGCTAAGGGACTAGGTGCAGTTTGGTTAGGAATGTATCCTAGACAAGAAAGGGTTACTGGAATTCAAGAACTATTAGGACTTCCAGCAGATATTATTCCTCTCTCTTTGAATGCAATTGGTTATCCTGCTGAGAAGAAAGAACCGGCTGATCGATACAATAAAGATAAAATTCGTTACAACAAATGGTGATTTATCACCTTCCTTTTTTTTTGCCCCCACCAACGATTTATTAAATGATTTTAGATACTATTTTTTAGTGGTTCAAGTTAAAAAACTGAATTTTTGGGATTTATTATGAAAATCAAATTGTTAATTAACACACCAGACCTTTCAGTTGGAGGGAATTCTCCTAAGAAATCCGTTGATTTGAAATCAGATGACTATAAAGGAAAATCAATTAAGCAGGTCGTTTCAAAGCATATTTTCTCTGACATTCTACAAGGACAAGATGAGAGTATAGCAGCCCAAGCTATTGAATTGTTATTTAATTTCGTTCAACCAAAAAATGTAACAGATGTTGATAACTGGTGGTCACAACCTTTTGAATCTCTAATAGCTGATGATTTTAAAGAAGTTAATTTAGATTTGGAATTCAGCCAAGAAGGCATTGCTTTTATGGAACAAATGATGTAGAAGGTCTCAAATTAGGAGTTTTACTCCTATCTTTTTTTCAATATTTCATTTCTTGATAACAAAATATAAGTAATGATAACATTTTCAAATATCGCAGAAAAGTAATTGATGGATTCGAAATGAAAGTTTCTACATTAATATCTGATCTGGAAAAAATCGATACACCATTATTGATTATTGGTGGTATCGAAAAGGCTAAGGATGATTCATTAATTATCAAAGATCCTCTTGGTAAAATTATTAAAGATATAATAGATCTTGAGGATTTCAAAGGAGAATCAGGAAAACTAATCTTTGCTTATACTCATGGAAAGCTTCCTGCAAAGCGACTTTTATTAATGGGTTTAGGTAAAGAAGAGGATTTGACAGCTGAAAGCATACGAAAAGCTTTTGGCGATGCATCAAGAAAAGCAAGAGATCTTGGAGTCAAGAAAATTGCAATCAGCTTAGATCACTTTCTAAGGAATAAACTTGATTTGGTAGATGTTACTGAGGCAATCGTTCAAGGATTAATTATGGGCAGTTTTCAAAATTTAAAGTACAAGACAAAGAAGCTTGATAAATTCAAACATCTAAAAGAACTAACTTTAGTTAGTAAGGATGTTGATGAGAAGAAACTCAAAAGTGCTGCTAAATCTGGTAAGATTATAGCTAATGCTGTTAATTTCAATAGGGAATTAGCATGGGGACCAGCAAATGACATTACTCCTACAAAGCTTGCAGAAGAAGCTGATCGTTTAGCTAAAGAGCATGGTATCATAACAACTATTTTCGATCGAAAGAAATCAGAGGAAATTGGTTTACATAGTTTCATAGCTGTTGCACAAGGAACTGAGGAACCTCCTAAATTCATTATCATGGATTATGGTAGTGATAAAACAGATGTTGATACTATTGCTTTAATTGGTAAAGCAATTACCTTTGACACTGGAGGTATAAGCCTAAAACCGGGACAAGATATGCTCAATATGAAAGCTGATATGTCTGGTGGTGCAGTTGTAGTTGCTGCAATGGAGGCTATTGCTAAACTAAAACCCAATTTGCGTGTTATTGGATTAGTTCCTGCTACAGATAACATGCCTTCAGGTAAAGCCTATCATCCAGGTGATGTAATCAAAAGTTATTCTGGACAAACTATTGAAGTCATAAGCACAGATGCAGAAGGTCGTATGGTCATTAATGATGCTTTAACATATGCTGCTCGTACCTATAAACCAAAAGCAATGTTTGATTTTGCTACTTTAACAGGTTCAATGATGATTGCTCTAGGTAGTCATGCAATAGGTTATTTTGCTAATGATGATGAATTAGCAGTTATACTTGAGGAAGCATCTAAAACATCTGGTGAAAGAGTATGGCGTATGCCCTTATGGGAAGTTTATGATCAACAACTTAAGAGTGATGTGGCAGATTTCAAGCACACAGGAGGAAGACCTGGTGGAGCAATTACAGCTGCTAGATTTCTTAGCAAGTTTGTTGAAGAAGTCCCTTGGATTCACATGGATATCGCTGGTGTCTCAAGACAGGAAAGTGATAAAGGATATAACCCTAAAGGTGGCAAAGGAGCTGCTGTACGCTTAATAATAGATGTCATCAGAAATTGGAAACAATAAGGTGAAAGATATTTTTCACCTTTAATTTTTTATTAATTATATTTTCTAGGTTTCTTTTTGTTAATCAAAACTAATATTACAGCTGCAAAAATTATCGCTATAGAATAGAGATTAATACTTAATTGAGTTGTAAAACCAGGGATATCAAAACCAGCTATTTCCATAAAAGTTTTAGCTCTTTTTAGGTTATAATCATAGACAATGATATCGGGATTACACCAAATACCTAAAGCAGGATAAATTGGTGTATTATATATATAATAATCTCCATCATGTATAACCTGATTAATTTCTTCACGATTAATAGCATGACAAATTGCTTTTCTGATAGCCAATCCTTTTGTTAGTAATGGATCACGAGGAGCAGGATCACGATCCCCTAAAATTCCTCTCTCATTTCGAATATTAAAAGCTACAAAGCTAAACGAATATGTAAACTTTTTATGCACGTCAAAATTCCTGTCCTCTTGAAATTCTATTCTCTTTTCTCTATTCCAACCTATTCCTTCAACATCTACCTTCCCAGCTTCAAATTCCAACAAAGATTTTTGTAAATCTGGTATAATTCTAATTCGTAATTGTGTTAATCCTCTTGAAAAATTTCCAAAACGTCGTTCCCAATCAAGATCTGGATTATTTGTTTTATCAGGATCTAACCACCAGCAATCAGGTCTAATAGTTAGTACAGTTTCAACACCTTGCACATAATTTCCTATTTCAAATAAGCCTGTTCCATATCCACTCTGTGAGTACTCATTCCATGATGCATGTGTAGTATTTGGAGTGATGTTATCATCTAATTGTGTTTGATTTAGAAAATGCTCTGGAAGAATATACTCTGATATCCTGTGCAGATATGGTGCAAATGGTTCGTTTTCTGGAGTATTTGGATTGCCATCAATAAAAATATCCAGAGTATATTCATCAACTATAACCATATCTTCTATCCATTCATATAGGTCCTGATTATTTGCTACCTCTTTCCAACAATACAATGTAAAGAAAACATCTCTAGCATCTAGATATTCATTTGTAAAACCCCAATCAGGTATATCTGCCCATTTTATACCTTCACGTATCTCAATACGAATATGTGTATCGTTTATATGTGTGAAGCTTTTTGCTAAGTGAGGCCAAACTGTTTGATCTGTATCAAACCAAATCAAAGGATCCAATGTAGCACTGGATACTAAATTTGATGAACTATCATTTTGAAACAAAGGTGAAAGTTCAGACCATTCAGCATCAGTTATGACTATTTCACTAGTGTTTTTTTGTCCTAGATGTTTATCTGACCAAAACATCTTCCCCCAAGATTGAAGGATACCATCTGAATAATTGTAACCTTTAAGTTGTGACCAAGAAACAATAAAATAAGAAGGTGTAAACATTGGAAGAAGTGGTAAAATATTATCCATAAGATGTTCTTGCCAATCATAATAATGTTGTATTCTCTCATCCGAATTAGGTGGCATAATGGTTCTTCCTTCTTTCAGATACCATTCATTTTTCCCAGTTCCTAGTTCATCATTCCAATCCATGGAAGTATCATAACCAAAAAGATTAAGTGAACCGTTTTCATCATAAACACCAGTAAAATCTGGATTACCACCACCACCAGTAAGTCCAATGAAAGTAATATCAAAATTAAAGCCCATTAACATCTCATAAACAAATGTTGACCAATCAACATTTCTAATATTCAAATTAATTCCTATTCGATTTAATTGTTGATTTAACATATTGAAATAATCAGGTTTAACTCCTCCTCCGTGTTCTAAAGCTTCTAAAGTAAAGAATGGTGAAATAGAATTCGTCTTAATTGGTTCAACAAGAACTAATGTAGTTGATATAATGATTATAATATTTATACAGAGAGAAAACCTTCTCTTATTTCCCCTCAAAATACTCACACAATACTTACTGTCAAACTTATTATAAATACTTTTTAGTATAACAAAGTGTTTGATTCTTTCTTAGTATAAAAAAGGGATTTGACTAGTAGCAGTCACACCTATGCTTTATCATGGACTAGGTTTTTTCTTGAAAAGGATAATAACAACAGCTACAGCAAGAATTAATGTTAAAGGATAAAGATTGCCATTAATAGATGGAGTAAAATTAGGTATGTCAAAGCCAGCTATTTCCATAAACATTTTAGTTTTCGTTAAGTCATAATCATAGACTATGATATCAGGATTGCACCAAATACCCAATTTGAATAAATTGGTGTATTATATATATGGTATTCTCCACTATGCATAATTTTGTTAATTTCTTCGCGATTAATTGCATGACACATTGCTTTTCTTATTGCTAATCCTTTTGTTAATAATGGATTGCTTGGAGCAGGTTCTCTATTCCCTAAAATACCTCTTTCTTCTCGAATATTGAATATTACAAAACTAAATGTATAATGAATATTCTTCTGAATGCTATAGGTTGGATTTTGTTCTAAATCTAATCTCTTTTTTCTATTCCAAAAAATATCTACGATATCTACATTCCCAGCTTCAAATTCCAAAATAGAAGTCTGTAAATCAGGAATGATTTTAATTCTTAATTGTGACAACCTGCCTGAAAAATCACCAAAACGTCGTTCCCAATCAAGTGTAGGATCCTTAGTAATTGTAGCATTAAGTCTCCAACAATCAGGTCTTACAGTAAGAATTGTTTCAACACCTTCAATATAGCTACTGATATTAAACAATCCTGTACCATAACAATTTTGCGAATATTCATTCCATGCTGGATGTGTGATATCTGGTGTTATGTTATCCACTAGTTGTGATTGATTTAAAAAGTGTTCAGGAAACATTCTAATTGCAATTCTTGGAAGATACTTTGCAAATGGTTCATTTTCGGGAGTTAGAGGGTCTTCATCGATATAGAAGTCTATAGTATGATCATCAATTATAACCATCTCATCTATCCATTCATATAAATGTTGATCATTAGAGACTTCTTGCCAAAAATAAAATGTGAAGTAAACATCTTTGGCATCTAGATATTCGTTAGTAAAACTCCAACTAGGTATATCTGCCCATTTTATTCCTTCACGTATCTCAATACGAACATGAATGTCATTTATATGAGTGAAGCTTTTTGCTAAGTGAGGTCAAACTGAAAGATCTGAATCATACCAAATTAGAGGATCCATTATAGCACTGGATATTAAACTTGTTGAACTATCATCTTGAAAGAAAGGTGAAAGCTCAGACCATTCAGCTTCTGTTATGACTATTTCTCTTGTGCTTTTTTGTCTTGGATGTTTATTTTCCCATAACATTTTTCCCAATATTGTAAAAGACCATCAGTGTAATTATAACCTTCTAATTCTGACCATGTTGCTACATATCCATAAGATGTAAATGTTGGAAAAATTGGTAGAATATTATCCATGAGATGTTCTTGCCAATCATAGTAATGTTGTATTCTTTCTTCTGAATTTGGTGGCATAATTAGTAAGCCTTGATCCATATACCACTCATTCTTACCAGTTCCCAATTCATCGTCCCAATCCATGGAGGTGTCATATCCAAACACATTCATTGAACCGTTTTCATTATAAACACCAGTAAAATCAGGATCACCTCCACAACCTGTTAACCCAATATATGTTATGTCAAAGTCTCGGTATGCGATCAATTCACCAACAAATTCTGGCCAATCAGCATACCTAACATTTAAATCAATACCAATCTGACTCAATTGTTGATCTATCAAATGGAAATAATCGTATCTTGTAGGTCCACCACTTGCTATAGCATATAAAGTAAAAATGGGGTTATAGAATCTCCTTTTGTTGGTTCATTAAAAACTAAAGGTGATGATTTTATAAGAACTGCAAAAATTAAAACGTAAATCCTCCTCATTTTGCCCCTCATTATAACCACTCACAGTAATTAACATTGATTCAAAAAAATAAAAATTTTTCTGTAAAATAAGAGTTTCATTTATCAATCAGAGGATAAAAAATTGGTGTGATTAGTAATTATCACACTGTTAATTTTTCTTTTTAGTGAATTTAGATTTTCTTATGAAGAAGAAAATCACAACAACTATTGAAAAAATAACTGTTAATGAGTAAATATTAGTACCAGCTGGAATGGTAAAATCTGGGATATCATAACCTGCAATTTCCATGTAAGTTTTAGCTTTGGTTAAATCATAGTTGTATTTAATGATATCTGGTTTGCACCATGTGCTTAATGTTGGATGAATCAGCCAATGGTTAATATAAGCATCTCCTCCATAGAAAATTCTGTTTAATTCATTGCGATTTATCGTATAGCATATTGCTTTTCTTACAGCTAATCCCTTGGTTATATCAGAATCACCTGGTGCTGGTTCAAAATTATCTAGAATTTCATTATCTTGTAAGTTAAACACAATAAATTCAAATGCATTACCCAATTTATTTTGTATAGTAAATGAATTACTTTCTTGATATTTTTGTCTTTTAAAATAATTACTAGAAATGGATATTAGATCTATGTTTCCATCTTCAAAAGCTTTTGTTTCTACATTTTCATCTTCAATAATTCTAATTCGAAGTTGGTCTAATCCACCTGAGAAATCACCAAATCGTTCTACCCAATTAAGTTCTTCATCATTTGTTATATCTGAATCCAACCACCAACTATCTGGCCTAACAGCTAGAACTGTTTCTATATTTGGAGTGAATGAATCTATTTCAAATAATCCTGTTCCAAAACAATGTGTAGCAAATGTATTCCATGAGGGATGAAAAATATCTGGTGTAACACCATCTTCCAATTGTGTTTGGTTTAAGTAGTGTTCAGGAAGTATGGGTAAGTCAAGGTATTGTATTAATGGAGCATAACCTTCCTCGTAATATTCATCTACGTATATTCTCATTGTTATATCATCAACAATTTCTGTATCACCTAACCAGCGATAAGGATATAAATCACAGGAAACTCTTCTTAAGACATAAAAGGTGAAATAGCCATCTCTAATATCAAAATAATGGTCAACAAACAATCCATCAGGATCTGTTGCCCATTTAATCCCTTCTCTTACTTCAATTTCTACTGTTGTGTCATTAATATATTCAATTCTTTTAGCAAGATGATTCTCTGCATTCTTGTTGCCATCAAATGTTACAAGTGAATCCATACATAAGGAACTAATAAACATCGATGAGCTATCATCTTGATATAATGGATTAAGGTCTGACTAAGCATTATCAGCTATTACTATCTCATTTATGCTTGACTGTCCTGTATGTGAGCCATCCCAAGACATTTTACCCTAAGACCGATGAATATCTTCTATATAATTATATCCTTGTAAATTTGACCAATGCGCTTTATAATTATAAGGAATAAAAGTAGGTAGCATTGGACATAGATTATCCATTAAATGTTGTTCCCAATTCCAATAATGTTGTATTCGTTCTTCGGAATTGTCCGGTAAGATTTTAGAACCCTCAGATAGGTACCACTCATTTAAACCAGTTTTAATATCATCATTCCAATCCATACTAGTATTAAAAGCAGAAGACGTTCAATGAACCATTTTCACTATAAATACCTCTATAATCATTAGGATCAATGTCACTACCCGAAATACCAACATAGGTCATATCATAACTATGATGTTTAATAAGCTCAAAAACCATCGTTGACCAGCTAACTATATTTATGTCTAAATCAATACCAATTAGGTTTAGTTGTTGATCAATTATATTGAAATAATCAGCTCTTTCACCTTCATTTATTATTACTTTTAGAGTAAAGAATGGAGATGAGGTATCTCCTCTAATGGGGTATATTGTGTAAAAGCTGATGAAATAAATAAGACTATGATTAAGCAATTTATGACCCTATACATTTTACCTCTCAAGAAAATTCACCAAATAATATAGATTCTTTTATAATAAATAATTTCTTATAAATATTAACATAATAAATTTGAAATAAAAAACAAAAGGGTAGTATTTACCTACCACTCAGAATTATTTGTAACTAAATTTGCTTTTTTCTCTGCAACACTGATGGTGGCAATTGTACCTGAATTAAATTCAAGAAAATCAGACTGAATTCCATCATTAAAAATTACACCATTTTCTGACATATGTGATTCGATGGTTAAGTCAATATCTGAATAAATGGTATCAAAGATAATACTAGCAGAAGATATTTTGCTAACAAAAGGTTCTCTAACAGAGAAATAAATGTAATTAGCATCCCATGGAAATCGATATTCATCCTCTGTAGCTTGATCAATTTGTACACTATATTTTCTGAATTTATAAACTATACCAATTGCACCTGTAATTACTGAGCGAAACCAAGCAGTAGATCCAGCTCCTGTTGAAACGATAATTCCACTGGAGCTTTGACGTTCAGTAAAATTGTTAAAAGTTATTGTGTATCTTGCAGAACCATGTGATTTGTGACCAATAAATAAGTCATTTACTCCATATAATTGCTGTCCATTGTTTAATTTAGCAACAGCCATTGTCACTTTAATTGAATTAAATTCTCCATCAGCTACCTTTTGTAGTATTTTGGGAAATTGTTCAACAGAAAATGGAATCATTATTCCATCAAATCTTTTTGGATCAGGATTTACAGCGATAATTAGTTGATTCTCGAGATACTTTGCAGTGTTAATAACTAATCTGTCTTGTCCTATACATACAATAAGATTATTTGGACCAAAGAGGAAATTAGGTAGAAAGGATTTCTCAATGATTTGAAATTTATACTCCAGAGGTATTGATTTCTTAAGTTTCTCAAGCGACAAATAGTATTGCTTATGAGCATCTTCATATTCTTCAAAGGATCCGCCCATATGCTCTATGTAAAATTTTGCTTGTGATTTTGTATTAAATCGTTCAATTAATCCTTCTAACCACGTTTTCATGGTTACAACGACAATCTTATCAATCTTAGTCATCTCGATGACCTGTGTTACTTTTTAGTTCCCTTTAATATCGAGGCCAAGATTTCTGGAGTAATAGTAAGTGTATCTATTTTATCTGCATTTTCACCTATTTCTTTGAGTGCCAAAGCTAATAATGTATCTGGTACTAATTTCTTGTATGCTGCTAATTCGGTTTCATTTGCTTTTGCTCGGAATTCTGCTTCTTTGAAGATGTTTTCACCTTCAAGAGCTACAAATTGTTTTCTCTTCTTTTCTAGAGCTATTTGGGAATTTAATTCATTTTCTTTTATTTTACTCTCTTGTTCAACTGCTGCTGCTCTTCGCTCAAATATAGCTTTGTCAGCTTTCATTTGTAAATTCTCACGATATTCAGCTTCTAAAGCTCTCGCAAGTTCAGGTGTTGGACGAATTGAAAGAAAAGTTACAGATAGAATATCTATGCCCATTTCTTTTATTATATTGCTACCTTCAACAGATTCCATTATTTTACTGGCAAGCATTTCAGAAGAAACAAGTGCTTGTTCAAGCTCCATCTTCTCTATTTCACTTCTTGTTCTGACTTGAAAGACATTTTTAATTCTCATTTCAAGCTTCTCTGGATCTTCTGTCAGATATTGTTTTGATCTAGGATGAATCTGGAAATCAAGAATTGTTGCCATTCTTTTTGGGTCTTTAATTTTATACATAAAATGACCTTGTAGAGTAATTGCTTGGTTGTTCTTAGTTATCTCATTGAATACAAAATTAGAGTCAATAGTCATAGCAGGAATAGTTGCTATACTTGTATTGATTCTCCAATAGAAAAAGCTTAAACCATGACCTGATCGTCTTCTTTTTCCATTAACGAACTTGATAATAAATTTTGATGGATCATCTTTAAAATAAGCCAATTTAATTCAGCGATGATAAAGCTATTTTTTGAATAAATATTGATTTTCATACTTTTCTTTTAACTTTTCACATGATAACTTATACTAATTCATCAATTTGCTTTTTATCAAGCAATTATTTCTTTTAGCTGTTTTTTTTTGTCGGATTTTGCTACCAACTATAGATATTTATATGATTGCAAGAGAGAGGATTTTAGACTATTTTATACTGAGGGAATAGTTGTATTTGGAAGACGCAAATATTCCCAATTCAAGATAAAAAAGGTTGAGATTAAGGTAGGAATTATTATAGCACAATTTATAGGGTAGTGTGATTTATGACACAAAACACCAGTAGTATATCAAGATTAATTCGTTTTACAGAGGACAAAATTGTTTGCACTGGTGGTGTTGTTTTCATAGGAGACGGAAACACAGGTAAAACTCACACAGCTTTTAGTATTACTAATTATCAAGGAAAAGCCTTTTACAACCTTGATGATGACACTTTAAAGAAATCCGTTAATCTTGAATGGGATTATTTTATCTTTCAATCAAACATTGAAGAGTATTTAATCAGAACCAGCTCACAAATATTTATTATGCCTGGACAAAAAGGTAGAGCCAAACCTGGTGAAGGTTTAGCTTTTGAAGATGCAGCTGACCTTTATTTTCATGTAGCTCCAATAAAAATAGTTGTTGTATTAATTTTAACTTATGATCTTTCTGACATCAAGACATTTCAAGAATTAGAATATTGGTTAGATAGAGCAATTGAAAGAGATATGATTCAAACTCATACTAGCATAATAATTCTAGGAACACATTTAGATGAATCTGATAATATTATGGTTTCAGATGACTATATTGATGATGCTAAAGACTTTGTTAAATCACTTATTTTTGCTAGAATAGGAATGGTTCTAGATTCAAATAAAATTCATTCTGTGAAAGTTTCCAATATTACTGGAGAAGGTATTGCAGATTTAAAGGACGCTATAAACATATCATTTCTAACTGCTTTCAACTTGTTTGGTTTCGTTAGTAATAAGAAAGAGATTTCATTTTAGAATTTGTGTTTTAATATGCAAATTTACTATTATTCAGTTTTTTACCCAATTATAAAAACTTAAAAGATTGTTTTAGTAATCAATAAACTAGAATCCGAAAAAGAATCATTGAATTAGATGAATTCTTTGCTTAATTCTAAAGAATTAGATTTGTAATTATTGACAAAAACAAATAAGATGTTAAAAATGAAATTAAGACGGGGTCCCAAATGTTGAGAAAACAATCAAAGATTTATTGTCTATTTTTGCTAATTTTATTTATCAATTCATTAATTTATTATTCAGAAATAAAAGGAGAAGAACCTTCTGTTAACAAAAAAGATGATTTAGAATCAGCTTCTCTTACATCAACTAACGCTGAGAATATTCCCAATCTTCCTGGAATTGTAGATTCTATTAACACAAGTGGAAGTTTCAAATTAAGAGCATTCTTCACCCAAGATAATTTTGTTGATATAGATGAAAATGGATATGTTTACGAATGGGAGGACTATAATGATGTTCGATATAATGGTGAAGATAGTATTTATGCAAAATTCCGACAATATACTGGTTCCTCTGATCCAGATATATTTTGGCCCCCTGTTGATACATATCAACAATTACGTAGTGAAAGTTTAATTAATGGTGAACATATTAACTCAACAGTTTTTAGTCCTGTTTTTAATTTTAATACCAAAATTCAAGGGAAAATCTTCTTCTTAGTCCATGGAGATGTTTGGCCTAGCTTTACTGCTAATTGGATATTGAAAATCACTTTAGATCTTTTTAACTCAACAGATAAAACTACAATATATGTAACTTCAACAGAGAATCATTTTGATGATACTCCAAATCAAGGCACTACTTTTGAAGCAAATATAGCTAAAGCAGTTACAATCCCAGCTGGTTTCAGATTGAGGTTAACCTATGAAGTCATGAGAGATAGTGGTACTCCTGAGGGTAACGTCGAAATAAGAACTGGTGAAGTTAATTTGGGATCAAATTTACCTTGGATTGTTAACGATATAAATAATACTTATGATAAAACATATGCATTACACAATTTTCGCTCTACATTAGGTATACAGCTCTTAATGTATGAAGAAAGTTTTCCAACAATTGATTTAACAGGATTTACAAATAACACCATTTATTCTGATTCTACTAATGCGACAATAACTGTTTCTGATTCCATACTAAACAATTACAAATGGGATAGTGATAGTTTTGCTGAATTCACATCACCATATATTGTATCTTTACCAGAGACACAAGGTTGGCATACATTGACAATTAAAGCGGAGGATTATTATGTCAATATTATAGAGGATAGTTTTATTGTAGGTTATGATTCATCACCTACAACTGTTATTTTAGAAAGTCCTGCAAACAATTCTCTGGTTACAGATGGACAAACATTAAACTTCTCAGTTTATGGAGTTACAGAAAATCCATATTATGAATGGGATAAAATTGCTCCGCAATATACTCTTCTTGGACCAGCTTATGATATTTATTTATCAACAGATTTTAATGATCTGCACAATTTAACTATTTATGCTACAACAGATTTTGGTTTAGAAAAGTTCGTTTATTTCTTTGAATTTGATAATTCTGTTCCTGTAATTTCACTAAAAAATGTAGTTAACGATACAGATCAACCACCTTTCAAGAATATTGATGTTGAAATAACTGATAGAAGTGACCTAGAGATATTATATAAATGGGATGATGAAAATAGTAACTCTACTTGGGCTCCAATTGAAGGAGATACTTATAGAACTTATTTACCAGCTTCAGATGAGTATCATTTTCTATATATTTACGCTGAAGATAGTTTCAATCTTTCAAGTAAAGCTGTTTACAGATTTAATACAAGTGCCTTTACACTTTTGGTTGATTTAAAGACAATGGTGAATGGTTCATATTATTTTGGCAACGATATTGTTGAAGTCACTATCGTTAATTATAATTTAACATGCAAATATAAATGGGGAAATAATCCTTTGAGTATCGGTACTGTTATTGATAATACATTGAATTTAAGTGGAGGAGATGCTTTATCACAAAATCCTGGAACATATTGGTTAACAATAATTGTTTACGACCTACAACATTTACAATGCGAATTTGTTTTCAAATTTATAGTGGATCGAGAAAAACCTACAATCATACAAGACCCAACAGATCCATATAATGATTTGAGATTCTTGCAAGCAACAACTCTTAGATTTACAATTGCAGATAACTGGACAATTGCAGATCAAATAGAAATCTATCTATCTTTAGATAATGCAGCAAATGTTACTTATTCTGCAATAATTAACTACTATTTAGGTTCTGTTGAAGAAGGCTTGCATAATTTGACAATAATAGCTATTGATATAGCAGGTAATTCATACAAGTATTTCATTACTTTCACGATAGATATATCGAGTCCTGGAGTATCAGTAACTATTGACAAGTTAGCTACTTTATTAGATGGTAGCAGATATGTACCTGCTGATACAACAGTTACAGTTGTTTTAACAGATGATGATCTTACAATCAATAGTTACTATAGCTGGAATTCTAATGATTATCTTTCATTCACAGATAATTTCACTTTACCTTCTACTGAAGGTTTTGCTGCTTTGATAATCAAAGCAAATGATAGTTTAGGAAATTATAGAACTAGAACATACTGGTTAATAATAGATAACACTTCACCTTATATTACTCTAAAATTCATTAATAATGAATCAAAAATTAATCTTGAAACAGCTTTAAGGTTTAATATTGAAGATTTATCCAACAATACAGTAGATCTCATAACAACCGAATGGAATCTAGATGCTGGTCCAAGCATAAAAGATGAAACTGACTTTACAGTTTATCTAATAGGATTATATCTAACACACACAGAAGCTAATTTAACAATTTACTCGCGTGATGTTGTAGGTAATGAACGAACTCACGTTTATCTGTTTTATTTAGATTTTACAGCTCCTGTTTATGAATTAGTTGGATTAACAAACAATTCTTATGTCAGGGGAAATTCAACAATTGATTTCAATGTCATATCAAATGACTTATCATCATTCTATTATAGTTGGGACAACAATCCTGATTTAACTTCATTAAATGACCCTTGGGATTTACTTGTTCCTCTAGATGATGGAGTGCATAAACTATACATTTTCCTTGAAGATGATACTGGTGGTGGTTTGTTTACTAACTCAATCGAAGCTAACTATGTCTTTATTGTTGATGATTTATCATTTGACTATATTACACCAAATGATTTCACTGATAATTACAACTATACTATGTTTTATGGTGAGAATTTCACTATTACAGTCAATATTACAGATAGATGGGCAAATGATGAAATTGAAAATGTGTCATTTGCTGTAATTAAGGAAGATGCTTTATTGAATCTATCAGTAGACGTTAGAAATATCACAAATACTGAATATCTCATTACAATATTTGGAACTAATGTTACTAATGATCAACTAACTAGTATCGAAGTACGTTTCTGGCAAACAATAGGGAATAACCATTCTGTTTCTGTAAATCTAAGGGTAGACAAACTTAATGGTTATATTGTTATCCTGAGTACAAGTGAAACGATTATTTTTGGTGAGAATTTCACTTTGACTCTTCAATTATTTGATAATCTTAATGATAGCTCACAAGAAATTCTTTACATAAGTGTTGATGGTAATGATCAAGACATATTCTATACTTGCATTGACGAAGCAAACCAAATTTACCAAATTACCTTTAACACAAGATTCTTTGTAGAAGAGGAAGGAGAGCATTCATTCACCGTTCATATTGAAGCTAATTTCTATAGTAGCACTATTAATAGTGATGTCCTTCAGGTTATAGTTCCATCTGGATTATCTTTACAATGGATAATCATTATAATTGCCTTAGCAGTTCTGTTTTCATTGGTCATGGGTTTTGTTATTTATAGAGTTGTTAGAGCAAGACCATTTGAAGAACTTATGAGCAAAGTCTCTGAAGAAGACATCAAAGCAAACATGGAAACAATGTCACCTGGTGTAATATTATCTATTTTTGACCAGAAGAAAGGACCAATTCCTCTAGTAGGAGATCATGCTCTTGATTCAGCTTTATACAATCATAGAATGCGTATAGGTGTTGAAAACTTCTTGCTTAAAATTTCAGATCAAGCTTATTCATCATTAGGATTTGAAGAACATGATGAAAGACGAAGAACTGGGTCTATTAATCTTCCTAATGAAGATATGGTTGCTTTCATTCATGGTATTCAGCTAGCTAATCCTGCTATGCGAGGTGGATTCGAGAATCTTTCTCTAATTGTTCTTGCTGATAAAGAAGTTGGTGGTTTCCTCCTAGCGAACCAAGAATTCTTATTCCTTGAAATTGACGAATTAAAAGCTGCTCTGCAAGATAAGAAGGCTTTACCAGAAATAGAAACTTTACTAACTAAAATACGAGAGCGTTCTCTAATCATAATGATTGCAGTACAAAAGAATGCTAAAAAAGATAAAAATAGCAAAGAAGAATACCAATAAATCATTCTGTTGCATAAACAGTAATATTGATATGATAACGATAAGCTTTAATGCCTTGATGCAAACCAAATGTAAACATTCCAGTGATGATATATGTCTTACCTATTCGATAAACTCAAAACAAAAGTCGGAAAAGCTAAAGTAGAAGCTAAAATACTACTTATGGGTCTCCAAGAAGCTGGAAAAACAACTATCAAAGATGTAGTATTCTTTGGTAAAGAACTTGGTGAAGTCGAAGACTACATGGCTACGATTCACTATGAGCGCCAATTTATTGATGATGAAAAAGAGAATCTCATAATTGATTCTGGCGGACAAGAAGCCTACTGGAATGAAGCTGTTACACAATTCCGACATTTGGTTTTTTCAAATGTAAAGTTATTACTTTGGATAATTGACATGACACGATCAGATCTTTTTGAGGAGTCTGAAAGAAGGTTTAGTTTTACAATTCGTCAATTTAAAAAGGAGAATCCTAAAGGAAAAATCGCTGTTCTTTGTCATAAAGTAGATTTAATTCCTCCAGAAGAAGTTGTTGCATTATTGGATCAGATTAAAATTAATTTTGATGAACCAAAATATAAAATACAATTCGAACCTTCTAGTATATATTATCCTGATAGTTTGAAAGAATTAATTTTTACATTAATGAAAAATGCAAAGATGAATGTTAAGCGTTTCGAGCTAATTACAAATCTTGGAAAGAAGATTGAAGAAAGTGAAGAATTCAAAAGCTATATTATAGATAACAAAGAAGATCCAAGAATTCTACAACTTATGGAATTCCTAAATCCTTCTTCAGAAACCACTCTACCAACGTTTGGAAAAGCTAGTGTTCAGTTTGATCTTTCTAAGTATGATATAATCGAATTAGTTCTCATCAATAAAGAAACAAACTCCCCAGTTATTGGTACTGCTTCTCAAGGTTCTGTAAGCATAGAAACTTCTTTGGACTATATATTGGCTTTACAAGAATTCAAAGAAATAATAAAAGAGAGAAAAATTGATGAAGATTCAACCATTTTAATTGTAACTTCTTCCAATAAGAAAGTCCATGGTATGATTGTCAATTTAGGGATTAATTTTCTATTAATGACTTCATTTTCACCAATTTCTGAAGAAAAAACAAAAACACTTTTTGGTCTTATTCGTGAATTTTCAAAAAGCATTGATATTCCAACTAAAATTAATGAAGTTATTCCAGAAGTATCAACATCTAAACCAGTTGAAGTAACTCCTCCAACTACTAATGTAACTCCAAAAATACCTGAGGAAGTTGTAAAAGCACCTGAAGTTATCAAACCTTCAAAAGAAGTGGTTGCTGATGGAGAGGTTACTGAAGAAAAGAGTATGTTTTCATTTATTAATCAATTAAGGGATAATTTGAAGACCCAATCTGATGAAGAAGTTATCTTGGAAGAAGAACCTACAGATGAGATTATACAAGAAAAGGTTATTGTTCCAACACTTGAAAAGGAAATTGAACCAGAAGATATTCAAGTACCTCCTGAGCCTATTATTGAACCTACTTCTCTGGAAGAAGCAGCTGAAGAAGTAATTGAAGCACCTGTTGTAGAAATTGTTGAAGTGCAACCAGAACCTGAACCAGCCAAACGCAAACCTAGCTTTGTTTCGAGACTAAAAGCAGAAAGGAGACGTTACAAAATCAAACAAATTCAAATGAAAGCTGAAAAACTTAATTTCTCAGAGGATGATCTTAAAGAATTAGCAGAATTCTTAACCAAAGAAAATTCTTCTGAAGAAAAAGAGACAAAAAAAGAAACAAAGTAAATTATACTGGTCTACTTTTCTCATATCGTCTATATTCTAGATTAGCATCTAAAATAACTGGTATTTCTCTTATGCCCTCAATACATTCATGAACAGGATAAATTTTGATTGTTGTAGTACCAAATCCTGCAGTAACTTTAATACCCCTATCTATTTGTTCTGAGTTTTCTAAAGCGACATCCAAAACAGATTTTTGTATTTGTTTTCCGCAGACATCACATTTAACACCAATTTTGGTTTTAAATTTAATTTCTAGATTACCTACCTTTTTCACTTTATTCGATTTTAGATAATTTGCTAATGTTTCTCTCATTTTGGCTTTTGCTTGTCCTAACAATTCATCTGGTTGGAATAAATTACTTATTTGTCCACATAATCGATCAAATGATTCTTGAGCAACTGCGAACGATGTATCTTCAGGAAAAATAGTTGTAACTATTAAATCATCTTCAACTTCTTTCATAAAAACACCATGCTTTCCATAAGTGAAAATCGCTTGGTTTAGTAACATTCCTGGGAAGTAAGCTTTTGCTAATTCATTTTTTAATCTTGAATAATTAACTCCTGAAACTACTTCAGGTTCAGAATACAAAACTAATCCTTGTGCAGTTGATAAAGCTATAAATGATAGTTTATGACTGCCTTTAATACTTTTTATTTCAGTAGTTTTAGCATCATCCCTTGGATAAACAAAGGAGAGAACTTGTTGCATTGCATCCCAAACAGTTTGGTCAAAAATAGAAGTTCCATAGATACTAGCATTTTGATATTTTTCTAATTCGAATATATCGTTAATAGATTTGATCATTGCTTCCCTTTTATTTAAAGGAACAATATCCATTTTATGAACGAATACATATATTCTTGCTGCAGAGCTCACTTCTTTTAAGCTTTTGAATGTTAAATCAAAATAGTATTTCGATCGCATGATATTTGCTGCATCAGATACATCTACAACAAATATTACTGCTCTTACATCTGTGAAAGTTCTTTCTTTATATTGTTGAAATATTTCATTAAGATAGTTTGTTTGTCCACCGATATCAAAGAGATTTATACCACCACCTGCAAGGTTGAAGAGCTTCCGGTTTATCCTTACAGTAGCTGGATTTAATTCTGTTGATTCAGGGGTAAATCCTTCAAAGACAACTTGACGTATAGAAGTTTTTCCTGATTGAGATAATCCTAGTACTATAACTTTCGATTCCAATTTATCTACCATGTGCTCACCAGCAATCTCGTATGATTCTTTTCTAGAATATACTATTTTTATCTTTGGATTATGTCAATTTCAAATACTATTGATTTATCGTCTTAGAATCTGTATATTTTGAATAAGACCAACAGTTATATAGAGTATAATTTATGGTAAATTCATTATGTCCTCCACGAAAAAGAAAATTCTTCTCACATGTGATGATGGCATACGTAGCAATGGTATGCTCGAGTTATACAGTCATTTATCTAAATTTGCTAATGTAACAATTATTACTCCACAAGGTCAACGAAGTGCTGAGAGCAAAGCAATAACTATTAACAAAATATTACGTGTAGAAAAGGTCAATATAATAGATGGGATTAGTGGATATTCCATTTCAGGGACATCAGCAGATGCAGTTATTTTTGGGTTAAATAGCTTAGAAGAAAGGTCCTTTCGATTTAGTTGTTGCTGGTATTAATCAAGGACTTAATATTTCATCTCATATTGTACTTACTTCAGGTACATGTGCTGCTGCATTTGAAGCTTCATTCTATAACGTTCCATCTATAGCATTTTCAATGGATGTTTCTCAAAAAAACTATTTTGTTACACCAACTCGAGAGATTTTCAAAAATGCCGGTAAAATAGCTGCTTCAATAACAAAGAAGGTTCTAAACCTAACCTTTCCAGAAAAATTAGCCTTTATCAATGTCAACTTTCCTTTAGATGCT
This sequence comes from Candidatus Heimdallarchaeota archaeon, assembly GCA_019058275.1. Classification (GTDB taxonomy): domain Archaea; phylum Asgardarchaeota; class Heimdallarchaeia; order JABLTI01; family JABLTI01; genus JABLTI01. The sequence goes on from JAHLVW010000062.1 coordinate 249,822, forward strand.
AATGACGAAACACCTGTAGAATTGACTTCATTAGCTAATAAGTTTTTAGTTTTCAAACCAGATTTAAGAAAAGATCCAAGGAACAATGATTACTATTTCTTGTGGGGGAATCCTGTGCAAGAAGCACCAAAAGGCAGTGATATAGAAGCTATAATGCATGGCAAAATTAGTGTATCACCTGTTACTGCAGATTTAAATCTTAATAACAATAAAGAATCAAATAACTTGCTAGATAAGTTAATAGAAAAATAAGAAAAAGATTAAGGAAGAATCCTTACTTCTTCTCTTTCTTCTTTGGTTTTAAAGGACCAATCTTGTGATATACATTTCGCTCAAAAACGAAATCAATTTTCCCTGTTTTAGCATCAATTTTGAACTCACAAGGATATTTTATTAATCCCATTGGAATCCAGAATTTATAGTCCTTTTTCGAATCTGTTATTGGTATTATGGGAAATGCAGAGCAATCTTGATTTGGATTTTTAAAGTAAAGTTGTTGACCATTTTTAATAATCTCTGCTTTGTTTATTCCTTTGAAAGTTTGATATGTTCCCACTAATTGCTCTATCTTTGAATCAAGACGTAATGTTGGATGATCTTCTAATGGATTTTTTCCAACTAATGTAGCAAAAATAGCTTGTGTTATAATACTGCCTTGAGTCTGCCCAACATTACCTTCTATAACAACACCCATTTTCTTTGAAGGAATAAAGCCCATGTAAGCACTTGAAACTGCTGTAGAACCGCCATGACCAATTACTGTTTCACCAAAAACATCTTCAGTTATTGTTAAACCTAAACCATAATATGATTTGCCAAAACTACCTTGAGGTAGATCAATCATAGGAGTTAACATCTGTTTTATTGAACTTGGTTTGACAATTTGCTTATCTTTGAACTTACCTTTATTAAGAAACATAAGCATATAATTTTCCATTTCTTTTACAGATGAAATTAATCCTCCAGCAGCATGTATTAAATCATCAAATGGATGCATTGATTCTTTCAAATTCCCTTTTTCAGTTCCATAAGCAGTCATTCTATCTTCTTCTTTTTCAAATTCATCTCTTAGGTAAGTAGAACGATTCATCTCTAGTGGTTTCAAGATGTTTTCTTTAATGTATTTATGATTCTTTTTACCTGAAACTGCTTCGATAACCATTCCAAGTAGAATATATCCACCATTGAAATAGAAGTAATTTTTTTCTGGATCAGCAAATACTTCTGCTTGAGCACTATTTGCATGAATCAAAAAATCGCTATCACTACTCATTGGAACATAAGTTTCATTTTCAGGAAATGAATGTCTGGAAATTAAAATGTTTGCTACTCCAAGATCAGGAATACCTGAAGAGTGTGACATTAAATGTTTAATAGCAATAGGTTTTTCTTCATTTCCAAGTTTAAATGGTATATGTTTGGAAACTGAATCATCAAGTTTTAATTTTCCTTGTTCAACAAGTTGTAATAATGCTAAACAAGTAAATGATTTGCTTATTGAACCGATACCATAAAGTGTATCAAGAGTAGCAGGTAGATTTCCTTGTAATGTTCTTGCTCCAATACCCTTAGTGAAGATTGCTTTTCCTTTATCTACAACAGTAAGACTTAATCCTGGAATTTTCATCTGTTGCATTAAAGTAGTAATCATGCCTTCTAATTTTTCTATTGAATAATTCTCAGTCATTTTTATAACACCTAAAATTACAGAAAGCAAAATGATATTTGTATTTTCTTGTAAATCTCTTCTAAGGAACTCGTAATTGCAAAATTAATAATATTATTATAAGCTAAATTCACTGTTTGTATGCTTTATATTGAAAAATATCAATTGGACTAGGTATTTAACATGGCAAATCGTAGTAAAGCATTGAAAAAATCTCTTCAAAAGGACTTGAAGAATCTTGAAGATATCTCAGTCAGTAAAGCTTTGAATATTATAGTACAGCATTTAAAGAAAAAAGGGAATTTTAATTCTTGTGTACTTACAGATAATAATGGCCTTATTATGGCTGAATCTATACATAAACAAGAGAATAGAGATAATTTATCTGCTACAAGTGCATTAATTGATGACACATCTGAGAGAATTTCTGATTATATAAAAATAGGTAAAATAAATCTCAGCTATTTTGTTTCTAAAAATGTCATGGTTTGGATGTTACCTATTGAACTACCCAATTGTGATGATCGTTATATTTTATTAGCAACAAAAGGTATTACTATCCTTACTGGTATGCCTAAATCAATCCTAAAATTACTCGGCAAGGAAGAAATCAATATACATGCATTATTATTAATTTCTTCTAAGTGGATTGCAAAGGTTTGTAAAGAATAATTCTCGTTTTTTTGTTATTTTTCTAAAAAAATAGGTCGTTTTATTCAAATGATTATTTATATAAAATTTCATCTAACCATTCTCATTCTTCGTCGAAAAATCGACGAATTTGTAGTCTTAAAAAAATAAGACTAATTTCAGTGTTACAAAAATGGTATAAAAAATGTATAGCTGCTGAATCAGTTATTTCATTAATTCAGCAATTTTTTCTTCAAGCCATTTGTAAAGTGGAGATGGCTCTTCGAGAATCTTATTAATGACAATCTTTGCATCTTTGAGATATTCTGAAATCTCTTTTGCAAGAATATTAAGTTTCATAATAGAATCGTAGTTTTCTTGAGATACAATAAAAGCTATATTTAGATCTTCGTTAATGTTTTGATAGAGGATGATATTATTTCCTCTACTGATAGAGAAGTAAGGTTCTTTAGTACCAAATAGCTGTTTCCCAAATGAATCGATAGCTGAGATGAAGTTCGATATCAATTGTTGATTCATTTTTTGAACATCAAATATTTTGGTGTAAATTGTTAGACCAGCGTTGTTTATCAGTAGTATAAGTTTAATATCAGCTTTAATTGGGTTAACTTGTTGAGGTAGTTGTACTAGTTCTTCTAGTGTTTTTTCAGTCATGTGCATTACCATAACCTTAGCTGCATCTTTATTTGATGCAAGTTCCTGCATTAAAGGTTCAGAGTAACCTGTGATTTGGGTTTTTTTGCCTTCATCCTCATCTTTTCTCTTTGAAAATTCTAGTAATTGCTTCATCATTGCTTTATTAGCTTTGATTTTCTCTTCATTACTATCTGGAATAGCATCAATTAGTTCTTCTGCTCTGTCGAAGTTTTGCGACAGTATTTCGAATCCAGCTAATGAAACATTTCTATCTGCTACCCATTGTGGCAAATCTAAAGCTCCGACTAAAGTTAATAATTCATTCAATCGTTTCTTTGCAGAGCTTAAGAATCGTTCTTTTTCAGTGATTTTATAGAATTGGAAATCTGTGTTAACTAAGTTATAAACAGAAGCTAATGCATTAAGGTAATCTTTCTGTTTATTGAAATAATAAAGTGATTCTTCACCCCACTTATAGGCTTCTTCTGAATTAATTTCTAAATCAAGATAGTAGCTGAATTTTGCACTAGCAGCAATAGCTTTATTCATCAAGGTTGGAGCTTGTGCTACTTTTTCATCAAGTTTTTTCAGATATTTTTTAGCTAATTCATAATCATCTAAAGACATAGCATTTGCTGCTACTGCATAAGCTCTAAACGGAGTTACTAGTTCATCACTTGTTTCTAATAATTCTACTAATTTCTTCAAGTATTTTCTTGCTTCAGATTTTCGATTTGCTTGCGTATGTAATCCTATAAGATTGCTTAAAGCTGATGCTATTGATTGATAATCGCCCGTTCCATCTATTAATTCCAGACATGTTTCATATGCTCCTACGCATTTATCTGTATCAACTAATGTATACATATAAGCTAGATTATGATAAAATGTGGATTTCCAGGAATTCCTTCCATAAACTTTCTTTAAGAGTTTTTCAGCTTTTTCCAATAGTTTTAGACCCTTTGTAGGTTGCCCAGCACTATAGTATAGCATAGCACTTATATGGAAGATATTGGCTTTCATCACAGTACTTTGACTTAGCTTTAGAATCTCTTGAACATCTTCCTTTTCATAATATTCAAGTGCAGCATCAAGACCTTTTGAGTTCATTAGGATTTGAGTTTTTTGTAGGATTAAACGAGCAACACGTTCTTGAACAAAAACAACTTCCTTTGATTTCGACCATTCAATTGCTCTTTTCCAAACACCTTCTGCTTTCGCAGATATTTCATCGATTTCTTCATATTCTTCTTTCATTGCTTTAAACATAATTTCTAAAGCAAAGCTTTGAAGGTCCATAATTACACTTGCTAGCTTATCAGCTGCAACTAATCGATTAAATATCATATTTCTATTGCCATCTGTTAAACGTGTTTTTCCTAGAACTTCTTCTATGTTATCAAAGATTCCCTTATCAACTTGCAATTGTATATTATAAAACTGTAATTCAGGTGATTTAGGATATGTTTTAAGAAGTTCAGGTACTGCCTCTTCTTTTGTGAGATCAATCGTTATTTGACCAAACATGATAAATACTAAAGATGAAATGTCATCGTTTTTGTACTTTGTTAAATAATCAGTTAGACCAAGGTAGAGAGCTTCATATTTATCTTTCATTTTACTATAATTATCTTTGATTATCTTTAAGATACCAGATTTCTCAATTGGTGATACAATTTTGAATAATGATTGATACTCTATAGTAACTATATCTGTTGCTTCGAAACTCAAGATCCATTCCTCTGGCAGGGTATAGGTAATCCTAAATTGCTCTTAAAATAAAGTAAAATATGCTTTTTAGTCTTTTTTGGTATAAGCAAAAGAGGTGAATTTTGTCAGTCATATATCGATTTTTTTACAAAATTCCACAAATAGGATAATCAATATGCTCAACTATCAATCCTCTAAATATTCTTTATGAAATAGAGATTTGCTTTCAGGACAAATTAGAATTTTTTTGTTTTTATTAATATTTAATTTAGATAGAATATATAGAATTCTTTTCAAAAGAAATCCTTGAATTACATTAATTTCATTTTTTCCTCAATTTTGGGTTCATTTTTGTTACATTGATATGAATCTGATCTTACATTTACATAAGGAAATCTAAATCGTTTTTTGCCTTGATGTTTTTAAAATGCTCATGTCTGATTTTTCTAAATCTATGGAAAATAAATATCAATATGATAAATGTTACAAAAAAACACAACAACTGATAATGTAATGATTGTTGGTATGCTTAACCTCATTATTATAATTTTAAGAATAACCATAATTATAATAGTAAGACCTATGAAAAACTCAATCATTAAGCACTCAGATAATTCTGTTCTATCATCTGTTTCCGTTATACTAAAAGGATCTAGTCATCGATATTTGAATATTAACTAAATCATTTTCCTTAAAATTCTACATGAATGAATTTAAGGTCTTATATTTATGAGACTTAAATTTTAATTCTTAGTTTTTTTATAGGTTTTTAAAGCATACTTGTAAAAATCTTGGTTACAAACTGGACAAGAAGTGTCTATATTTAGCCATTGTTGGAAATGATCCTTATGATATAATGAATTACAGTATGGGCATGTATAAATCATCTTGTGTTTATCAATTTCTAGTTTGCAAATCATGCATTCAATATTTTGTTTTTTTGGATAATATTTCGACGGTCTTAGATACATAATGATAAGTTCTTTTTTTGTAATCGGTTCGCTAGCAGATGTAAAAACTGTAATTAAACACAGAAGGGAAATAATAATCGATGAAACCAGAATTAAAACGAGTATTGTTTTTAGGGCGACACTAATTTGTTCTAATGTTAACATAAGTGTTAATGATATTATACCCAAAATAAAAAAGAAGATTGTAAAAAGCATACTTGATTTTAAAGATAAATCCTTGCCTATAATTTTCATTCACCAATTAGATGTACTTCCCTATTAACGTTGATTTATGTAACCTATTATTTAAAGCTATTACTGTTAATTTTTCTATGACTGTTAGAAAATTATAGTCTTAAAAATATAAGACTTCCATTTCACCATATGTATAATTCAATTATGCTAGGGCAAAATAGCTTAAAATATGATTCGAGAGATACTTTTTGATCCTTTTCTTACAAACAACTGGAGATTCTCTGGATATATGATAATGAGTATTATCATATATTCAGTATATAAAGGAATATATAAAGAAAAAGGAAAGAAATTGATACCCAAAAACGCTAGATTATGCTTTTTTCTTCTTAAAATTGTGTAAAAGTGGTATCAGTACTATAGGTAATAATGTAATAAAAATTGTAAATCCTGGTATTGATAATGTCGGAATTGTGTCCTCTGAGTGTACAATAGAAAAAATCACACTTTCTATTCTAAAAGTCTGAAATAGGTCTATCACTTTTACTTCTACTTCATGTATTCCCTCATCTATATTATTAATGGTATATTCTGTGTCCAATCCAACTTTTATCCAATCTTCTGCATCAATTTTAATTTCGTAATGGTTTATTTCTGAATCTTGATCAGATCCTTCCCAAGAAATAGTTACATTTTTTGATTCAATTGTTGTGCCATTAGTGGGATCAGTTATTGTTAAGGATGGTGCATTATCATCGATCATTCCATCAATCCAGAGAGTCGCAGATATGTCATAAATACAAGCAGTTGCTTCTGAAACAGTCTCACCACTTGCAAAATTAATACTTAGATAATTTACATGTTTGTCAACTCCAGTATTTCAATAATGACCAATAATTAAATCACCTGTATTTGTATCATAAAGTTCACTGTATAATCCAGAAGAATTTCTGACAAGATGTTCATTTAAATCACCAGAATAACCAATGTCGCCATAATTTGTTTCATATCTTTCTTTGATACCATTTGGATATGCAACAGCGACATGCTTTCCACCACTACCTGTCCAGCCATCCCAAATGCCTGCAAAATTTAAATATTGACTTTCAGAAGGAATGGTATCACCAATATAATTACCTAGATAATCATAATAGCTACTTGTAATTAATTTGAAAGACAGTAAATCATCAATACTTAGCATTGTGTAATTAAAACTAGCAAATATCTCAAAGTCTGTACAATTTCCATAATCATCCCATGTTAGAACATAATTTTCTGATTCACATTCAGAAGATCCTTCATTATAAAAGAAATATATCTCATCACTAGTATTAAAGCTATCAACATGTGGACTATCATCATATAATCTAAATGCCCTGAAATCTGTGAATTGTAATCCATGAGTTGATTCTGGAGATATGAACAGACCTTCAGTAAGGATATTTTCACTAAAAGCATAATTATTCAATGGTTGTAAATTACCCGCAAAAAACACTAAACCTAGTATTATAGCTCTACATAAAAATATGAGAATTTTTTGATATTCTTCATTTTTCCCCAACCTCTTACGTTCTTATCATTATTATGAAAGAGTTAAACTTAGTATAATAATAAAAAAATTAATTAAAAAACATGTTTATTTTTCAAAAGGGATTTAGAGCCTTTTTAATAGATTAACTAAATTTTCAGGAGAATCTATGGAAATTATTGTATCAGATCTCTTATTATCTAATTTTTTACCGACTAATTCACCAGACCAACCTTGTATGTTGAATGCAAAAATTGGTTTTCCTATTTGCCATGCAAAAGCTATTTCACTTAATGTTCCAGATCCTCCTCCAATAGCAACAACAGCATCACCAGAAGCAGTAATAATTTGGTTTCTTGCGTAACTCATGCCTGTGGCTATAACAATATCACAATATTCATTGGCATCATTTGGTTGTAGTGATTGAATTACCCCAATTATATCCCCATCTTGGTGTTTTTCGGATGATCTAGCTCCTTTACTTACAGCTTCCATGATTCCACCATATCCTCCAGAAATAACTCGATAACCATTATCTATAAGCAATTTACCTACTTTGAAAGCTATATCACATGCTTCTTGAGTGCATGTTTGTGCACCACCGCCTATTATAGCAATAATCGTCTTTCTTTTCATCAAACATCACTTGTGTCCTTTACTTATTAACATACAATTAAATAAATACTGCAAGTTTATTCCATTTAATCGAGTTCTTAGTAACAATATATGTTATATAGGATTAAAAACATCTTATCTGTTGTATTAATCCTAAAGATAAAAATCAAACATTATGTCTTGAGAAACAAGAGATTGTGAGGGGAACCATTTTGGATGTTCAAGAGAGTAATGGAGAGGTCTTGCAAATAAATAAAAGTCATAAAAGAATTGCTTCTTTTGATTTCTTTAGAGGACTTTCCATTTGGTTTATGACTTTAATGCATACCTTTGAGCATTTATATGATTATACTTGGGTAAAGGAAAATCCTGAGAAAATTCTTGAGTTACCTATTCCATTGTTAATTATTGGTTTGGTTCTTGGTTTCTTCTTAAGCTGGAATTCATTCTTTCTTTTAATATCTGCAATTGTTAATTCCTTAACTATGACGAGAAGAGCTCGTGAAGAGGCTGAACCCAAAAGAATTCTAGCAAAACAAACAATGAGCGGAGTAGGTATATTATTAGCTGGCGTATTTGCTGATAATCTAGGTTATTGGGGTTATTTCGGACAAGCATTACTTACTGGTAATTGGCGAGATACTTATCCTTTATGGGCTAGATTTTTTGCTATGCACACACTACAGATTATTGGTTGGTCTATGATTATTACAGGTATTGTACAATACTTCCTTTTAAGGAAAAATGGTTTCGAGAAATTTATTAGAAATATCATAATCTGTTCAGTAATCATAGTAGCTATTTTAGTTAGTAGTACTTTTATTCAAAACTGGGTTGATCGATTGCCTTGGGAAATACCAATCAACCCACCAGTCGGTTTATCAGATAATACAAAATGGCCTAGTATATATTTCCAAGCTCAAAATGCTTCACTACTCGCATGGTTCATGACAATAATGGCGGGTGATATGATACCTCTGTTTCCGTATTTAGCTACAGCTTTTCTGGGAATAATGATTGGTATGGTTTTAGCTAGACCCAAACCAGTTAAACGTTTACCACTAATTGGTGGTTTAAGCTCTCTTGGATTAATGGGTCTTGGTGGAATACTTGCAGCTTTTGGCTTTTATAACTTAAGCAATGCTCGAGCAACAATAGGTAATTATCTTCTAATAACAGGTGGACAACTAGCTTTTACTTTCTTATTTTTGTGGTTAATAGAATATAGAGGAAATGGAAAGAAATTTGCTCAAAGCAAAATTGTGAAGCATTTTAGATTATGGGGAATGGCATCTCTAACAATATATTGTTTGCAAATATTTGAAATATTACCGCGATTTCTTCTCACCCGAATATTAAGACCATTTCGATCAGATCTTAATTTATTGAATTCTTCAGTTTTTGGCTATGGTCAAGAACATTATGCTCTTTTAGTAGGATTATTCTCTATAATGTTTTTTGAATTGTTGATTTTTCTCTGGTCTAAGCTTAACTTTAAATTTGGGTTTGAATGGTTTGTCATACGCTTCTCAAGTATTGGTAGTAGATACGTGTCATCTCGTTTAAATGTAGATCTTATAATGAACAAAGTTTATTGGGTGAATTATAAGGAAATATTATTGGAATCAGAATTACAAACTAAATCTCTTCCACTAGATGCATTGTAATATCTTTATCGGTCTTGTTTTTTTAAGACCTCTATCTTCCCATATTTTCTTTACTAAGTCATTAATATTTCAATAAATTATTTATTAAAATATTAATCTAACTAAACTAGTTATTCGTCGATAAATCGACGATAGTATGGAATGTAAAAATGGTTAATTGAAAAATTAATAGTATAGATAATTATTTAATTAAAAAAATTCTTTTAAAGAATTTCAATCTTTAGATTTGATAGACTAGGAAAATTACATGTTTAGATAAACTTTAAACATAAGAAAAGTATCTACAAATAAAAATACTCTAAACGACAAAAATAGCTTAGTTGGGTAATATCTTGTCAGTAAAAAGAATATTCCAGAAAAAGAACAATAATTCACAAGAACAGATAGTATTTGTTGCTGACAACACTCCAAAAGAACTATCAAACATAGTTTCAGATCTTATTTCTATGAGAGGTATTTTAAGATTAGATGTTATACAAAAATCTGGAAAAACATTATATTCATATAACAGATGGGGGAAATTAGCTAAAACACTTGAAGAAAATGAGTCATTATCTATCATAAATAGTATAAAGAAAAAACTATCAAAAATAGACAAAAAACAAGTTAATCAAATAATTATTAGAGCAGACGATGTTAATTTTATTGCTTTTTCAACATTAAAAATCATAGCAATACTTCAGTGTGATAAAAAAGCAAAATTACCTATGGTTACTATAAAAACCAAAAGAATTGCTACTAAGATTACAGAAATGATTTAGTAATGTTTAATGGTTATTTTTTTAGACAAAGAAGTTAAAAGTAAGTTAGCTAATAGTAAAAATTATGACTTCACCTAAGGTCAACAATTCTAAGAACATAATTACTAAGAAGACTTTAGAAACAGACATGCCTTTAGAAAAAAGAAGGAATCATATTGTTAAAGTATCAATTGCTGGAATTGGTGGAGTTGGAAAAACAACATTATGTCAAAGAGCAATGGGTACAATTCTAGATGACTACTTTGACAATTACAAAATTACTATTGGTGTACAATTCTTTACACATAATGTTAACACAGATATGGGTGAAATAGTCTTATCTGTTTGGGATTTAGCTGGGCAACCACAATTTCAGCAAATAATGAATAGATTTCTTACAGGCAGTAAAGGAATTATCTTAGCTTATGATTCAACCATTATTGACTCATATTTCTCCTTGCATTATTCATGGATTCCATTGATAAAGGAGCACTGTGTTAAAGATGTTCCAATTCTGTTAATATCAACTAAGAATGACCTGTTAGATCATAGAGAAGTTGATCCTGACCAAGTTAAAGAATTTATTAATTCTAAAGAGGAGCATGGATTAAACATTATTGGATTCATGGAAACCTCATCAAAAAGCAACATTAATGTTAGAGAAACTTTCGAATCATTATGTAAGAATATTGTACAAACTGAAATTAACAAATATCACCAAGAACAAAATAAACTAGAAGAAAATTAGATAATGCATATATTAATTGCTTCATTGAATATTTTAATGAATTTAATAAAAACCGATTCAAACATATTGATAGTCACTATTCCCAAATCAGTGTATTTTGGTGTAATAAATAAGTCTAAAACAAGTTTAATATGGTTCTGTTTGAGTTTATCAGTAGCATAAAGATGGATATTACACTATAACTCGATTTTATCTCCATTATTTACATTATCTGCTTTGAGATCCTTTAGAACATCCTTTATAGTGTACAAATTCTCATTATGAATTATTTTGGGTTCAGATTTAAATTCATCAGATAGCATTTCAATTAATTCAGTTATCAGTTGTTTCAAATTATCTACATTGATATCTGTATCAAAATAGTAGCTCTCAAGTATTGATTGTTCCATTACTGTTGGAAGAATACTCCTTATATCTAAAATTGAAATATACTGTTCAGATAACACTATATCTTCTTTTTTATTAAGCCAATTATGAATGATTATTTGTCTTATATCATACTCATTATCATCAGATTGAATTTTATTCAAATTATCATTCGCAAATTCTAGTGTATTTGCAATTATGTTATTATCTTCATTAAATCGTGGAAAACAAAGAAGAGTTTTTTGTTTTAGATTAGCTGCCAAGATGTAATGGTTTAATGGAGTAAAATACTCAAATAGATTTAACTGTAAATCACATTGGTCTGGTAACCGTTCAATTCTATCAATAATTAAATCTTCTTTGAAATTTATGGGAACATCTTCTTGAATTTTTACAAATGATTCCAACTTGTTAGATTCATCAAAGATCCATAAACGATAAGGTTTAATTTCATATGAATCGACTAAATCACTAATATCTAAATTAGTTCTATAATATTGAGCAATAAATGGATTTAATTGAGCAGATAATGCAATAATTGCATCTAAAAGATTCTCATCCACACCTTCAAGAACTAATGCTGATAAGTAGGGTTCTATCTCATCAAAATTCTGAATTAAGGAAAATTCCTTTGCAAAATATATGAGTTTAATTAATTCGTCCTCTACTACTCTAGTAAAGGTTTCAATATCAGAAATATCTTCTATTTGTTTTATGAAATCAATACAATAATCATTTATCATTCCATTAAAAACAATATTGTTTTCGAGATCTACTATTAATGAACTAAAATAAAATTGAGCATTCTCAGGTTTCGTACCAATAATATCTGCAGTGCTTTTATCCAAAGTCCATGAATCAATAGATACTCTCCTGTGTTTTGCAAATATCTCTAAGGATTCAATTGAAGGTATGACGCTAGTTTTTTCTCCTGTTATGACTACTTGTTGATTAATAAGTATTCCATAAATTACTTTTGCTAAGTCGTCCTTCAACTTCTTTCTTAAATAGTTGAATCCACTCAGGATTCGCAAATTTCGTCTTTGATCTTCACTAAAAATATCTGATTCATGTATATCAGTTAATGTAACATGCGTCCTTACTTTTTGCCTTAGAACTAAAAAATCATCGAAAAACAATAAGAAAGCTATTTGTTCATTAAGACACTGATGTATAGCAACAATACGAAATATACCACCAATCTCTGAATCTTTATCAGATTTTCTTATTGGAACCTCTATCATTTTATGACAAATATCACAATTTACTGATGCAATATTAATAATATGATTATTTTTAACTTCAGTAACAGTTTTGTTTGTCATTAATATAAATCCTCAAAATATTTAATCAAGTGGCAATATTAAGTAAAAAAAAGTTAATTTTAACATTATTGATTAGAGCAAATTACTAGATAGTCAGCTATATTATTTTCTTAGACCTACAAATATAACTTATGTTTCAAGGATTTTCTTAATATTATCCCAAATTTCTTTAATTTTCGTTGAAACTGGATTTTCTTTATATTCAAATACACTTTTTCCCTCAATAATGCTGGTAGGTACAATCTCATCATAAGGAATCTTACCAATAATGTGTTTATTATTTTCTTCACAGAACTTTTTAATTTGATTTGAATTATCTAAGTTTAGGTTACATTTGTTTATACAAACAGCAGCTTTTATCTTGAAATGATCTGTTACACATAAAATTCTTTCAAGATCATGTATCCCACTCAAAGTTGGTTCGACAATAATACAAGCAAGATCCGATCCTGTAATGGATGAGATTACAGGGCAACCTATTCCAGGTGATCCATCAATAATTAAATAATCTAAATTGTTATCGACAGCAATGGTTTTTGCTTTCTGCTTTACCTGATCGACTATTCTTCCTGAGCTCCCCTCTCCAATAGTCATCTCTGCATGAACAAAAAAGCCAAATCTCGTATCAGATTCAAATAATTGTGCAGATAGAACAAGTTCTAATGTTAATGCGTTCTCTGGGCACTGATGTACACATAAACCACATCCTTCACATTTAAAGAAGTTAATATCAGTAGAATCTATTGCTTCAAATTGACACACTTCTCCACATATATTGCATTGTGTACATTTATCAATATCTCGTACAACTTTTTTTGAGATGTATAAATCTTCTTCTTTTTTCTTCAACGGATGCAGAATCAAATGTAAATCAGGAGCATCTACATCTGCATCAGCAAAAACAGCTTTCCCTCTTGTCAAAAAAGCTAATCCTGCAACAAAAGTAGTTTTTCCTGTTCCTCCCTTTCCACTTATTATAGTGATTTGTTTAACCATTGTTTTCCACCAAATCTTTAATTTGTGCAAGTAAATTCAGAAATTTTTTTTGCCAATCCTTTTTATGTTCGACAAGAGGAATTCCTTTAGAATATGCTTCTGCTATAGATCGCTCATAAGGGACTTTCATAATAATAGGTATGTTTTCTTTTTCACAGTATTTTTCTATTTCCTTTTCGTAACCCAAACCATATCTATTAATTATAATACCTATGAGTAAGCTAAGTTTTTTAGCTACCTCTACTGCAATTTTCAAGTCCCATAAACCAAAAGGAGTTGGTTCCGTTACTAAAATGCAGAAGTCAGTTTCATTAATTGTTTCAATGACAGGGCAAGAATTACCAGGTGGAGCATCTAATAGCGAAATGCGAGATTTGTCAATATAGTTTTTCACCGCATTAATAACTGGAATAGCTCTTGGTGAGCCAACTCTAAGGTAACCATTAACAAATTCAATATTTTTCATTGATTTACCAATGTTTACTTTACCAACCTCTTTATCTTGCATTGATATAGCATTTTCAGGACACAGTACTTTACAAGCATTGCAACTCATACATAACTCAGCAAAAAAGATTACATGTTCAGGTAATTGTGCTAAAGCATTAAACTCACATACTTCTGAACAAATACCACAATTTGTACATTTATTATTATCAATTAAAGGGATATCAACATAGATTGTTTTTGTAGTATGGAAGGATGGTTTTAGAAAAATATGTGCATTTGGTTCTTCAACATCGCAATCAAGAAATTGGCAATCACCAATTGAGATTGCCAGACTTGTAGCGATTATAGTTTTTCCTGTTCCTCCCTTTCCACTTGCGATGCTAATTTTCATTAGATTGTTACCTACTCGCTTTATCATTTCTTCAGCTTAAATTTAGCTATAGTAGAGTTTTTTGAACTATACGTTTAATGCTTATGTTGACCAGCGCAAGCTTCCTCTTCAGAGGCAGTTTTTAATTCTCGTTTATTGTATGCTTCAAGAGCATCTTTTACTATTAATTTATCTGTAATAAAAATCTCAATACCAGCATCTTTAAATCGACTTACAGCTTTTCGTCCTAAAGCTCTGCATATAAGAACATTGGTTCCATGTTCTTCCAGTAATGCTGGTGCTGAATATCCACCACCGAAGTGTTCGCCAGTATTCTGTATTATTTTTATTTCGTTAGTTTTATTTTGTATTAAAGTGTATGTTGGTGCTCTACCAAAGTGGTCTGATAAATAACTCTCTAAACCTTTATCATCATTTGTTGGAAATGCTAATTTCATTTTATCACCTTATTTGTTTATTTTTCAAAAAAAAGGAATATTCACTAATTTATGATCTCCTTCTTCCTTGTCCTCTTCCTCCCCCGTCTGATCCTCTCCCATACATAGCTTTCTGTGGTTGAGTCAATTGCATTAGTTTTCCTTCATTGAATTTCTTTATTGTTTCTAATACAATTCCGGAATCTGTATACATTTTAATATTTGCAGCAGATAAAGCTTGAAAAGCATTAGGACCTACATGTCCTGATATAACTGCTTTTACACCTAGATTTATCAATAATTGTGCAGCACTTATTCCTGCACCATGTCCCTCAAATTGAGCTTTATTTTCAACTGAAGTGAAAGATGAATCCGTAGCATCGACAACAAGGAAATTTTTGCATCGACCGAATCTAGGATCAATTTGAGATTGTAAGGAATCACCTGTAGATGATACTGCTATTTTCATAATAAATCACCGTATTTTCGAATTATCTTTTATCTAAGATCTTTTAGTTTCATTTTCAATTCTTTGATTTCTTCTTGTAACATATCAATTCTATCTGTCAATAATGCTTTCTCATATTTTGTATCAAAAGCTACATCTTTGAAGGCATTTTGCCAAACTCCTAAATTTGGATTTTTTTCAGCAAAATCTTTTAGAAACTCATCGAATTGCCCTGTATTTTGCAAGTATTGTGCACAAGGTCCCATTCCTCTTCCTCCTCCTCTCATTCTTGGAGATGTTCCATATCTAATCCAACTTGGAACTCCTGTTAATTCATACATCCTTCTGTATCTACCTCTATCATTAGATCTTCTACCAAAATTTCCCAACTTTATCACCTTATATTTTATGTTAATACACATAAATGTTAGGTTAATCTAACTTTTAAATCTTTATGTTCATATGCACAAAAATATTTATTCAATGAAT
>JAHLVW010000063.1 GCA_019058275.1 Candidatus Heimdallarchaeota archaeon
AGGATATGATTGGGCATAGTTGCTGGGGTGATGAAAAGAAAGCAAAACCTAAAATAGATGAGATTAACAAGAAATTATCGGATGATGAAATAGTAGAACTAATAGCAACACAAGATGTTAATTTCTAAGATTAGCTTTCTTTTTTCATATTTTACCATTTAAAAGACTTTCTAAAAAATTTTGGACTGATGTCTCATATTGATGAGAAAATTTTTATATTACTTTAGTCCTTAGCTTCTCAAACACTATCCCACTTTATGCACTAATTTTACTTTTAATAGATTGGGATGAACATAGAAATTATTGGTGTAGAATTATGACTGTCACAGAAGAAATACAAAAAGTGAAAGATGTAGTAAATTATTACATGGAGGGTGCTATTAAGCGAGATTATGAATTTCTTATGAAGGGTTGGCATCCAAAATGTCAGATATTTGGTTTAAACGCTGAGAAACAACTCAAAGTTTATGATCAGAGCTTTTGGAAAGAAACCTTCGCAAAATCCATTGATAACTCAGAGTATAAGCGAACCTCTGAACTTCTTGATTTTGACATCCATGGTACAGCTGCATCTGCTAAAGTTAAGACTGTTATAGAATCTTCTAAAGGTACAACTATTTTTATGGATTATCTTAATCTTTTGAGGATTGATGGTAAATGGTGGATTGTCAATAAGATCTTTGACAATAAATTCACCCCTAAAGAATAAACAATACTTAAGGAGTTAAACAAAAAATGCCTAAAATAAAAATAACAGTAGTTAAGCGATTCAAGCCAGAAGACGTTTTTGGAGATGAAGGATATACTACTCCAAACGGAAAGAAGATAACTGAATGCACAACTTTCAAAGATGGACAAGAGTTCATTATTGAAAAACTAGCCAAACCTGAAGGGTTCTGTGGTTGGGCGTGGCGTGACATCTACAAAGATGTTGCTGTTCTGAATTTTGGTGGTAATTTTAAGAATTGGGCTGAAGACGGAACACAATTTACTGCATGCACAGATGGTGTACGTCCCGTTTGTTTTAAGCTTGAAAGAATGGATGAGTAGAACAATACTCATCTTCTCTTTATTTTTGAAATTATAAGTGAGGTGGAAAAATGCCTAGTGAAGTGAAAATAACTGTTGTGAATAATTTAAGTCCAGAGGATATATTTGGTAAGAAATTTTATCGACCATCCGGAAAAGAGCTTACAAAGTGTGGTTTCAAAGAGGGTGAATCATTTATCACTACTAATGGTAATATGCCAGAAGGATTCTGTCACCATGCTTGGTATGGTATGTATTCAAAAATTACCTTTATACGATTTGGTGGTAATTTCGATGATTGGGCCGGTGAAGGTGTTTATTACGTTAGTTGTCCTGATGGTGCTCGTCCTGTAATTTTCAAATTAGAAAGATTGCCCGAAGATAAACTTTCACATAACTGAAAGGTTGGAAAGCTTATGCCGTAAATTAAGATAACAGTTCTGAAAATATTTACACCTGAGGATGTATTTGGTAAGAAGCACATTGCCCCTGATGGTAGAGTTGTAGAACCTTGCCACTTGAAGGAAGGTCAGGAATGTTTTTCTACAGGTCTCAAAAAACCTGATGGTTTCTGTAGCTGGGCATGGGATGATTTCCGAAGTGATTTGCATCTACTATACTTTGGTGGAGATATTCCAGATACGCCAAAAGGGGTAGTTTATACAGTTTGTTCTGATGCCAAAAGACCTGTTTGCTTCAAACTAGAAAGATTGGAAGAATGAGGGAAAACTTTGACTAATCGGAAAATTCTTGAAGATCTTGATTATTGGACAGCATTTGACAAAAGACTTGTTGAATTAATGAATTTAACAAAAGGAGCTCAAATGCTTGATGTAGGTGCATGTTTAATAGCTGCAGCTAAGAAAATTGGTTCTACAGGTCATGTTATTGGTATTGATCTTTATGAAAACTGCATTACAGAAGTGAATAGCAATATTGAGAAAAACAAACTTATTAATGCTTCTGTGGAAATAATGGACGCTAGAAATTTAACTTACAAAGATAATACTTTTGGCTATATTACTAGTGGTTTCATTGGTTTCGGTGATGTTTTTGATTTTGCAAATAATAAATGTCGAAAAGAAAATGACAAACTGGAACATATATATTGTGTTTTGAAACCTATTGGAAAGGTTGGTATTAGTAAATAGTTAGTACAGGAAGACCTTGAATGTTTAAGGACTTTAATACAGGATTACTTAGCAAACTATACTAATCCACTCCAGAGGATATACTATCAGTACCAATAAGTTACAGCAAAGAATCAATAGAAGGACTTCGTAAAATAATGACTGATGCTGGTTTCAAAGAAATAAACGTTTTTTCAGAAGATTTTGTACTTCACTACAAAACCATTGATGAATGGTTCAATATGATGAAACGAGTTGGATGGATTCTTAGACGTACTATTAGTCCAGATGAAAATAAATTGCTTGATTTTAAAGAAAAAATGCTACCTCAAGGACTGAATCCCTACAAGAAGAATGATGGATATTATTTTACTAAATCTGTAATTTTCGCATTTGGAACAAAATAAAGTACTAAAAACTAAAAAAAGAAATTTGAGAGATCTGAAATCTAGATCTCTTTCTCAAAGATTAGTACTTTTCCTTTTACCTCAAAACCAAGGGATTTGAAGAAATCAAGTTGTTCTAGTTGAGGTCCACGAAGGTTCAGTTGGAAGATTTCTGATCCTTTCTCTTTGGCATCCTTTGTTATTTTTGTTAAATAAGCATCCATGTATTTCTGTGGATCAGGAACCAAAGGTCTAACGATAGCATTTTTTGGATCAGCTGTAATGTAAAGCAATCCTCGTGATATGATTTTGTCTCCTTCACGAAGCACAGGCATTATGTAAGACCCTTCTAGAGGATTAATTATACCATTATAGTTTGTTTCAGCTTGCTCATCAGTCAAATTGAAATGGTCTTTGAATAATTGAATAATTTGCTCTTTGTCTTTTTCAGGATGAAAATCTTCGAATTTCTCTTTGGTTTCCTTAAATTTAATTTTGTCAATGTCAACTTCAATTCGTTTGATTAGTGGTCTTGCCTTTTTGTATTCAAGTTTCTCTGCAAGTACAATAGTTTCCTTCCAACCTTTGCTTACTCTTGCTTCAAGAACTTGTACACCTTTTCCTTTGAGCATATCAACTGCCTTTTTATAAAGCAACTTTGATGCTTCTTCATGTCCTTCTTTGACTATTGGAAAATCATGTTGAGCTCTCTTAATTCCATCCTCGCTGTCAGGAAGGACTCTGGAAACGATAAAGCCAACAAGCTCCTCACCTTTGAATGCGTAAAGTCTTATTTCAGGGTCAAAGTCATCTCTAGCGTAGTATTCTTTTAATCTCTCAGCAGGTGTTTGACCAAAATCTGTCCAATCTGTTGTTGCTTCTGTCCCCAATTGTGCTTGGGCATCTTCAATGCCTTTTTCATATATTTTTATTTCGTAATCAGACATAGTACTTATCTTTTCTGAAAATAAAGTTATAAAAGTTCCCATAAATATGAGAATTTAATCTCATTTTTTGAGAACATCTCTGATTCAATAGTTTAATATGGAGAAACATTTCAATACGACCTAGGTGGAGACTACGTTATACAAAGTCTGCTTCTGCAACCCAGAATCAAAGAGAAAGGAATAGCTTCTTATTAGATATTTATTATTAATTTTGTATAGGATGTAGTACTAATGTTTGCAAATATGGACAACAAAAAAACTAATTCTGCAAATGATGAGATTATTGTTAGAGTTGAGGATTTACATAAAGCTTACTTTCTAGGAAAGACAGCTATACCTGCTCTACGTGGAGTGGGTTTTGAACTTAAACGAGGGGAATTAGTTAGCATTATGGGTCCATCAGGTTGTGGAAAAACTACTTTGCTTAATATTATTGGTGGGATTGATCGACCGAGTAGAGGTCTTGTACAGTTCGAAGGTACAGAGCTTACTTCTTTATCTGATAACCAATTAGCTGATTTGCGTTTAGAGAAGATATCTTTTGTATTTCAGTTTTATAACTTACTACCACTGCTAAGTGCTCAAGAAAATGTGGAAATACCAATGGTCTTCAAAGGTGAATCTAAAGCACAACGAGTTGAGAAAGCTAAAGAATTATTGGAATTAGTTGGCTTAAAAGGACGAGAAGATCATCTACCAACAGAGCTTTCTGGTGGTGAGCAACAAAGAGTTTCTATCTCTAGAGCAATGGCAAATAATCCAGATTTGATGATTTGTGATGAACCAACTGGTGATTTAGATTCCAATTCAGCGAAAATTATTCTCAAACTCCTTTATGATCTAAATAAGGAAATGGGTATGACTATTCTAATGGTTACTCATGATAGAAGTAACGCTTTGATTTGTGATCGTATTCTGCATATGATTGATGGTAAAATTGTAAATGAAGAGCAAACATTAGGTCTTCAAGGATCACTTCTTGATGAATCATTAGAAAGCTAGAGGAAAATCACTATGGTAAAATTTCCATCTTATACTAAATATGCTCTTAAATCCATTCGAGCTAAGAAATTTCGATTTTCTTTAGGAGTTTTTGCTTTAGCTATTGCTATTGGAATGTTTGGTGTAACCAATGTTATTATCAATGCAATTTCCTTATCTTATTTACCTCAGATTGCTGAACAAACTGGACAAGTAGACATTCGAATTGAAAATTACAATATTACAGATGTTCCACCAATACTGGATTACGAGTCTGTTATATCGATTGTCAATAATGTTTCTGGAGTAGCTGGAACAACACCAAGATATGAGCTTCAAGGTGCTAGATTTCAAGGAGAAAGCAAGAATTTCACTGTTTTTCTCTTAGGGATTGATCCAGTTAGAGAAAAAGCAATAGGTTTTGGAAGCTTAAATCTGACACCCGCTACTGATATTGGTCTTTTACAAGCAAACCATTGCTGGGTAAAGCAGGAAATTGCTGAATCATTAGAGCTTGAAATTGGTCAAGAATATGTGATTACAATTGGATTTAATTCTGTGAACTTAACATTAGATGCTACTTTCATTAATGAAGATATGTTACCTGCTAATGCAGAAAATATGATTATAACAAACATTCAAACTTTGGAACCGTTTATTGGAGGTTCTGGTATTGCTACTGAAATTGTTGCTCAGTTTGAAAATCGTAATGAATTATATGATGTTAACAGACCAGAACAAACAATAGAACAAGCTAAA
>JAHLVW010000064.1 GCA_019058275.1 Candidatus Heimdallarchaeota archaeon
AAATAAAGCTCAATTTCGATTGAATGTGGTGATTCTGAATCATTCATTTTTATTCAAGCATATCATCTATTTTACCAAATGAAGAAATTTTCGTTAATAACAAATAGTAAAATCCATTTTAATGTTGAAAAATGGAAAAAAATTAGCAAAAGCTGCAACAAACACAATAACAACACTTGATGAACGAATTGATTATTAACCATATTGAATAAACATTTAAAAGAAAATACGATTGAAAGAGAATAAGAAAAGTTTATCAATTTGAAAACTTTCACTCATTTATAATTAAATGGAAATCAGAAATCCGATTAGCAATATTACAAACTATCTGGTGAATAATAAAATGAAGAAAAGAAGTAGTTTTTTCATTATGTTTGGTTTAATTTCTATAATTTTAATAGCTTCCTCCATAATAGCAGTGGAAAAAGGAATTGCTATTAACAAAGTAATAGATGAACAAGAATCTATACAAAAAACTAAAGCTGAGGACGAGCTTCTTTACAAGAAGTATTTAGAGACAAAGGCTATATCTTCTACTTCCAATGGTTTAACAAAAATTGGAGACTTAGATGTAGACTTCGGTAATGCTTACAGAATCTACAAAAAAAGTAACTTATTAATTGTATCTGGCTTAGGTGGAGGTGTTACTTTTATTGATGTGTCAGATGTAAATGATCCTGTTGTATTAGGGAATTATTGGAATGGAGGAACAGTTACTGATGCATTAATTCATGATGATGATAGATATTGTTATATTGCTACCTTAGAAAATGGACTTGAAATTTTAGATGTTAGAGATTTTAATGCTATCCAAATTTTAAACTCAACTCCTGCTACAGGAGAAGCTCATGATTTAGAGTTTATTGGTTTTCATACTATGTACGTAGCTGATGGTTCCAATGGAATTAAAATTTACACTTTCATAGAAGATAAGAAGAGCTTTTCTTTAATTAGAACAGAAGATTTCGGTGTAGCCAATATTTATGGTATTTTTGCAGATCCATTAAATAATATTGCATTCTTAACTGCTGGTAGTGATGGTGTAGTAGCAATAGATATTACCAGACCATTAACACCGGTTTTACTTCAGATTTTAAAAGATGGTCCTTCAGATTCCAGAAATGCTGATTTCAATTCAAATTTTCTGTATGTTGCAGATGGTGCAAATGGCTTGAAGGTATTCAATTATACTGATCAATCAAATATTACTTTTGCAGGTTCATTTGCAATTGGTGGTAGTGGATATGCTGAATTCTTTTCATGGAGTTTAGGACAGAAGGGTTTCTTAACTACTGGAGATTATGTGTACCTTCTAAACATAACAAATATATCAGACATCACTATGAGAAGCAGAACAAGCTTTACACCTGGTTCATCTCTGGATATACTCATCATATCTAATACTGGTTATTTAGCCAATGATTTTGACTTAATAATTCTCGATTTAGTTGATCCTGAAAACCCTGTGAGAATATCAAGCGTTATTTTTGCGGGAGAACCAAGCTCAACTGCGGTTAGTGGAGAGGTAGGAATACTAGCAAAGGGACTCTCTGGTATTGATTTAGCTAACTTATCCAATCCATTGCATCCATTTCTAATTTCAAAATATGTAGAAGTGGGCAAATCATTTTATGATATTATAATTAGCGGTACAAATGTATTTTGCGGAACTAGTGCAGGATTAGAGATTATTGACATCTCAAATATCAATAATCCTAATAGCTTAAGTAATGTAGATGTTGGTCATACTGTTTCACTTGCACTGTCTGGTAATTATATCTACTTAGTATCCAAAGGTGTGGGTATAACATCTATTGATATAAGTAATGTTAATAATCCAGTAGAAGAAGACACTTTAGCCCTAAGTAATGATCCTAATGATATTGCAGTAGAAGGCAATTACGCCTATGTAAGTATCGGAACATCAGGATTCGAAGTTGTAGATATTAGCAATCCACTTTCAATGTTTAGTGCTACAGTCCAAGATACATCAAAAGCAAATGGTATTGCAATTAATGACACAACTTGCATAGTGGCAGATCTAACAGCAGGAATGAAACTCTATGATGTCTCAAATCTTGGATCAATTACACTGCTTAATAGTACTTTACAATCTGGAACAAATGTAACTGATATAGCTGTTGATGGTGATGAAATCTATGCAGCTGTAAAAGAAGATGGTATCTACTTGTTGAATGCTTCTGACTTAACAGACGTAACTCTTACAGGGACTTTTCATGATGGTGGCTCTGTTGAATCATTAATAGTAAACAACTCATTAGTTTTCGCAGCAGATGCAGTAGATTCATTCGAAATTGTAGGTAAAGATACAGACTTTGACAATTTAGCTGACTATGTTGAGAACAGATTCTGGGGAACTGATCCATTTGTTGCTGACACAGATGCAGATGGAATCTTAGATGGTGATGAGGTTGATTACTGGGAACATCGTGGTATAGATCCACTAAGTAATTTCGATGGTGATGGGTTTGTTAACTTATTAGACATCGATTCAGATGATGATACAATTACAGATGGAGATGAAGTCTACTATTGGGATTCAGATCCAATTAACTTAGATTCCGATGATGATAACTTGCCTGATGAGGATGAAGTAAATACCTACAATACCCATCCTGCTAAAGAAGATACAGATGATGATGGACTTCTAGATGAAGAAGAAATATTTGGTGTATTAAGTCCAGATAATCCTGCTGCAAATGCTACTGGTTATATCCCAGGACAATTGGATCTTGGGTTGAATGCTTCAAATCCTGATACCGATTTTGACACTCCCTATGATGGTTGGGAAGTTTTCTATGGATTCAATCCCCTTGTAGCTGATAGTCATTTCGATAATGATTCTGATCTACTAAATGCCTCTATGGAATTCTTATATGGTTCAGATCCATTCAAAGCTGACACAGACGGAGACGGCCTTACTGATGGTGAAGAGGTCTTAACTTATGGCACTGATCCAACAAATATAGACACCGATGGTGATTTCATAGATGACTACTATGAGATTAACAATGGTCTTGATCCTCTTGATGATTCAGACAGTTACTTAGATTCCGATGGTGATGGCTTAACAAACTATGAAGAATATTTCTGGGAAACAGATCCATTCGCAACCGATTCTGATGGTGATGGTTTGGATGACTATTGGGAAGTCTATTACGGTCCAGCATTTGGTGATTTAGACAATACTTGGGATGATCCAGATGGAGATGGACTTACCAATTTAGAAGAATATAATGAAGGAACTCACCCAAATGATCCAGATACAGATGATGATGGCTTTTTAGATGGCATAGAAGTAGATGAAGGTACAGACCCTCTTGATCCTGAAGACTATCCAGAGGTTATTACTCCTACTCCCACAATAGGTTTTGAATATCTGGCTTTACTTTCCATCGTTGGACTTGTTGGTCTACTAGTTATCTTTATACGACGAAAGAAATAAAACATATATAATCTTAGTCTCACGAATTCGTGAGATTCCCTCTTTCTTTTTTGTTTTCTCTTATGTAACATCTGTGAGATTATCACTTTTATGTTTCTTTTATTTTGAATTTTGCTTTTACTGTTGGAGCTGGTTTCTTAATGTCTCCCTTTTGTATTTCGAAAACCTTTTTGAAACACTTGCTTGCTTCTTCAAAATTCTTTAAATCATCTAAACAGATTCCTAATTCTCTATAAGCATCTAGATTTACTGGTTCGTTTTCTAGTATTTTTCTAAAAATTCTTGCTGCTTCTTTCACTTTACCCATTTCTTGTAAATTACTACCATAGAGAAAGAGATTTTCAATGTTATCAGGTTCTATTTCAACTGCTTTTTTAAAGAACTCATTTGCTTTTTCATCTTCTTTTAATTCTTCAAAGGCATATGCAATGTTTACAAATAGATCAGCACTTTGATATCCTAAATCGCTTGCTTTCAAATAATTGTTAATAGCTTTGTCATATTCTTCCAAATAGTAATATGAAAATCCAAGGTTGTATAATGCCGCTGAAATTTTTGGATTTATTTTGAGTGCCTTTTCTAAGTACATTATTGCTAGTTCATATTCTCCATTACAACCTAAAGCCCATCCCAGATGACTTAGATAAATATCGTTTTCAGGTTTTTCTTCACAAGCTCTTTTATAGTACTCAATAGCTTTATCAAAATCTCCTTTACTTCCATATGCTGTACCAATTCCATCTAATGAAAGCCCATACTTTGGATTAATATCCAGAGCCTTTTCATAAGCATTAATTGCTTCATCATATTTTTTAGAGTAAAAGTATTCACATGCTAGATTATGAAAATTAATTGTACTACTTTCTTGTTCTACTATCTTTTCATAGCATTTTGCAGCTTCTATGTGATTATTTTTTGCACTATAAGCTCTAGCTAAGTAGTAAAATGTATTAATTGAATCTGGATCCATTTCAGCTGCTCTCTCTAAATATTCAATAGCTTCTTCATACTTGCCATCAATATTTGCTTCAATGCCTTTTTCTAACAAATCTTTAAAATCCAGTTCATGTAAATTCACATAGCTTTCCTCGAGGTAATGAATTTTTTAGTTATTTATGTACTCCATTATTTATTAATATCCCATTTTGTGCAAATGAATGCGAGTTTCTTTGAAAGATTTTTAAGATTATAAACTGTAAGAATTTTGTATTGGTATTAATTAATAAGTGTAGGGCTTACAATGTTGGATCTTGAAACAATAAAGCTTGCTTTGGAAAATCATAAACCAAAAAAACTACCTCTAAATGAACAAATTCCAGGGGCTGTATTAGTACCAATATTTGAAAATAAAAATGAATTATATTTACTTTTAACGAAACGAACAGAACAAATGCCTACTCATAAAGGGCAAATATCTTTTCCTGGAGGAAGAAAAGAAGAAAAGGATAAAACTCTAGTTGATTGTGCTTTAAGAGAAACTAGGGAAGAGATAGGATTAGTCTTGTCTGAAATTCAAATAATTGGTGAATTAGATTCTATTCGTACTCACACTTCTAATTTCTTACTTGCACCATTTGTAGGTTTACTAAATTATCCATTTGTATTAAACATAAATAAAGAAGAAGTGGAAGAAGTCATTGAGATTCCTTTAGAAGAATTCTTTACGTTAGATAATTGGGAATCTAATGATGTGGAGATAGATTCAGGAATACATACAATTTGGTTCTTTACCTACAAAAAGTGGGTTGTTTGGGGAGCAACTGCAGAGATAATTAAGCATTTCATTTCTATGCTTGAGTTAGATTAAAAGGAATCCAACAATATTTTTGTTATACAAAATCCTTAGAAATTGTTAAAAAGAACAATTGTAATCGTAAACGCTATATAATAAAGAGATAGTAAAAATTTGAACTAAAAAGGATGGATAACGATTTGAGACACAAGGGAATGAAAAAGACTGCATTCTTATTATTAATAGCAGCGGTAG
>JAHLVW010000065.1 GCA_019058275.1 Candidatus Heimdallarchaeota archaeon
AGATATCTTTATCCAAAAATGTATATAGCTACTAGTGGTCAATTATGGTTGTCAATTATATCTATTCTAGTTTCAGTAATAATGGGAGGAATAATCTCTTTTGGAATTATGGTGCTTATTACTGCTAAATCAATTAAATCTGTTAATAAAGGAGAATAATAAAATGGAGAAAATAATAATCGAATCCTTGTATGTTATCTATAAAGAAATTGTTGAAACTGTTGCTTTAGAAAACTTTAATGCTCAATTTGATCGAAATGAGGTAGTTGCAATAGCAGGTCCAAGTGGAAGTGGGAAAACAAGTCTTCTTTCTTGTATTGGTGGTGTTTTAAAACCAACAAGTGGAAGAATACTGATAGATGGTCATGATATCACTAAACTCTCTGATGATGAGTTAGTTAAATATCGTAGAGATCAAGTAGGATTAATCTATCAAGATTTTAATCTAATCGATGAATTTTCAATTTTTGAAAATATTGCACTTCCTATGCTGATAGCAAAAAAAGCCAAATCAGAAATTGATGAGCGAGTTAATGAGCTATTAGAAGCTTTAGATATTCAACGATATGTGAAAACCTTTCCTAACTATCTTTCAGGTGGGGAAAAACAAAGAGTTGCTATAGCTGTTGCACTTGCAAACAATCCTGACATTATATTAGCTGACGAACCTACTGGAAATCTTGATTTAGCATCTCGAGAGAACATAATAAATAGTCTAATTAAAAATTGCAAGGAGCTGAATAAAGCTTTGATAATTGCTACTCATGATCCATTCATCATGGAAAAAGTTGATCGCGTTATTAATTTACCAAAATTAATCAGGTGATCCTTATTTGAAGATATCATTACTTTTTTTAAAAAGACATTGGAAGCTATATTTAAAGTATTTCTTTTATGTTTTGTTAAGCATAATGATTGTTAGTACTCCTTCAATTAGTGGAGTGTTTTTTAATAAATTAACAATCGCAAATTTTTTGAATATTCAAAGTGATGATCTCAAGCTTTCTTATAAGCTTAAATTTGATTATACTTCAGTTAACATTTCTGAATTATCAAATAGTCAAATAGAATTTTTAGAATATAGAAAATCATGGAGTAAATATTTCCTAAGTGATTCATTACTTGTTATTTCTGAATATGAGTTAAACGACTCTTCTCATCAAATTGGAATTGATTTCACTGAAAATTCAATTAATCAAAAAAGAAGTAATTTGACATTTAATCAAATTGAGTATTTTAATAATAATATTTCATTGGAGAATTTTCATGTGAATTCGGAATTGCCATTTGAATTATCAATAATTTTTAGTTATAGTTACCTACAATCTTTAAACCTTACAACATTTAGACTTTTATCTAGTGAATCTTTTATAGGTCAAGTAATTGATTTTAATATTAAAAAAATTAGCTCCCCTGAATCATATTTAAGATTAATCACGAATTTAGTGGATGAATTTGAAGCTTATCTAATGAGTATCAATCTTATTGAGGATAGTTCATTTGAAGAAGGTTTCAATCAGATTGAAGTAATTTTGACATATAAGAATTCATTCGATTCCTTGGTAATTTTAGTTTCACTGGTAACATTAATTATTTCGGTTTGGTTGAGTGAATTCTTTACTGATAATTTTTTAACCCAAGTTAAAGGTAAAATTAATAAATTACATGAAAGAGGTTTGGAGTTTAAAAGAAGAAAAATTATATCAGTTTATATACCTTTAATGCTTGAACTAGCTTGTTTTTTTGTTATAAGTGTTATATTACTTATTGCAAATGTAACAATAAGCTTAGATTTTCTCTTAACTGCATTGATTCTAGGATTTTTTTCTATCATACTATTTTATAAAAGCTATAGGAAATTTAACAATTCAGATAAATTTAATATTAATTCAAAAACAATAGTTCTTTTCGTGCTAATATTACTAATTGTTTCATTAATACCTATATTACTTAAACAATTAACTTATGCCATCATACCTGATAAAATCTTTTCTTATTTCACTCTCTTTTCACAAACAATACAGTATTTTATTATTACATTACTAATAACTGAAATATATATCAAAAAAATTTCTACTAATCTTTTTAAAAAGTTCGGAATTAGAAATCTAGTTAATAAACTAATCAATAAAAAGGAGAATATCTTTAGACAGCTGATACATTCAACCTTACTTTTGGTTTGGGGTACTACAATAGTGATGGGGGGATTTCAAACTTTTTCTGTCAACTATAATTTAAATTTTGAGATGGAATATCCAACAGATTTAGTAATTTCCACTGATGTTTATTTATACAATATTTCAAGTTTGCAAAATAATAATTTTTCACAAATACTCGCAGTATCACACACACAAGAAAGTTTTTTCATAACATATAATTTATACTTAATGAACTTTTCAGCAATCAAAGAAATAATACCTTATTTTGAAAAATATTATGATTTATCTAATCTGGAAGAAGGTATTACTTATATGTCGAAAGATTTCGCCAAGGAATTTGACTTTGTTGAAGGTGATTACTTTCCAACTAAAATAGGTGAAAATGGAACTTCAGTTTATGTTGATCAAGAAATTCGAATTGTTGATTATTTTCCATTTATAAAAAAAGTTGATGATCAACCTTTTATAGTAACATCTTATAATGAACAGTATAATAACATCTCTAAAGTATCAAAACTCTATTTGAATCTTGAGAATAATTTATCTAAAATTGAAGCGATAAATTATTTAGAAGAACAATTAGAAACTTATGTTCAAGAAATTAAAGAAGCACACTATATGGATTATACTATTTTTATTCTCATTTTTCAACTGTATTTCATTTTAATAACAATCATAACTATTAGACTTTGTTTGAAACAATTACTAGTTGCTATTTTGAAGCCGATGAGAATTCTATCTCAAAGAGGAATGTCAAGTAAATTTATCAAAAAAAGACTTTTTATCAATCTAAGTTTTTCATTATTGATTTCAGTTTTATTGGGTGTTTCATTGGGAATTTTCTACTTAATGTTACAATTACCTACAGCTGTTTATACAACTCCACAATATATACCAATTCAAATCAAGTTTTGGTATAGTTTATTGTTAATTCCACTTATGCCATTTCTATATGGTTTTACTGTTATGATTCAGAAATATCATTAATCAATAATCTCGAGACATGATACCAGTTTTTAGAGAAACTACAAAAATAAATAAGATTGTTATGTTTTACTGAAATTGTCCTAATGATCTCTGGTTTTACTTTGCATATTAAATCAATGTAATCCTTTGAAATAGATTAAAAAGATAAAATAGTAGGTCGTATCAGATTTGAACCAATAATTCTCACTAAAATTATAAATGGTGGGCCCAGCGCGATTTGAACACGCGACCAGCAAGAAATAAACAGTCCAAAAAGGAAGTGTGCGAATTGAAAGAAGAACTGAGGGGATGTATAGCCATGAAATTAATCTAAAGAGAGTAAATAAAAGAATGATTTCTTTCTGTAATACTTGTGAGAAAAGGAAAGATTATGAAACCTTTTGTATCACCCTACATATTTGGTTGAAAACGATTTGTTTTACTGGTGGTACAGAACACGAGTAATGGTTTTTCTCTCAATTGATTGATTTTAATAATGCCAAAACTTCTTGATCCTTTTCATACTTAAGTAACATTTTATGAAAAGCACCATCAATAGCAGAAAATTCAATAAGAAACCTTAAAGCTTGAAACCGCCAACCACTATCATGATGTAATTGAACGATTATTCTAAGCAATTTATTACATTTATCTTGATTGTTCTGTCGGTATGTGTAAATCATTACTTCCCATTCCTCAAAGGGAATTCCTTCCAACGTATCAATCCACTCATCAATTAGAATAGAAATAGTAAAAGAATAAAATGCATCACCCATTATTGGATGAAATACTTCATCCCAAGGAAAAACTATTCGAGCAACTTCACGAAAATTTAAACGTTTTGAATCTTGTACACTTAAAATCCAAAGAGCTATTCCTTTTGCTTGAGCATAATTACAAGCACCTTTGGTAAATCCTGAAGGACATACAAGAATACCCTTTTTAGCTTCAACATCTTCTATCACCCCAAAGAAACCTTCCACATGTTTAACATTCAATTTACGTTTATGTCTTTTACATTCTACAATAAATAAAGGATTTTTCAAATTATCCTTATCAAAAACTGAAACATCAATTTCCCTTTTTATTCGGCTATACTTACCTATTAATTTTTCTTTAGCAGGTTTAACAACAAAATATGGTTTGCGAAATTGATAATATAATTCATTAAACATTGCTCTTTCATATTTCTCCCATTCATTCATTATTAAACCACGATATTCTTTCCTTATTATTGTTATTAGAGAGTAATTGATTATAATACATAAATTACAATTAAGAGTATTGAAAAAACTGATTGGAATTTTTCACTTCATTTTCTTTTACAAATTAATAATAAGAGTGATGGGTCGGTATGGAATTTAAATTTAAAACTAACTAAGGAGGTAGAAATTGATCATATTAATCAAGATTAACTATTTACAATGTACTAAAATAATTCTCTGTTTGTGTAAGGAATGTATTAATCATTGTTTTTTGTGGTTCTTTATCCCATCTCAGCGATATAACAGGACAATATCTCGCTTGACATGATCTCTCCTCAAGATTCATATATTGAACTAAGAGACCAGGATAAATATTACTTAAAATATGATCAATTTCAAATCGTCTTCTTGTATGACCTCGAGGGTATACAGATGTGGAATTTAATAGTATCATTTTTTGAGTTTTATGAAGAGCGTAATAAAACAATGCAATTGTTGCCCACCGCAGTTCTCCATTAGTAAGAAATTGTTTATAGATTAGGAAATTAAAATTCTCCATTTTTTCATGCTTTTGAATTGATGCTTTTGGGCATCGATAATTCAATTGATACTTCTTTGAATACATCTTCTAATCCCTATTCCTAAATGAAATCAGATGTTTTATATTCCAATTCTATTTCTAGATTACTTTTTATTTCCTCAAATTCAAAATCACTCACAATAGTAAAAGAACAATTATCGAATTTTTCTGTAATTTCATAAATTAGTTTGAATATATTTAATCTTCGTGAATTGTATTCTTCAAAATCATTAGGCTCATAACTTTTCTTTACTGGAATTATAATCCAACAAAGTAGCTCATTTTCTTCTGTAAATTCATTTAAGATTTTATAATCATAAATAATGTCAGAAGAGAAGTTTTCTATTAATTTTTCAATGAATTCATTAAGAATATCATATTTGCTTATAGATACTTTTAGACCATGATCTTGAATTGTTTTTTCTAATTGTAGTGTTTTCTTTTCTAAATTAGCTAATCTTTTTTTGATGAATACATTGTTGTCAATTAAATCTGAAACATGAACTAATCTATAATCCAAATGACCAAGTGAATATGTTGATGATAAATCATCAGCTACAGTAGAGGTTTGGCTATCTTCTTTAAATTTCTTAATATCCTCTTTTCTTATTTGTAAAGTCATTATGATTTTTTACCTCCTTCAGCTAAGTCATAAATCTTAATTGCAATGAGAAATGAAATCATCCATATAGTGAATATGACCTGAGGAGCACTTGACCAGTCGAATAGTATATTCATTTTATATTTTCCTTCAACTGGAGAAAATAATGGTATATTTTCTCTTAAGTATTTGAATCCTTCAAATAATGGGAAAGTGAATAGCAAGTCTTCAGGATTGATTTTAATGTCACGTCTTTCAATACTTTCATAATATCTATTAGATATATTTCGAATGTTCAAAGTTATTATCGTTATTATTTCATCCTTCTTATATTTCTTTATTTTTTTCTTGATTAAACCTATAAGCAACTTCTTGGATTCCTTTCTGAATTCAGATGTAATTAAGGGAGTATTAATTGCTTCAAAGAGATGTTTAAATTTGGAGTTTTTATTTTCTATTAAATCAATTGCTATTTTTTTAGCTTTCACATAAGGTGCAGGGCTTAATATTGTACCTTGATCTCTTTGTAATCTAAATTCAACTTCTATAATATCATTATCAATTTCATCAATATAATACAATTTTTTAATGATATCATAAACATCTTCCGATACTTTAAGAATTGCTTCATCATTTTCTTTATTTAGCTTTACTTTTGAATTGAAGAATGCCTTTTCATTTTGGATTAGTAGTTTGCTTATAGCAGCATAATAGGATTGTTCGATAAATGCTGGATTATCAGGTATATCTGAAATACCACTTTTTTCAATATCAGGGCGTTGGAATACTGAATATGTTGGTTCTACTTTTATTGCTTCTTTTCTCGGGAATTTATCTTCTTCAATCTCTAATAATCTATTAATTATATTCTTAAATCTCTCTGGATCTTTTTTCTTTAATTTTGAGAGTTCCCTTTCAAGAATATCCACTCTCATTCCTGACATTTGATTCACCCTTGAATTATTAAAATAATATATGTTAGATGCTTTTAGATTTTTGCATATAATATTGCATAATAATAAATATTGATAGCTATAAAATAGCTTTTCCTTTAAATCGAAATTTTAATCTTTCAAAAACACAATAGAGCATTTGTTTAAGAAATGGTGGGCTGTATCGGATTTGAACCAATGAAGCATTAAAAATAATTAGATTTTTAACTAAAATTTTTTTTAAAGTCGTTCTCAATTATTTCAATTAATTCTTTGCTTTTTTTGATTCTAATGAATTCCAAGCACTAATATCAAGATTATAGTAAATTATAGAATTTGAATTTAGTTCTTTTTTAATTTGATTTAACAAATCAATATTATTAGATATTTCAATTTTCAAGTATTCCAAAATTCTCTTTTTCTCTTCTTGAAATATTTTCTTTCGAATTTTACTTTCTTTGTTATATCTGCTTGTTTCTATTTGTCGCTCCAACCACAGTGCTGTTAAAATGCCCAACAATGCACCAATAAATGTAGCAAATAATTCTGAAACTAAACTTTGCCAAAAGAGTTCTTCAAAAAATCCCAAATAACTCACCACAATAATCCTTTACATAAAACTGTAAACCAACTGGTTTTAAAGATATAGTA
>JAHLVW010000008.1 GCA_019058275.1 Candidatus Heimdallarchaeota archaeon
AGATTTAATTGATTTAGCAGTAATAAGCACCATAATTCCAAAAGAGATTATTCCTCCCATTATTACTGAAACTAGAATAGATATAATTGACAACCATAATTGACCACTAGTAGCTATATACATTTTTGGATAAAGATATCTGAAATATATTAAACTAATAATTATACCAATGAATAAACCCATCATAACACTAGATATTAATGACGTGAAAATTTCATTAATATAGACCTTTCTCATTTTTTTAGTGCTGTATCCCCGAGATCCCAGAATCTTTAGTGAAGGAAGAACATTTGTAAGCATTCGATTGCTTAGAATCAAGACTATAATTGGCAACAAAACAAAAATAAAACAAATCTCAAACCAGATGAATATTTTAGACGCTTTGGATTCAGCTTGAAAGATATTAATTGTTTCATTTTCATCATTAGAAATAATAATGTAATCTGCTGAAGAACTTACATTTAGTTGAGAAATAATCGAGTTAATTATCTCATTTTGCTTTTCTTGAGAACTTATTGATTCATTATTATTTAAATCCAAATTAAAACTGAACCAAGATGCTTTACAACCAAGATTATAATCTTTAATCATTTGTTCAAATAAAGAATAATCAATAAAAGCAAATGGTGTAATTTGGTAAGTAAAGATAGGAACTGGCAGAGTATCAACAATGCCAATAACTTCCAGATTATCTACCTGTATTGATATCAAATTATTATCTAGTATATCAAAATATGGTGCAGATAGAGTTATTTTATCACCAACACGAGCACCAATTTTTTCAGCAATATGTTCATTAATCAGAATCGAGTTGTTATCGAGGTTGTTAAATGGATTTTCATTTCGATATTTACCATACATACCTATAAAATGATCCCAAACTAAATCTAGATTAGCATATTTACTTGAATTAAAAACATAAACACTAGTAGACTCCATAATCTTCTTACCAATTATTGAAGCACCAAATCCATTATAAGGACTAAGATCTCTTATTTCAGGTATCACATTAGGAAGATTTTCAACTGTGCTTAGGTTAAATCCTGCATAATGTACATCAGTTATTCTTCTATCATATATAGTAAAATCAAAAATGTTTCTATAATTTGCCTTTGTATTTGTGTATACCCTACTAGTTGTATTTAGCAATAAAAAGAGAATAAGTAAACTATTTAGTCCAGTAATAGCAAAATGATGAATACGTATCTCTTTCAATCCATTTTTAAATAATCTCTTCAACATATTTTTCATGTTATAAATAAAATCTATTTTAAGTGAGTTGCTTGTTTTTGAAAAGAAAAATATCACGAGATTGACTAAAATAATAAATGAAGTAACAATGTCAAAGATTATTCCTTTTATATTGGATATAATAGGGAACCAGAATAAAGGTTCAATAATTGAAAATATTTGCAATATTAATGAAATAATAAAAAGTATAAAACCAATAATTTTTATTTTTTGAGAAATTACAATACCCTTAGTTTTGTAAATATTTTTCTGGAAAATTCTATCCTTTGGATAATATTTTATTGTAAAAAAATGCAATAGTTTACTTAAAAGGATTAACACAAAAACTATTAGATAAGTAAAAAGAAGTGAAATTATTGTCGAAGAGGGAAGTTTGAAAAGGTAAATAGAAATAGAAAATAACCCCATAACTAATAAACTTACTATTAAATCAGATAATAATTCGAATGAAAAGAATACAATTTTTAATCTAGTTTTTGATAATCCTCTTGACCAAAAAATATATCCTTTTTTTCTTAGTATGCTAGATAAACCTATTTCAAGAGCAAATATTAGAATAAGGATAAGGATGATATTAGGTATGCTCAATCTTTGAATGATTCCTATTTCTTCATTAGTTTCACTTTTAATTAATTCTAAAGTATTTCGTGCTGGAGAATGTATATTAATACAATCCTGCTTGAAACCAATGGCAACTAATTTTTGAAATAATGAGATCTCTATTTTTTCTATCTTGTTTTCAATTTGATCAATTGTAAACCGTTCAATAGAATCATCTTCTAAAAAACCAATAAAGAAAACACCAATTTCATCAGTAGTAGATATTTGTAACTCCTCTGCGATTGTAAAAGCATAACTAAAATTACCAACAAGTGATACAGAACTCCAACCATGTAATTGAGAAAACAAATTATAGGGTCTAATTATCCATGAAATATGATCAAAAAGGATATCTTTATTCAAAGTATTATTTTCAGTTATACTAAATGTTAGAAAGTTATCATTGAGATATGGATTAGTAACATTAATTGTTGTTTGATATCTATTTACCAAATAAATATTATTTGTATCACTTAAATTCATATTTTCCATTAAGAAATTACTTAGTCCAATAAAAGGAATTACTAATTCTTCATCATTAATCGACGCTTTCAAACTTATAACTAAACCACATTCCAATTTAGCTTCTTCTAAAGATATAGATGTTAATTGTTGTTGAAGTTCTTCATAAGAAAGAGTGGTTATTCCATGTTGAGAAATTGACATGCTCATCTCAGCAGGTAATTTACTAAACTCCTCAAAAAATAGTAATTTGAAGGGTAGTGCAGTTGCAATAAATACAATACCAATTAAACAAAATATTATTAAACTTATCAGCATGGATGGAATATTTTTTTTAAAATATCTCTTAAAGAAAAGAAATGATAGTTTTTTAATTCTCATAACCATGATTCCATTAATTTCTTGATTTAATAATTTTATTTTTATAAAAAAGAAATTATTTTTTGCTTTTTATATTTTATCCCAGATTTATGAAGTTTACCTCAATCCTCTCTAAATCAGGATTGTAATAGATACACGTTTCTTCTGTAAAACTTGATGATATATAGAAACAATCCCAATGTGCTGAATCACCTGAGCCATGATTTTCCATGAAATAGGGAATGACTAGATCATCCTTCAGCCAATCTTTCTCCATTAGTCGTATGTAGAGGTTAGTACCGACTTGTACATCATATTTGAGAGTGTAAGTAATGTTTGGATATGAAGGGTTTGGATAATTAGGTGCTATTTTCTTGTTTGAAGTTTTCTCAATGCGCCATAGTGAGTTATCATAATATTTGAATTGGAGATAAAACTCACCATCAGGATCACTATCACAGCTATATCTACACCAGAATGTAGCCCATGTGATTTTTACTTCTATTCGAGCAGCTTCTACATATGTAATTTTCTCGATAATTATTGGTACGATAATACTCCCAAATAATAATAGTGTGATTAAGGTAATGAAAAATTTCTTTTTTATTTTCATAATATCCTACATTCTATGAGAAGAATTATTATATGTTATTCCCTTCCCATCAAAAATTGTTTTTTTTCCATATTAAAACTTTTCCCAGAAATAATATTTATGTCGTTTTATTTAACATGATTATGAATGACAACAAACATATTAGTAAGGAAACCGTTCTTGAAATAAAAGATGAAAAGACTAACAACATCACCGAGTGTTGTAAAATATTTGTTTTGAAAATTTAATAACTGCTGGTCGCGTGAGAAAGGTGTGGTTGTGAACCACTTTCCGCGAATTCAAATCGCGCTGGACCCACCACTTTTTATTAATTAATTATTTTGTTGATAAAGACTTAAATTCAGAGCTGTACAATTGTTGCATTCGGATGTAATCATTTTTGTCTTCCATTGCAAAGAAGAAATTTGTAGAAGTTGAGCAATTACTCATTCATGGAAATTTCAAAGAAGCAAAAGCAAACACTAAGATTATTTGGTATTATGGACACTGGCCTAAATCATTTTCTTCATTATATTTAAGAATACGGGGGAAAAAACTTACTTTGGTAATGTTGGCAAACAGTGATGGATTAAGTCATGGATTTAACTTAGGAAATGGTGATTTTATGACATCACCTTTTTTTATAGCATTTTTAGAAATTATAGTTACAAAAAATAAGGTGAGTTAATATGAAAAATACGATTCCTATTGAAAAACGATTGTTTATTTTATCTAAGAGTTATTCACTAATAAGAGAGTATTTCGCTCATTGGCAGAACGTCAAAGATTTAGATTTTGATAAATGGTATCAAGATATCCTGCAACAAGCAATTGAAATTGAAGTTCGATATGAGTTTAATTTACTAATGATAGAATTCTTAGCAAAGCTAAATAATGGTCATACATTTTTCTTTGACAATAAATTATGGAGAAAGAGATTTTATTTAGGATTCAAAATAAAACCAATAGATAAAAATTGGTGTATAGTTCAATCCTCAACTGAAAATTTGAAAGTAGGGTCATTAGTTGAAAAAATAAATGGGCAAGATTTCAAAGAGTTTTACATGCAAAAAAGGAAATATCTTAATGCTTCAAATGAACAATCAAGAAAATATACATTATCATCAAGATCTTTCTTGTTCCCAGAAGTATTTACACTCGAATTACAATCAAGTGAGGAAATAAAAATCAAAGTAAAACCATTAGCCGATAAAAAATCACTTTTTACTGATTTTGAAACAGAAGGAAAATGGATCAAAAAAGGTGAAATAGCATATATTAAAATACCAAGTTTTAATGAACCAAGATTTGAAGAAAAAGCTGTAGATTACTGTAAAGATTTTTTGAAAGCGAAAAAAATTATCATTGATGTTAGAGGGAATTCAGGAGGAAGTACTCCCTCAAAACTCCACAAACAATTAATGAACAAACCATATCGTTGGTGGACTGAATCAACAAATCTACAAATTGGTTTACTTAATTACTATAATTCTTATTATCAGAAACTCGAAGAAGAGAATCCTGAAGAAGCCACTAACCCAATCGATCAAGGATGGTATTCAATAACTTCTCTTTTTAAGGATGCCCATTTGTTATGGTCAGGAGAAGAAACAAAACCAATTAAGGATGCCTTATCAAGGAGATTTAATTATCCTAGTAGATGCCTATACTCATTCTGCTGCGGAGGATTTCACAATGCCTTTCAAAGACAATGGAAGAGCAATAATTATTGGAGAAACCACAAAGGGGAGCACAGGCCAACCATATAGTTATAGTTTTTATAATGAATTTATAGTAATGATAGGAACAAAAAGAGCTTACTTTCCAGATGGTTCACTTTTTGAAGGAAAGGGTATTGAACCAGATATTCCAATTGAAACAACTGTCGAGGACTACAAAAAAGGGATTGATCCAATTCTACAAAAAGCCCTTAGCATTTAGTTAAGA
The DNA here is from genome assembly GCA_019058275.1 of Candidatus Heimdallarchaeota archaeon. Taxonomy (GTDB): domain Archaea; phylum Asgardarchaeota; class Heimdallarchaeia; order JABLTI01; family JABLTI01; genus JABLTI01. The sequence goes on from JAHLVW010000008.1 coordinate 5,213, forward strand.
GAAATTAGAGCATGAAAAAGGGTCTAAATAACGATTGAATCTCAGCTCACTACAATAGTGGGCCTATAGCACAGCTTGGTTGAGTACCAGGCTCATAATCTGATGCCTAGCATGTTCCAATCGCGCTGAGCTCACCACTTCTTTCTATTATAATACTATGAACAGTCCTCTATTTCTTAGAATAAAATAATACTAATCCTTAACTATAGATCTTGTTTAATGTTAAGAAACTTACTTTTTTTGTTCACTATTGAGAATTATATAATTCATCAATCTTTGTTGCTATTACCTCTGCAATTTTCTCTGCAAGTATCAAACCATCTTCATCGAGCTCTTCTTTGGATTCTGGTTTTAATTGTGGATATTTTTTCATAATATCTTGAATATAAATTGTTGCAGCAGCTGGTGCACTATATTTCTCAACAGCTGTCTTGGCACATGCTTCTTCACAACCTTCTATAGCAATTGTTTTGTGTTTTTTAGCAAATTCCCTCTCCTTTCCTCCACCTTTATGTTTTATATCTCCTGCCATAAAGAGTGGTTGGCAAAGGATGGTCGTTATCTTTGGTCGTAATTTTTCTACCACAATTCTCGTTGCAACTCTAGTTATTGTTCCTTCTATTAAATTTTCACCACTACAAGCAATTAAACCAATTTTCGGTTTGGTAGTTAAAATTAGTTTATTCTTCTCCATTTAGCAATTCACCTACTTTATCTGCTATTTCTTTTGCAAAAATTTCCATTAATACTTTAGCATTTTCACCTAATGGATAAATATCCGGTTCAGGTTTCAAATCACGATTTTCCATTACTACTGAAGTTGATAAGAAATGGGCATCTGGTTCATCAATAACTTTAGCCACATCATAATAGGCACACATTGCAGTGCACCCATCAAGCGTTATTACTTTGTTCTTTTTGAGCTCATCAACTACTTCCTTTTTTCCTTTAACAATTAATGGTAAACATTCAATTGCTGTTTCTCCAGGTCTAAGGTCATTTACTATTCTATAGGCTGCTTGTCGACAAATGCTTCCATAGACTTTTCCTATTCCACTACAAGGTATAATGTATACTTTTTCACTCATTTTTCTTTCATCCATTTATTGTTCTTCTTCTATTTTTTTCTTCATATATTCGAAATAGGTTTTTCCATCCATTAACAGCTCTTTTTCCTCATCAAAGTCTGCTAATTTTATTTCGATTGTCCACCCTTGCTCATATGGCTCTTCATTTAGCAAATTTGGTTCTTCCTCTAATTTACCATTAATTGCACTAACAACTCCTGATACTGGGGTTATTAACGAGAGTAATGCTTTTACCGATTCAAAATTCACTATTTCATCAAATTGCTCTACTTCTGTACCTATTTCCGGTAAGTCAACAAACAATATGTCGCTTGATTTATTTTGAAGATAATCTGTTACCCCTAGGAGTGCTTTTTCTCCTTCTTGTTTTACCCAGCAATCATTTTCACTGAAATAATATCCTTCCTTTGGCACTCGAAAATGATATTTGTCATAAGTAACTTCAAAATAGTCTATTGTTCCAAAATCACGTTCTACTATAGGTTGTTTAACCCGTGCGGTTTCTTTTCTCAAATATTCTAAGATTTGTTTAGCTATTTTTTCTGCGAATTTCTTTCCTTCATCTGACAATCTCAAGGTTTTCCCAAGACGAAATTCATATTTCTTGGTTTCCTCTGGAATAAAAATTCTTTTTACTTTTGTATAGTGCTCTTTTTCAAGTAGCTTTGTTGCACAACGTGTAACACACCCATCAATAACAATAACTTGTGATTCTTGGATCAACTCTTGGAATCGTTTTTGATCCACACTTAATGTTGCTGGTGATATCAATTCAATCGAGCGATCTAATTCCTTAAGTTTTAAACCAATCTCTGTTGTTACCAATCCTAGAGTTTTATTAATCCCACAACATGGTAATACTGAAATTTTTTTAGCCATCACTTTCACTTCGTATTTTTTTAATCAATACTGTTATTTCTTTCTTATCGGGGAAGATCAAAGCGTCTGGTTCGCATAATTTTACACATACTCTACAAAAAACAACACAGTTATATGGATTTGCTACTACTAGTTCTTTTTCTTTATCTTTTTGTTTCTCGAAAACCTTATGGGGACAAAACTTATCACATTCCATACAAAAATTGCATTTCTCATAATCAATAGTTGGCCACCAAGGGATCTCTTTTCTAGGCACTCCCATGAAGGTTGCAGTATTAGCGTTATATTCTTTGGTTATTTTTTATTCCGCTCCTAATTCTTTCAGTGTTTTCTCTACCAATTGAAAAGCTTCCTCTGTTGTCATATTCCTTACATCTAAAGGCACTAAATCCTTCTTGACATCTAATCCTCTTTCTTTAAACGCATCTCTAAATAACTTATACTGCATTGTTGGTGCACAACCAGCAATCATGTATTTCCGACTCTCTCTTAAATAATCATTGAAAAACCTGTCACCATCTTCTTCACATAATTGGGGATGAATAAACGCGTATTCAACAAGTAGTTCAATTCTCACTCTATTAATAAAATCCCACATATCCATTTTCTCAAATCCTGGACATTTTCCCGTGCAAACACACAATGCAAATCCAATTTTTTTTGCTATCGTCATCAGAAAAACTCTCTTCACATAACAATTCTTGTATATTGTCATGAGTAATATAATAATATTTAAATATTGTTATATTTAGCTCTTTCTTATGAGTTTAGTAATGCAAAATGAAAAATCAATAAAAGTGAAATTCTTCAAAGCATTAGCTGATCCAATTAGACTCAAGATTATAGATTTCATTGCTGATAGTGAGAAATGTGTTTGTGAAATCGTTGAACAATTAGATATAATTCAACCATTAGTTTCAAGGCATCTTCGGATACTTCGAGAAAGTGGAATTGTAACTTATCGACGTAATGGCACCAAAAAAATGTATAAATTATCGCATAAAAAAATCAAAGAAATCATAGACTTGCTTGATTATAACTTACTTGAAGATCTTTCGCAAAAAATACTTCAAGAAGCGTTATAATTAATAACTGAGTTAAGGGGAATAAAATAGAATTTTTAATCTAAATGATTGCTGGTCGCGTGTTCAAATCTCGCTGGGTCCACCACTTCTTAAGTACTTTAGTAAAGAGAATCCATTAGTATGGGTTTGATTTTTTTTAAGAATGAATTCATTTTAGAATGTTAATACAAGAATTTATTGAACAATAGAAAATATATTGTCGCCTTTTTGTAGGGGGAGCACACACAATCTATTCAGAAATAAACGAGGTGATATGACAACTTGATGATGATGTGGATAATTCCTGCGGTCATAATTGGAGGATTAGTAATTGGAACAGTTATCTACTCAATTACGAAAACAGCTTCAAACAATGAGAGGGAAACCACTCTCTCTGAGAGAAGCAGAAACGATTGGGAAAGTAGGAGACAAACTCATACTATGAATCCTGAGCAAAGTCATAAAGAAGAGAAATCACTTGCTCTCGAATTCTGTCCTAATTGTGGAGTAAGAACTCAAGATAGGAATAGTAAGTTTTGTACCAGTTGTGGGGATCCGTTAATCTAAGCATAAAAATACACTCCGCGACTTCGAAGGAGCAGTTCGGAACTGGGAGGAGTTCTTTTTTCATGTTTTTTTTCCAGACTAATGCAAATTCTATTTAGAAGCACTTCTTTAATCATAATAATCAAAATATTGGGGGATTCTTTTGGCGAAAGTAAAAATTACTGTAATTAAGAAGTTCAAATCCAAAGATGTTTTTGGAAAAGATTATAAAAATCCGAAAGGAGAAATCATTCCTGAATGTCCTGTTTTTGAAGAAGGACAAGTATTGATTTCAAAAGATGCAGAGAAACCAGAAGGTTTCTGTGGCTTTGGTTGGAGAGCAATCCAACCGGAATTAATGGTTCTTAGTTTTGGAGGAAATTTCTGGGAAAGCTGGACTGAACCAGGAACTATGTATGTTGCATGTCCAGATGGCATTCGACCTGTTTCTTTTAAGCTTGAAAAAATTGAAGATTAGTCGATTCTTATGAATTAGGTTACATTATCTTTGCCCTGCGTGTTCCAATCGCGCTGGGCCCACCACTTTCTATTTTAACAGCAATTTTCAAATTATTATTGCTTATGTCATATGAAGCATAGCTTTATAAGGCATGAATAAACGCTTTCCATTGTATACATATGAAACATTGAGATAGGAATGAAGTAATTTTTGGTTATTAACTTTCGAGTTTGAATTCTCAAAATTTTATCTTAAAATTTCTTTTCAATATTTTATGTATAACAAAATATTCGGTGAAAAAACAAAATGAGTAGATATAATAACTACAGTAGACCACAACGAGAAATGCACGAAGTTACTTGTGCAGACTGCGGTCAAAAAACAGAAGTTCCTTTCAAACCTGATGGTGAACGACCTGTTTACTGTCAAGACTGTTACAGAAAGCGAAAACCAAGTAGATATTAGAATAAAAATATCTATGAATCATTCCTAGTTGAATTATAACTTATTTTATGTTATATTTCATGCTAGTTCTTTTTTTATTACAAGATTTAATTTAATCCTAAGGTTGCGTGTTCAAATCGCATTAGCCTGCCACTTCCTATTTGCAATTAAAAAATCTGTTTCTTTTCCAATTTTGTTATTTCACACTAGTATAAAATGATATAACTTAATCTTAGAGCTCAAATTCTTGCCTTTTTTTTGACAGGATTTGTGAGAAGAATGAAGTTGGTATATACCTTTCAAATTATGGTCCTAACTGGAATGTAAAATCAGTAATTAATTTGGCAAAATTAGCTGAAAAAGCTGGTTGGGATGGTTTCTTTCTTTGGGATCATATTTATGCACATATAATGAAAGAAACGAACGTTTTAGATCCATGGACCATATTGATTGCTATAGCTAGTCATATGAAAAAAATTCGTTTTGGTACAACAGTTACTCCATTGTCTAGAATGCAACCTTGGGAAGTAGCTAAGAAAACAGCTACTATTGATCAATTATCGAATGGTTGTTTAATATTAGGTGTTGGTTTTGGAGCTGATCCAAAAGAGGATTTTATACCATTTGGAGTGGAAGATGATGCAAAGATTCGTGGAGAAATGCTCGATGAAAGTATAGAAATACTTCAAGGATTGTGGTCTGGAGAGAAATTCTCCTTTAATGGAAAGCATTTCCATATAAACGATAGACAATTCTTATTTAAGACTATTCAACAACCAAGAATTCCAATATGGGTTGGAGGAACGTAGCCAAATAAAAAACCATTTCGTAGAGCAGCAAAATTTGATGGTGTTTTTCCATTAAAAGCAGGATTCGAAGAACCATTTACCCCTAAGGAGTATGAAACAATCGTTGCTTACATACAAAAGTACAGAACACAAGAAGAGCCGTTTGATGTTGTCTTTACAACTTATTTTAATGTCCATAAGGATTTCAATAAAGTATTAACAAGTTACTCCAAAGCAGGTGTGAATTGGTTTGTTGAGTGTTTAGATCCTTGGAGAGGAACCTTAGAATCTTTTAAAGAATTAATTTCAAATAGACCAAAATGAGCTATTACAAATCATCACGAAAAATCCCAATGATTATATTAGTGTTCAAATTGGACAATTAAGTTGGCTCAGAAAAGTAGAAATATCTGTAATTCTGGAATTAGCTTCACTAGGATACACTGATATTTATTTCTTAAAGCTGATAATGATGAAAAAACACAACAAAAACCCGTTATGTTCAAAGGCTTCTCCAGAGGAAATGGCAGTTGATTTGAAACCATTTGTTGACTTTCAAGATGAAGGTTTATCACTTGAGACTTTGAACAAAATGATCGAAAAATGTTTGATTCCCCATTTAATGCGATATGATCAACCAGGATTTCAATCCATGTTTAATGCTTTTCCAGAGGAGGGAGCAGAATTCGGTGCAAAGATTGCTCTTTCCTACAATCAAGGCGTGACAAATTGGCAGGTTTCTCCAGGAGGAGTAATGTTGGAAGAGCTTTGTTGTAAAGCTTTATGCCAGCTTTTTGGTTTCTCCCCTAATGCTGATGCTACGTTTATGGCTTCTGGTACATACAGTAATCAAGAAGCCCTATATCTCGCTCTTCACAAGCAAGCTGAAAAAGAAGGATTTAATCTTGCTGAGAAGGGTATGAAGGGTTTTAAAGATCCAAGTCGTTTGACGGTGTTAACCTCTTGTGATGCTCATTTTTCTATCAAACATGCTGTTCGCATGTTAGGACTTGGTGAAGAGAGTCTTAGATTTCTTGCTGTTGATGATAATCGTCGTATTGATGTTAATCTTATGAAAGAAACCATAAAAGAAATACAAGATTCAAAAGATGTTTTTTGTGTGTTTATTACAGCAGGTACAACTTCTACTGGTTCTGTAGATTCTGCTCTTCCAATTGCGAAAATTTGTCAAGAAATTGGTGCCTGGTTACATGTTGATGGAGCATATGGTTTTGCTTATAGCCTTGTTCCAAAATGGAAGCATTTATTCTCTGGAATAGAACTTGCAGATTCTTTATGTTGGAACCCACACAAACAGCTTGGGATTCCTATTCCCAATTCTCTGCTTTTTGTTCGTCAATGGGAGTATTTTGGTCGAATGACACTATACAGCGATTATTTCAATCGCAGAGAGGACCCCGAACCGAGTCCTGGATTAAAGTCCCCACCATCAACCCGTCCATTCTCAGCTCTTGCTCTTGTTACATCTCTTCGACACCAAGGAATGATAAAAGTCATCCAAAGACTTCGAGCACCACTTATTGCGATCAAAATCTTGTATGACAATCTTAGAAATGATAGTGATATAGAATTATGTCATCAACCAGATACTGGCATTCTATGTTTTAGAATAATTCCAGATAGTTTTCCAGAAAAAGAGCTGGATAAACTGCAACGATATATTTATGATAAAATCATGACAGAACGAGAAAGAACAATCTCTTTAACTAAACTAGATGATAAAGCTGTATTGCGTGTAGTGGCAATTTCACCAGCTGTAACAAGTGAAGCATTAATGGAGACAATCTCGAATGTGAGAGCACTAGCTAGAGAGTATAAACTCGAAAAATAGCAATTTGAGGAGACTAAAACAAATGAAAATCTTAATTATTAATCCCAATAGTGATTTGGAGATGACAAAAGCAATTCAAAAAACAGCAGAAGGATTCGCTAATGGAGAATATGAGGTTGAATGTAAATCAACTCTTGGAGCTCCAAAATTCATTGAGACTTATGAAGATGGAGTTAAAGCAGCACCAGGAATGATTCAGTTTGTCAGAGAAAATGAAAGTGAATTTGATGCCTTTATCATTGCTTGTCACTGTGATCCCAATCTTGATGTAATGAAGGAGATTGCAAAAAAACCTGTTCTAGGTATTGGAGAAGCATCCATAAAAATTGCTTCTATGCTGGGTCACCGATTCTCTGTCGTATCAACTGCTAAACATTCCATCCCTAACAAAGAAGCTGTAATTAGAAAATATCACCTTCAAGATGTAATGGCTTCTGTAAGAACCCCTGTAGGAGATTTGAGTAATCTTAGTGATGAAGAAAAATATCTGCAAGCTGCAAAATTAGCTATCGAAGAGGATATGGCTGAGGTTATTGTGCTTGGTTGCGCTGGAATGACCGGATTAGATAAACGATTGCAAAAAAAACTTGGTGTTCCAGTTTTAGATGGAGTCATATGTGCCTTGATTATTGCTACAGGCTTAGTAAAATATGGAGTTTCAACGAGTAAAATTAGGAGATATAATCCAGAGATTTTGGTGTGATGAATTCTCCGTAACCGCTCTTTACAGGAAACTTCCCACAATCGAAAACTACATTACCTTTTACAATTGTTTTCTTTATTTTTCCTTTTATCTTCATACCATCAAAAACTGTTATTTTTGATTTTGTAAACATATCCTCATTTTTCAATGTATATTCCTTTTGCATATCAATGATAACAAGATCTGCATCTGCTTCTTTCTTAATCACTCCTTTTCGTGGGTATAAACCGAATCTTTTTGCAGGATTTATCGATAAAGCTTCGACAAGTTTGTTGAGTGTTATTTTTTTCTTATTAACTGCATTTAACATTACTGGAAGTATAGTTTCTAATCCTGGAGTACCGGAACCACATTCAAAGATGTTATTATTTTTTAGATCCATATCTTTCTCTTCATGGCTATAGGGTGAATGATCACTAGCAATCATATCTATTGTTCCATCATTCAGAGCTTCCCATGCTGCATCCATATGTTCCTTTGATCGAATTGGTGGGTTAACCTTTATCCAAGATCCAATTTTCTTGCCATCTTCTGTTGTGAAAAAGAGATGATGAGGAGTAATCTCACAAGAAACATCCCATCCCTTTGTTTTTGCTATCCTAATATAGTCAAAAGCATTTTTTGAGCTCATATGCACAAGATTAAGCTTCACGTTAGCATGATTCGCTAGAACCATTGCTCTCATACATGCTTCATCCTCAGCAATAGCTGGTCTGGAATCGGTATGTGCTTGAAAATCTTTCTTACCTTGAGCGATTAATCTCTCTATCTCATGTGCTATTATTGCATCATTCTCTGCATGAATACTACTAACTAATCCTGTTTTAGCTATTTCTGAAAAAATCTTCAACAAGAAATGGTCATTTTTAGCAGCTAGGTCTTTTAGTTCTGCTTCTTCCTCTGGAGCGTTTATCATGAACGTTTTGAAACCCACAACTCCTCTTCG
>JAHLVW010000009.1 GCA_019058275.1 Candidatus Heimdallarchaeota archaeon
TTCATGATCATCAAGAACATTCCAGTGCTCTAAATATGAACCAAGTGGACCTGCTGCACTACCTGTTGCAGGATCTTCTAACACTCCTGCAGAAGGAGCAAACATTCTTACATGAACATCAGAATCTTCATGAGTAGTTTCTTTTGTAAAAACTAGTAACTCAGAGGTTATAAATTTGGATAGTATGTCGATTTGTTTTTGAGCATTCAGATTAATGCTTTTAATAACATCCATTGAGTTCAAAGGTACGATTAGAAAAGGAAATCCTGTTGAAACAGCTTGGATAGGATATTCATCTGAAATATCACTTTCCTCAATATATAATATTTCAGCTATAGCTTGACCATCTGAGTATTCATCCAAAAAACTAGGTCTAGGTTGAAACATACTGATAGTTTCTTTATCAATAAATTCTACTTCTATTGGTCCTATGCCTAATTCCAAAAATGTTTTAGTTGTTTTTACCGGAACTAGATTCTGTTCTTTAAGGACATAAGTAGTTCCTAAAGTTGGATGACCAGCAAATGCTAATTCTTTCCCAGGTGTGAATATTCGAACTTTTACCGAGCACTTATCAATTTTTGAGCTAAAAATATAGGTTGTTTCTGAGAAATTCATTTCTAATGCAATACCTTGCATTTCCTCATTACTAAGTTGTTTATTAGCTTCTTCATTCCAAAAAATAGCTAATTGGTTGCCAGAAAATTGATAGCGATCATCAACAAAAACACTTGTCTGGATGAAAGGAAGTTTTTTCATAGTCGCACATAATTATTGAAAAATATAAGAATAGTGCTTTATCTGTGCTGAAAGATAACTAAAATGAAATGATTTGAAAAATTAAATCTACTTTGTTTTACTTTCAACCTTAGCAAGTGATTCAAGTATAGTTGTCTCTAAATCCTCTCTGATTTTCTTCTTACAATATGGGCAAGTAGAAGTTTTTTCTAACCAACCTCTAAAGTGGTGCACATGAGCAAAACTGGAACAATGAGGGCAAATACTTACCTTTGTTCCTTTACCTAAACTATTCAAACAGACAATACAGTAAGGTAATTCCTCTCCACATTTTTTGCATTTTCTTTGTATTGAGGAATTTGTTGCTTGGCAGTAGGGGCAAATTACTTTCTTACCCTTTCCTTTTCTTTTTGCTAATAGCTGTTCTGTGGCAAATAATTGTGATAAATGGTCACTTTTGATTTCTTCAAATTCCTTTTCTGTTAGACTATCCTTATTTTGTTCCAAAATTCTTAATGTTGCATTTAGAACTTCGATCTTTATTTCCAATTCCTTATCTGTTAGCAGTTCAAACATTCTTCTTTCATGCAGAACTTCATGGTCAAAATATTTCTTCGAGATATAGTAGTTCCCTGCGCGAGTTCGTATTTCAATAATTTCTTCGTCTATTGCTGATATCGCTGTTAATGTTTGATCTCTTTTCATACCTGATGGTGACTTAATCTCTTTTATTTTTGTTTTTGGTATTGGTTCTTTTTCAACTATCTTTCGTAATTTTTGTGTTTGTTTATCCAAGCTTTTGGCTAATGTTTTATCATCTTTGAGTTGCTTGATTTTATGAATAATAAGTTTCATATTGGATATTGATTTTTTTATTTCTGGAAATTTAATTTTAAAAAAATTCAATTCATTCTCATTAATTGTTTGATTTTCAATAATATATTCAAGTGCGTCAAGTACATCAAATAAACTTGTAAGATATAATTCATTATCAGTTAAAGTTTCTAAATCTAAAGACTCAAGAATAAACGTGCCATGAGCAATTGAAAAAGCAACTCTTTTGATGTTTTCTTTCATAATTAAATTATCATTTTCTATTAACATTTCAGAGAGATAGCCTGTATATAACATTGCTATAAAATTATCAGCCGAACCATCTTGGTTTGCTATTTCAAAGGAATTTTCGACTAGATCATAAATATCTGGAAATTCTTCTTTACTCTGTTCCAATACATGTTTGATTTGGCTTTTTTGCCCTACTTTTTTAATAAATACTTTCCTATCTAGAATTTTTTTCATTAATCCGAAAATAGTCGGTAGAAGAAGGATTGAAGTTAACAATGCTAAACCTACATAATACAGAGCATCATGATATCCTGCAAGAATTAGAAATATCATTGATGAACTAAATAAAATCAAAGCACCATAAATGAGGAATTTCTCGGATTTTCTTTTAAAAACTTCTAATTCTTTTTTTGAGATGATAGAATAAATCCTTTCATCAATTGTTTTATCACTTATTGCTAGTTTTGTTATATTGCGAGCTATTATATCACTCGAAATTAATTTTTGTTTTGTCATCAAACTCTCTCCTCTTCTACAATTAATTCATCCTCAATCATGCGTTTTCTACAATTAGGACAATTACCCATGCACTTTAACCACTCTATCATATGAGTAGCATGTGCTAAAACATTACAGTTAGGACATCTTACAGTCTGTTCATAACCATAGATGTTTCTTCTGCAAACAGGGCAAACAGGATGACTCTTTCCACAATGAGAGCAATTATCCTTTTCTACAATCAGATCATTATCACAATGATAACATCTTTTCCTTCTCTTTGCTCTATTTTCTAAAATTTGATTAATGATTGATATTTCTTCATTTTTTGCTTGAAATTTCTTAAAATAATCCGAGCCATTAATTTCCTTCTCGCTAAATAATTCTTTAATTTTCATTATTTGTTCGAGTATCTTCTCTTTTCTAGTTGCCAATTCTAAATCGGATAATTCTTCGTACCAGATATAAGGAGGAGTTTCATCTGATTCCAAGAAATCCCTCTTTCGCTTGAAATATTTATCAGGTAAAAAGTAGAATTTACCTCTATTGGTTTTTAAAGAATAAACTAAATTGTCTTCCTCTAATTCAGCTAATATTGTTTTTACTTTTTTATAGTTCAATCTGTAAACATCACTTATTGCATGAGCCGATAGTGGTTCATTTGTTATTCTGAGTATTTTTATAACCCTAGAAGTCAATGATTGATTCTCAGCCACTTCAGACATACTCCTTTTCCTACCCTTATTTCATATTTCTCACTATTTAGTATTCTCATTTTGTTAAATTCTTAATTAAAAATTACTATTATTGTAAGAAATGTTTTTTAAGTAAGTTAAATGATATTTTTTTATATGAGGGAGTATTATTAGTGATAACGAAATTAAGTATAAAAAAATCAAGATTACTGGTTCTGTTATTATTAGCTTAGTTTTGGGAGCAATTTCTGGGGTTATTTGGTTTATCATTATTATCGATTTTCCACTAATTACTTATTTCGACTGGTTTGCTGCCGATTTGATTTTCGTTCCATCTGCTATTTTAGCTGGTGTTTTTACTGCGTTAGTTTTCAGACACAGATTTAGTAATATGTTGTGTATTATTTATGGTGCTATTGTTTTTACTTTTGAAATTGTATGGGTATTTGGATTAGCAGCTTCTTGGGCAGATCATATAGATTTTATGATTATACCAGTAGCAATAATAAGTGGGGGTATGACAATTCTTGGATCCTGGTTAACTCTCAAGCTTTTTGAAAAGTATAAAAAATCAAAAGAAGCTCAATCAACTAGCGAATCTATAGCTGTAAAAGAAGAACCAGATGTTGAAATTTAACTCTAACTAAATTTGATATATTTGTTTGATATTTATATACTGCAGTACTTTTTGCTTTTCCAAAACAACGCTCATAATTAATTGCCAAATTATTTTTGATTTAGATTTCATTTAGAGCTGTTTAAATAATCATCAATCCTATTTATCATTTAGCAAAGACATTTGATATTATAATCAAGAGGAACAAAAAATTGCCTTATTGTCCATCATGTGGGGCTCCTATAGATGGGAAACATAAATTCTGTATGAAATGTGGATCACCAATAGATTATGAGCCAGAGAAATTTAGATATGTAGAATTAGCAGAACAAATATCATTAGAACAAAGATTACCTACATTAACCACAAGGCAATATTGGGTATGGTTGATATTATCTTGGGTAACAGGTATTTTCTCATTTGTTTATCTGTTTTTCAATTTTCAAGATTTAACTGATTTGTACAAATATCCGAAATCAAAAGAAACTCCTTCAATGCGCATTAATTTTGAGGATTTTATCATTCCTGTAGTAATCGTTTTTGTATTAACAATTGCCTTTGGTTTATTTCCAATTGTATTAATATTCGTAGATATTTACTTTAAACACCAAAAATACCAAAATTTGTACACTTATATTCAATTTAATCACTCAAAACAACAAAAAACTATACCTCTCTCAGAAAGCAAATATCTAAGATTGGCGCTCTCCAGTTTATTCTGTTATTTAATAAGTGCAGGAATACCATTTGCACTCTTTAGTCCTATTATACTCAACACTCCCTATCTATTAGCAATTATTATAGCAAGTAGTGCAATAATATTCATCTGTGGTCTTGGAATCTCAATATATCTAATAGTTGCTGAATATAATTGGCAAGAAGCACTAAATGAGCGAATACTAATAGTTAATCCAAATGCAGAACAAAAAGTGCTCTTCTAACACTTCTTTTTTTCCTTTCAGTAAAAATTAGTATTCTTTTTATAAACGACAAAATTAATCAAAATGATTCTTTAAAGGACTGTTTATAAAAGCAGGAGATAGCTTATATTGGACAAGGAAAAAAAGATTACTATTATAAGTGTGATTATGGTTAGTGTTATTACGGTGGGAGTTATCGTTGCATTTTCAATTCCGCTAGGAATTTTTCTTCCTCTTGGAGAATTTCTTTTTCCTGGTGATGGTTTATGGAATATTGATGAGGAAATTGCTCAAGAGGAAACAATTTCAGCACCAAATTTATCCTATGATGTAATAGTTTAGAGATAAATTAGGTATCCCGCATATCTATAGATATAGCAAGGAAGATTTAGGTTTTGCATTAGGGTAATATTCATACACAAGATTGTTTATTACAACTGGATCTAGCTAGACGAGCTACTAGAGGTGGTTTATCAGAAATTCTTGGTCCTGGTTTGATTGATTGGACAAATTTGGTTTAACTAAACTAATGGATTACTGGACTCTTGAAACAGTTAAATATTATCAAAATAGAGGTAGTATAAACTGGACAATGTTGACAAAGTTATCTTTGTTTGTTATGCGATGCAAAAAAATTCATGCTCTGACCGCTTGAATTCGAATCTCTTGGACCGGACCAATTTTTTATCAAATAAAAACAAATATAAATAATACACAATATTGTCAAAAAAGGTTTGAAAAATGCCAGAAAAAAAGGATAAACTCCTCAAAAAAATAAACTGGTTCAAATACTTCCTGATGAAGTGGCGTTATAGAATTGATCAATCACGTGCGTTATTTGCGCTTGTAACATTTGCAGCATTATTAGCTGTTTCATATATAGAATATATTACATTTTTTGATAAAATGGGCTTTTGGGGCGTGATATTATTTTCACTGATAATCTTTGTAATATTTCTTATCTTAGGATATCTATACGATGTTGTTATGAAAATGTGGAAAGCAACAATTAAAGTAAATGTTGAACGAAATCCTTATACTTATGTACCACATCCAAAAGAAAAGATATTGCGTATGGGGTTAGACATTTTTCTTTATCATAGTTTGATTCAGATGTCAGAAAAACTTGGTTTAAAATTAACCGGAGAAGAAAAAATCCCTGAACTAATAAATAAATACTATAGTTTATCAATCGCGAATCCTAATTTTGAAAAAGATGCTAAAGAAGTTGAGAAAATTTCAGAAACAATTCGTAAAATTTTCTATGAGGCAGAAAACAAAAAAGAATGAGATAATAAATAGGATGAGTTACATATAATGTTTAAAAATCTCATTAAGAGAATTCTCAAAAAACTAATAACTATTCTACTCTATATTTTTGATCTTATAATTCCTAAAAAAAATAATTGTTTGTTGTTTGGCTCAAGAGCTGGACAGCAATATGGTGACAATTCTAGATTTCTATTCGAATGGATAAGAGAGAATAGACCAGATTTAGATGTTTATTATCTTACTTACGATAAAAAAATACTTGTATCCGAGGACAAAGATGAAAGAATAATCCCATACCATTCAATGAATGCATTAAAAAAACTTTTGCGTGCAAAGAAAATTTTCATAACACATGGTATTGGGGATATGCCATACCAATCTCTCTGTAAAAGAGCACACGAGATATATTATCTAGGACATGGTATCAGTTTCAAAAGAACCGATCTCGCAACAAAAGGAGGGATACCAAAGAAGACAATGAAACTAAAAAAACATTCTAGAAGGTTATATGCATTTATTTCATCAGGAATAGAACGATTGGCATTACATACTTATTTTGGAATTCCTTATAATCAAATCAAAATTACTGGTACACCACGGAATGAGTTATTATGGAAAAACATCCAAAATAAAAACAATGATTACCCGAAACTTCATAATATTTTTTCTTTTCAGAATAAAATACAAAAAACAATACTTTATGCACCGACCTATCTGCCCGAAGAGGAGAATGCTTTTTTTTCGTTCGATGATTTTAATCTAGAAAAATTAAAACAATTCCTTGAAAAAAATAATCTATTCTTATTTTTAAGAATGCACAGAAACGACTTACAAAGATATAGAAAAACAAATGGCGATTTACTATATGATAGAATTAAATTACTAGATTTTGATTTAATCCCAGATATAAATAGCATTTTACATGAATTTGATATACTGATAACGGATTTCTCATCTATATTCTTTGATTATTTTCTAGTGGATAGACCAATTATTTATATTACTTCTAAATTAGAGGAATATATGGAAAAAATTGGTTTTTATTTCGATTATGACAATGTCACTCCAGGACCAAAGGCAAAGACCTTTTTGGAGTTTATTGAAGCTTTAAGAGAATGCATTGTTGAACCAGATAAATGGAAAAAAGAACGAAATCTTCTAACAAATCTTTTTCACGAGTACTCGAAGGGAGATTCATGTCAAAAGATAATGGAATATTGTTTAAAAAAAAGATAATTAATGATCACTTAAATCATATTTAGCAAAGAGTTGAGAATATTTTTTCTGGATTGTCTCAGAAAAAATTTTCATTTGTTCGGTTGTCAAAGAAATAGTGTATTTTCGTTTATTTGTTTTTTCATCAAATCACATGTTATGTTTTTTAACAAATTCTTCCGCTCGAAATAGATCGTTTTTATAATTAATATTGAACCAAGGAATGTCTTCGAAGTCAGCAAAGGTTATTGTATATTTTTTTTCTATCCCCAATTTTACAACATCCGTCCACCCAAAACGAAATTGTCTTTGTTCAAGCTCTTGAACAACTCTAAGTATAGTACTCTTAACTAGAAAGATTCCTGTATCAATTCTATTAAATTCATTAATGTTCTTCCCAATTGTAATCACTTTATTCTTTTTTCCCAATATTTTTGTTGTGCTACCATTTACAATTTTATCATCATTGATGAACGGATCTGTTCCTATAACAATATCTGAATTATCATCTTTAGATAACAATTTACTAATAAATTTTTGAGAGTATAGATGATCTCCCATTGACAAAACGATTTTTTCCCCAATATTTAATACTGTTATTTGATTTAATCCAAGAAAACTACTATATCCATTTTCGCGTTCCAAATTATTGTTTATAAGATAGAAAAAATCTATTTTTTCATGACTTTTTAAATATTCTTTTTTAATTTGTTCTAGATGATTTAAAAGAAGAGGTTCTTTATACCCTAATACAAAAACGATTTTAGTTATATCATTCTTGATGAAATTATCAACAATATAATTGATTATTGATTTTTTATTGACTGCTATCATCGGTTTAGGCAGTTTGTATCCCGTTTGTTGAAGTCGATTTCCATATCCTGCGCAAAGAATTAAGCCACAAAAATTAGTCATGTTACTCCACCAACTTGTGTTAGGTTTCTAATATAACTTTCTTGAGTTTCTCATAAATCTTGTTAGAATCATGTTCATCAACAATTCGTCTTTTTATCTTTTCAATCTTCTCATACTTTTCTTCCTTTGACATCCTCGATATTTCTATTACCTTATTTACAAAGTCTTCCTGTGAAGAAAAAATATTTTCTTGAGGGAGAAACTCTTCAACCCCATCCCAAAAGTGAGACAATGGGTAACACCCACATAATGCCCCCTCATGAAGCATATAGTGGAAGCTTTCATGTACACTATTCCCTACAATAACATCCATGGAATTTAACCATTTATTTTTGTCTTCTACATAACCATAAATTATCACTTTATCATCAAGTTCTAGTTTTTCTACAAGCTCTTGAATCATTTTGGTTTGATATTCTGTACCCTTACCACCAATGTGTAAGGTATACCCTCTATCTTTCTCTAATAATTTCTTGAAAGCAAAAACCAGATCATAGATTCTTTTTCTCTCTAACATATTTCCTAGTATTGCAATTCTGCCATCAAAAGTTGTTTTCTCCTTTATATCTTTAAACTCCTCAAGATTGATAGCATTATAGACAACTGTGCTTTTTTCCTTAAATTCAGGGTAATCCTCGATAAATCTTTTTTGCATCGCATAACAAACAAAGATAACTTTGTTAACATTTTGCCAGTTTATTCTGCCTCTATTCTCAAAATAGTCACCCCGATGACACCTAGCAATAACCTTTCCTTTACGCCTTCTTTTTGTTACGTGATGTAGAATATCACCAACCCACTCAACGAAAATCACGTCCTTACGTAGATAAGATTGAATCTTAAAGGGAATATAAATCCTAAATGGGATAGGAAGTTTCCTTGTTTTACTGTTAATTTCAACAGATGTAACTTTAAATGTAGTTCTAAACTTTTCTAATATATGTTGAAGGAAAAGACCATTGCCAAATAGGAATGATATTTTCAGTTTCTTCAAAAAACGAAACCTCTTCAATAAAATCTGATGTATGATATATAACTATTACGGAAGGATAATTTACAAAGGAAAAAGTCGTCATTAATTTACCAGAACAGACCATTATTCCTCAAGGGATTGGTATGGGTTGCTATGTGAAAACACCTCTGGTCTGTTGTATAGTGTGCGATGTTTTGCGTAATACAAAAACCACCACTCCTTTTAGCTCTTGGATTCGCATTTACTACTGTTTGGCAATTATCAATATTGGTTGGGATAATTAACGGACTCTTTTATAACAAAATGAAGAAAGGTGTTGTTGCAGGATTATTAAGCGTAGATTTTTACTACTGAGTTCGTAAGATAACCTGATCCTACATCAGCAGATGTTTTAGTAAAAATCATCTGAAAGAAACTACCAAAAGAAAAAGTTAAAACAACAGTTCCATAAACATTTGATAATTTGGTAGAAACTTAAGAAAAGCACTAAAATAGGATAAGTTACTGAGAGTTTATCATGAATGACGAAGAATTAGACTATGAGTTTCTCAACATTGAAGGAATCTATGCTTTGTTAGATGGTGATTACAAAAAAGCAGAAGAATTGTTCACTAAAGCAATCAAAATCGAAGATAATAGTTTTGAAAGTTTATGCAATATGGGTAAATTACTTTTGGTGCAAGGAAAGGTAGATGAAGCTCTCGAATTCTTTGAGAAATCATTAGAAAAGAATCCAGAATATCCCGAAGCATTACACAATGTGGGAGTATCTTACTATAGAAAACAAGAACTAGAGAAAGCCATTAGCTACTATATGAAAGCTGTAGAAATAGATGATAAGTATTTTGAAAGTTGGTTTAATCTGGGAAATAGTTTTTACGAAAAAGGGGAATTGCAAGAAGCATTGAAATATTACAAAAAAACAACTGAAGCAAATCCAAATTTTACAGATGCTTATTATAACTTGGGTAATGTCTACAGAGAACTTGGTCAGCATGCATTAGCAAAAAAAGCCTATCAAGATATTCTAAAGATAAGACAAGATGATGCAGCAGTTTACTATAATTTGGGATATGTTTTACAGATAACGAACGATTTAGATGGAGCTATAGAGAATTACCAGCAAGCAATTAAACTAAGAGAAAATTATCTGAAAGCAATCCTAAATCTGGGAATTGCCTATCAAGCGAAAAATAATTTCAGAAAAGCACTAATGTACTTTGAAAAAGCTCTCAAAATACAACCAGATTTACAGATAGTTCAGGAAAGAATTGTACAAATAAAGGAAAAAGAATAGAAGGTCGTTTTTCTTTTTCTAAATCTATGTTCCAAAAAAGCTCTTTCTATAAACGATTGTGGGAGAGTTTAATCATTTATAACTTTATAAAGAAAAGAATGTGAGGAGATAAACGAAGTAAATAGTTATCGAGCTACAACTCAAAGACCTATAGATTTACTTAAGGGTGCATGATTTGAATAAGAACACCGCTCTTTTTTATTTGCACCCTACTAAATCTATTTTGCGTGGAGAAATCAAACTAAAAATTAATCCAAAAAAGTAAAAAGCAGTTGTAGTTAAACAATTAATTGCTCAAATGAGGTAAAGCATTATGAAAGTTACTTGGTTAGGTCACTCGGGAATAATGATCAAGGATAAAGGAAAAATAATTCTCATTGATCCTTGGCTTTCAGGTAATCCTGTAGCTAAAATAAAGGCTGAAGATATTAAAAAAGCAGATGCAGTATTTGTTACTCATGATCACGGCGATCATGGTTTTGATGATGCTGTCACTATCTGCAAGAATACTGGTGCTACTTTTGTTAGTGTATTTGAACTAGCTAATGAAGCAAAAGGAAAAGGTGTTGAAAATGTACTTGGTGGGAATATTGGTGGTTCTGCAATAGTTGCTGATATTGAATTTATTTTCACTTTAGCTCTTCATAGTTCTACTGTTGGTACCCCTCTTGGTTTTGTCATCAAACTTCCTACATATACTATCTATCATGCAGGAGATACTGGTATCTTCATGGACATGAAATTGCTAGCTGAATTGTATGATATTGATCTTACCTTTCTACCAATTGGTTCACTTTACACCATGGGTCCTAAAGAAGCTGCTAAAGCTTTAGAACTTCTCAATTGTCAAAAAGTTGTACCAATTCATTACAAAACTTTTCCAGCCTTAAAACAAGATGCTAAAGAATTCATAGAAATTGCTGGTCCAATGGTCGATGTGTTTGTATTTGAACCAGGAGAAGAGAAGGAAATCGGTTAGTTCCTTTTCTTTTATTCTTTTTTCACATTCCAGCCATTCCTATTATATGACCACAGTTAACACAAAATCCGACAGCAAATGGTGGTAGTATGTTAAATCTTATTTTTTTTTAAATTTTGATCTTCTTTTTAGTTTCACTGCTGAAGGTATAAATTTCCAAGCAAATTCGTTCTCCCCACATTCAAGGCATTTAGGTTCTGTTATTTCATTTTGTCACCTTACACCAGTATTAACATTATTCCTACTCATATCAACCTTTTGTGTTTTTCTAACTAGCAAAGGTAATAGTTAAAAAGGGATAAGTCATGAATTGATATCATCTCCTAAATGCAAACTAACATATGAGGGATATACATTTGAAGTGTTGTTATGATCCTAAACTTGAAGCAGAAGGGCATTGTATTAATTGCAATGTTCCACTTTGTAAAACTTGTGTAACTTACGCTGAATTAAACGAAGGAATATGTCGAGCTTGTCGACGTCAAAAGAGTTTTTTGAAAATTTATGGAACTTCACGAATCATTATTTGTGGTCTTGGCATAGTGTTCTTGGTTGTTTCACTTATCTGGATATCACCCGGTAACCTCATGAATGGTTTTGTTTATGGTTTACTAGGTGTTATGGGTGCAGTAGCAATCAATATGCTAACATTAGCTTTGATGTCAAGATTCTTACTTTCAAATCTTGAACCTCATCAGAAAGTCTTTGTTGCTTTAGCAAGATATTCTGTAAGTGGAAATAAAGTGTTCTTTAATCAAGCGATAAAGGCTATGAAAAAAGTTGAGGATATGTTTCAATATAAAGATGCATTGTTTGATCAACTTGTTTCTATTTTGATACTCCAACCTTTTGATTTGCCAAATGAATGGGTAGAGTATCTTTGTGAAAACTTCATATTTACTGAGCAAGAATTATTAGATGGTATTCTTGAATTTGGAACAGATGTCTTTGAAGAGAATATCTTTAATCAACATCATTACCAAGCTATTGAACCATATATTGAAGTTCTTAAAAGAACAGAAAAGACAGAATTATACAATAAGCTTATTGATCAAATTCTTGAAAGACTTGAAAAGGTTGATTTAAAAGCTGTTATACAACCACCTCCTGTTTCATTTCAAGGAACTCAACCACAACCAGTAAGAGAAGAGCCTTCCGTTGTAAAAGATCGTGCTTTTCTTACAGAATTGAAATTAATTGATTACGAATTAGAAGAGTTTCTTACCAAAGCTAAAAGGAAGAAAGATTGGAAGAAAATTAGTGAAATTATCGAAGATTATGAACTTCCAAAAGTTCCTAAGAGCACCTTTGAAGCTGCACGAGCAATGGCTACTCAAACTCAACAAACAATGAAAGGTCCTAATGGTATCCCTGGAACTGCTGATGATCTTGGTAATCCAAATAAAGTTAAAATCTGTGCTGAATGTGGTATATCTTTCTACAAAGATCATTTGAGTACTTATGTCTTCAGAGATATCTCTGTTAATGTTTGTTCTGAATGCTTAGCAACCTTAAATAAGGAAGGTCATAGAGAACCCCGCTTACTTGCTAGCATCCGCAAACCTGAAGAATACAAAAAAGTTGTAGATGACTCAAAAGAAGATGATAATTAGCCCATCTTTCTTTTGATTTTATACCTTTTTCCTATATTCAATTAAATTAGATTATTCATCAAATTAGTTTTTTTTCGAATAATATAACATACACAATTTTCTTTTTCTTATGTATTAATTGTTCAATCTGAATCTAGCAGAAATGTTTTTCTATTATTACTTAAAACTATTTGAATAGCTACTAATTAATGAGTAAGTGAAGATTATGAGGCAAGGAAAAAAACTCTCGATCTTTCTATTATCATTATTTATTCTCTCTGGTGTTGCTCCTGTAATTTTAGCTAATGCTACTCTTCCAGAAGCTATTTTGCCAGATACAGTAATTTATACGAAAACAATTGTTGATTTAAATGGTGATAAATTAGATGACAAACTTATAATAGATTTAGAAGTAACTAACACGCATTCTATCGATGTTGTTGTACTCTATGATCATGAGGTTAATTCTCTTGATAAATTGAGGTTAAGACGCTTAGGTGTTACATTCTCAGAAGAAACTTGGGATTTAGGAAGGAGACTATTGGTATCAACCACTAAGGATGGACTTGAGGCCTTAGCAAAAATACCTGAAATTAATCTTATTACATCTGCTGAAAAAAGACATATCATGGTTGGAATTCTTGGAGATGATAATTCAGATTTAGCTGCACTTGAGAGATTTGAAGGTGCTCAAATTTTCTGGGGTGTTGGATGTGCAGTTGTTCCTTATTACACAGGACTTGAAAATGATATTGCACAATTAGGAACTTATACAGCTATTGCTGATACAACTGATTCCTATTTATACAAAATAGAAACTCCCCAATCAACAACAACACTACAAGTAAATACATTAGTTACTGCAAATGAAATCAATATAACTGGATTGTGGGCTGATGGACATGATGGTACAAGTATAAGAGTAGGCAATATAGATACAGGTATTAATGAAAATCATGTAGATTTTGCTGGTAGAATAATATCTACAAAAAGCTTTGTTTCACCTGATTATGGTTATGACCATACGGATGATACTATAATTGATTTTGATGGTCATGGAACTCATACAACTGGTATTATGGCTGGTTCCGGTGATGGTGACCCAAAAAATATTGGTATGGCACCTAACTCAAGCATTTACTTTGCCAAAGTTGAATCACCAGCAACATGGTGGTCAGTTATTGCTGCTTTGGACTGGTTAGTTAATAATAGAGATGTTGATGTTGTCAATTTAAGCTTTGGTGGTGGGGCTGGTGAAGCACCATCATGGAATATTGCTGAAATAGCTTTCAAGGTAGCAGTAAGAAAGACAGACACTCCTTGTGTAATATCAGCTGGTAATGAGGCTATGGAAGGTTTTGATAATTACTATAGTGTTAGTTCTCCTGGTTCAGTTCAAGATGTAATAACTGTAGGATCACTAGATACATCAACTTCCTCTGAATATGGTATAAATGGATTTAGTAGTCGAGGACCTACTGGTCTAAATCTTGTAAAACCTGATGTTTTGGCTCCTGGGAATGATATTGTATCATGTTCCAATATAGGAAGTAGTTACATTAGCTATAGTGGTACTTCTATGGCTGCTCCCCATGTGGCTGGTGCTGTGGCAGTATTAATAGATGCTATGAAAAATCACAGTGTTTCTTATAATCCTGGCGTTATCAAAGCTGCTCTTCTAAAAACTGCTATTCCACTTGATGGCTTCACAGCACTAGACCAAGGTAAAGGTTACATAAATGTTGGTGCTGCATTAACCTATATTTTGAATGCAGAAAGAGAAGGCAATCTTCCTATTATTGGTTCTTGTAATCAAGATTTACAACCAATCAAATTATTCGATAAATTACGACAAGGACAAATATCTGAACAATATCTAACCACAGTTTCACCATTTAGATATAATAAATCTCTTGCATTAAATGGAGATGCTGCACAATTCGTCACTATTACTAGTGATTTCCTAGGTCCTGAAACAGATGTCATACAGCTAACCTATAAAATACCAGTAGACGCAACAATTGGAACTTATACCGGTCAAATTGATTTTGTTTACAATGGGACAATATTGGATACAGTAGACATTGATTTTGATGTTGTTGAAAGCAATGGTCACAATATGCTTCTGAACTATCGTACAACAAATTACGGTATAGATCACATGTATGGGCAATATATGTATTATACTCAAGACATCTATGCTAATGGTTATGTTATTAGTGAGCAAAACATCACATTAAATGAAACAATCTTAGCTAATTATGACTGTGTTTGGTTCCCAGATCCTTTTGGTTATAAATTCCCACAAGGTGGTTATGGTGATTATAGTATAAGAACAACATATAATCCATGGGCTTCTGGAGAACTAACAGCTCTGAATAATTATGTTGCTAATGGTGGAACAGTATTCTTTGCATTCATAGGCTACAGTTCAGAATTTATTGAAGGATATGGAACAATTGTTGGTGGTACTAATGTTTCTGTTATTAATGAGTTTACAATACCTTTTGGTATTGAAGTTCTTACAGATGAATGGCCTGCGGTAACACCTGGTGTTGCTAAACCATTAGGTTCTCATGCTCTAACTGCTGGAGTTGTTGGTGTTGATCATTATGGTTGTTCATTGGAAATAACAGGTGATGCTGTTGCTGTTTCTAAATACGAAGATATTGTTTGTGCTACTTATCAACACGATAGTGGTGGTAGAGTCATTGTTCTTGCAACTAATTTCTGTCTAGATACTGAAGGCTATAAAGATAGATACAATGGTGGATTTACTAATAACACTATTTTTGCTATGAACTTGATGCGTTGGGCAACCTCAGAACATAAAATTAGAAGAACCAGTGTAACAAATGAAAGTGGAATCTATACTTTGACCTATGAATATTTATCAGGTCCTGGTCCAGATTTTGGTGGTTACGTACTCTATTCAAACAAGACAGTTGTAGATTTAACTTGGACTGAAGTTTCAGATGGTATCTGGAAAACTGCTGTTAGCACACTTGGATCATCAAAAATAATTCATGTTTATCCTGAATGCGGAGAAACCGGTGTGGATGAATTTGATTATTATAAAATCTTTTTAACTGGAACTGATGAAAGTGGTTTTGGAGCTTTATCAATAGTTTTAATTGCTGGATTTGGTCTTGCAGGTTGGTATTTGATCCTAAAAAGACGACGTTAAATACTAAAGAAAATGCTGCGAAGAAGCATATTGAATTCTTCCCTATTACCTCTTTTTTTCTCATAGCTGATTTTAATCTAAAATCATTCATCTTATTTTTGCTGCAAAATGAATCTTTTTACATCAACCGTAGCATTTAATATACTTGGATTTAACATTTATTCGAAATATAACATTATACACACAAGTTGTAAAAGCATGTTAGGAGACATAATAGTTGACATTTGAATCAGAAGCTGCAAAGTTGCAAAGAGATGGTATTGTTGGAGCACTAGCGTTAGTTGGAGCCGATGGCCAAGTTTACTGGCAAACTCAAAACTGGCAAGTTGATGGTCCAACAATCATAGAAGCTTGGACAAAGAAAGCTCCATGGATAGTGATTCAAGGGGTTAAATACTCAACAATTGATATTACTAATAATCGATTAGTATGTACAAACATTCAACAACAAGGTCATATCATAATTGCTAAAACACCATTATGGCAAGGTTTTGTAATGGCCTGGTGTTCACCAGCAAATCCCGTTAGAATGGTTTACGTAGACATAGCTAAATTAGCTACTAAAGTAAAACCAGGATAACAAAAAGATTCTCTTTAAGGAAATCATTATTATTTTTCTTTAAAATTGGCATTTTATTTATTGTTTTTGAAAGATATTTGATCCTGGTGCATCTGGTGATATAACAAAAATAGTTCCTTTCTCTACTACTTGCATTTCAGATAAGTCTATCCCTGTAACATTCATCATTGATAGGAATTTTCCATATTCTGCTAATGTTTGAATTTTCCTTCCAGAGATTAAGGACTTGAAAATATTATGCGTACACAATGAATCTTTTAATTCTACACCTATTGATCCCGTAACTGATTGTGAGATATCACTCATGACTTCCTTTTCAACAGTTGCATTTGTAAATAATACAACAACTTCTCGAGACAGCTTTTCACTAACTAGAAGAACAGGATTGTCTGACAATGATAATCCTAAACAAGTTCCAATATGTCTACCATTTGTTGTTCTTACGCGCAGACATTCAATTGGAAAGATCTCAGAAGGATAGAATACTCGAGAAGAATTCCTTAAAATTACACTTTTCTTACCTATTTTATCTACTGAACCTCCAGAAACAAAAACACGAAAAGTATTTAGTATTTCATTAGGTAAGATTGGAAATCCTCTATTTAATGAATAATTGATTAGTGTTCTTGGTTTTAATGCTTCACCTTCTGGTATTCTTAATTGCTTAGCGATTAGATATTTTACTAACCATAATCTCTCTTTAGGTTTGTCTTCTATAATTTCTAATCTATCAACGAGATAATTTACTAGTGTTGTATCTGGTTCCCTTGTATCTATTAACAATAATTTACCCATTAATGGATGCTTAACAATAGCTATTACCTTACCAACCTTGATTCCTTGGCTTAAACAACATTCTTTACCGATTGGCGTTCTTTCACTTGTTATTAATTTTCCATCCCAAGGAGCTGTTCGATATGGTTGAGGTGCAACTATATTATCAGGGCTACAAATAACTGAACCATGTTTTATTCTAATCTTGTCAATTGGTACAATACCCAGTATCTCTTGAGAGTGTATCTGTTCTTCTGTTGGGTAATTTATGTTTCTGAAATTAGCAAATTCTTGAAGTCTAGTTATATGTAATGCTACATCCTTCTGAATTTGCAGTGATTCCATAACTTCACTGATAAGGTAATTCTTACGTTTCTCTGTGGATTCCATATATTCTTCAGTTACCCATAAGGGCTTAATCTGATCGAAAATATTGTCAATAATTGATTGATCGGCTGATGCTTCAGAAACAAGAGTAAATCCAAGTTTATTCTTATCGAAAACAATTACTTCTTGTAAATACCCTAAAAATTCTCTTTTTACATCTTCAACTAAATTGAACAAAGCTTTTCCTGAAAGCTTCCATGCTTCAGTTGCTGCTTCAAGTAATTTTGGTAAAATCATTGATGTTTTTTGTGGTTTAATTAAATCTTCTTCTACTTGATCAAGAATTTCTGGTTTTATCTCTGCAGGAGTTACTATCTGTTCGGGTATTATTTCAGTTTCTGTTGTACTTATACCGAATTCCTGTGGCTCTTCTGTTATTTCATGTGTAATTGTATAATCTGGTGGTGGAGCTGGTATATCCAAAACTTCCTCTGAGGTTTCAGTAACTACCATATCATCTGTGCTTTCAATATCCATCAGTTCTTCAGATGGAATTGCTTCAATTTCCTCGATCACAGTAATATCATTTGTTAAAACCTCAAGTTCTAATTCTTGTGGGGTTTCTGGTACCTCTATAGATCCGGGGAATTCTTTATCATATGACTCAACAATTCCTTTTGTTTTCTTAAGATCAGAAGTTAAACTGCTAAATTCTGCTTTGCTTTCAACAGGTTTTGGTTGAGGTTTAGGTTTTTCTACTTCAGGATCTATTAATTTTTCAAGCAATCCTTCATAAGATTCAAAAATAATTTGTTCTGTAAAAACATTCATTTGCTCTGTTGAACCATTAATGCTGAATGGTTGACTGAAGTCTTCCATACCAATTATTTCTAAATCAAGTTTAGGTTCATAGATTGGTTGAGGTGTATCAGGAATCACAAATTCATCAGTAGGTTCTTCACTTACAGTTGAAGGCACTTCTTCTGGAATTGTAATAGAATCAGTTGTATCAATCAAGAAGTAGCTAATAGGATCATTAACTAACCCTTCTATTTCTAAAGTTTCTAGAAGAGGGGCGATTTGTTTCTTCTTCTTTTGAATTTCGATTGTTTGGTTTTCAGCTTCAATTTCGATTCCAAATTCCTCTGGAATAAACAAATCATGAGAATGATCTATCTTTAAAATATCATCTTGTAATAATGATAAGCAATTACAATACTCTTTGATATCATTGGATAAAATTCTAATATAAACTTTCAATTCATTTACAGATTGCTGAATCTCTAATAATTGCTTGAAATCTGGTAAACCATTTCTTGATTTTGTTGTACTTATTTCAAGTTGAGTTGTTTTTACAGTTGCAAGCATTTCAGCAAGTGCCTTCCTATATTTTTGTCTAATTTTAATTTCCTTTTGAAGGTCACTAGATAGCTCTTTCAATTCTGTTTCATTTGTAATACCGTGACCGAATGAAAATCTAAGATAATTTTCTAAAGTGAATTTTAATAATTCAGCCTTTGAAGGATTGCGTTTCAGATATTTCTCACGTGCAGCAAATCTGTTATGAGCTAACCTTAGGTCGAATTCAAGTGTTTCAATTTTGATATTGGCTGTATCTGTATTAATTTTCTTCTCAGCTTGTAAGATTTTTAATTTCTGAAGATTATGCTCTAAATTGTAAATATTTCGATCAAGTTCTTTTATTTCTCTTTCTATTTTTAAGTGTCTAAAGAATGTCCTTGGAACATTAAATGTTGGAAGAAGATCTTCAATTGAGATTCTTCCTACCAATCTATTTGCACTGAGAGGTATTTCTCTTGAATCAATTGCTCTTAGTAGGTCCTCTTCAGATATAACGTTGGTATTTTTTAGCTGCTTTTCTAAAAGTTGCATGCGGTTTTCAAAATCCTCTGAATCAATTTCCTCGAGAGCATATTTTTTCTCAATCTCCATTATTTCTTTGAGGATATCAATTCTATTTCGCAAATGTATCACCGCTCAATTTTCTATATATTATTCTATTTCATTCTTACTTAAAAAATATCACATATTAAAAATTATTTTACTCTAATTTCAAATTCCTTTCTGATTCATCTAACACAGAAACTTATTATATAGGTATTTGTTTCTTTTGTTTGCGCCATATGTGTACAAAAATTTTCCTAGGTTTGTTGCAGATGACATTCGTGGATTGGTATCATAGCAATCAAGATTGGCTTATGCTTGTATGCATGTTCATTACTTTGACAGTTATACTATCAATTTTTTACATTCTAAGCAAGAAAGGTTTAGATGTTTTCTATACACGAAAAGGTGTTCATATAACAGCTGGTAGCTATATTTTCTTTTGGTTAATGGCTTCTGATAATATTTGGACTAGATGGGTTGCTTCTATACCAGCTGTATTAACAGCTCTAATCTTTTTACTAATTGGTTTGAAAGCTATTCCTGGAGGTTTTTTGGTTAAAAGTATGTCTCGAACAGGCGAACCATTTGATCTAGTTAAAGGTACTTTAATTTATGCTATAATTATGTCTCTCATTTGTGTGTTTATTTGGCGTGACCAACCATGGGGATTAATAGTAATAATGACTATAGCTTGGGGAGACGGAATTGCTCCAATAGCTGGAAAATTTTTAGGAAAGCATAAATATCGTTCTATTGGTGGAGGAGAGAAGTCAATTGAAGGGAGCATTGCAATGTTTATTGTTTCAGTTGCATTTAGCTATTTGATAGTCTATGTTTTTGGAATAGTTCTTACAGGAGAAAATTGGCTTTGGGGATATGATCAATGGCCTTGGCTTTGGGGTAAAATCCTAATTTTAGTGACCGTTGGGACAATTGCTGAAGGTCTTAGTCCAACAGATATTGATAACTTAGTTGTACCAATAGTTATGATTCTAATTACATTAACATTTCAATTGAATATCTTTCTCAATCCGTTAAAATAAAAAAAGGATATTATCCTTGTAAATTCTCAAGGATAAAAAGTAATTCTTCTGCCAAAGTTGGTTTACTTTTAGGATTTTCAATCATCTCTCCAACTTGTTCACCTGAAGAATTTAAAATATAAAATGTAGGTATTTTTCGTAAATCAAATTCATCTACCTCAGGAGGAGAGGGAGGAATTCGCCATCTTACATCTGGATCTAAAGGAGCAGATTTAATGCTTTTGAAAAAGATAGCATTAATACTTGGTTTTTTCTTAACAATTTTAGCAAATTCAGCAACATACTTTTTACAATCTTTACACCAATCTGCAGAAAATACAACAAATGTATGACAATTAACTATATCTTCTAATCTTTTTATTATGTCATCATTTGGTTCGTAATTTTCATAGGTATCCCTTAAGATGTCTCCATGTTTTCCCTCTAACTTTGCTAGCATTTCATCTACATTCAAACCTGCTTTCTTAAGCTTAGTAATATCATGTTTAATCATTGTCAATATAAATCAACTTTTTAATTTATCAAAGGATATTTCATAAAATGCTTATTATATCTTTTCTCTTATTTTCTAATTATTAAGAGAGAGCTAATTTATTGTTTATGAGAAAGAAATAAGATATTTTTCCGCTTTTTTTCGGAATTTTTATATTTGGTTAATATACTATTATCTACTGTTTCAAACATTTAGAAAAGGTTAGTAACAATGATAGGTAGTTCATACAGTGAAGTAGAAATAGAGAAATTTCTGCAAGAAGTTCTTTGTTCTCCTCTTGCATTGTCAATTTATAAGCAACTGGTTATGGATGGTGGAAATACTGCATTAGGTATTTCTGAAAGTTTAAAATCAAAGGGCATGAAAGCATCAAAAACAAGAGTTTACGAAGAAATATCAACTCTCTTAAAACTAGGTTTAATTAAAAGAGTATCAAATAGACCACCTGTCTATACTACTGTTACGTCCAAAGATAACCTTGAGCAAATAGCAATGCAATTCTTTATGGAATCTCGAGAAGATTTAATGAGACGTTGGGCTGCAACTTACCCGTTTCTCCCTGATAATATGAAAACAACTGATTTGAAAACCACAAAACTAGCTGGGGGTCCTATGGTTAATTTCAATCCTTATCCAGTTGTTGACATTTTTAATACTGAAACTGAAGGATTAAGACGCTATATGTTAAGGGTTTTTGAATCAAATTCAATATCTGTTTCAAACATGGTTGTAGATACTTGTTTTGCTACAGATAATTTTAGAAGAGTTTTTGAATTTGATAATTTTGAATCTTTCTTAGCTCAAATAAAAACGAACTATGATAGGTTTGGCCCAATTAATACTAGAATAATGTCTACCCATGTAACAGATGATATGATGCAAATGAAACAACTCACTAAATTAACTAGCTTTTATAAAAAATACTTCAGTCTAATTAACTACGAAATTAGGGAACCAGGTTCTACCTTGTCAAGCTTTATTTTAGGTGATAAGAACGTTCTCTATCCAGTTGGTATTGGTGGAATTAATAAAAGAACTTACTTTATTATAGAGATAAGAGATCCTCAGATAGTCAAAATAGCACACAATTCTTTTGAAGATGCTTGGAAGAAGGCCAAACCAATATTGAAAATTGAAAATGGCGAAATTATCTATCAATAGTGTTATTTGAGATATTAAAATAGGGGAGGAAAAATCCTCCCGCAGGTTGCCAAGGTTTGTGTCAGATCCTTCAAACAGGGTGCACTGAAAATTAGTACTGAAGGTTCTAAAGAAAGGTTGAAATTTAGGTATATAACCTCCGCTTTTTCAAATTACAATATAGAATTCAGCAAATAATTTCTCAATTATTTTTGGTTTCATATCCTTTCCTATTTTACCCAATTCTTTTTCATCAGCTTTCATTATTGCTAAAGCTTTTTTCTGGTCTTTAGGATCTCGAGATTTTAGCAATTTTCTAAGTTCTTTTTTATCTACATCTATTTTGATTGCTTTATCTTTAGTTTCACTTTCTTCAATCTGTGTTATGACTTTTGATGTTAAATCTTCCAATGCCCTTTTTTGATCTACTTTATCCTTTTTTGGTAGCTCTGTTTCATAATCTTGTATAACAATACGTGTTTTTGGAAATTCCTTTCCTCTATGTAAGCGTCCAAAAGCACTACTCTTTGCGTTGCAAAATAGTTGAAATTGAAAATTAGTTAATTTTTTAGCTTCCATTTTCTTATAAGCCATTAACCATTGAACTTCATCAATTGTAAGATGAATTTCATCTAGTAAAGTAATTTTCTTGAGTTCAGTTGTAAAATAAGTTTCTCTTATTTGTATAGGAACAGGTCGACCCCATTCTTGCATTTCATCAATTAAAATGAGAAGAAATGCTAATGGATTGTTCTCAAAAACATAATCTTTTAGTTGATCTTTAAAATTATGAATAGAAATTGCTTGAGCTGCTTTAATGTAACCTTCTAGTTCATCGCTATTTTGTTTTATCTCTTCAGGAGTTCCTAAACTTTTCAGTAAACTTAGTGCACCAACAACTCCATGGTCTAAAGATATTTTACTTTCATATTCAAATGTAGTATGAACATTTTCTCTATCATGGAAATGCTGAATTTCCGGAAGACGTAAGGAATCGAAATCTAAGCCTGAACCACTACGAATAAGCAATTTTGCATCCTTGGAAAGACCTTCTTCTAAGAGTTTGATATATGGTTCAAGATTTTTATTTGAGAGAGAAATTTCGAAAGGTATAACATCAAAATCTAGCATTGGGTAACATTTGAGAATCTGATTTAGCAATGAATAATTGATTGATTTGGTCATTTTTTGCATTGGATATCCAATATCGTGAATTAACCCCATTACCCACCATATCTGATCTTTTATCATTTCCTTATCTATTTTGGTTATGTCAGAAATATGTTTGAGCAAATTACCTAGACCAAGATCTTGTTCAAGTAGAAAATCTCCTAGGACTGCAACACGTAGTTGGTGTTCAGTATGGTCTCGATAATATTTACCAGCACTTGTACTATAAAGAAAGCTTTCAAGATCAGGCAATGAATGAATGAGATATAGAATACCTTCAGAGGTTATTCCTCTTTCTTTTGCTACATCATATAAGGCTGAAGACAAACTCTTTCGTTTACCTGTGACAAAATCAATATTCATGTCTCCAATCTCAAAACCAGGTATGCTACCTCTTAATTTTTCTGTTAATTTACTTTGAATATTACCAACCATGCCTGATATGTATCCACCTAAAGAACCTAATCCTTGAAGGTTATCAGAAAATTTTGTTAATGATTTTTCGGCTCGCTTCATTTGTTCTTCCAATTCAACTAAATCAGGCAAATCTTGTTTGGATTTCTTTAATTCATCAGCAACTTCTGGCCTACTTTCCTCAATTGATTTCGTAATTGATGCAACAAGATTTTTCGCCCATTCACTAAAACTATTACTTTCTTTAGATATTCTTTGTAAAATCCAATCATCATTGATAATATATTCAGGCATCTTAATACACTTATACAAATTATATATTATATAATAATAACTGTTCTTAGTTATTTTTTTATCTAGAAAAAAAGTCATATTATATAAAAAAAAAAAGGAATAGCATAATAATTATGCTAATTTATTTAATTCGTTTTGTACTACATAGATTCCAACTGGGAAGAGGAGCCACAATAATAGAAATGCCATCATAGCACTTGTTTCAGATTTTGTTACTTTTTCCCAACCTTCAGCATACTTATAGTACCAGAAAATAGTTCCTACATAAGGAATGAGCCACATCCAAGCAGTTGGAATACCCGCTCCTTTTTCATTCATTTCATTTTTGGTGGATATACTCCAGAAAAGCCAAGATATACCTAAAGTACAACATAGACCCCAAATAATTACCATTATTGGATTTCTTTCTTTAACCATTTTTTTATCAACTACCTTGATATACCTAAAAATTGTAACTATCTTATTTATTAAAATTTAGGAAAGAGCATTGAAATTAGTAAACGATGGACTTTAACCAAAATAGCAATAGGAAAAGATTGATAAATAATGAGTTACAAAAATATAAGTCGTTGACATACTAGTCAATATTAAATGAGGCAAAAAAAATGGCAGGAGAAACTGATAAAATCGTAATGATTTTAGTATGTTGGTTTTTAGGCGCTTTTGGAGTCCACAGATTCCTTAAGGGTTACTGGCTATCCGGCATTGTCTGGTTATGCACTGGTGGTCTTTTCGTAATTGGTTGGATAATTGATCTTATCTGGATTATTGTAGATAAGCCACTAATTTGGCCAAAATAACCTAACTATCTATTTCTATCAATGAAATCTATTCATTAATTCTATCTTTTTTTTCTAAATTACTCAAAACTCATATTTATCTTTGTTACAAATTAATCTGTTATTTCTCAAAATTTTACTTAGAAAATATTATAATATTAAAAGTAAATCAATCAAATTACAACTATTGGTACCTGCTTTATTTGAGGTAAAAAAATGGTAAAAGAAAAAAAGATTATTGATTTTCTCTTGGTCTTCTTTTTAGGTTTTGGAGTATTCAGAGCAATAAAAGGATACTACATATCAGCTATAGTTAAATTTGTTTTATGGCTTGTAGGTGCTGGTTTTATCTGGTGGATAATTGATTGGGTATTTGTCTTATTAGATAAAAAGCTCCTTTGGCAAGAATAATTTCAACTATTTTTTCTTTTCTTTATAATACAAGTAAAAGCTGTAATTTTACAGGTTATTTTTTACAAATTAAAATCAAAGTTATATATCATCATTAATAGATAAAAGGCATTTGAATCGATGAATTGATGTAAAAATAAAGAAAAAAAGTCTTTTTTTAAAAGAAATAATTTTTTTATAATAGCTGTTTTTTGAATAAAAATCTTAAATCATGATGCTTTTAATTAGAAATAATGATAATTATAAGGAGAAAAATGATAAATGTCTCGAAATGTACAAGGAACTAGATCATATTTCATGTGGGTATTTTTAGGAATTATAACATTAGGTATTTGTTTTATAGTATACAATTTGTTGAATTTCTTGGATTTAGATGAGCATAATAGAAGATATGCAAGCAGAGAAAACGCTTCATCAACTGATTCGCAAGCCTGACTTATGGTTTTATTGTGTATTTTTATACCTGGCATAGGAGGATTCATCGCTTTATACATCAAATATTCAAAATTACATGATCACTTAGCAGTTTATCAAGGTGCTCCAAATATACCCGATGGGTTGAGTATATTATTGATAAACCTACTCTTGTCTTGGGTAAGTCTCGGAATTATATTCTTATATTTCGAATGGAAATGGCAACATGTATTTAATGAGCATAATTGTTGGCATGCTCACCAAGAAGCACAATTAACAAGATAAAAGATGCTGAGAAGGAAAACTTTCCTTCTTTTTTTCTACAAATAAATTTATATTAAGATAAATCATTTTACTTCTAAAAGCAATTGACATTAATAATCATGTTTGCTTTATTTATATGAAATTCCTAATGGAGGATAAGATGTGACTACTTGGAGGCGATATTGGGTTATCGTCTTGGCTAATACTACATTCTAGGTTTCTTTTCCAATTGACTTTAGGTTTAATTCAACTTTTTTATCTGAACATCTTCAGTAACTTAATTTCAATACTTATTAGCCAAAGTAAAATTAACGGGTTACCAGAACCATATTTATCTGGGATTTCTTATGACAATTCTAATCAAAGAACTTATCATAGAACAAGCGAAAAAGCTTTTAATTACTATTGTGCGACAAAACAAAGAAAATCTGATAGCTTGATTAATACTGGAATGCTAAAACAGCTTCTAGTAGAACTGAAAGGTATTCATAAGAATTCATTATTCCTTAGGATGGAGTTGAAAATATGAGCAAGAAAAAAGAAAAGGCAAAAGAACAAGGACCTCAACCAAAATTAGAGAAACATTATGACATTGCTAACTCAGAAAGAAAGATGCAAGATCTATGGGCTTCAAAAGAACACTATAAAGAAGTTTATAGCTTTAAGTTTGATGATTTTGAGCGACCATTGTTTGCTATCGATACACCACCACCCTTTACTAGTGGAATATTACACATAGGTCATGCATATTGGTGTAGCATTTCTGATCTTGTTGGTCGATACAAACGTATGAGAGGATTTAATGTACTTTTACCTCAAGGTTGGGATACACAAGGATTGCCAACAGAGCTCAAAGTACAATACAAATGGAATATTCCTCGTACAAATCGACCTCTATTCAAAGAGAAGTGTCGAGAATGGACTGAAGTTATGATTAAAGACATGAAAGATGTCATTTATAAAATAGGATACAGGCCAGATTGGGAAGAATTTGAATACCGAACTATGGATCCAGAATATCAGGTTATTGTCCAAAAATCATTACTATATATGTATAATAACGATGAAGTATATGTTGATAATTTTCCAAATATGTGGTGTTCCTATTGTGGAACAAGTATAGCTCAAGCTGAAACTGGTTATCTAGAAAAGAAAGGTTTAATGAATTGGGTAAAGTTTCCTATTTCAGGTGAACAAGACGAATTCATTGAAATTGCTACTTCAAGACCTGAATTAATACCTGCTTGTCAAGCAATTCTCATACATCCAAAAGATAAACGATTCAAGAAATATCATGGGAAAAAAGCTATCATACCTTTACTTGAAAAAGAAATACCAATTTTAACTGATGCTGATGTAGACATGGAATTTGGTACAGGTGCTGTAATGAATTGTACATTTGGTGATGAGCAAGACATTAAATGGCAACAGAGGCATAATTTACCTATTTCAAGCACTATTTCACCTGATGGTAAAATTGTTAGTACTGGTTTAAGATATGATGGTATGTTGATTAACGATGCTCAACGTGAAATATCAATTGACCTTAATAAAAAAGGTTACATGAACAAACAAGAGCGTATCAGACATAGAGTCTTATGTCACACAGAAAGAGGTGACTGTGAAACACCAATGGAATTTTTGACAACAAAGCAATACATGATTAAAATCAAAGAATTCGCTCCTGAATTAATTAAAGCTGCAAAAAGAATGAAATGGTATCCTAGTTTCTATTTGAGACGAGCTACTGATTGGATTGGTGCATTAGAATGGGACTGGATTATTTCAAGACAGAGAGTTTTCGGAACACCCATACCATTCTGGAGTTGTAGTGATTGTAATGAAGTAATTGCTCCACCAGAAAATGCAAAATTCCCAATTGATACTTCAATCATCCCACCACCTGTTAAGAAATGTCCCAAATGTGGTTCATCTAATATCAAAGGAACAGAAGATGTTTGTGATTGCTGGGTGGATTCAAGCTTAACAGCATTAATTATTTCCAAATATTACAGTGAACCTGAATTTGCTAAACGATGGATAACCAAAGATTCAGAGAGTATCGTCAGATTACAAGGACATGATATCATTAGAACATGGTATACATATACTACTTTTAGAACCATGAAGTTAACTAATGGATTGCTACCATATGGAAATGTGCTCATTAATGGTCATGTTCTTGGACCGGATTCATTAAAGATGTCAAAATCCAGAGGAAATGTCGTGGATCCTCGAGATGGAATTAAGAAATTTGGAGCAGATGCAATTAGACAAACAATACTAAGCAAAAAGGTTGGTTCTGATTTTCCATTCCAATGGGATAAAGCTCAATATGGGAAATCATTTTTGCAAAAACTTTGGTCAGTTTCCAGATATCTTAGTACATACATTGATGATATTCCAGAAGTAAAACCAAAATACTCACCAATCGATATTTGGTTGCTCTCAGAACTCGAGAAGACAAGGAAGGAAATAACTAAAACAATGGATGTTTATGAATTCCACCAAAGTCTTAAATTAATCCATGAATTCACATGGACAACCTTATGCGATAATTATCTTGAAAGTGTAAAACCAATCATCAGATCAGATAATGAGGTAAGATCTGCTACTGTAAAACAAATATTAAGAGACACTCTCTGGTCAGTTTTACGTTTATTAGCACCTTTCTGCCCACACATTACTGAAGCTATTTACTTGAAAATGTTCAAAGAAGAGATTGGTAAGATATCAATACATGCTACTGAATGGCCAACTAAAGATAAAAGGAAAGTTAGTTCAGAAAAGGCAGAACTCGGAGGTTTACTAATTGAGTTAATCTCCCTTGCTAGACAACAAAAAGCAAGTATGAGAATTGCTTTAAATCAACCAATAAAATCTGCAACAATTAGTATTCCAAAAGAAAAATTACCTTTGATTAATAGGCATCAAGAGTTACTTAAGCTACCTTTACATATTGCTAATCTAGTACTAATTCCAGGTGAAGAGATTTCAATTAAGCTACAAAATGATTAGTTAACTATATTTTCTACCTTTTCCTTTTTTTCTTGTACTGTACAGAAACCCTTTTGAATTATCTAGATTTCTTTAAGTCGGTTTAGAACTCGTAAAAAATTGGAGCGTTTTATATATGATTCAAGAGATGTGGTTTACAGCACTATTCGGTCAATGGGGTTGGTTAATTGCAGTAGCTATCGCTATATGTATAAATGTTCCAATTTTCATTTGGGCTAGAGTGAAAAAACATCTTACCCTTTTAGGTTGTTTAATGGCTGGTTTTTTTGGCATTGCATATTGGATGATAAATCCACTTTTTTACACTCTACTTTTTGTGTTTTTCATATCCAGTAGCATTTTAACAAACTATCGTAAGAAAGACAAGAAGGAAGTGCAAGATAAGTTTGCTAAAGGTGGAGAAAGAGATACATCACAAGTGTTAGCTAATGGTTTAGGTGCTTTTATCTTTGCTTTAGGTCATTTGCTATTCTATGTTTTAACAAATAATGTTATAATTAGTAATGCTTTTGTTTATGCTTTTATCGCAACAATTGGAACAGTTAATGCTGATACTTGGGGTACTGAAATAGGTATATTATCAAATGATCAACCTTATTGGATTCTTAATTTATCACAAAAAGTAGAAAGGGGAACATCAGGAGGAGTTTCTCCAAAAGGAACAGGCGCTTCATTCATTGGAGCAACTATCGTCTCTATTGTAGCTTTGATAATTGAAGCATTATGGAGAAATCCACTGTCTGAAAATTCTACCTGGCAAATCTTCTTATTTATCTCCTTAACTGCAATTGTTGGTTTCATTGGAGGATTGATTGATAGTCTCTTTGGAGCTACAATTCAGGGATTCTTCAAATGCACTGTTTGTGGAAAAGGTACAGAGAAGAGAGGACATTGCAATAAACCAACGGAATTACAAAGAGGTTCAGTAAGATTCAGAAATGATCATGTTAATTTTTGGGCTTCTTTCATTGCAGGATTAATAGCATTTGGAATTGGCTGTTTTGTATACTTGATCTAATGATTTCTTTAATCTGCAAAAATCTCTACTATATCGCCATCTTTCAATTCATGGTTTAATCCTACAGTTTGCCCATCAAATTTAGCACTAGGACCATATATTTTTGCTAGTTTGAAATTATCATAAAATCTTGAATGGATAATTTTCGCAACATCACTGACAGTTGCTCCCTTTTTCAAAACTATCGGTTTTGGTGCAATACCACCATTAGGTTCTTTGCTTTTGATACGAACTAAACCTAGATGGTCAAATAACTTCTCTTTTAATTCATCTAATCCATCGTGTTTTGTAGCACTTACTGGTAGTATTAAAAATTGTTGACCATAAGCAGATTTAAGCTTCTCAAAATTCTCTTTTGAACCTTGTTGATCTCCTTTATTCGCAACAATGATACCTTTACTATAGGCTATACTATAATCAAGTGCTTCAACAAGATCTGTTAAAGTCATTTCTTTTATGATTTTAAGTGAGAAATTATATAGACTTTGATCATGTAAAATCTCGATTATTTCTTCTCGAGAAGCATCGATTTTATCCTCACCAATAAGAATAGCCCCACCTGATCCTGTCTTTCTAAGCTCTATAGGTGGTTTTTCTTTATTTACACGAATACTTCCTGAATATAATTCTTCAATTAAAAGATTCATTTGCTCTACAGGGTTTTCAGAAAGGTCAATTAAGAAAATTATTAAGTCTGCAGCTCTAATCTGTGAAAATAACATTGCTCCATTCTTGGATTCATTTCTAATATTAAGAAAAATACTTGGTAAATCTATTAATTGAATTATAGCTCCATCGCAATCAAGAACTCCTGGTTCTGGTTTCTCTGTTGTGTAAGGATAATCACCAACTTTTGTATTTGAACCTGTGAGAATTTTCAGAAGTTGGGATTTACCTGAATTTGCTACACCAACTAACGAAACCTGAGCATCTCCTTCTTTAGGAATAACCCAAACTGGACCTTTTGATAATGACTTCTGTCTACGCTTCTTATCCTCTAACTCAGATTTATGTTTTACAAGTCTACTTCTAAGTCTTGCAACCATTTTTTCTGTTGCCTTATGTTTTGGAACTAAGGAGATAAATTTCTCAAGTTTAACTATTTTATCATCGAGTGTGTTTGCTTCATTATAATCCTGTTCTGCTAATTTTGCTTCAGGACTTAAATTGGTCGACATTTACACTATTTTTCTCCTTATTGATAATTCACTTAGTAATGTAATTAATTACATCAAGCTTATATTTTTTGCTTAAGTTTATAATAAAAAATTGTTTAAACTTAAATTAATAAAAAAAGAAAGGAAGTAAAGTGCAAGTAAATGCACTTTTATTGTTTCAAGTTTATTTTCGTTTTCGGAAGTAAATAGTAGCTACAGCGATTGACATGATTGCTGGGAATAC
The DNA here is from genome assembly GCA_019058275.1 of Candidatus Heimdallarchaeota archaeon. Taxonomy (GTDB): domain Archaea; phylum Asgardarchaeota; class Heimdallarchaeia; order JABLTI01; family JABLTI01; genus JABLTI01. Next base: position 31,411 of record JAHLVW010000009.1, read on the forward strand.
CATTAACCATGTAAAGCCTGGTATAAATCCAGATGGTTCAAGTAGATCAGGTGGGTTGTAATCTGGGTTGCCGAATTTCATTGCAACGTAAACATTAACTGTACCTTCTGGTAGGAAGCCACTGTCAAGTTCATCGTATAGTGTAGCAGTAAGATTAACAGTCATTTTAGCACCAGCTAAAATACCTTTTTTAGCGAATGCAATGTAAGCATTTTGTGTAAATGAAACATCTACTCCAAGGTCATATAGTTGATTTGCAACCATTGTGTATGGTGTAGGTGATGGTATAATAGCAGTAATGTTGAGTTCAGCTTGTCCTGTTAAATTTTCTTGGAAGTAATAGTAACTTGATTTCTTTTGCATTTGGAATAGTCCACCAAATCCAATAATAGTAAAATTTTCAGTTGGAATCATTGGAATCAGTACATCGAGAACTTCATCAGAGTAAATATCAGCAGCAAGATTCATTAAAGCCATATATCCTTCATAGTGATCCCAATCGGGGGTTACTACAGGACCAAATCCTGGAATGAAATCAGCAGTAGTACCATATATCATTGGAGTTTGAGACAAGGTCCAAGTTGGGGATAGACCTAGATAACCATTGAATACAACATGATTTGGCATTAGTACTAGTTTATCTTGATCCCAATCATACATCCACATTTTGCATTTATAGAATGTACCAACAGTATCAATAATTTGGTACTTTTGCAATGGTTTGCCGGCAATGTTAGCAAATTGATCTTGGATATAAGTAATATTATCACCAAATGTTTCAGTGATGTTTTGGTATAATTCACCAGAACCTGAAACATCAAATGATGCTATTTCATTGTTTAGTTGGATTATATCACCAATTTCTGCTTCTAATGGTGTGAAAGTTTCTTCTACTAAGGTCATTTCAATTGTATAGTCAGTTGCATTCATTAAATCAGTCATATATAGATCATCAAGAATGATGTGAGTTAAAACTCCATCTGATTTGCGCCATGTTCCTTCCATTAATCCTGAACCGTTTTCTACTCTTGCTGTAAATTCATCTTCAGTTTCGGTAACGGTCCAACCCATAGCTTCTAGTTGTACTTCGTGATCATCCCAATCATTATTTAGAACAAATACTATTGGTCCATACTCATAAGTGGGAAACCAATCTTCGTAGGGACCTTCAAATGAAGTATTAAAGTGTGGTAAACCGGCTACTCCTGCAGCATTAGTTACAACACCTGTTGGAATTGTAATATCACTGGAAAAAACATCAAAATTGAATGACAATGGTATGTCTTGAATAACCTTCATTCCCATAGCTGCATAGACTATAGAACCTTGTACTGATGAATAAGAATCATTATAGTACAATCTTTGGTATTCATCAACAGCCAAAACCTTGATGTACAATTGTATTTTGTTGGCCAAATTAGGAATAGTTATATTGTCTTCTATACCTATATCTTCCAATAACCAAACTGGATATTCGAATTGATCTAGATTGTAGTACAGATTTGTTCCTGCTTCAACAAGAACATCAGAATCATATACATTTGCAGTCATATTATCTTCAATAACCATAACTGCATTAACTGATAATACTGGAGCCAGTATCATCAAAGCCACTAATAGTATTGATTTATTCAGCTTCAAATAAGTTCACCCTTAAAGTGGTATCTAAACGTATCATTAAGAATTTGATATGTTTACATTTAGTTATAATAATAACTGATTAATAAAGGGTTGCTTCTTGACATATTAAAAGTCACCACATGCAGAATGTTTTATACTGTAAACCAATTTTAAGTAAACTAATTGATTCATATTGTGAATATGTCGGTTGCAAGCTATTGGTTGTTATTTTAGCAATTTTTTTTCGAAAATAGCAATATCTTGTATAAGAATAACATATAAAGTTAATATTAAAGTGCTCACAATGAAGAAAATTGAATGTATTAACCATGTCACAGCTGCGATTATGAAGAATAATCTTCTAACCCCTAGCATCCATGAACATTGTGAAATTCTAAAAGTATATCGAGTTAGACCAACACCTTTTATATCATTAATTTCTACATCTTGAGGTTGGCTTGTTATAAGATAGCTTAGATTAGAAGCCATACGACTTGAATTAATAAGATTAATAAAACTAAAAATAACACAAAAGAGAATAACACTAAGTTGTGCATAACTTAATTTGAATGAGGGAATAATATTCCATAAGAAAGTTTTTCAATGTCGAAAATCAATTGAAATAATCCTACTAGGATGCCCCTGTAAGAACTAATAAAGCAGAAATAAACGCACCATTTACTAGAATTTGATTTCTAATAGCTTGAACTGTTGCAGGTTTTGATTGTGCATCTAAATTATGTTTTACCCAATCCTTCATGATTAATCTTCTCAATCCTTTACGTGAAGTAGGTTTATTCAAACTATAATAAAGAAAGATAATTGACACAATAAAGCAAATAATAAATATAAAAAAAGCTATCTCATCATGCATTTTTCTTATCCTCAGATCTTCTATTAATAACATAGTTTAATTTAAAATAAAGATTTCAGTTTAGAAGTATATTTCTCATTATTAACTGACAAAGAAACTGCTTTTGGTTAATAAAAACTAATAAACTCAAATTGCCAATTTAACCATATGCCAAAAAAACTTACTATTCGTCATCTAGAACGCTGTGTTGGTTGTTTGTGTTGCGTAATGGCTTGTGCACGTGAAAGATTCAATAAATTGTCTATAGATGAATCAGCAATAACTGTAAAAGCTGCAGGTCAAACAGCCTATTATGCAATCATTGTTTGTAGGGGATGTAAGGATCCAGTTTGTATGCGAGCATGTCCAACAGGTGCATTAAGTAAGCGTAAAGGTGGTGGTGTGATTTTGAATCTGTCTAAATGCGATGCTTGTGGTAGCTGTCAAGAAGCATGTATTTTGGGAGCAATAAAATTGGATATTTTGAGTGAAACACCAATTATCTGTATTCATTGTGGTAAATGTGTTGATTTTTGTCCACATGGTATATTAGAAATGGAGGAAGTTGAAGGATGAAAATCATTGACATTAATTTAACTAACAGGAAAATTAAGCGAATAGATGATGATAAATTAGACAATTACTTAGGTGGTGTAGCTTTAGCAACAGAATTATTCACTAAGAATTGTAAACCAAATATCGATCCACTTTCTAAAGAAAACGTTGTTGTATTTGCTAATGGACCTTTAACTGCTGCATTTCCTACTGCATCAAAAACAGTTGCTATGTTTAAATCACCTCTAAACGGAGAGTTAGGTGAAAGCTATGCCGGAGGAAGAATGGCATCAGCTTTACGGTTTGCAGGATATGATGGGATAATAATAAGAGGTTCAGCTTCGCATCCTGTTTATATTGCTATTCATGATGATAATATCACAATAAAGAATGCTGAGCTTCTATGGAATTTGAGAAGTGTTTTTGCTGTAGGTAGAATCCTAAGAGATGTAGAGCCACAAGGTCCAGGTAGAAGAAGTTTTGTTAGAACAGGTCGAGCAGGAGATCGCTCTATAAAATATGCAAACTTGAATGTTGACAATTACAGACATTTCGGACGATTAGGTTTAGGAACAGTTTTCAGTTCAAAAAAACTGAAAGCTTTGGTTATTGAGGGAACGAAAGACTTTCAATTTCCCAATATGAAAGCTTACAAGAAAGCATATCGTGATATTTACAACCATTTACGTGATAGCGATGATATGGACAAATATCACATTTTGGGAACAGCTGCAGGGATTAAACCTATCAATGCAATGGGTGCTCTTCCAACAAGGAATTTCAGTTCAGGTACATTTGAACATGTTGATAAAACATCTGGCGAATATCTAGCTGAAAACCTCCTTTTAAGAAAAATTGCTTGTTCACAATGTCCTATTGGTTGTATACATATTGCTTATTTACGGGTTCCATATAAAAAAGAGGAATATGATGTTGAAACCACATTTGTACCTTATGATTATGAGTTAATTTATGCTTTAGGTTCAAATTTAGGTATTGATAATGCAAATGATGTTTTAAGACTCATAGAAATTTCTGATAGAAATGGATTTGATATCATTTCATTGGGAGGTATTCTTGCTTGGGCAACAGATGCTTATCAGAAGGGATTAGTAAGCATTACTGATTCAATGGGTGCTGTTTTTGAATTTGGTAATACCATCAACTATCTTACAGTAATTGAGCTAATTATTAGAAGGGAAAATGATTTCTATCACACCTTAGGAGAAGGAATTGATGTTTGTGTTGAAAAATATGGTGGAGAAGAATTTGCTGTAAGAATTGGAGGGCAAACACCTGCTGGATATATGACAGGTCCTGCAAGCATAATAGGTCATATGATTGGACAGAGACATTCACACTTATGTAATGGAGGGTATAGTTTAGATCAAAAGTTATTTGGAAAATCATTTACACCTGAAAAAATTGTTGATGAATTGATTAAGGAAGAGAAATGGCGACAGATTTTGAATTCCTTAGTTATTTGTCTATTTGCAAAAAAGGTCTTTAATCTTTCAAGAACAATTGAAAGTCTCGAGTCAATTGGTAGGAAATTTACAAAAGAAGAACTACATAAACTATCACATGAAACTTATGAGAAAAAAAATGCTTGGAAAAAAGCAACAGGGCAAAATTTGACGACAAGTAAATTAGCTGCTCGCTTGTTTAAATTTAAAACTCCACATGGATTTCTAGACAAAGATTTCATACAACAAGCAATAAGCTACTATTCGCAACTTACAGAGATTCCTCTAAGCTAAATTAAGAAAATAAAAAATAAGTCCATCTAAGGACTTATTTTGTCTTCAATAACCAGTCTGGATCAAAATTACCAATATAACTAAGAGTAAGCAATTTTTTACCGACATAGAATGAATTTATTACGCCTTCTTCTTGGATAATGATTTCTTTATTATTAGGGTTATTTGCTTGCAAGTGTTTGGCAAGTTCTTCTGCAGCTTCATGCCAGCGAGTGTGCCCGATTATTAAAAGATTATTTTCAGGGATCATATTAGTAAGAGCTTTTACACCGAATTTCTTAATTTGTTCAATGATGAGGTCATCTTTTGCGCGTATCTTACCATAGATAAATATCTCATCATCCTTAAATCCTAAAATTGGCTTGAAACTTAGCATATCTGATAAAAATTTCTTAACTTTAGACAAACACGTTTTTACAAGATTGTCCAAAGTATTGATGATACCTGAATATTGTACCTGTGGAATCCAACTTTCAAGTTGTTTGACGATTTCATCTTTGGTTTTTCCTTGAGCTGCTAATCTAGCTGCTTCGATAACTAGAACACCTATACCAATACTGTTGACACCACCATGATAAATACTGATATCCTTATCTGGCAAATACTGTTCTATGATTTTAACTGCGTTATTATATACACCCGATAATTTATGGGTGATGAAGATAGCAATAACTGAATCAGCAGTTTCTAATGCTTGTTCAAAAGTCTTAACAAAATGACCTGGACCAGGAATAGCTGTTGAAGGTATTTCTTTTTCAGAAAGTTCGTAAAATTCTTTCCAAGTGAGTCCTTCCTCTATTCCATAGGATTTGAAAGATTTCTCTTCGAAATTAATAATGATTGGTAAGATAGAAATATTAAGTTCTTTTGCAATTACAGGTGGAATATCTCCTGATGCATCAGTAACAATTGCTACTTTTCTTTGAGCCATAGATTGATGTCTCCTTAGGATTAACAATTTATTGTCGATAATTGTTAATTGAAATATTTTGTATAATACTTGTACTTATTTAACTATTATGTGTGTACTAAACTAATTTTGAGTAAAAACAAATTTTTAGAATTATTTTTCTAATAGGTAATTTTAAATTGTTGTATTTTACCTCACTGTGTTCGAACACAAAAAGTGTTTAAAAAGATTGATTATTGATATACCGACTAAAATTTGGAAGGTATAAAATGACCCCGTATGAAAAACTAACACCTCCTAAAGATGGTGAAAAAATAACAATTGATGATAAGGGCAAACTTGTTGTTCCAGATAAACCTATAATTCCCTATATAGCAGGGGATGGTATTGGACCGGAAGTTGTAGAAGCTATGCGAGCAGTAGTTGATGCTGCTGTAAAAAAAGTCTATATAGGTAAAAAAGAAATCATTTGGTTTGAAGTCTTTGCTGGAGAAAAAGCTCGAGAGATTTATGCTGCAGATTACTCTGAAGAGCAATTGAAGAAGATGGATCCAAAGAAAATTAGAGATCTCTTTTTACCAATTGATACATTAAAAGCAATTACAGAACATATTGTAGCAATAAAAGGACCTTTGACAACACCAATTGGTGGTGGTTTTAGAAGTTTAAATGTTGCAATTAGACAAAGATTAGACCTTTATTCATGTGTTAGACCTGCGAAACATATCAAAGGTGTACCTGCACCAGTAAAGCATCCTGAAAAAGTAGATATGGTAATCTTTAGAGAAAATATCGAAGATGTCTATTCAGGAATTGAATTCGAACCTGAATCTGCAGATGCTAAAAAACTCATTAAATTCTTGAATGATGAATTAGGAACAAATGTCCTTATGGAATCGGGTATAGGTATTAAACCAATGTCTTGGGCAAATACTTCCAGATTAGTCAGAATGGCAATTAACTATGCTTTTGAGAAAAATTACAAATCAGTCACTTTAGTTCATAAAGGTAATATCATGAAATTTACAGAAGGCAAATTCAAAGATTGGGGTTATAAATTAGCTGCTGAAGAATTTCCTGATACTGTAATAAGTGAAAAAGATTTGTGGGATAACTATGATGGTAAACTTCCTGAAGGTAAAATCCTCATCAAAGACAGAATTGCTGACTCAATGTTCCAACAAATATTACTTCGTCCTGATGAATATGATATACTTGCACTACCAAATCTAAATGGAGATTATATAAGTGATGCATTAGCAGCTCAAATTGGTGGTTTAGGTTTTGCACCAGGAGGAAATATCGGTGATAAAGCTGCTGTTTTTGAAGCGACTCATGGTACTGCACCAAAACATGCTGGTAAGAATAAGGTAAACCCCGGATCAGTTATTTTCTCAGCTGTAATGATGTTAGATTACATGAGTTGGGTTGAAGCTGTTGAAATGATAAATAAAGCAATAGAGAAAACAGTCTTACAAAAGAAAGTGACCTATGATATAGCAAGACAGCTAAAAGATGTAAAACCAATAGGAACTTCTGATTTTGCGGAAGCAATAATATCCAATATGTAAACTTTGTTACAGCGCGTAGGTATAGAAAGATGACTAGTAAAAATATAGTGCAAAAAATACTGGAAGAACATGATATATCAGAAAAATCAATTCTAGAATATAATCATGGAGATCCAATCTTTGTAAAAGTTGCCCAATGCATAACTCAAGATGCAACAGGAACTATGGCTTGGTTGGAATTTGAAGCAATAAACATTCCCGAAGTTACTGTTCCCTTAGTTGTTTCTTATATCGATCACAACATGTTGCAAACCGATTTTCGAAATGCTGATGATCATCAATTTTTACAAACAATCGCTGCAAAAAAGGGAGCTATAATGTCTCGACCTGGAAATGGTATTATACATCAAGTTCATCTTGAGAATTTTGCTGCTCCAGGTAAAATACTGTTAGGAACAGATTCACACACTCCTACTGCTGGAGGTGTAGGTTCAATGGCTATTGGTGTTGGAGGATTAGTTGTAGCTAGTGCAATAGCTGGAGAACCTTTTGAGTTAAAATTCCCAAAAGTAATCAAAGTTCAACTTACTGGCAAACTAAATCGTCCATGGGTAACTGCTATGGATATAATTTTAGAACTACTAAAAATTAAAGGAGTCAGAGGAGGGCTCAAAACCATCTTTGAGTACTCTGGTCCAGGTATAAAAGATTTGACTGCACCTGAAAGGGCTACAATAACCAATATGGGTGCAGAATTAGGAGCAACAACATCAATCTTTCCTAGCGATGAGCACACAAAACACTTCTTGATTGCTCAAGATAGAGAAAACGATTACATTCCATTAGAAGCAGATGAAGATGCTCAATATGATGAAATCATAGAAATTGATCTGTCGAAATTAGAACCAAATGTAGCATTACCACATAGTCCAGGATCTGTAGTAAAGATACGAGAATTAGTTGAAAAAACACCAATCGATAAGATACTAGGAACTATGCCAGAGAAAGTTCATAATGATATAAAAAAACATGTTGGTCGTCTGTATGAACGAGATTTGTACATAGATCAAGTATGTATTGGTAGTTGTACAAATTCATCATATTTAGCACTAGCAAGTGTTGCTTCTATTGTTAAAGGAAAAGAAATAGCATCAAATGTTAGCATGACTGTTTCACCTGGTTCAAAGAATGTCTTTACACAAATAGCTCAAGATGGACTATTAACAGATATTATAGCTTCTGGAGCTAGGCTACTGGAAAGTGGGTGTGGTCCCTGTATTGGTATGGGTCAAACTCCACCTACAAATGGTCTATCAGTTAGGACTTTCAATAGGAATTTCTACGGTCGAACAGGTGAAAAAAGCGCTGGTTCATTCCTATTAAGTCCAACATCTGCAGCACTTATAGCATTAAAAGGACGATTTGTAGATCCACTAAAAGAAAAAGAGATTAAACCAGAAATTTTCTCTGAACCAGAAAA
>JAHLVW010000066.1 GCA_019058275.1 Candidatus Heimdallarchaeota archaeon
GTCATAATGGTTACTGGTGATAATAAAAGAACAGCTGAAGCGATTGCTAAGCAAGCTGGTATAGACAGAGTCTTTGCAGAGGTTTTACCAGAAGAGAAAGCTAATATTGTTAAAGAAATTCAAAAAGAAAATCGAAAAGTTGGTATGGTTGGAGATGGAATAAATGATGCTCCTGCTTTAGCACAAGCAGAAATTGGTTTTGCTGTTGCATCTGGAACAGATGTTTCCATAGAAACTTCTTCTGTAACTTTAATGAGAAGCGATTTAACTCAAGTAGTAGATGCAATTGAATTAAGCGACGAAACACTGAAAATTATAAAACAGAATCTTTTATGGGCATTTCTCTTTAATACTATAGCAATTCCAGTGGCAGCAATTGGTTTACTTAACCCAATGATTGCTGCAGCAGCTATGGCTTTTAGTTCTGTTTTTGTAGTAACAAATTCATTACGATTAAAATGGTTCAAACCAAAAATAAATCCAAATAGTACTTCCAAATGATTATTTCTCATAAATTATCCATAACAGCAAGCTTAATTTATCTAAAGCAATTAGAATCTGTTATTGAATGGGTTGTATAACCTTTTCAGAGATACAAAACATTTGGCGTGAAGGTATTGAGTGATCAAGGATCAATAATGGTAAAAACATTAAGGTGTCCATCATGTGGTGCACCGATGAGACCTTCGGCGGAATCTCTTCTAACAATCTGCAATTTTTGTGGAGATATTGTTGCTGAAAGTCATATCACTCCTCACGTAATAATAAAACCATTACCTTTAACACCTCCAGAAGGAGCTGGTCATGTTAAGAAGATGGAATTAATTCTAGTACCATTCTTTGAAGTAAAAGCTGAAGTCGATGTAGACGCTCGTGGGTATCAACGAAGAGAACGTACTGAAACCAAAACTGTACGACGTGGTGGGAAAACCTACACAGAATCTAAAACTATCGTTGAATATCGACCTTGGAGAATTCAACATCATGGTAACCATTCCGTAAGATTTCTTGCCAGACAAGAAGTTACAATGTTTGGTGCTAATGAATTAATATCTTCTGTTACAAGAAACAGAGGTGGAGAATCTGTTCCATTTAGTCCTGATTTTGTTAAGAATCTAGTTAACAGAGATGTAGGACAAGACATGGTCGCTTTAAGCCCAGAATGGGACCAAAGTGAAGCTTCTAAGAAAGCCGGTGAAGTAGTCTACGAAGCAGCTTATCAGAAAGCCAAATCTGAAATGCATGAAGTTTTTGATACAAAAGTCAATTTCAAACCCCTTTCAAAACCAACTTTATTGCATGAACCACTTCTGCTAATTAGACGAAAAATTCAAGGACGCTCTTATAGAGCAGCCTATCAATGGGGTAGTGGTCAATTATTACGAGAGGAACAGCCAATTAAGAATAGAGGATTAATGATGTTCATTGCACTTCTAGGATTTGTAGCAGCTCCAATATTAACACAATTGGGTTTTAATTTCTATAACCAAAGTGCAGACGAACAGACATGGTTGCTTATAGTTTTCATAGTACTTGCTCTTGCAGGTGTAATTGTAGGAATTGTCCTGATGGTAAGAGTGTACAAACCGCATAAAATAAAATCGAGTGGTGCAGGTGTAAGTCTATTTGACTTCCAAATGCTTCCAGCACAAGAAGTTGAGAGTTTGCAAACACAACAACAATCAACAGGTCAAGCGCCTGTTGCGAGATTTTGTCCAAAATGTGGTGATCCACTTGAACAGAACCAACAATTCTGTGAGAAATGTGGATTCCGAATGGATGGGAGATGATAAGAAATGGTCATAGATCAACAATCAAAGAAAATTCAATGTGGATATTGTCAAGCAGAAAATAACATTTCACCCTTTGCTTCTGTAGTAACTTGTGAGTTTTGTGGTACTCCAAATGAATTACTAACTGGTAAAACATTTCAAAATCATCATATGCTCTCAGTTTATTTCAGCGGTTCTGAGTTAACCGAATTAATACCTCAATATTTATCGAAATTTGTTGGAGTTCCAAGCGATTTCGCTGATAAAGCGATTTTTAAAGAATTTGAACTTCGTATGATGCCTTTCTGGGTTTTCAACTTTCATGGATATACTGAGTATCATGGTATAGGTAAATTCTGTACACCAGTTCATAGTGGACATTGGAATCGAACAATAAATACTGGAAATCGTCCTGAACGAGGTTCGATAGACCTGGATCAAACATGTCTTATTTTTGGATATAAAGAACAATACAAAGAAATCAGGGATGAGAAAATACCTGTAGGTTCAAAGGACGCATTTGATATCAATGCTGTTAATAGAGAAGGTGGAAGAATATACGATACAGAAATTGGTTATGAAGAAGCTTATAGTTTTGCTGAAGCTCAAGTGAAAAATCGTCATAATCAATTGATTTACAGAGAAATACACAAAGTCGATGGCATAAGACAAGATATACAAATGAAAGAAGTTTCTTATCTTCATGTTCCGTTCTATAGAGTAGGATATTCCTATGGTAATTGGGATGGTGAAGCATTGGTTGACGCTGCGAGAGGTAAAGTGTTAAGAGCTGAATATCCAGTTTCCAGAGCTCATAGATTCTGGGGATTATTTGCAGTTCTTTTTGCTGCTGCCATTATTGTTGGAGCAATTATTCTTATCATCAGTTTGCCTACTTGGCAAATTGCTGGATACGTAGCAGCTGCAATATTTGGTGGTCTCTTGATTTTCGGTCTTAAAGAAACATTCACGAAGAAAAAAGTCGCTGCGGAATAATACAAAATAAGGGGGTTATCCCCCCAAACTCTTTCTTTTTTTACAAATTATTATTTGAAAAGGTTCGTTTATCTCTTAAACAACTTTATTTAGATTGTACTTCTGTATAGTTATTATTGAGGAAACAATTATGAAAATCGGTTACATTCAATTCAGTCCGATTTTTGGCGAAGTACAAAAGAATCTAAATCGCACTATTGAGTTAATCACTAAAGGTAAGGAAGCAGATTTGCTTGTGCTTCCTGAGTTTTGTACAACAGGTTATCTTTTCATTGACAAATCCGAGCTACAAAGGTTTGGAGAAAATGTCCCTAATGGACCTTCAACAAAAGCTTGGAGTAAAATCGCTAAAGAAACAAATACTTTTATTGTTGCTGGAATTTGTGAAAAAGTCTCTGATTCCGAGTTTTATAATTCAGCAGTTCTTGTTGGTCCTGAAGGTTTTATAGATGTCTATCGTAAGATCCATCTATTTAATAATGAAAAAGATTTTTTCAAAGCAGGTAATGGTCCTTTTTAAATCTATGATTTAGGAGATGCTAAAATAGGTATTATGGTTTGTTTTGACTGGGCTTTTCCTGAAACTGCTAGGATTCTAGCTTTACATGGAGCAGATATCATTTGTCATCCAGCAAACCTAGTTTTACAATTCTCACAGAAAACAATGCTAGCTCGTTCAATTGAAAATCGTATATTTACAATTACAGCAAATAGGACAGGTAAAGACATTAGACCAAACACTCAATTATCCTTTACTGGTTTAAGTCAAATAACTAGCCCCAAAATGGAACTTCTTGCACAATCAAATGAACATGATGAAGATTTAAAAATCGTCGAAATTGACCCTACGCAAGCAAGAAATAAAATGATTACTGCAAATAATCATCTCTTCTTAGATAGACGTGTTGAATTGTACAATCCCTTATTGAAAAAAGAAGTTAAAAAGTAGTTAATACACATTTTTTGTAGCTAGTTTTAAAAGCGAATGCATGAAGAATTATCATAATTAATGAGTAATATTAGAAGGAATAAACATGGCAATCCTCATAACCGGTGGTGCAGGTTTTATTGGTTTTCATCTTGCAGAAAGACTACTCGAAGCTGAAAAGAAAATTGTTATCTTTGATCTCAATATAGATAAAATCAAAGAAGAAGCAGAGGGATTAATTCTTGAGCAAGGTGATGTTTCAAACATTAAAAGTCTGGAAGAGGTTTTTGAGAAGTATGACTTCACTGATGTTTTTCATCTGGCTGCTATTTTACCACCATTAACAGAAGAGGATCCTTACAAAGCTTTCAAGATTAATGTTGAAGGAACAATGAACGTCCTTAAAACTGCTTGTAAATTTGGTATCAAAACTATGATATATCCAAGTTCAGCAACTGTTTTTGGACCAGATAGAAAGCCACCTTTCACAGAAGCAGATTTGCATGATCCATGGACTGTCTATAGTTCTTTTAAAATTTGTACGGAAATTATAGGTTCAATTTATGCGAAAAATTTTGACATTAATTTTAGAGCTGTTCGTTTTCCTATTGTTATAGGCCCAGGAAGAAAATCATTCTTAGGTATTACACCATATCCAACTCAAATGGTAGAGGAATCTGTTAAAGGAAAGCCTTATACTGCTGAGATTCCACCTGATACAAAACTACCTATTATTTATGTAGATGATGCTGTACAAATCCTGATTAATCTTTGGCGTAGCAAAGACATTAATTTTGAAATAATCAATGTTGATGGATTGTGGGTTACTGCAAAGGAAATTGCTGATGGTATTAAGAAAATCATACCTTCTGCTGAGATCACTTTCAAACCAGTAAAGAATGTATACGTACAACAAATTCTTTCTGGTGTAAAAAAACAGAAAGAAGAAGCAAAATATGGTCTTAAGGGTAAAAGATTGTTAGATGAGATACTACAAGAGTATATCTCAAGAAGTTCAGATGAAAAATAATGTTAACATTTCAATATGTTTTTTTATCCAACTTATTGAAGTACACTAGAAGGTGTTATAGCTTTGAGTCAATTTAGAAAAATCCCATACATTCCAACAGCAGATAAATTAGCAGATATGGTATTTTCTAAATTAAAAAAGATTCGAGTTGATGCTCCAAGGAAAATCAAAATGAAGCGATCTGAAATATCTTTCTATAAAACCCTTTACTTTAGACAATTCAGATTTATTTTTCCAGAATTTGATACAAAATTAACAGATATAGCTAACAGTTTTCCATTTATTGAGGAATTACATCCCTTTCATAAAGAACTGATCGAAGTATTGTTTGGCATAGAGAAAATACGTACTTCTCTTTCAAGGATAAAGAATACTCGAAAATCTCTTAGGAGTATTGAAAGAGACGTTTCGAAAAAATTAGGTATTTGTGAATTTACTGAAGAAGCCAAAAAAATTAGAAGAGAAGCTATTGGTCGTATTGGTTCAACTATAAAGAAGCTAGAACAACCATTGAATGATTTGATTGAAGCAAAAATACAATTATCTAAAGTACCCGATTTTAATTTATTTGAAAAAACTATTGCATTCGCTGGTGCTCCTAATGCAGGAAAATCCAGTTATGTTAAAATCGTTTCAACTGGAAAACCAGAAATTGCTGCTTATCCATTTACAACAAAAGAACTAAATTGTGGCCATAGGAAACATGGTTTTGAAGCTATACAACTTGTTGATACACCTGGTCTTTTAGACAGACCATTACATGAGAGAAATGAAATTGAAATGAGAAGTATCTTAGCACTAAAACATTTTGCTGATTACATAATTTTCTTGTATGATCCTACAGAAGGTGCTCCTTTGACATTACAGCAGCAACTAAATCTTTGTAATGAAATTAAAGAAATATTTCCCAACATACCAATCTTGACGTTAATCAATAAGAAAGACATTCTAACCAAAAACCAATTAGCAAATGCAGAAGCATTGTTGGGGAAACTTGAAACAATTTCTACACTTGAAAACAACAAGAAACAATTAGAAGACATAGTCTTAATGGTAACAGAAAAAATATCTGAAAAGAAGTTATATGTAAGACCAGAAGAAATTGAAAAAATAGAAGAAGCTCCTCCAAAATCCAAAAAAGAGGGAGAAATTGAGTGGATATTCTTTGACGAAGATGATTAGAATTGATGGAAGTATGCTAGAAGGTGGTGGCTCCATTGTCAGGAATTCCATCGCTCTATCTGCTTTATTTAACACTCCAATTGAACTCTACAATATACGAGCAAAGCGGTCAAAACCTGGTTTGAGAAATCAACATACCTACGCAATAAAAGCAATCAGCGAAATTTGTAATGCCAAAGTTGAAGGATTAAGAGTAGGTTCAGAGCAAGTTAAATTCTATCCGGGTAAAATTCAAAGTGGAGAATTTAAAATAGACGTAAAAACTGCTGGAAGTTTAACATTATTACTACAAGCCATTATTCCAGTAGCAGCTCATGCACCTGATCCTGTTAAATTGCTGATGAAAGGTGGTACAGATGTTCCCATGGCACCTCCTTACGATTACATGCATCATGTATATGTTCCAATAATGAAGCAAATTGGTGTTGAGATTACTTTATGTTTTGGTCGAAGAGGTCACTATCCCAAAGGTGGAGGAACCCTTTCTTGTGATATTGAGCCTGTTTTACGAATGAAACCCATTGAATATAAATTCGATAAACCTCAAAAAATAAAGTGCATCTGTGGGAAAGCACATGTAGTCCAATTACCTAAACATATAGCTGATAGAATGATCTCAGCAGCAATTAAAAAGTTGAAAGAACATAATCTCGAAGTTGATGTTATTGAGAGAGATTGCCCCGAACCAAAATATGATACACATGTTGGTCCTGGTACTGGGATAACTTTATGGGCATGTACAAATCATGGAACAATACTCGCAGGAGATGGATTAGGTAAAAGGGGCTTGCTAGCAGAAAAAGTAGGTGAAACTGCTGCGACAAATCTTATCTCACAAATTAAATCAGAACGACCAATCGATTATCACCTGGCAGATCAACTTATTATTTGGATGGCTATCTCCGACTTTCCATCTGTGGTTGACACATGCAAGATTACTCTTCATACATTAACAAATATAGAAATCATAAAGCAAATTTCTAATGCTGAATTTACTATTGAAGGTTCAGAGGGTAATCCTGGTATAATATATTGTGAACCTAATTATATACGAAAATCAAACTAAATCATATTTAGAGTAAGATTATTTACTAAAAACATCTCAAATAATAATTGTAATTTAATGGTGTCTAAAATGTATGAAATTACTCCTGAAGATGAAAAGAAACTAGCAAAATTAAGTCCATATCAACAAGCTATTTTACGTATTCTTGCTGAAGTTCCCAAAGGAAAAGTAGTTACTTATGGTGATTTAGCCAATGAATTGGCTAGAAGAGACCCCCACTGGAAAGCTACTGCTAGAGCTGTTGGTACAACTATGAGGAGAAATCCTTGCGGACCATATATTCCATGTCATAGGGTATTAAAATCAGATGGTAATATAGGCAACTTCCGGGGTGGGGCTGAAGGAGCAGTAAAGGAAAAAGCTCGAATGCTTAGAGAAGAAGGTGTTGAAGTAGTAAAAGGAAAAATTAATCTGAAAGTATATAGACACAAATTTGTTTAACTTTTATCACTAGAAGAAACTGTTTGAATACGAGTTACTCCATCAATCTCATCAATGATTTTTGCTACAGCTTTTGGAATTAATTGTCTCCAATTTTTTTTTCCACTTATCATTAGTTCTCGAATATGATTTGCACTATATTCTTTTCTTTCATAAAATGGAGTATTTATTACTTCTTTCCCTGCTTGCTTAAACAGATATTCTGTTAATGGATTGTTTGTATAAACAACATCGAACTTTGGAACTAATCTTGTAATATGTGCAACCCATAATCCATTATCCTTAACATCATTTGCTGGAACAATAATTACTCGAGTAATGTCTTTCAATTCATCAACAAGTGAATGACGAATCATATCATACCTTTCTCCAGCAGTAAATGGATTATCTTTTTGATGGCTTTGTTGGGATGCAGCAATAATAACTATTAGATCATCAACTTCAGAAAGCATGTATTTTACAGCACTCAAATGCCCCTTATGAAATGGTTGAAATCTCCCAACAATCATTCCTCGCATAGTGTTCACGTTCACATTACTATTGATGATGTGTATAATTTACCTATTACATTAATTTATCTTTAGGGGTAAATAATTTGATAGCAAAGTTCATTATATTAAAAAACTTTATAAGTCAAATTCAAATTTCGAGAATTGATACTTATCAAGAATATTTCGTCCTTTTCTTATCAATGAATTTGGACAGAAGATAATGCTGTGATAAACTATGGATATAGAGGTAATTGAAAATAAGGATAACAAACTTCGTTTCATTATACGTGGAAGTAATTACACCTTCGTAAATGGTTTAAGAAGAACCATTATATCTGAAGTACCTACCTTGGCTATTGAAGATATCATTTTAGTTGAGAATACTTCCCCAGTTTTAGATGAAATGGTTGCCCATACATTAGGGCTTATACCTCTAACTACTCCAATTGACGAATTCACTGTTGCTAGCGAATGCAAAAATTGTGATGGTGAAGGGTGTCAATTTTGCTCTATTGCCTTAACTCTCGAAGTTGAAGCTGCAGGTAATGAGACCAAAATGGTCTACTCTAAAGATCTTATTTCAAATGATGATAAGATAAAGCCAATCTCAGAGAAAATCCCCATTGCTAAACTTGGTGCTGGACAAAAAATCACTTTAGAAGCTATAGCAATGATGGGAAGAGGTAAAGAGCATGCAAAGTGGTCACCAGTAGTAACCTGTAGTTATAGATATTATCCTCAAGTTAACCAAGATGTCTCAAAATGTACTGGGTGCATGGAATGTGTAGATGCTTGCCCTAAAAATATTCTTGAAGTAAAGAAAAAAGTTGTAAAACTTACTAACCCTCTTGAATGTCTTTTATGCGATCTCTGTACAAATGCTTGCAGTTATGATTCCTTAAAAATGGGAAATGTAGAAGGAGATTTCATCTTTTTACTAGAAACAACTGGTGTAGTTTCGCCAATTGAAGCATTTAAGAAAGCAACCGAAATCCTCAAAAGTAAAGCTAAAGACTTCGAGAACGAATACAAAGTTGCTTTAGATAAGTACTCGAAAAAGAAGAAATAATTAAGATAATCCTATAAATTGTTTTCATTAATTGAAGACGGAGGATTGTGAGAAAATGCCAAAGCCAACAGGGCCATCAGATCCTAATACCGTTGCGTTAATACGCGATTTGAGAAAAAAAGGTGCTGCTGATAAGAAGCACAATTTTTGGAAGGTTCTCTCTAAAAGGCTTGCTAAACCTAGAAGGCAACGACCTGCAGTCAATCTTAGCAAAATAAGTCGATATGCTAAGAAAACTGAGTTAGTTGTTGTTCCAGGTAAGGTTCTAGCTTCAGGAGAGATAAAGGGCAGCTATACGATTGCTGCTTTAAACTTCAGTGAAGTTGCTGAAGCAAAAATAACCAAAGCTGGTGGAAGAGCACTTACATTAAGAGACTTAATGGAGTTACCAGCAACAGAGCTCAAGAAAATTCGAATTCTTGCATAATGAACTTGGAGATGAAAACTAATGTCAAAAAATACTGTAATAGATGCAGAAGGTGCAATCCTTGGACGATTATCCACAAACATTGCTAAAAGACTACTCATGGGTGAAACCATTGATGTAGTGAATGTTGAAAAAATGGTCATTTCAGGCAAACCCGAGTCAATTATCTTGCAATACAAGGAACGATTGGATATTAGAAGCAAATACAATCCTCTCAGAGGACCTTTCCACTATAGACGTCCTGATAGATTTGTTAGGCGATCCATTAGAGGCATGCTTCCTTACAAGAAACCAAGAGGAAAAGCAGCTTTTCATAGGTTGAAATGCTTTATTTCTATTCCAAAAGAATTCGAGAAAGCCAAAATGATTAAGGTACCTGAAGCTGATTCTGCTAAACTAACTGTTAAAAGAATATCAATTGGCGAGCTTTGTAAACAACTTGGCTGGAATTATAATCCAGATTTAGATCCAAGGTTAAAAAATAAGTAATAGGTGGTAATGCTAATGTCATCAAAAAGAATAGTTTTAACATCTGGTAAACGTAAAACAGCAATTGCTAGAGCTACAACAAAAGCTGGTAAAGGACGAATCCGAATTAATTCCATACCACTAGAAATTTATCCTTCTGAATTAGCTCGAATGAAAATCCAAGAACCTCTCGTTCTGGCTGGTGAGGATGTTATCAAGGGTATTGATATTATTGTAAATGTTAAAGGTGGAGGAATAATTGGACAAGCCGATGCTGCTAGAACAGCTATTGGTCGTGCTTTAGTAATATGGACTCAAGATCCAGAGTTAAGAAGCAAATACTTGCACTATGACAGATCTATTTTGGTCGCTGATTCTCGTCGTAAAGAAGAGAAGAAAACAGGTGGTCCTGGTGCAAGAGCTCGTTACCAAAAATCATATCGTTAATGGTTAAAAGCAGTTAGTGGATTATTTCCACTAGTTGTTTCTTATCCTTAACTTATTATTCCTAGGGAATTTTCCACATCTTATCTTAAATTATTATTTTTTTAAACATTTGAAGTAGAAATCATAGAACAAAGAAAAAGATGATGAATAAATGAATCGAAATAAAGATTGGTTACAATACTCAGAAGAGCTAATTGAAATAGCAGATATTCTAATGGATAAAGGTAAATTCTCTTGGTCATGCTTCACATCACATCAAGCTTCATCTGCCGCTTTGAAAGCTATTCTATCCTTGATGGATGAATATACATTTGGTGATAATTTAATTGCTTTACTTAGAAAGATAAACGGAAAGTATACAATACCAGACGATGTGAAACAAGCTTGTCATCAAGTAAATGATTTCTTTACAAAAAGTAGGGATCTTGAAGGAAAACCAGAAGGAACTCCTCTAAATAATTTTACAATTACAGATGCAAATCAAGCAAAAGCAAGTGCATTAGCACTTATTAGGTTTGCACATCACAATTCCCATTAAATTTAATGTATTTTAAATTGTATAATTGTTTAATTTTAAATAGTAAATTACCTTAAATACTCTATATAGTCAGCTGTATTTAACTAAAGGAAATTTCAAAAATGGCTCTCAACCCTTATGCCACTGATGCAATTGAATATGCATTGAAATTAGATGCTGATTATGTTGATATACGAGTTGAGAATGAATTTGCTAATTTTATAGGTTTGAGAAACAATGAGATTTGTGGTGTAAATACTAATTTACAAGAAAGTATCGGTATTCGAGTTTTATACAAAAATTGTTGGGGATTTGCATCAATTTCCTCCTTAGATAATTCATCAATAATGCGAACAACTCAGAATGCAGTTAAGATTGCTAAGAAAACTGCAAAAAAATCAGATAAAAAGAAAATAAATTTAGCTGAAATCTCAAGTAGGAAAACAAGTGTTTCAGATAGTTGTAAAAAACATCCACAATACCTTGAGCAAAAAGATCGAATCGATTTATTAAACTGGTTAAATTCGAGAATAAACTCTCGAGTGAATATTGTAAAGGTATTAGATTTAAAATTAATTGAAAATCATACACAGAAATTATTCATGAATTCTGAAGGTTCAGAAATAGAACAAATCCTAATCAGAGCTAGCTTGTTTCTCGGATGTTCTTTAGGTGGATCAAGTAATTTTCAAAGAGTAAGATCAGTTGGTTTTGGGGGTGTAGGAGGGATTGAGCAGTTTGAACAATACTCCTTTGAGGAGTTTCTTGATAACTTCATATCAACATTGCCTGAAATTGCACAAGCCAAATTAGTAAAACCAAAAGAGCAACCAATTATTTTAAACGAAGAAATGGGTTGGAATCTTTGCCATGAATTTTGTCATGCAGTTGAATCTGATTTAATAATAAGTGGGCAATCACCTTTAGATACACGAATTGGAAGTAAAATAGGTTCAGAGGAAGTTACAATCATTGATGATGCTAGCTTTAAAGGTTACGGAGAGTATTATTTTGATGACGAAGGTGTAAAAGCATCTGGTACATTGATTATTGAAGATGGTATCTTATTTGATGTATTGCAAAGCAGGGAAACAGCTGCAGAGATGAATGCCATACCAACTAGCAATGGTAGAGCTGAAAGCAGTCTTTACTACCCTCAAGTTAGGCAAAGCAATACTTTCTTTGAACCTGGTAATTACAAATTTGAAGAGCTTATAGAAGGAGCTAAAAATGGTCTCTATATCTGTGATACATTCGGTGGAACTGCTGATACCGTCCATGGGAATTTCCAACTAGATGCACAGTATGGACGGAAAATCGAGAAGGGAGAACTTGGAGATTATGTGACAGGATTTTCAATTATTGGTAATCTCTACACAATATTAGGTGATGTTAATGGTATGACTAAGGATCTTGGTAGCTTTCCA
This sequence comes from Candidatus Heimdallarchaeota archaeon, assembly GCA_019058275.1. Lineage (GTDB taxonomy): Archaea > Asgardarchaeota > Heimdallarchaeia > JABLTI01 > JABLTI01 > JABLTI01. Next base: position 12,262 of record JAHLVW010000066.1, read on the forward strand.
TCATATTGTGGAAAACAGGGTCAAAGAGTTAGTGTAGGTGCAATATCTCCAAAAGTAAGTTTGAAAAGTGTAGCAGTAATATCGAATATTGCTCAGAGGCAAATAAGAAAAATAGACTTTACAAGGGTGAGGGAAACATAATGATCGAAGTTTTAGCAGACGAAGCTATTAGAAAAGCAGAATCAATAAACATAGATGCTATTGAAGTCTTTATTCAGAAAAAGAATTTGAAAAAAGTAGAGATAGTTGATGGTGGTATTAAAAATATTATAGAAAAGGAACGTTCTGGTCTTGCCATACGTTCAATTATTAATAATCAACTAAGTTTTGTTTCAACTAATGCTATCAATAAAGTAAATGATGTTGTAGAATTGTCTGCACAAAATGCTAAAGAATCGTTACAAAAAATATCTACAAGTTTTGTTGATAGGAAAATTGTTACCCCTGTTAAAGATATCAGAGATGATAGGTTGCGGGACATTTCTCTTGAAGACGTCTCTGAAGGTCTTCTTGATATTCTAAGTTCTATTGAAGAATCAAAACCTTTGAAAAAATTAGAAGGAACTGTTACTTTTGAAACAGAAGAGCGTTTAGTAGCAAATTCTGAAGGTCTTTGGAAACGTGAAGTTGGAACAAGAATGAATGCTGAGATAATGACCTCTATTCAAGTAGGTGATTTCATAGGCGTCGGTTCTAGTCAGTTTACTTCCAGAACTATGAATGAAAATTGGCAAGAATTATTTAATTCATCAATTAAAACTGCTTATTCTCAACAAAACCGAAAGAAAATGACGATTGGCAGACCTAGAGGAATCATCCTTAGTCCTCAAGCTGCTGCAAAAATTATCACTTTTGCATTAATTCCCTCATTCAATCACTCAAGTGGTAGCCAACATTATGATTCCTTAAGAAATTGTCGATTTAACAAAAACTTGCAGATGGTTGATGATCCTACATATCCAGGTGCTCAAAACACCTTTGGTTTTGATGATGAGGGATATCCAAGCAAACCACGTCTAGTACTTAGTGGTGGTAAATGTAAACGATTTCTTGGAATGAATTTCTCTTGTCCTGTAGATAATCAGAAAGAATATTACAGAGGAAATTGCTATCGAGTTGCATACTTCAATCGAGATGTCAGAAGTTACGTGAATCCACCAACTGTATCTTCCTCAAATTTCGTTATTAAAGCTAGGAAACAAGCTTCTGATGATCTAGTAAAAGAATTAAGCAATGGAATTTATGTTAAAGAAATAACTGGTGCTCAAGATGCAAGCTACTTCTCTGGAGATTTTGTTGTATCAGTTGTAGAAGCATATGAGATAAATAATGGGGAAATTATCAATCCAATTTTACCATGCTATTGTTCAGGGAATATTTACAAAATTTTAGAAGATTCATCTTTAGCCTTAGGGAATAATCTTACAGAAGTAACCATCACTGCAACTCCCTTGAATGTTATAATGCCTGATATACTTACATCTAGAATGACAATATCAATCTGAAATAAAAAAAGAATAAAAATGGAATGAACTAACTCATTCCTTCTTCTCTGCTTTGTCAGAAACTCCTTTGGTTGTTGTTGTCGGTTTCTTACGAACTCTTTTGACAACTTTCTTTGTTCCGTCAGGAGTTGCTGGTTTTTCAGGTTCTGGTTCTTTCTCTCCAAGAGAATCAGCAAGGTCTTCTTCGAGTTTTTCTAAAGTGTCTTCAGGAGTTTCTTCATCAGCTGTTATTGCTCCATCTTCTAAAGCTTCTAATTCAGATAATTCATCATCTGTTAACTCTTCTGCTACAGTTTCCTCTTCTAATTCTTCTGCTTCTCTCTTAGCTAATTCTTCTTGAATTCTCTTCTTCTCTGCTTCAATTTCCTTAGCTTTTGCAGCATCTTGAACCATTTCTTCTTCTTTTCTCTTCTTGGCTTCTTTTCTAGCTTTTGCATTCTCTCTTTTTGCTTTTGCTTTAATCTTCTCTTGATCAGCTAGGAATTTAGTATAATCTAGTTTGAATTTCTTTAGCGTTTCAACATTCTCAGGATGTTTTGATTTTCTTCTTTCATCTATAATGAGTCCTGCTTCTCTAGCTTCTTTCACACTTAATTTAACAACAACAAGTTCATTCTTGCTGAAACCTCTACCTTTCCTCGGTAGCTTCATTCCAGGACTATCAACACTAACAATTGGTTTCATCATTTCTTTTACCTCAATAATGGTTATTATGTTGTATGGTAGCAAAAATAGTTGCCTTTTATTCTTTTCCGTTGATATCTAAATTATTAATCTAAGGTTATAGTTTATACATCTATTTTGGCTAATTCAGTTTCAATTTTTTCTTCAAATTCAACCTTATCTTCATCTACTTTCCCATAAACTAGTTTGCTTTTGAAAATAGCTAGAATAAGATAAGTTATAGCTAAACCAGTTGTTACACCTAATCCAATAGAACTTGAATCAATGAATGCCCAACTAGCTACTTCTTTATCTGCTATGCTAAACCTCAATATCAATGAAATAATCAGTGAAAGAATAAGTGAAATAGCTGTTACACCTAACAAGAGATTTCTTCTAACACCTGGTTTTTTATTATAAACAAGAACAAGTATGCCAAAGGTTACTACTATTCCTGCACCTACACCAATGCCCATATACATTAGTACTTCAAGCGAAGCATCTGCACCAAAAATTTGCCAAATAATTACAATGAACAATGCACACATGGCAATTAAACATAACATCAATACTATAGACATAAATCGTGATTCAAACAGTGATTCCGATTTTGACTCTTCTTCATTTGACATGAGTTGCTTCTCCATTTAGATTGCACTTGGATTATTTACTATCTCTTTAAAATTCTTCTTACTTTTAACTGAATTCTTCTAAAAAAATTGATAAAGCTAAATCAATTCCAAATAATATGTCTTTGGTGTTAATTATGGATCAAAAATCAGATAACACCTCAAAAGGTATTGGTGTTAAAAAAACAGAAAGAAAAAAGCAAAAAGATTATGGGAAGCAAATTGGTACAAAGGTTGTTCATGCTGGAGAAAAAACCAATCCCCTAACTCACGGTATTGTTACAAATATTGATTTCTCAACAACATTTGCATATGATACTGGAAGAGAATGGGCTGATGTGTTTTATCATGGCAAACAAGGTTTCGCTTACTCGCGTCATGGAAATCCTACACGAGCAACATTCGAGGATAAAATAGCAATATTAGAAAAAGGAGAAGCAGGAATCGGTTTCAGTTCAGGAATGGCTGCAATAGCAACGACTTTTTCCACTTATTTAAGTCCAGGCGATGAAATAATTGTTACAGATCGTTGCTATCCAGGTACAAGACATCTCTTGGATCAATATTTTAAGAAATGGGGATTCATAGTTCATTTCGTTGATTCAACAAACAACGACAATGTTTCAGATAAATTAAATAAAAACACAAAATTGATTCATATGGAATGTCCTGCAAATCCTACACTCTCTTTATGTGATATTGAAGCAATAGGTAAAATGGCAAAGGAGATAGGTGCTAAATATATGTTTGATAATACTTTCGCAAGTCCCATAAACCAAACACCAATTGATTTTGGCGTTAATGTTGTTGTTCATAGTGTTACAAAATATCTTAGTGGTCATAGTGATGTCTTAGGTGGCGCATCAGTCTCGTCTAATGCTGATCGTGAAGAAATTATGAATACTGCAGTTTATTTCGGAGGGGTAATGCCACCTTTTGATGCATGGTTGTCAATCCGAGGTATAAAAACTCTAGAGTTGCGTGTGAAACGACATAATGAAAATGCACAAGCAATTGCTGAATTTCTAGAAGAACATCCGAAAATTCGAGAAGTTTATTATCCAGGTCTAAAGAGTCACCCACAACATGAATTAGCTAAAAAACAAATGAAAGGTTTTGGTGGTATGGTCAGCTTCTGTGTGGGAAAGAGCGACGATGATGGTGAAACATTTCTCAATTCTCTTAAAATAATCAAAAAAGCTACTAGTTTGGGGAGCACCTGTTCTTTAGCTCAAGCATCAGGTAGTATGATTTACTTAGAATTTACCGAGGAAGAAAAGAGAGCAATTGGTATCAATCCAGGATTTATTCGATTCTCTACTGGAATTGAGGATAAGAATGATATTATAGAGGATTTAGATCAAGCTCTAAAGAAAATCTGAAAAAGCACTAGTTAGTATTCTTACTTATGATTTCTTCTGCTAAGCTGCACACTTTATCATACCCTTTAGCTTGGTTACGTGTTGGCAAAACTATACTACAAAATGGATCAGTTCGTTCAAGAATTACTTTAAAATGAGTTCGATCAACAATCCATTTATTTCTGGGGTAATACTTAACTTGGAAATTTTCTTCGTGATCAGAAAATAGTATTCCTTTAACAGCATTCTTCTTATATCTTGGAATTAAAGGTAAATCGTGTGTTATACCATTAAAAGCATCTAAATGAAGCTGCACAACATTGTATCCAGTTGCATATTGCACACATTCTATACTGCCCTGGAATCTAGGATTAATTTCCATAAAATAGAGTTTTTCATCTTTTATTACAAAATCAATTCCATTTGAACCTTTTAATTCAAGAGATCGGAATAATCCTCTAATTTGTTCTATGTGAGTTTTAAGCAATGTTGGTGTGGAAAGGTAGTTTTCATAATGGAGAGGAACAATATTTCCTGCATATGCAAAATCACTTGGGGCACCTAGTTTTTTTTCTCCGATAAGTTGTCTGTTAATTGATAAGATTTGCACAGTATCCTTATGGCAAATAACTGAAGAACTAGCATCAAGTCCAATAATATGTTCTTGTATCCATACACCTTCATCAAATTCATTTTCTCGTTCTGAAAAATAATGTGTTAAATCCTCGAGATTATTCCATAATCTTATCCCTGCACCACCCCCACCACCACTGCCTCGAGTTACAAGAGGGAATTGACTTGTTTTTGCTATTTCAATTAACTCTGTTTTGTTCTTAACTGAAATAAGACGTGGAATAGAAAATCCTGCTTTTTCCGCAATGTCATTTATTTTCTTCTTATTTCTAATTAAAGCAAATTTATCTATATCATTGACATACACTTTAGGACCTATATCAGAAAGTTTCTTGACTAAATCTGGATATTGATCAAATGCTGATCCTATAATAATACCATCAAAATCTGCTTGTTCATCAGACATGATTTCAGCTAAATAGTAGAGATATTCAGCTGGTTTGCGATGTAAGGGACGATGTAGGATTTGCCCAGGTTTCTGTCTAAGAACTGAAAAGCAATTCTTTGTAAGCTTAACTAAATCCATATCACCAAAATAGTCTACAACCCCAATTGAATGACCAGCTTGAAATGCTGACTTTGCAATAGGTCTTGCATTAAAACCAATGACTAGAAGCTTCATTGGAAATCCTTACTCTTTTATTTTGGATACCTTTTCGTTGACTTTCAAGAAAATTTCTATACCTGATTTAAACAATTTGTTAAAATGAGGCATATCTCTTTCTCTAAACAATAAAAGCTGTTCCATTAGTTGGAATTGCAACATAGCTTGTTCTGTAAACAAAATATGATACATTTCTTCATAATTTCTAACAATTTCTTGAGTTTCTTGTAATACTATACCAAGTAACTGTAGAATCCCCCTAAACTCATATACAGAATTTGACTTATTTAAATTCTTAATATGACGAGATATTTGATTAAGTTTCTGATCATAAGAACTGCGATATCTCAATAAAAGCACAAGTCTTCTAAAGAATTCTTCTAACATGACAATTAGCTCAATATCCATTTCAAACTTATCCATCAAAATACTGCTGAGATTACTGTAATCAACTTCTCTTGTCGAAACCAAGGAAGGTAGTGACATTGCAGTTTGATTGAGAATGTCAGTTAATGATTCTAGTGAATTCTTTGACTCCTTTAAAATAACTGATTCTTTTCCACCCTTTTTTGTTGTAGTTTTCTTACCAGTTGATTTAGTACTTGTTTTCTTTGCATTACTAGTTTTTGTTTTTGGTTTCGTAGTTGATTTTTTACTCGCTGTCAAATAGTTGACCTGCCTTGAAGATTTTGATTCAACTATATAAACTACTTAAATTGTTATGTTTTATATTACATCCTAATACTTGTATACTATCAATTAAATCCTTAGGAATAACCATAAAAGCTTAAAATCCTTTGTTGTTTAACGAGAAATCTTTGTGATGTTTTCCATGAAACTTACAAATTATCTTGATCTAATATCTGAGCATAATCAATATCGTCGCGAATCTATAAATCTCATTGCAAGTGAAAATTATTCTTCTCCATTAGTAAGAGCAATATTATCAACTGATCTTGGAAATAGATATTCTGCTGATTATTATGGTGGTACTGGTTTTATTCAGAAGATCATAAGCAAGACTGAAAGCTATGTAAGAGAACTATTTGACGTTGATTATGCAATAGTTTCCCCTCTGTCAGGTAACTTATGTGATCTAGCACTAATTTTTGGTTTAACAAAATCAAACAATAAAATTATGGTTGTCGAAGCAGGTGAATCTGGAGGTTATCCTTTAGATATAGAATTCTTCGGTAGAAAGAAAGTTGCCTTCCAGTTTTCTCTCAAAGATATGAACCTATTGATCAATGAAAACATTGAAGCAATCAAAAAGCTAAAACCTAAATTAGTTATTTTCGGATCCTCATTTATTCCTTTTCCTCAACCAGTTCAAGAGATTACAAAGGAATTTGAGAAGAGAAAAACAATACATTTCACTTACGATGGTTCTCATGTCTTAGGATTAATAGCTGGCAAGAGATTTCAAGACCCCTTAAGAGAAGGTGCACTCGTATTAGTTGGATCTACTCACAAATCTTTTCCAGGTCCACAAGGAGGAATTGTTTTAACAAATGACATGACAAGGTTCGAGCTTTTATCTTCAACTCTGGATTTAGATATTGAAAGAGGAATAAGACTAATAGATAATAATCACCCACATCACATTGCTGCTTTGGGGGTAGCAGCATTAGAGATGATTGAATTTGGGGAAGATTATGCCCGCCAAATCATAAATAATTCTAAAGCCTTAGCTAGAGTTTTAGCAAAAAATAATGTTCCAGTGAAATTTGAGCACCAGGATTTTACGGAAAGTCACCAAGTAATTATTGAGGTATCCAGCTTTGAAGAAGCATCAAGAATTAAAGATCGTGCTGAAAAATATGGCTTATTAATAGACTCTGGAATTCGTTTAGGTACTTCTGAAATAACACGTATGGGTATGCGTGAATTAGAAGCAAAAGAACTTGGTGAGATATTTACTCGAATTTATCACAATGACGTTTCAGAAGATCTTTCGAGAAGAATCAAAGATTTAGCCAGGATTTTCAACAAACCAACTTTCTGTTTTAAAAATTCTGATGAAATTTTACTCTAAACAACAGAATCTAGAGGGGTAAAAAGTAAATATAAGAAACAAACAAATATGAGATTAACATTATAACATTTGATAACGGAGTTCAGTGCAACATTAGGAGGACCATTTATGATACGAGAACCAGCAGTTGCAGGGATGTTTTATCCAGGTAACAAAGCTAAATTAAGTGAAATGATTGAGAGATGTTTTTCTGATGGGGATATTGGTCCCGGAGAATTACCTGATATTGAAAATGTTCCTGAAAGGCAGGGTAAAATTTTTGGGTTAATTGTTCCACATGCAGGTTATGTTTATTCAGGTCCTGTTGCCGCTCATGCTTATTTAGAACAATTCAAAGATGGGAAACCTGAGTTCTTTGTGATTATAGGACCTAATCATCGAAATATTGGACCAGGGATAAGTGTTTATGCAGAAGGTACATGGAAAACACCTTTGGGAGAAGCTACTATACCTGAAAATATAACGGAGCTTATTGTAAAACAACCACATTTTAGGGCTGATACCTCTGCTCATATGATGGAGCATAGCATTGAAGTACAAGTTCCATTTCTTCAGTATTTGTATGGTGATGATGTACCTATTATTCCAATTTGCCTAAAAGATCAATCCAAAGAAGTTGCTGAGCGTGTTGGAACTGTTCTTAATAAAGTTCTAGCAAATCATGACTATTGCTTAATTGCTAGTTCTGATTTAACACATTATGAAAGTCAAGCAAGTGCAATGTCAAAAGACTCTCACGTCATTGATTGTATTCGAGAGATGAATGCTAGTAAATTACTGGATACTGTAGTTGAGAATCAAATTTCTATGTGTGGTCCTGGATCTGTTGCTTCTGTAATTACTGCCGCTCAAAAGAATAACATAAAAACATCAAAGACCTTGAAGTACGCAACGAGTGGTGACGTATCAGGAGATAAGAACCAAGTTGTGGCTTATCTTTCAGCTATTTTAATGAAATAAAATTGCAATCGATGTGAAATACCAATTAGCTTTCTATTTTTTCTTCAACTATTTCTTGGATAAATCTATCTCTTTCTACTTTAGACAGCTTTCTGTCCAAATAGATCCAATTCTTTGATCTCCAACCGCAATCTAAGCAACGACAAACAGGATAGCTATTACTTATACCCATGCTTGACAAAAAATCTTCTACTATAATTCGTAAGCTAAAACATCGTGGGCAGATTCTAATGTCAGGTCCACCTTTTTGATTAGCTTTGTTTAACTCATCAATTAGTAGGTCAATTTTGACAATATTTTGTTCTATGGTTTTATCAGCTTCCTCTTCCTCGATTTCTTCTACTACTTCAGCTTTTGACTCACTTTTATCTTTGCTTTCTTCTTCGGTCAATTTATGCTCACATCGAAATTTATTCCTTCAGAAATGGTTTGTAATATGATTTACTATATAAAAATCCTTTATACGTATTTGTTTATTTTCTATAATTAGTATAAGTATGCTTGAATTCTCGTTTTTTTTGTCCTAGGATATTAAACTTGAGCTTTATTTAAATGAAAAATACATTAAATAACTATAAATATAATTATTTATTCTTTTATTATTTCAATTTTTGTCAAATACAAAAGATTTTTATCGGTTTATCGAGTGAATTTAAACTTGCGTATACATCAGAGCGCGATGTCTACGTGAATGGAAGAGTGTTTGAGGAGGTCTCTTAGAAGATTGGACAGGACTGGCTTATCTAACGCCGAGGTAAAACACAAAATAGAAGAATATCTCAATAAACGTGGTGTAAAATATCGAAGAAATGTTGCTTTTGGACATAAGAAGAAACTGAATTACGTCTTTGAAAATGATCATGGGGAAACTGTAGGGCTATATCTACTATTGTGGTGGAGACCAGTCACTTATAGAACAATATTTGATTTGATGGATTGGTCTAAAGGAGAGGATATTCACAGACTAATACTTGTATGTCGTATTATGGGTGAACGTGCACGTGAAGTTATGGATAAGGAACCTAGTAATGTTTCATACATTCTAGAATCCTGGTTTAGACGGAGCAGTCATAATCCATTATTGGCAGCATTCTAATTTTTAAAGAGGATTTTTCCTCTCTTATTTTTTCTATCATAGATTTATGTCTCGAGAAGACATAATTATTCTAATCAAATAATCTTTGAATTAGTGTTACCGTTTCATTATTTTCATCATAATTGATTAAACCATTATTTCTAAGATCAAAAATAGTACGTAGTGTTGCTGCCGGTTGAATACCACTTGCTTTGGAGAGTTCTGTTTTTGTCATATATTGTTTAGCACCATGCATGAGTGTTAATAATTTTATATGAGAACTTCCATCAAGGACTTGCTCTGTAAGAATGACATATAATTTCATTACTTCATGCAAGTTGATTTCAACATCCTTTTGACCTTTCAACTCCTCATAAACTGAAGAAAGCTTAACCATATCTTGTTCCATTTTCTTTAATCGTTCAGCTGCAGATGTTTTTTCATTTTCTAGTTTTTTAGAAACATCTTTCATAGCAGCTATTTCTTCTTCTGTTCCCTTTAGTTTAGATTCAAGTTGAGTAATATAATCTTCAATATTCTTGAATGCTGTTTGGACTTTTTCATCTACCAACTTTAAACCTCCATAAATATATGCTAAAAATCATTTATAATTCAATTGGAGTATATTTTTGCTTCTATAATAACATATCTAAGTTAATATTTTACCACAAGCCGTGTCTAATATCAGAATAATATAGAACATATCCGAAAAACTTTAAAACAAAATCTTTTGGTTTGCTATTTGTAGAGTACGAGGTTAGTAAATGTCGAAAAAAATTCAAAGTCGAAAAGAAATAATTGCTGATGAAGTCGTTCTAGGACCACCAATTTTAACACGATTCGAAAAAGCCCGAATTATTGGAGCTAGAGGCTTGCAAATATCCCTAGGGGCACCAATTCTAATTCGTATTTCTAAAGATTTAACTGATCCTATTATAATTGCTGAACAAGAATTGTATAAGAATGTTTTACCATTAACTGTAGCTAGATTACTACCTGATGGTCAATATCAAAACATACCTTTAAGCTGGCTTGTTAAAGGAAAGAAATAAAACAAGCAGCATAACTTCTTCTATTATTTCAATTTATGATAAGCTAATTTTGAAACTCTAAAGTTTCTTTATTTACAGGAATATATACTTCCTGATTGTTTTTTAGTTCGTTCTTAAGAGAATTTGCAGCAGATTCAAGACCATGAACAAAAACAATCTTTTTACTATCAATAGCATTCAACATTTTTAATAGTTCATTTCTTTGAGCATGTCCAGAAAATTGGAATTGTCTCACTTCGGTCTTTATTTCAACTTCTGCTCCTTTCTTCTTTCCCCAACTAAAAAGATTGACTTTTCTTTCACCGTCTAATATCGCTCTACCAATTGTTTCTTCTACTTGGAATCCAGAGATTGCAAGGAGATTTTTTGGATTACCCGCACCATGATTTAAGTAGGAGTGAATTGGTCCTCCTTCTAACATTCCTGAAGTTGAAACAATGATATTTGGTTTGTTTTCAGAAACAATCATTTTCCTAAACGTATCTAAATTATCTGCTAAATTCCTACTAACACCAATGAAATTTCTCAGATCAAATGGTACTTCTATTCGGTTATCACTACACCATTCAAGGATTTTCTTTGATACCCAGTATTCATGGAAATATCTTCTATAGACATTATTCATTTTCAATATCATACCATCAATATAAATATTGAAATTGGTATCTATGAACTCCTTAGCTAATATAGCCTCTATTTCTTGCCCACGTCCCAGAGCAAAAGTAGGTGTAATTGTCACTCCGCCTCTTTTATATGTCGCTTTTATTGCATCAATAAAAGATTTGTTAGGAGATTCTCTGTTTGGTAAATCACGTAATCCATTTGTTGCTTCTGAAATTATAAAAGAAATTTCTTCGAGAGTTGGATATTTATTCGTATCATGATATGGAGTTTCAAAGGTATTAATATCTCCAGTATAGAATATCAGCTGTCCTTTCCAATCCAATAAAATACTTGCAGAACCTAGAATATGTCCTGCATCAAAAAAAGTTGCTGAAACACCATCAGCTAATTCGAACTTCTGTTGATAGTAGTGACACCTTATTTGATATAAAGTATCATACATATCATCCTCACTCCAATGTCTTTCCCCTTCTATTTTGAGATGGTCTCTCCATAAAATAGCACAAATATCCTTTGTAGGATGAGTCATATTTATAGAACCTTCATAACCATCTCTTACTATACGAGGGATGTAACCTGTATGATCAAAATGGGCATGTGAGATAACTATACTTTGTAAATTCTCTGTATGTTCATTCAATCCTTCTGGACCTATTGTTGGTTTTTTAGGTCTGATTTTTAATCCACAATCTAAAAGAATTTTCGTGTCTTGGTCTTCTACAAGAATTGCACTTCTCCCAATTTCCTTCGCTGCACCATATATAGTAACTTTGATCAAATATTTTCACAACCGATTTCTATAACATGTACTGTTTTTCAAACGACATAGCTTTAAGTGTCTTCACATAGAATTTGAAGATAAAAAAAGTATTCCTATCAAGAAACTAATATGTGTTGTGTAATTTTCAATTTGGAAAAACATCCAAATTGATTTGATTGCGTTTTTTCTATTAAAAAATTAAAATGAAAGGTTTAATTTATTGGATTTCCCCTAATATTACTAGATAGTCCATTTATCAAATATAAATAGTTAAAATAGTTAGTAGTCTATGAATAAATTGAGGTATTAGCTTTGAGTGACAAGGAAAAAATTAGTGATGCTTACAAAAAATTCGCTCAAGATCTAGAGGACATTGAGGAAGAAGATAAACAGAAGAAAAAAGAAGTACTTAAAGAAGGTATTCTTGATCTGGAGCAGAAATACAAGGAAGAGATCAAGGGAACACATGCAGTCGATGCTCGCATAGTAAAACTTCGTAAAGAAGCAGGAATGCCTGAGCTAATCGGTGTTGGTGATAAAGTACAAAGAAGTCGTTTTAAAGACAAAGATAAATTTGAGCAATTCTTAGCTAAAGAAGTATTAGAAGTAGGGATTGAAGAAAGTAGGCAATATGGTGGAGTAATTCTCTTTTCCTCATTTTGCAGTCTATTCAAAAATAAAAGACCAAATTGGGATGCCCCACCTAAAGAAATCAGAAAAGTATTAGAGACTCTTGCAATCGCAGGATTAATACCAAAATTATACAAGATGAAAAATAAATCTATACTAATAACCTTCAAACCAGCTGAATTAGAAACAGATCTTCTTAGTATTCTAAATGTTGCAGCTGCTACAGGTAAAATAAGTAAACAGGGAATTATGTCCCTTCTAGGTTGGCAAAAAGAAAGAGTAGAATTAGCGTTAGTATCAATTCTCGATCAGGAAATTGCCATATATGACAAAAAAGAGGAATTATACCATTTCCCTACTCTAAAGAAATAATTCCTTTTTTTCTTTCCTCTTCTCATTTCTTCAAAAAGAATTATAAGCAAACCCTATTTTTTGATTGGCATAGCGTTGTTTATGGTTGTGATTAATTGAAGAGAATTCTAGTAGTTGATTATATTGTTGGTGGAGGATTTTCAGAAGAAGATCTTCCAATGGATATATTAGCAGAAGGATATGCTATACTCAGAGCAAGTGTTGAGCAATTTGCTCAATTGGGTTATAAAATATCAACGCTTATTGACCAACGTTTAATGCAACATATAAGAATTTCACCTATTCATGATTTCAAATCTGTTTCTAGCCATGAGGATTTCGTGAATGGGATTAAAGCTTTCTCTGAAGAAGTTGACTATACTTTAACATTAGCACCTGAATCAAAGGGTATTCTAAAAGATCTAGCATCTATCATGCATAATTCTAAATCAACTTTCCTAGGTAGCAAACCTGAAGCAATTGAAATAGCTGGTGACAAATTAAAAACAATGAATCTCGCAAAAGAATTAGGATTAAACGTTCCTGCAACATTTGCTCCCTTATATAATGAACCCTTTGATAAAATTGTAGATGATGTTGATATTCTTGGTTACCCCTTAATCGTTAAACCAATTGACGGTGTAGGATGTAAAGGTTTAATAAAAGCAACAAATCCTGACGGACTAAGATTTGGTTTACAAGCAGCACATGCAGTTACTACTATGGAGAATTGTATTGTTCAAGAATTCATTGAAGGTACTCCTATTAGCACAACTTTGCTTGTAAATGGTGAAAGTGTTGTTCCATTATCCATTAATCACCAGAATTTGAGAATTGATTCAAAGAAGAAAATTGGTCACTACATTGGCGGAGAAGTACCCTTTGATATTCCTGAGTTTCGTGATGAAATCTTAGAAGTCTCTACCAAATTAGTGGAACAAATGAACCTAAATGGTTTCGTGGGGGTAGATATGATAGTTGGAAAAGAGGGTGTCTTTGTAATTGAAGTTAATCCTCGAGTAACAGTCCCAATAATTGGAATTAATAATCTTGCATCTAAGAATATTGCTTCACAACTAATAGAAATGGTTGAAAAAGGAAGTATACAAGAAAAGATCAAGCTTAATGGTTATGCAACTTTCTCAAAAATCTCTGTTCTTTCATCTATTAGTAAAATAGCTAAATTAGAAAAAGCTGCTGTAATAGATGGTGTTCTAAGTCCACCATTTTCAATAGGAAATAATTCTCATTCATATACACTAATTATGGGAATGGGTTCAACAATAACTGATGCAAGAAAAGACTTCCAAAGAGTAAAAAGACAGGTTCTTGAGAAATTATCCACATAGATTATTTTCTTGCTAAAAGGCTAATTCTAAAGTGAAAGAAGATAATAGTGAAACGGTTAAAGTATCGAGAAAGGATAAAAAAATTATTCTGTTAGCGTTGAACCGCCAACAGCTAATTTTTCGATGACTTGAACTTTACCATCTTTAATTTGAACCATAATCCTGGTTACATATCCAGCGATTCTGTTTCTCATTCGTTTTGATTGAACATTTGTTAGTTTGTTAACTAGGATTTTGTTCTTTTCAAAATCTGTAGATAAGTGTTGGTGGTATTTTGCAACTAATTCTTTTGAAGTTCGTTTAATTTTTTGGGATCGGATATTTCCCATGTGGATTCCTCCATTGAATTACTTCAAATGCCATTATTTGCTGTTAATAAATCTTATTAATCGTCCTTATTTTAGATTTGATTCAATATTTACTAGGGTATTTTTCCGCTAAGCACTTTTGTTAGTTTTGAGATGTCAATATTACCTCCTGATATAACACAAGCTATTTTTCCTTTTCCTGAAAGTGCTGCAGCAACTGATACTGCTTCAGCTCATTCTGCAATAACACTATTTCTGTCAACTAATAAGCGAATTGTCTCTACTGATTCCTCTAAAGTGACCACAATAGAACCATCTAGGAGATTTTCTGCTAATTCCCACATCTCAGGAAGTAAAAATGGATAACCAATACTTTCCACAAAACTATTTTTATGAGGTATCTGTTTCGGTATGGCCCCTAAATCAAAAGCTAAAGCTAAAGGTTTGCATGTGTCAATCTCAGCAGCATATACTTTGATATCAGTTTTTAGTGATCTTATAGTAGACGCAATACCACAAGCCAATCCCCCTCCACCCCAAGGAACAATAATTGCATCTACATCAGATAAATCCTCTAAAATTTCTAATCCAATAGTTCCATTTCCTGCCATTATGTTTTGATCGCTAAATGGATGTATGAAATAACCATCCATCCCATTAAATTTCCGAGTATATAATATCTCTATACCAATTTCTAGCAGTAGTTTGATTACATTCGCTTTATAACGTTTAATAGCATCTTCTTTTATTTTTGGAATACTATCAGGAACAAGTATTGTACATTTAATCCCAAGTTTTTGAGCATACGAAGCTAAACCTTGTGCCCAATTTCCAGTACTTATAGTCAACCCCGTTTTTTAATTGTACTTTAAGCAAGAGTTTTACAGCATTACATGCAGCACGTATTTTGAAGGACTTTATTGGATGTAAGTTTTCTAATTTAATGTAGATTTCAGCAGAATTTTCATAATAATTAAAACGAACCAGAGGAGTGCGAACTATTTCACCTTTTAATCGTTCTTTAGCAGAAGTTATCTCTTCAATAGGAATAGGATTATCGTATTTTATATTCATCGAAAACTCCCTGACATATAAAGAATAGATAGAATTACAATTCTTTATTGAATTATAAGCATATTGTCATTAAAACATCCAAAAATGATTATTGAAATTCATTTTCACAAATCACCAAAGACCTTAAATAATATCTAATGTGGGATAAATTAATTACATGAAGTAGTAAACCTTATGAAGAAACGTACTTCTTCAAACGTGTGAAAACTTTAAAAACATTAATAATTTAATGACTGAATACGGATTAAAGAAAGCTGAAAAACAAAACTACGCTACTAATCTAAATATGGGTGAAAGAAATTGAAATTGAATTCAAAGAAATTGACAACCATGACACTAATTTTTTTGGTGTTACCTTTTGTTACTTTAGTGTCCTTGCAATTAAAAGATGTAGCTGCTGAAAGTCCTATAGTTTCTATCCTAGAAGTGGAAAATGATGCTAATTACAGGATTGATGTCTTAGTTGAGATCACTTTAACAGGTTTTAATTACGATCTCTATACAGAAGAACTTAGATTGTATCTTAATCAATCAATAGAAACCATTTTGCTAAATAATTATGATGAATTTAATGCTACTAAGACATTTGATAGACAAAGCGAAGCTACTTTTGAAGCCAATATCCTTTCACCAGTTTTGGGTTCAGAGTCAGCTAGTTACAATGTAACAGTTTTAGCGATTACAAATACTGATGAAAAAAGCACCCTTGTTCAATGGTTGGGTGGATATATCCATATTGATGTAGATGTACCTTACATTGCTTATATAGATCCAAGCACTGGTTTAGAGGAAATATGGGCAACATACACTGTTACTATGAATATAAGTGATACATCAAATCTAAGTTTAATAGAGTTTTACATTAACAGTGAATTACGATATCAAATTGAAGAACCAGATCCAGCTGAAAATATTTTCACTTGGAATTGGTATACTACAAATGATGATCGAGGAGAAATGGAAATTGGTGTTAGAGCTGTTGATAATAGCACTGCTCTAAATGATGATTTGAAATCATTTACAGTAACGATAGTTGGACTGGAATTAACATATTTGGAGCCAATTCCTGAATACATTGATTCAAATGATACACTTGCGTTAAATGTTAGTTTGATTGATTACTCTCAAATTAAGGATGCATCTCCTGCAAATGACATTCCAATTGACACCGTACTATTAAATTACTCTATTAGTGGAGGTCCATGGCAAATTGTCGAAATGGAAAATACCACAACTGCTGTTGATTACTTCAACTATACATTCCCTGAGTATCCAGTAGGAACTAAAATTGCTTGGGAAATTTTTGCAAATAATACAGATGCGCAATATCATCATTTCCTTAATGCAGATCAAGAACCTTATTCCATCTATTCGGTTTATCCTGATCACATTAATCCTACTGCAGAAGTAGAACATGAAACTCAGTTTTTCATAAATGAGGACGTTGTCATAGGATTAAATGTTACAGAACAAAGCCCACTAACTGAATGCTTGATATTCTATAAGATAGATTCTGAAGGTTGGGAAAACACTTCAATGATTCTCGATCAAAATAGTAGTTATGGCTTCAATGATAATGTTTGGTATTATTACAATTATAGCTTTGGTACTGATTTACCAGTGTTTACTCGAGTAACCTTCTGGGTGTTCATGAATGATACAGGTGGAAATTCACTCTCATTAACTAATAGTGGAAAATATTACTCTTTGAAAATAATCCCAACTGATTTATTTGCACCAAATGTAACAATAACAGTTAGTCCTGAAACATTAACCACAAGGCAAAATATTACAATAACTGTTACTATAAATGAAACAAGTAATCTATTCTCAGTAGAAGTACTTTACATTGTTAACAATGTCCAATATGCTGTTGAAATGGAACAAACATCTGATGATACTTGGACAGCAAGTTTTGTCATTGAAGCAGCAATTGGTGATAAAGTTAGAATTTGGGTAGTTG
This sequence comes from Candidatus Heimdallarchaeota archaeon, assembly GCA_019058275.1. Classification (GTDB taxonomy): domain Archaea; phylum Asgardarchaeota; class Heimdallarchaeia; order JABLTI01; family JABLTI01; genus JABLTI01. The sequence continues at coordinate 29,838 of JAHLVW010000066.1, forward strand.
CAATAGATGAATTTTATAATACTGGGATGTCAGAAGTATTGCATTACGAAGTGGAAACAAGCAAAGTTGGAGTGTCACACAATAATTTTGTAATGGCCCTTTTGTTAATTGTATTACTAGTTGCTCCAATTGTATTAACTATTCTAGTTCTTAGACCCCAAAGATAACATTGACTAAACCCATTAACGGGTTTCTTCATTTTTCTTTATTTTAGTGGCTCAAAGTAATTTGATCTTGTTAAATGAAAAATTAAGTGTGGGATTTCTTCTCATTATTGTGTATAATCCATTCTCGAAAATATGAGAAAACTTATATTGGTTCATATTAATATATTGAACTTATGCCACTTACAATTAGATCTAAGATACTGATAAGTTTGGGAGCGGTTGTTGCTATTGCTGCTATTGTTACACCAAGTGTAGTGGTTCCACTTGTAAGAAATAATAATGATAGTACAATAGAATTCACATTACTATACAATGCAGGAGTTATGATTGAAGCTAAAGGCATGCGTATCTATATCGATCCATTTCAACTATCAACAGATTATGAAGATCTTCCTGCAGATGTGATATTAATAACTCATCATCATAGTGATCACTATTCCACTTCAACGATTAATATGATAAAAACAGATGATACTACAATAGTATTCCCAGAGGTAATGTCTTACGCGATTGATTATTTTGATGGTGTTGGTGTTAATCTAGAAGATCAATTAGAATTCGGTGAAATAACTGTTACTGCTTTCTATATGTATACATTGCCAGTTGGAGAATATCCAGCTAGTCACCCAAGAGAAGATAACTATACAAGTTATATTATTGATATTGATGGTTTCACATTCTTTCATGCAGGAGATTCAAAGAACATTTTTGAATATAGTCAACTAACTATCACAATTGATGTTGCTTTGTTACCATTAGGTCCAGGATGCCAAACAATGTGTGATATGGAAGTTGTTACTGCAGCTAATACTATTGGACCTGATTATCTTATTCCTATTCATTATGGCGATGGTGTTCCTGAATCATTTAGCACATCCTATAGTTCTTATCTTACATCATGTCAATTTTTACACTTGGAATATTTCGAATCCACAACATTTGAAAATAAAGCTATCATAAACTGAAAAATACCAGATAATAATTAAGATGGAGAATATTTCACCTAAAATGATTAAGAAATAGATTCCATCTCACTGAATTTTTTTATACTTTATCGACAATAATATACGTACAGGGAGAAACTCATGTTTGAGAATGAGGACGAAAAACCAATAAAGCGGCTTCCTACCCGCCAAAGCATACATGAAGAGATAGAAGAAACTCTAATCAAAAAACTATTTTCCGTAATTAAAAGTATTGAGCAACTACCTGATGGCAACTTAAATTTTAAGCCTTATACTGATCACGAATTGTTACAAATTGAAACCTATCTTGAAAAGAATTTTGATCGAAAAGTATTCAAACGGGATGAGGACAAACAAATATCTTCATTTCTAGAATTAGTTAAAGTAGAACGCGAACGACGAGATTTCGGTATACTTTTCAACAGATAGATTACATTTTTTTTCTAAATCAACAAAGAATTCTTTATATCATAAAATTAAAATGATATAAAAAAAATTGACAGAATAAACATATTCTAATCAATTAATTTCTGTAATTTTATTAAATCTTTAACTGGTGCTTTTACTTTGACGAGCTTCTTCCTAAATGCTTTGAATCCTTCAATATAAACAATCTCTCTGTGTATCAGATCAAAGTTCGTTTCACAACTTATTGGTATACAATAAAACGCTATTGCAGCTATTTGTAAATAGCAAATAAAGATTGCATCATACTTCATTTTTCTATTCATATTGTAAGCATCAATTGGTAATGTGACTTATAGAAACTGAAATAATATGTCCCCACTAAATGAATGATATTGTCTTATGATTAAGATTTCTATTTTATCTTAATAAAGCTGCTCTTACTTCAAAAACAAAATTCTGTAGTTTACAGATGCTTATTGTTTTTTCTCCAATATCCTAACTAATCATCTAAGGACCAAATATTATCGAAAAATAAATGAATAATATTTGAGTATATTATTAAATTATTATTGTGTGGGTACTCATATGCCAATTCATTATATTTTAGGTTAGGGTGAAGGATGTTATTTAAGGTAGGAATAGGAATGTATGATTGTACTGGTCCTGTTGCAGAACAAACTATGATGGGTTATGCGGATTCTAAACAAAAAACTTTAGGAATTGCTGATAGGCAATGGGTTCGAGCATTCGTTTTTCAGGATAAAAATAATAATTATGCATGTTTAGCAATTGCTGATATTTGTATGGTTTTTCAAGCAGTCAAAAATGAGGTAGTAAAGCGTCTGTTAAAAAAATTTGGTGGTGTTTTAAAAACAGATAATATAATGTTAAGTGCTACTCACACTCATTCAGGACCCGGGGGTTTTCTTTTTATCCTACTTTTAATATAATTGGTAAAGGTTTTTGTAAACAAACTTTCGAGGTTATCGTTAATGGTTTTGTTCAAGCAATTATTAGAGCTTGGAATAATATGAAACCAGCTAAGATATTTATCAATACAAGTGAGCTTATGGATTGTGGAGGACAAAGATCAAGACAAGCTTGGGAAAGCAATCCTCAAAAGGAAAGGGAAAAATACGGGGATACTGATAAATCATTTACATTATTGAAGTTCATTGATTCATCTGAAAAATTATTCGGTACTATTGTTTACTATGCTTTGCATTCAACTTCTATTGGCATAAAAAATCGCTTAATATCTTCAGATAATAGAGGATATGCATCTAGATTTTTGGAACGAATGTTTGAAAATGATCCTTATAAATTCAATCCGAATTTCATAGCTGCTTTTCCAAATGCTAATGGTGGTGATGTTAGCCCAAATGTTGGACTAGGTCATCCTCCTGGTGGGGAGGAAGATTATAGAAGAATGAAGGCAAGTGGTTATAAATTATGTCAAAAAACAATACAAATGATAAATTCTGAAGCAGAAGAAATTTCTGGAGATATTAGATTTGGTCAGATGAACGTTAATTTAGCGAATGTACAAATTAATGGAACTTCCAGAAGAACGTGTGATGGAGCATTTGGAGCTAGTTTTTCAGGTGCTTCAAGTGAGGATAATTCTTCATCGATACCATTATTTGTAGAAGGATTAACTAAATCTGAATTATTGAATGGTGAGATATCACGTAAATATTCTTTTCGCAATAAAGCTTTAACATTCCTTTTAGATTTAATTTGGCATGATATGGATGATCCAGAATGGGTTGAAGCTCAAGGTGAAAAGCCCATCTTACTCCCTGTTGGCAGAGCTAAGTTTCGAGGTATGCCGTTTTATCCCCACATTTTTCCTTTCCAAATTTTCAAGTTAGGGACTGTTTGTATTATTGGTTTTCCAGGTGAGATAACATCTATGGCAGGAATACGATTAAAGAACACAATTCTTAATACTTTCAAAGAAACAGAAGTCAAATATTGTGTACTAAATTGCTATGCAAATTCATTCTCAAATTATACAACAACAATGGAGGAATATAATCAGCAACATTATGAAGGTGCAAGCACCTTGTTTGGTCCGAATCAACTTGAAGCTATCCAGCAAGAATTTAGAAAAACTGCTGAAAAGATTAGGGATAAGAAAGTTGTTCCTTCAGGTGTACCATTTCCAAAGTATTCATTTAAGCAAAGAAGATTCAGATCACGAATTCGGTTTGATGATGATCCATTGGGGAAAGATTATGGTGATATCATAACTCAACCAAACTCATCTTATAATAGCGAAGAGAAAGTGGTTGTGGAATTTGTAGGAGCTAATCCTAGAAATAATCTTAGAACAATGGATACATATCTTGAAGTTCAAAGAAAAATAAATGACGATTGGGAAACAGTTTACAAAGATTTAGATTTTGAAACAGAATATCATTGGAAAAGAAAAGGAATTGCACATTCAATTATAACAATTGTATGGAATATTCCTAGAAAAATAAATCCCGGGGAATATAGAATTATTCATAAAGGAGATTCTAAATCAAGATGGACGAAGAAAATCACTCAATATATCGGGATTTCTAATTCTTTTGAAGTATTATAGACTCTAACAACTTAATCCTAAACAAGCTGTGCTATTTTAATTAATAAAATAAAATATCTTTGATTCATCTCCAAAAAAGCTCAAGAACAATTTTGAAATATGTTATTCAGTTAATTGATATTTCTATTTCTTCTTCATCATCTAACAATTAGTACAATTGGTACAATGATTATTTCAAGCAAACCAATAGAAATTGAAATATTGCGAAAAAAGAACAAAACAGACTGCTTAAGAAAGAATATAAGTTATCTAAAATCAAGTAAATATCTAACTAGATTGAAAAACAGGTTATTCTAAAAGCAATCAAATAGCATTAAAAATTTTGGAGCGAGAAAATATAATGAAGGAAAAATTCGATGTGATTGTAATTGGAGCAGGAATAGGAGGTTTGAGTGCTGCAATTTTTTTTGCGAAATATGAAAAGAAAGTGCTAGTTCTTGAGAAGCATTACATACCAGGAGGGTATCTTACATCTTTTTCCAGAAAAAACTACCAATTTGACAGTGGGGTTTTTCACTTGACAGATATGGGGGAACAAGAAACAATACCAATGTTCATAAGATTCTGGGGGAATAAAATTGAATCGGAAAAAGTAAATTACAAATTTAAGATTTTTAATGGAGAAGATTCCTACATCATATATGGGAAGACAGCTCAAAGTGATTTAGTGAAGTACTTTCCTTCTGATGAAAAAGCTATCAAGTATTTCTTTGATCTTTCATCACAAATGATGAATCAAACACTTAGTATGGGCGCACCTAAAGCCCCCTATGAAATGAGTTTTTGGGAAAAGCTTTTGTTTGGAATAAAAGCAGTAACTAAAACCCCTACCTTCCTAAGATTTGGACGAAAAAATGGGAGAATATTTTTCAAGAAATTATTCAAGGATAAAAATCTAGCAACAATTATCTATAGTTATTATCCTATTAGCAGCTTAATTTTATTTGGCTTCTCTTTTGGTTGGACTAATCTCTTGAAGGATGAAAATTATTATCCTATTGGAGGAATGCAAGCAATTCCTGATGCAATGGTTTCTAGTCTTAAACAAAATCATGGAGAAATCAAATTAAGTTCAGAAGTGAAAAGAATCATAGTCGAGAAAGAGAAAGCTGTTGGTGTGGAATGCCTAGATGGTTCAAAATATTATGCAAATATCATTATTTCAAATTCGCCCATTCATTATACTTTAAATAAACTTCTAGATAGTTATTCACAATTTGATTCACAAAGAAAACAAATTGCTGAGCGAGAAATATTTTGTTCAGTCATGCTTAATTTCTTGGGTATGGATGAAGCCTTTGATTATCAAGGAACGAATTTCTTTATCATAATGGATAAAAATGGCTTGGAGTTAAAAGAAAAGGATCTGACTCCTGAGAATTGCCCAATATTAATGATAGTTCTGCCAAAACCTGAAAAACAAAAAGGTGACTCTATTCTTATTGGTGCGTTTCTACCATATGATTACAATAATTACTGGTCAACCAATAACTCAAAAATTAGAGGAGAGGAATATAAGAAAACAAAAGAAGAGGTTTTCAAGATTATTCTAGAAAGAATTACTCGGAAACTCGGAGAAGATTTTCAACAAGCAATAAAATTCTCTCTTGCATCAACCCCGTTAACTCTAGAACGCTATACCTACAATGAAAAAGGATCTATTATGGGGTGGAAAATGGACAAGAAAAACTATGGGAAATTTTTCCGTCATGAAACAGCAATTGATAATTTATTTCTTGTTGGGCAATGGACATTCCCAGGAGGAGGAGTTCCTGGTGCTATGGCAGGAGGGTATTATCTTGCAAAGAATATTCTAGCAAAGGAGAGTATTAACTTAGAAGCTGATATGGCAAGAAAAGCAAAGTAAAGAACTAATTTTAAGCAAAAAGAATATGATTTACCTTTCTTGTTTTGAATAAAACATTTTTTTCCTTAATAAAAGTCTTGTAATAATAATTCCTTTGAAAAGGAGATTTGGATGTGAATAAGAAATAGTATTGGTGGGCTCAGCCGGATTCGAACCATGGGTCACTTTTACTATTTTGGAATCTTCATGGAGAATTTCTAGATTTCTTTTTCCTTCTTAGTGGAATTAGTATGATGAAAGGAAGGTATATCCAGAGGAAATTTACTGAAACTCCTTCAGTTACAATAGGAATAGTATAAAGCATTGTGATCCCCTCATACCTTTGTGCTATACACAAAATCCCATTGTAAATTGCAGCACCGACACACTCTGTAGTCAAATTATATTTGGCTACTTGTGCAAATGTTCCTTCTAGAGTACTGAAAACTAAAACGCCTTTGTAATAAAGTGGTATATATAGGTAATTCTCAAAAAGAAGAATATCTGTAGGATAAAAAGGATTTGGAAATTTAAATTCCTCTATGAATGCTGGATTTTCCAGATCGGTTATATCATAAGCTTGTAATCCGAACGTATGAGTGAAATTGTAGTTATAACCTACATGTAAATAGAGAGTAGTTGCTGTTACACAAAAACCATGAAAATTGATTTCCGGATCACTGATAGTATAAAGCAATTCAATATCATTCAAGCTATTCAATCGATAGATGTAATGTTTTGAATAATAATCTATGAACAAGTGATCATTTAGTATTTGTATTTGAGACCCTTTTATTGTTGGGTGATTATGTACTAAACTCGGATTTATTGGGTTTGAAATATCTAATATAGTTAAACCATAATTTTCAGAAACCACAAACAAATAATTATCCTGGATAAATGAACCACTATTATACCATTTACCAGTAATAGGATCAGTATAACTTCCTACAAATTCGGGAATAGTTGTGCTGGTATCTACAATCTGTAGGTCTGTTTCACTAAGGATGTATACAAAATCGCCTTTTTGCTTAATATCTTGAATTTTATCGTCATATTGTCTCTTATTTATCAAATAGATATTGTCCGAATCATTTATACTAACGATATACAACATGTAGTGATGATATTTTACAGTGTAAACAAATGCAAACTCATCTGTTAAAGCAACTAAATCAACTTTACCACCAAAATCAATACTATCGATTAAAACAGGATTAGATAAATCACTAAAATCTATGGAATAAATGTAATTATTCCAATCAATGACAAGGCAATAATCATTTGAAAAAACTTTATATTTAGTTGAATAATCCCATTGAAAATTCGCTAAATATAACGGATTATAGATATCTTCTATATCATAAACTGAATAACTGCCCGAGTCTTCATGGATAAACATATACGTACTATTGATGTAGAAGCTTTTGCTAGTATTAGACACAAAGGTCATACTTTCAATATCCATTGTGTCATAGATTGAAATATTGTTTTCAAATTTGACTGCTAAGAATCCTTCATGTGCAGTGTATAATGTCGCTGCTGCATGATTACTAGCAGGAAGTGTGTAGTTAACAATCAAAGTCACATCAAGAGGATTAGAGATATTATAAAATTGGAGTGCACCCCATTCTCCCATATCAACAAGATAATCATCTACTATATAATAATCAGAAATGTAGAAACCAGGTAAGATACTAACTAACTGTGGGTTGTAAAGATCAGTTATATTAAAAATATGTGTACCGAGGTAAGCAAAATTATTTTTCACAACTATGTCATGTTGATTGGCAACAATAGGTGATTCATAAATTAACTGAATCTCATTAATATTGGAGATATTGTATATTCTTAAGGAATTGTGATAATCGTTAACATAAACAATATCTTCAATAATTTCAAAATTAAGTAAAAAGCCTGGAATAGTATCTGAACCTAAGAATACCATATTCGATTTATCTGAATAATCATATTTACTTATAAAATAATATGGATTAATAATTAGTGAACTAGAACAAACAGTATAGAAATATCCTTCATCTACATGAGCATATATTGGTGTACCCTTAAAATTATTCCATTCTCCGTAAAGATCTAAATCTGGTAAATCGGCAAATTGCTCTTCATCAAATAATATGCTATTTGTTTCATAGTTTGATATTAAATAATGATTCTGAATCGCTTCTGTAGAAGCAGGAACTAAAAAAGTGAACAGAATAAATATGCAGAAAAGCTTGCATTTTTGTATCCCATCAAATACTCTTGCCAAAATACTCCTCTCCTTTCAACAATGTATTTTATATTTAAAACTATTTTTCTCGATTTTTATTCATAATTAAATGATTTAACAAGATATTTATGAAAATAAGAATTGGTGAACCCGCGTGGATTCGTTCATCTAGCTATATAGAAAATTGAAAAAATTGCATGAATCCTCTGATATGTTAATCAGAGATATGAACATAACAGATCCTAATATATTAATAAACTACAAAAGCTTTTAAGTAAAGTAATATTGATGCTCTTTGAGTTGAGAGAGATGCACGCAGCAAAGATACTCCTACAGATGTTAAGTGCTCACGATGTCAAGCATATTTTTGGACTACCTGGAGAAACGACTCTGGAGTTGTATACAGGCTGGCAAGATTGGGAAGCTAGCCCACATCCAATTGATTATGTGTTAACTCGAGATGAAAGAAGTTCAGCATACATGGCAGATGCTTATGCGAGAGTGAGTTTTAAACCAGGGGTAGTAGAAGTACCCAGTGTAGGCGCCACTCACTTAATTCCTGGGGTAGTTGAGGCATATAAAGCGTCTGTTCCTATGTTAGTGTTTACCTCGGATGTTCCGCTTCATACTGAACTCAGAAACATGTTGACAGCGTTTGATCAGACAGCATTATTCAAAGGAATTACAAAAGCAACAATTACGGTAACAAAAGGATCTGAAATTCCCCATGTTATCCGGAGGGCATTTCGCCTGGCAACCGGGGGAAGACCCGGCCCCATACATATACGGTTACCGATGGATGTTCTAGGCGAAGAAATTGATGATTCGGAGATATTCTCAGAACTTTATGCCCAAAAAGAGTTCGTCCGGTATCCGAGTGCGCGTCCCACAGCTGAGTTAGAAAAAATTAAGGATGCTCTTGCCCTATTAAGTTCCGCTGAACGTCCTGTTCTTATATGTGGACAAGGAGTCCTTTTTTCCCAAGCATGGGAAGAAGTAACAGAATTTGCAGAGCTTTTGGGGATACCTGTAGGAACGACAATTTCTGGGAAGGGGAGTATTGCAGAAACACATCCTTTATCAATTGGAGTAACAGGTAGCCGCGGTGGAACACGTTTCTCGAATAGAATTGTTAGAGAAGCAGACGTTATCTTCTATATTGGGAGTAATACTGATTCAGCGAACACATCAAAATGGACCTTGCCTGCTAAAGAGTCAGGGACAAAGTTAATCCATTGTGACATCAGTGAGACGGAACCAGGGAATAATTATCAAACCGATGTGATCTTAATCGGAGACGCAAAAGGCACACTAAAAACTATGATTAATTTGGTATCAACTAAAATTACACAGAAAAAATATGATGACCTTCCCCGGATCAAGCAAATAATAAAAGATGCCAAAGAATATAATGAATATGTTTGGGAGCTAAAACAATCTGAAGAGAAACCAATTCACCCAATGCGATTTATTCATGAGCTTTCTAAAACCATTCCTGATGATTATGTAATTACAACTGATCCAGGGGTTAGCGCGATTTATCCGTCAGCATTCCATAAATTAAAACGAGCGGGAAGAAGTATGATCTTTAATTATGCTATGGGAGCTTTAGGATATGCCATTCCTGCATCGGTTGGAGCATATTTTGCTAGACCTGAAAGTTGCATTGTGGCTCTAACAGGTGATGGTAGTTTTGGATTCACGGTAGGCGAATTAGAAACGATTAGTAGAATTGGAGGTAACATTAACATTATTTTATTCAATAATGGTTGTTTTGGCTGGATTAAAGGAGAACTACAGATCTCCTATGGTTCCAAATACGTAGATTTTCCTACAAATTTCCAAGTGGTGGATTATCAAAAAATTGCTGAAGGATTCGGTTTAACAGCGTATACAGTTCGAGATCCTAAGGATCTTTCACAAGTCTTGCAAGAGGCCTTTAGTCTCAATGCACCGACCCTTATAGATCTACAAGTTCGATCAGAGAATGAACTAATTCCTCCAGTACCCAAATGGGTTAAAATAGCAGAGAAAACAGATTTAAAATACATTTTTTAGTCAGAGCATGAACACTAGTGTTTAGATTAAAACTCCAATTAATACTAAGAAATATTACCTGTCTTACGATTTTTTGGGAAAACAAAAGATATAATTGGTGGGCCCGGCGCGATTCGAATTCGCGGAAGTGGGTTCGCGACCACAATCTTCTCACGCGACCTCCCGGTTTTTGAAGAAACCAGACTCGTCTGATTTTTTTATCAGCCGAGCGCGCTAACCAAGCTGTGCCACGGGCCCAAGGATATTTGTGCTCTCTTCAATTTGGCATTTTAGTAGTTAAAAAAGTTTATGATTGGATATTATATTTTGTTGTTATATGCTGGTTCCCAAAAGTTAAAATAAATTACCCACAAACTAAAGTTTAAAATAACTATTATTGTCTATAAATGTAAGTTTAGAAAGTTAATTATATGCTTATGTTTACAACTCATATGAGAGTTAATATAAAAAACAGTAGGGTACAAACATGTCAGATGATACAGGTCAAATGAAAGCAATAAACGCGATACTCAAACTAGTTCTCTTAGGTGATGGTGCTGTAGGAAAAACTACTCTTCGTAGAAGATTTCTAGGTGAAGGTTTCAAAGCTGGTTATTCCGCTACTATAGGCGCTGATTTTGCTATTAAACGTATTAATCTTGAGAATTACCGATTAACTTTCCAGATCTGGGATTTAGCAGGACAGCAAAGATTTGCTGCAGTCAGAGAGCTCTATTACCGTGGTTCTAGAGGTGCCTTGCTAGTTTTTGATGTTACTAACCCAAGCTCATTTAATAATTTACCAAGTTGGCTTGAAGAATTATGGAAGAAAGCTGGTCGAGTACCTATGATCCTTTGTGGTAACAAAATCGACTTGAGAAATGAAGTACTAAAAAGCATTCCTCCAGAGTTAGGACAAGAATATGCTCGACGTCTATCTGAAGCACTTGGTTATGAAGTTCCCTATATTGAGACTAGTGCTAAAACTGGCGAGAAGGTCAATGAGGCATTCTTCCTTTTAGGACTCAGTATTATTCGCTCTGTTAAAAAACCAAAAACAATTCTTGAAGAATAAACTATCCTTCTCCTATCTTATTTTTCCATTATTTTTTCCGTTGTGGTTATTTAGTAATTTTTATAATGGATTTTGAGAGTTACATACTCACTTAGAATTTAGCGCTTAGTAGAATTAGCGTTATAGTAAATTCTATATATGGGGAATTATTTCCCAAATAAACTATAGATAAATTGCTTATTACTTTATATACGGAGCAGAATTATCTTGAGTGTACCTCAGAAAAAGTCAGTTTATAAGGTTGTCTTACTTGGCGATGGTGCTGTTGGTAAAACAAGCATTAGACAGCAATATTTAGGTAAAGGCTTCAAGGAAGGTTATTCCATGACCATTGGAGCTGATTTTTGTGTTAAAAGAGTTGAACTATCAACTATGATTATTACCTTCCAAATTTGGGATCTTGCAGGACAACAAAGGTTTGATGTAGTTCGTGAGGTTTACTATCGTGGTAGTAGCGGAGCATTGTTGGTTTTCGATGTTTCTAATGCAAGTTCATTTGAGAATTTACCAGCTTGGTTAAATGAATTGACAAAGAATAATTATGAACGAATTGTTCCAATTGTCCTCATTGGTAATAAAACTGATTTGAGGGGTGAAAAACCATGTTTACCAAAAGAAGCAGGTCAGCAATACGCTGCAGCTCTTACTGAATGGACTGGTTTTGAAGTTCCTTATCTTGAGACTTCTGCAAAAACAGGTTTGAATGTTGATCAAGCTTTTGTGCTTCTGTCAAAACAAATTGAATCATTTTTAGATAAGTATCACCTTCGTGGTTGATTTTTTCCTTTTCTTTTATTATCCCATTCTACCATTTCATCTTTTATTTTCATAGTCTTATATATAGTCTATGCGATATATTATTTTAAAAGGGTAGGTTGATTTTACTAATGTCTAAAAAGAAAAAGGCAAATGTATCAACTAAAGGAAACTCTAAAAAGAGTTTCTTGGAAAGGTTGCCCTCAAACTTACTATTCGTTCCATTAGTAAGCCAACCCGATTTTCGATTGAGAAAAACCTAATTTAGAATCCCAAGGTCAATTCCTGTGAGTCTCATAATAGTTATGATGCTTATGGGAGTGTTCTTCATCTATATTGGTGGATTCTATTTTATCACACAAGATGAGGTTTATCCTTTTGGAACTGATCCTAAAACTGGTGAACGTGAAGTTATTTTGAATGAACGTCATCATCAGTATGTTTTTGAGGGCATTGCGGTTGGAATTCTGATGTATAACGGTGCTGGTGGTATGTATTTAATTCATCATTCAACTAATTATGCTTATAGACCTGCACAGGTGACAATGTTTCTCCTAATAGGTATAGGCTTGGTGATTTTTGCCTTAGGCTTGATAGTGTTTATGTTTATTGTAAAAGAAGAAATACTTGAGGAATTACTTAAAAAATTAAGGTCATAATTCCTTCCCTTTTTTCAATGTTCAATCTTTAGAAATCCTTTTTAATGGAAGAAAATAAGAATATGAAAAACACTACTTAAATTAAGTGTTTATTCAGGATGTTTGAGACGATGTCAAAAACAAAAAAGGCTACCGAAAACGAAGCAGACAAACCTTTTTTGGATCGATTGCCATCCAAATTGCCATTCGCTCCATTGGTGAGACGACCTGATTATCAGCTTCGTCATGTCAGATTAACAGCACCAACTGCAATTCCTATCCAACTTGTAATTGCAGTAGTCTTTATTGGATTATTCTTCATTTACATAGGCGGATTTTATGATCTGGCACAAGAACCTCCAGCATTTGGTCAGAAACCTGGTGGTAGCCCATTAGTTATTTTGACTGAATTGAACCATCAATTCTTAGTTGAAGGTATGGCTGCAGGATTCTTAATGTTTATTGGTACAGGTGGATTCTTTCTAATCCATTATTCCACACAATACGCCTATTCTCAAAAGAACGCTACTATACTGCTGACAATGGGAATAGGAATAGTTGTCCTGTGCTGGGTAGGAGTAGTGTTTATATTAAGACAAAAAATAGGGTTATGATGAACCTTAACAACAAAGAATAGCAAACCTATTCCCCTTATTTCTTTTATTCTTTTAAAATTAGAGAAAAATAGAGTGAGAGGTAAGAAAGAATTTCCAAGAAATCATCCAAGATTAATTCATACCTATTAATGTTTTAAGCTTGTTTTTTGAATTGTTTGTCAATCAATTCTTTGAAGTCATTCTTCTTTTTAGCACCTGAGAAATAAGTTGAGATTTTACCATCTTTAAATATATAGAATGTAGGAACATATCTAATTTGGAATTGCATTGCTGCAGCTCTTTCTTGATCTGTGTTTACTTTTGCAAATGCTACTTTACCATTATACTCTTGTGCTATTTCCTTTGTAATTGGGTCCATGATTTTACATGGTGGACACCAGGTTGCATAGAAATCGATTATTGCGTATTTATTTTTAGTAATGAAATCTTGAATATCTCTGCTAGTAAGAGTTTTTACCATTCCATTTGCATCTTGACTTCCTGTCATAATATCACTCACAATTTTTTCCTTTATTTTCTGTAGTTCTTTATCTTCTATTGTCATGATTAACTCCTCTTTTAATAAAGTTGACTATTAAATTCTTAAACATCATTTTTGACTGGGAAATAACTCCCAATTTTGATTTGTTATGAGTCACATTTACTAAGTTCTTATTTAAAAATTCCAAATTAGTTTGTTAGAAATTTGATATCTTGAACATAACTTTGTTAAGTCAACCTAACATATATGTCCTTTTTCAATAAAATTCACACAGTATGGAAAAAACGTAAATAATATATTGGAATAACTATAGTAATTAGTTAGATAAACAGAGAAAGCTATTATTGAGAAATGAATGTTTTTTCTGTAGTAGACCATCAAAAACTATTAATGAGTTATTAAAGTAAAATCAATTATATCCCGTCAACAACATAGGATTGAATACAGATGGCAGTAGATTCATATTGGTACATTGTAGGAATTGGAGGTATATTCCTACTTGTTGTAGCTGTAATTATTTGGGACCAAATACGTCAAGCAAAGAAGAAGAGTAGTTTAGATCAAACTGCTCATGGAAGTCCGTCGAGTTTTGATTCGGAATCAAAAACTAAGATGATGTCGAGACTTGATAAACGAGAATCGCAATTAAGAAGAGAACGGATATTAGAGGGAGGTACTCTTCCTGAGCTTTCAGAACTCGTTGTTTATTTCCCAACGAGAAATAAAAAGATTACTTCTACTGAGGTTGACGTAAGAGGTAAAACAGCAGTTAAGTCAATCGTCTGGATAAACAATCAAGCTGCATTTGTTGATGTTGATGGTTCATTTATTGGTACTGTTAAGTTATATCGTGGCAAAAATCAATTGGATATTGTTGCCATTGGACCATATGGGCACACAATGGGTGCTTATGTACCTATTAATTGCACATCAAAAGAAGCACCAAGTTTTCAAAGCTCATGCTCTACCTATCTTCTTCCTGACCACACTCTTGACATAAGACACGATGCTATGCCAACTTCAGGAGTACAAGTAGACATTCAAAGTGTTTCTGTACCAGTTGATAGAGCCAGAAGAAGGAGAGGAAGACAAGCCGAGGAAGCTCCTGTGTTTCAAGATATGGCTCCTAAAGCAGCAGATGATCAAATTGTAGTTTCAGAAGATGAGATTGATCCTTCTGTTCTTGCTGCACTAAAAGGTGATCCTCTAAGCGAGGATGCTGCTGCCGTTGAATCAGCTGTTGATCTCTCTGAGATCGAACCTGATTTACTCCCTACAAGATTTAATGAAGCTGAAATTCCACCTATTCCTGAAATTACCGGGCTTGAAGATGAGGAACAAATATCTGATATCCCAGAAATCCCTGAGATTCCTACTGAATTACTCGAGGAAGAAAGTGAACCAGCAAGTACTGTAGCTGTTGATGAAGAAGAAATCGATGAATCAGTTAAACAAATCGAGGAAGTTATTGAAACAGACAAGAAATTCCAACCTGATGAAATGATACCAAAACAACCAGGGGAAGAATTAACACCTCAAGTAGAAGATATTGAAGAAATAAAACTTGATGAATTCAAACCATTACAACAAACTCTTGAAGGAACACAAGAGCTGATTATTGAAACTAAATCCCAAGTTTTAGATGACGATCGCAGAACTATTATATTGCAACACAATGGATTGCTTCAACGAGAAGATGGTGAAACAATACCAGTTCTTAAAATCGAAAAGAGAATTGAGTGTGTTGATGAAAAATGGTTTTCAACACTTGGTATAGCTAATGTCTCTGATGTAGAGATTAATCGTATAGATATGAGTGAATTTATCTCAAATACTATGGAATTAGCTGAAAAGCTTCCTGTAAATGTTGAAGACCCAATAATTGATTACTTGCCTGAAGGTGTAATGGTTACTTGGGTGATGAATAATGTTAAACCTCAAATGAAAATCTTCATTACCTATAACGAAAAAGCAAATCCAATGGATATTATTACTGAAGAGCAAAAAACACCAAAAATAACAATCAGAAAATAAGCAATTTATTTTCTCATTTTTTTCTTTCTTTCTTTAATTTTTGAACTTGTTTTGTTATTTTTTCAATCACTTCAAAATCTGTTAAGACATTCTTTGGTCCATCTTTCACTTTTCGTAATCGTAAAGGTACTGTATCCATTCTGTAAGCTGTTCCTTCGGATTCTACTCCTGAAACTGTAACTGGAAAAATAACTTCTGCTAATCTTGTTGTTGGAGTTTCGTATGGATCCAAAACAATCATTGGGATTTTAGCAAATTGTTGCATTACCCTTTTAGGAGAATTTCCTACTGGATCCGAAGCAACAATCATTGCTGCATCAGCTTCTCCTCGAGATAGTACACCAGTTAATGAGAATTCTCCTGGATTATATTGAGGGAATCCTCTAGTCAAAGAAACAGCGAAAGGATAACCTGTGCTCCAAGTTAAGACATTTTGAGCACCAGTAACATTATAATGACCTCTTAAAGGCATAATATAAAACTTAGTATATTCATTCAAATCTCTAACTAGGCTTAAAGCAGCATCTACGTTACGATGTTTTCCTTTTGTTGTTGCTAAACCAAGACCGAAAAAGAGTGCACCATGTTTCGCGTTTTTCATTATATCAACTAATTCATGGATTTTTTCTATAGGAACGCCAGAAACCTCTTCCTCTTTCAGCTTTCTTCCCCTAACTATAGCTCTTACTGCACTAATAAATTCAAAATCCCCACCAGGTTCGATTTGTATGAAATGATTTGCTAGCTTTGCAGTTTCAGTCATACGAATATCAATTACAATAACAGTTCGTTCTTGGAATCCTTTTTCTCTGAAATATCCTCGTGGAAACGTTGTATAACGACTCATGTGTCTTGGATGTGCTTCCATAGGATTGCAACCAACATATATTATAACATCAGATCTATTCCTTACTTCACCCAAGGTACATCCTGCAAGTCCAATTTCTTGAATTCCAATAACTGAAGGTCCATGGCAAACAGATGGGCAATGATCCCAAATTGCTCCTATTTCTTCTGCTAGTTTAATGCTTTCTCTGTGTGCATCAGCTTCTGTTGATCCAAATCCATAAAATATTGGATAATCAGCAGCCAGTAATATTTTAGCTGCTCGGTTAATAGCTTCCCCATAACTTACTTCAATAAAACAGTCTTTCTTTTTGATAAGTGGTTTTAAGATTCTTTTACCTTCTTTAATCCCTTGTATTTTTGCTACACCTAGCTGACAAGCGTTTTTTACTTCTATGATTTCATTGTTATCATCTATTATTACTTCAATATCATCACATAAGCTTCCACAAAATGGACAAACAACATCTGTTATTTTCTTCATACCATTCATCTTCCGCTTATTTTTTCTCTTCGTTAGTCATTAATTCTTGAAGTAATTCCTCTACTTCTAAAATTGATTTATTAGTTCTTGAGATAACTGCCTTAATACCTTTGAAAAGAGGTACTCCTATGCCAGCTTTCCCGGGGGGAGTAATCCAGTTAGCATAAATACCAAGTGGCATAAAAATTACTCCTTCATGAGGAGCATCTTTAGATGTCATCGCTTTTACAACAATAGCTCCTTCTGAAGTCTTGATTCTTACATTTTGATTGTCTGATAACCTAATCTTTGACATATCTCTTGGATCCATAAAACAAATTGCTATTGCTTTTCGAGCATCTTTAGAAATTTTCATTCCAGCTAAAGTTATTCCTTGTTCTATTGTCCTTCCAGATGTTAAAATAACTTCAAGAGAAGTAGGAGGTTTCGACATGTTTTATTCCTTTTAATCCAGTTTTCTTAATCTATTTTAATTCTGCTATTTAAAGTATTAAAAAACTACTAGTTAGAATTTTTTAGATAATTTTTCAGACAATCTTGCTCTCTCAATTTCATTGTTAATACTTTTTATGACATGATTAATGATTAATGATTGAACACCTTCAGTTAATAAATCCCAATTGTCTATATATGGTGACAAATAGAGTGCTATATCATTATTATCAGCAATAAGGTTAAGTTGCAAAGTATGAGTTATTACCTTTGCAAATTCTTTATTCCTTATAATGGCTTGCAAACTATCTTCTCTTATATTGTCAATGAGCTCATCCAAAAAGTGTAACTTCTTTTTAATAAAAGATTTAAGAGTAAATAAAACGCTATACAAACTATCAATGCTAGCTTTTTTGATATCAAATGTTCTAAATCTATCGGGATTGGTTCCTGCTTGCTGCAAAATTAAAGCTGAAACTAGAAGTGTTGCCTCATCAAGAATGTGTCTTAGCTCATTTTCAGCTTTTACAATACGAGGTCTAATATATCTCCTAGCTTTAACCATCAACATCATCCAATTGATTTTCATGAAGTTATCTTGTTTAATATAAAGCTTCGTATAGTAAATGATTGCTGAAGAACAAATTTTTAATTAGCATCCCAAAAGCTACTTAAAATCAGATTAATGAATTAAATAACAAGATATATGAGTTTAATATTAAAATATACAAATTTGAGTGTGTAATGTGCCTGCTTATGAAAGAATAACGTATAGGATAACCATCGATACTGAACGATGTAATGGATGTAATAATTGCACTACCGCTTGTCCTGTTAATGCAGAATTAATGAAGAAAAAGAATTTTGATCCAGATGAGCGTGTAATTGCTATTAAGAATGGTGTAGCAGTTGTAATTAATCCATTTAGGTGTGATGGTGACGGTATATGTATGATTGTATGTCCAGAAGATTGCATAACAATTGAATTTATACCCTTATCTGAATATCAAGATGCAGAACAAGAAAAAACTGAAGTGTAAATCTTACATTAAATTTACCATATTAATAATGGAGAATCAAAATGACTCGAGTTTCAACAGTAAAGAGAAAAACTAATAAGCTTATTACTGAGCGAACAGAACCTCGAGTCAAAACCTCTCTAATTCTTGATTTAGATAAATGTACAGGTTGTAACTTATGCACAACGGTTTGCCCAAGATATGCTATTGAGAGGGGACCAATCGGAGCTTCTATCAGGAAACGCGTTGAAGCACCTCCAATTAGAATAAACTATCATAAGTGTATATTTTGTGGTTTATGTGCTTACATATGTCCATTTAATGCATTAACATTAATGATAAATAATAAACCCACAGAAAAAATCAAGAGAGGAATTTCATTACCTTATCTTGAAGGTGATGAAGTATATTGTAAAAGAACTGGTGAGACAGCATTAAAATTTATAGAAGGTAATATTAACATCATAGATAGTAAATGTCCGGGTGGATGTTCTACTTGTATTGAAATCTGTCCAGTACAATGTTTGTACCTACCTATTGCTCCAAAAAACAAGCCCTGGGAGAAACCTCCTAAAGTTGGTGTCAATCGCGAAACGTGCTTATATTGTGGTGCTTGTGTTTATGCATGCCCTGCAAATGGAGCTATAAATCTTGAGCGTACAAGAATCAAACATAGTGAAGAGGGATCTGAGAGCAAAATTTGGCAAAATATGGAAGAAAAATTACTAAAACCAGTCGAATCAAGAGATTGGTTTTTTGAGGAAAGGATAGAAACTTCTCTAAGAGGTGATCGAAAATTAGCTCCCAAAAGAAAAACTCTAAAGGAATAATAATCAAAAATGGGTCTGTTTTTGATCCCAAAAATAACATTCATGGTGAGAAAAAAGACATTGTAATTGTTGCCAACAAAATAGTAGATTCAAATGAAGTTAGAAAAGATATTAAATTGAAAACAATTGATGCTAAGGGTTTAGTTGTCATGCCTGGGGGAGTTGATATACATGCTCATATTGCTGGTCCTAAAGTAAATGCTGGTCGATTGTTAAGACCCGAAGATCATAGGGTTGATGTTCATAAAAAAACAGCTTATGCTAGAGCTGGTGTAGGACGTTCAGTACCTTCTACATTTTACACGGGATATGCTTATTTGAAATTAGGTTATACTTGTGCAATGGAACCTGCAATGCCTCCTTTAGAAGCAAGACATACACATGAAGAATTAATGGACATACCAATAATTGACAAAGGTGCATATACTCTACTTGGTAGTAACTGGTTTCTTTTAGAAAGAATAAGTAAAATGAATTTAGATGAAATGTGTGCTTTTGTTTCTTGGTTGCTATATTCTTCTGGAGGATATAGTATCAAATTAGTAAATCCTGGAGGAGAAGAAAGCTGGGCTTGGGGAAAAAATGTTTGTTCACTTGATGATAAGATCGCTTATTTCAAAGCAACACCTCGAAAGATTATCAAAACTTTAGCAGCAGTAAATGAAAGACTCTCATTACCTCATACCATCCATTTACATACTAACAATTTGGGTGTACCTGGAAATTATGATGTTACCTTAGAAACAATGAAATGTTTACAGGATATAAAGCCAAAGAAAGGAAGAAAAAGGAATGTTCATATTACCCATATACAATTTTCCTCCTACGGAGGTAAAGGTTGGGGAGATTTCTGTTCTGAAGCACCTGAAGTAGCTAACTTTGTAAACAAACATGATCATGTTACGTGTGATATTGGTCAGATTGTCTTTACAAATACTACAACAATGACTGCTGATGGAGCTTGGGAATGGGCTCTAAGAGGTATAACAGAAAATCTTGCCTGGTCGCCCAGATCAGGTTCGAAATGGATGAATGCACAAGTTGAATTGGAATCTTGTGCAGGAATAGTTCCCTACATTTTTAGGCGAAGAAACTCTGTAAATGCTATTCAATGGGCTCTTGGTTTAGAATTCTTACTATTAATAGATGATCTCTCAAAGGTTAACATTTCAACTGATCATCCTAATGGTGGTCCATTTACATTCTATCCTATGATATTTAGTTGGTTAATGAGTAAAAAAGCTCGTGAGCGAATGCTCAGTCGAGCTGATAAAGCTCCTTCAGAAAAGACAACTTTAAGTGATATTACAAAAGAGCTTTCACTTTCGGATATAGTTCAAGTAAGTAGAACCAGTGCAGCACAAATACTTGGACTTGAAAATAAGGGTCATTTAGGTATTGGTGCTGATGCGGATGTTGCAATTCATGATTTCAGAATACCTCTGAATAAGTTAAATCAAGATTACAATGCAATTGAGAAGGGATTTTCAGAAACCAAATACACAATAAAAGATGGTTTAATTGTTTATTCAAATGGAAAAATCCTCTCTAATCCTATAGGTCGAACTTTTAGAGTTAAAGCTGAAGTACCTGAAGATTGGACTTTGGGTATTCAAGATGCTATTGAAGAACGTTTCAGAAAATATTATACAGTAAGCTTGAATAACTATGCCATACAAAAGGAATACTTTCCAAGAGAAGAATTAATAGTTACTAAATTACAATGAAAAAAAGTTGAACAGAAAATGACCAAAATAACTTTAACCCTTAGGAAGACAACTAAAAAACCAAACATACCAATTGAAGCAGAAATAATTTCCCCTGACAATTTCGCAAAGAAAAGTATTGATGAAATACGACAATTATCTATTTGGAGAGGTAACAAAGAAATTACACTAAACGATGTTTTCTCTATAAGGGGAGATGAAAATTTAGGTTCTGAAATAAAGGATATTGAGATTCTTCTGAAGGGTGAATTATCTACCTACAAAAGAATTGGGCAAAAGATGTCTGATGGAACAATAACAGTTGTTGGATCCATTGGCATGCACTTAGGAGTTCAAATGTCAGGAGGTAAAATCATAGTTACTGGTAATGTTGATGATTTTGCTGGTGCAAATATGAAGGGAGGAGAACTTCACATAAAAGGAAATGCTGGACATTATTTGGGAGGATCTGTACGTGGAGATTGGCGAGGGATGACAAAAGGTAAGATTAAGGTAGAAGGGAATGTTAAGAACGAATGTGGATTATGGATGAGAAATGGTTTAATTGAAATAAATGGGGGAGCTAAAATGTTCTTGGGTATGCATCTACATAATGGAATAATAGTTATTGATGGAAATGTTACTGAAAGAGCTGGAGCTGAAATGACTGGTGGAGTCATTGTCATTAAAGGAAAATTGCAAAAGAATTTACCATCTTTCGAGTTTCAAAAAACAGTAGAAAATCTTGAGATAAAGAATTATGGGATTATTGAAGGTTCTTTCTTAGAGTTTAAAGGAGATTATGCAGAAAGAAAACAAGGAACACTTTATCTCTTTAAAAAAAACAACAAGCACCTACAATGAGCTAGTATACACACATCTCGAGACAATATCATAAATTGTTTTTAACATGTTAAGATTTGTAACATCTTGATCAAAAGATATTACACCATTAGCAGAGACAGTAACAGTGAGCTGCAAATTAACCTCTCGTATAATGAGCTTTATTTCTTGATTTCTTGGCTTATAGCTTTTCAAGTTATTTTGGAAAACATCGTGATTTCTAACAAAGATTTCCAAATTACCGGAAAGAGTTTCATCAATACTGAGATCACTTACAGTCATAGAAATTGGTGAAACCTTGTGACGTGTTTTAGATATTCTTTGATAAAAATCCTCTAAATCTAAATCACATGGTATAAATATTAGTTTAATTTTTTTGCTTAGAAAATCAGTTGCTTTTTTTATGTGAGTCTTTTTGCCTGTGAAATAACAGAGCAAAATACCTACCGGTGGTTCTAAGTCTACTGGAGGATCTATAATCTTGATACTGGTGTCATCGTAAACAATCATAGTTTCAGTTCTCATAGAAGGTAAATTTCTGTGTGGAAAAGCAAATTTCTTCTCATACATGATATAATACTTGCCTTGAAAGAAGCTAGTTGCTAAAGGATCGAAAGCAATGAATTCAGTATCGATTGTTGGATTTCCGAAATCAATACTCGCAAATTGCTCTTTAGTTAAATGCTCTTCTCCAACTAAATAACCCCAAAATAAGGCAATTGTATTCAATGATATAACCTCTTAAGATTATAAAAATACTATATTAAAATTGATTAATAAGAATTTCACAAAAGAACTATTTTAAGGTTCATCTAACCCGTTACATCTCGAGATATTTTTGTGCAGGTGACTTCTCTTCCTCTTCAAACTGCTCGAGAAGCATTTTTCGTCTTAATCTCATTGCAATATAAAATCCTATAGAAAGCACAATAATAATAGCTATTGCTGAAATTAAGCCTATAACCCAAGGTTGAATATTGTTAGATTTATATGTGAAGGTAAAATCTACATCAACACCCAAATTATTTGGATTGAAGAAAACAAAGTAAATTGTTCCATTGTCACTGGTAGTAGTTCTAGCTCGCTCAGATTTCACTTCTAGGTATCCAAGGTTTTCATAGTAAACTGATCTTTCAGTTAAACTCATACCTTGCATAAGCTGATAATTATGTTCTGTAACTTCTATACTTTGAATTGTTAATTCACTGATCCATTCAAAAATGATAACTTGATTAGCAATTAAATCTGTTTCCTTAATGAAAGCCCAGCTTTCAAGAGGAATAAAATATGTTCTTGTAATTGGTGCAGGATCATCGTTGGCAAGAACAAACGAAGTCATATGAGCAAATACTGTAAAAGCAATTAGAAAGGTTGTTAACAGACGTATGTGTTTGGTATTCATAAGTATCAGCAATTTATCGAGCATGTACTAACCCAAAAGAATTTCGGAAAATCTAGATTGATTGAATATAACCGTAAAAAATCATTTTTTGGTAGTTTTCTTTACTTAAACTATAAATCTTTTAGAAAGAGTTTTTAATTTCATTGTTAATATGAAGGATTGCTTAGTTTATGATTTTACATGAACTCATTGACTCATTGCAGTCGATTGACAAAAAAAGTAAGGTGGGACAAATATAATGTCTAAAAAAGAAAAAGAGACTAAAACAAAGAAAGCAGAGAAAAAAGAAACAAAACCAAAAGCAACTAAAGCAAAGAAAGCAGAGAAGAAAGAAACAAAACGAAAGACAACTGCAAAACCAAAAACTGAAAAAGCTGCTGAACCAAAACCAAGAGACAAACCAGAAAACACAATCTTTGTTGGTAATAAACCAGCAATGACATATTGTCTAGCAGTTATAACTTGCTTCAACGAGAAGAAAGCTAAAGAAGTAAAAATCTGTGCAAGAGGACGTGCTATTAGTAGTGCTGTAGATGTTGCTGAATTGACACGTAATAGGTTCTTACCTGATTTAAAAGTTAAGAAAATCACTACCAGTACAGAGCAAGTTGTTCGCAGAGAAGGTGGTGGCGTAGCTAACGTATCCGCAATAGAAATTATTCTATCTAAATAATTTCTTTTCCTTTAATTTTTCAGTTTTTTCCTTTATTCTTTCTTTAAATCTTTTTAAATCATAGTAGCATTAATAAACTAATAATTAGTCGATTAACTACTCAAATTTGAGAATTTATCTTTTATTTGTTGGTGTAAATAATTATGAAAACTGCAATATGTGCATTTTGTGCTCAAACTGGGATGCTTTGTAAAGATTGCCAAACTAAATTAAATAGTGGAGAAATCTCAGATACTGACATTCAAATATCCAAAGTTGCTGTTGAATTTGAAAAATTACATCCAAATGTATCAAATGTAGCCATATTGAATACTATTGAAAATTCTGAATTCATTATAATTTTAGTTGCTCCTGGAAACTTACGTTTTCTCGTAGGTGGTACTTTAGATTTTCATAACCGTTTGGAAAGAGTGTTAAAGAAACCTGTAAAGATTTTAGAGAAAAGCAAAAACAAACGTAAAGCTATTGATGGTATTTTTTCACCTGCATTAATTAGCGGTATTAATACAGTTTTCGTTCCAGCGCGTAATCCCAAACCTGGACAAATATCTGTGGAAGAAGAAACAATTGTTGTTTTATCTCCAGATGAAAAAATTAGGCTACCAGGTAAACTTGAAGATTTAATTGAACTAGTAAAATTGATTGCTGGTGTTGATATAAGAGTTGAATTTCGTTAATTGAAATTTAATTCACTAATTTTTCTTCTGTTATTAATAATTTAAAGGAGTAGTTTTCATTAATTCTCTCATTAAAACAGTTGCATAAGAACCTGGTTTCAACGAAAACCTGACATTGACATCAATATTACCGTTTGGATTTGCACTTATAGTAAAATCAAATTTCTTAGGTTCCATAGCTAATTTTCTATTTGATCCGCCAAACTTCAGACTTGGTAAACATTTAACCTTAAAATTCTCAAGTGTTATTCCATCCTTCTCGAGAATATCTAATATAAAATTCGATAAATCATTATCACTCAAATTAGACATGTAACCAACAATAGGTAAGACTACTTGTTTATTTTCTATTATATCAATAGGTTTCTGAGATAAATTTCCATATCGTTTCATTCTTTCAGAGAGTGCTAGATTCCATAAGTAAGATTGATATGAATGGATGAAAATTCTGAGAAGATTTTTGGGCAGCTTTTGTAATGCACCAATAAAATTATTTGGACTCTTTATCAAATGCTTGAGAATCATTCGTTCAAAAACCATCGATTTTGGTAAAAGGTTGAGCGTTTCTTCAGAATCATTTGTTTTAAGAAAAACTCTTTTAGCAAATGATGTCGTTTCTGCTTCACCAATTGACGTTTTACCAATATAATAATTTATAGCTTCCTCAATATTACCTAAAAGAAGTTGTTTACCAATTTCGTGAGATGTTGGACTTCTGGAGCCAAATCTTTGATGACCAAAAAAATTTGGAATTCCTGAAAATTGCTTTACTTCTTGCATAATCTCTTTTATCTGATTTCTTAGTAACTCAACATCTCCAGAAATATCGCTAATTTTTATTGTGAAGAAATTCCCATTTAAATCTCCAAGATAGGTTTTGTATATAGTTGTTCTTGGTGATCGAATTGTAATTCTGTTTAATTGAAGATTTGATAGCTCCTCAGGCGGAACACGCCAGATTGTTGCTCTTTGAGCAGTATGTGCTGACTTATCTTTTGTTCCTGCAACGTTTATGTCATTAATATCTCGGCCAAGTGCTGAAGCTATTCTATGCTGAGCACTATGACTTTCAACATCTTCTTTGATAAGAATGAATTCAGTAAATAATCCAGCTTCATCTTCACCCAAAGTAAAATCTACATCATTGATTTTAATAACTCTATTATCCGGTAGGATTTCCTCTACCTGAAAATCTTTAGGGCTAAGTCGAAGCTTACCTTCTATTCCAGGAGAATGTGTGCTATAGAAACGCATTCCCATTAATTGTTCGATAGGATGACTATCCCTTAATTTTCTTTCTTCCATTGCAATCTCCTATATCGAAAAATTATAGCAATTTCAGATTTGAAGTAATTTTATCTAACTTATTATTTGGAGCTGGTCCTATAGCAACTGCAGTTGCAGTTCCAGCTGGTAATTCAGTTAGTCCAGCATCATTTATGAAGGAACATGGCAAATTGCTTGATCTAGCTTTCTGATATAATAATTCAAGTTGTTCCTTAGATAAAATTTGCACTACAACTTTTTTTTGTCCTTTGGAAAACCAACTCTTAACCCATTTCAATTTGGATCTTTTTGCTTCTTCTACAGCAATTACAGCTGCATGTGAAGCTTGCACAGCCATTTTACCTTTTGTCATTTTAAGATCAGTGCGAATAGCAATTATCATTTTGTACTGGAAGTTATCAAAGATCATTTTCTTCTTCACTTTAAATTGGGAATAGATTTTATTTAGATTAATTGATTTAAACATATGACTAAGTGTGTATAAATGAATTGCCAAACTAGATTTTGGTGTTTAATAAGGAATTAGTTAAATAACTTACATTAGTGTAACTGTTAAGCAATAAATAAATACAAACTAGAAAATAGGAGAACTAACCTTGGATTCCGAGCTAACAATAATTGGTGCAGGACCTGTTGGTTCATTAGCTGCTTATTCAGCTGCAAGTAATGGTTCTGATGTGACAGTTCTGGATCAAAGGAAAAGGATTGGTCACCCAGATCATTGTGCTGGACTGATAAGTAAATCTGGGTTAGCTTTGCTTGGATTAAATGATCTGCCTAAAAAAGTGATACAAAATAATGATATTCAAGGAGCAAGATTTTTCTCGCCTTCAGGTAAGTCATTTGTTGTTAAACGAAAATCAGCACAAGCTATTGTTGTTAATCGTGAACTTTTCGATCAATTTCTTGTAGAACGGTCCGAAAAAATTGGTGTGAATTACCTTAAAGGTAGGAAAGTAAGCAATATTTCCTTTGATAAGAAAAGAAAACATGTTAATATCAATTACTTTGAAGTTCAAAAGAAAAACAAAAAAGAAATCAAAACGCATTCGTCTTTTGTAAGCATAATTGCTAATGGTGCTAGAAGCTCTCTTGTTGAAAAAACTAATTGTAAAGCAGTACCTCAAACCCGCTATCTCTCTGGATATCAGTTACTAGTTGAGAATGTTTCCGATTTGAATGTTAATTTTGTGGAACTCTTTACAAGTAATAAATTTGCTCCGGGATTCTTCGCATGGGTTATACCTATTAACGAAACAACAGCAAAAGTTGGTTTAGTATCAAGCAAGAAATTATCAGTTGAAAAATTGAGCTATTTTATGAACAAGTACCCACCAGTAAAAGATAGATTTACAAAAAGTACTCCTTTAGAGAAATATGGTGGTAAAGTAATTATTCGAGGTTTGCTAAAGAAGACTTCAACTGATGGTTTATTAATTACCGGAGATGCAGCTGGCCAAACAAAAGACACAACTGGAGGGGGAGTAATTACTGGAGGATTAGCAGCTATAATAGCCGGACAAGTAGCTGCTGAAGCAATTAAGGAGAGTAAAAATAACAAACAATTTATGAAAACTTATGATAAACAATGGAAAAAGGCTCTTTTAAAACAATTCAGAACAATGGCTGTTTTTAGATGGCTAGTTAATAGGTTAACTGATAAGGCTTTGGAGAAAGCTTTTGAAACTGTTATAACGAATGATTTAGATCAACTTATCAATCAGAAAGGAGACATCGATAGTCAAGCAGAGATTCTTTTAGCCTTGTTAAAGCATCCCGAAGTTTTTAAACTTATTTTTAGAGTCTTACCTAATTTGCAATTCTAAAAATTTCAAAAATAAAAAAAACCTCTTTTGCTACTCTTCAGCATTAGAGGATTTTTTTGATAATTTCTAAATTACTCTTTCCAAATTTTACCTGTATAACATGGTGTTGGTAAATCTTTCATTGTGAGTAAACCAGGCTGAGCATTAACAGTTTTAGGAATTAGATTAACAATCATTGATGCAGTACCAACATCACCGTGTACACCACCAATTATCTTCTGCTGAATACCTGGTACGCCTTCAATAGTGATACTATCATACTCGTCATGATCACCAGAATAAGCATAAAAGTCTAAGATGATAATTTCCCTATCACCCTTTTTAGCAACACCACGACTATGTAAACCTCGAACATAACCTTCTTCTACTCTTCCTAAGGGACTATCAAAAGCTTTCTCTGTTATCATAGCATTTGGTGGGAACTCAATGATTTCATCAACATCAAAACCAAGAGCTGAAACGATCATTTGAATAGATTCTTCTAAGCCAACATGGCCAGTTATTTCCTTATCACTGATCTTCTTATTGAATTCACTTATGGTTAAGTTAGTTCCTATTTTCTTCTGGAATGGAATTCTTCTTCTGCTCGAGTTCATCATTCGTGTAACATGTATTTTTTCAACAGTTTCACATGGAGCAGTCAAAGCAATAGGCAAGAGATCCATTAAATATCCTGGATTTATTCCTGAGCCAACAATTGTTACACCCTTCTCTTTTGCAGCTTCGTCAATTTTTGCCGAAAGTTCTGGGTGAAAATCCCAAGGATATGATAGCTGTTCACAAAGTGTAAGTACATTTGCACCTGCTTCAATAATCTGCATTATCATTGGAGCTATTGTTTCAAAAAATGATGAAGTAGCAATTATCACAAGATCAATTTTTTTAGTTAAAAGTGGTTCTAATTCTTTCACGATAGGAAGCTTTGGGGTTTTAGGAATATCAATTATTTCATCAAGTGTCTTGCCTTCAAAGGCTGGATCAATATCAACGATACCTGCGAATTTGATGTTTTTTCTTTTAACTAAGAGTTTAGCTACCAATTGCCCCATTGGTCCTAAACCAACTTGTATAATATTAAACTTTTTACCCATTTTTATTCCTCACTGATATTAACTTTAAACAGAAGTATTATTTAACATTAAAATTTTTTTTGATGAACACTAAAAACTATATTTTTAGAGAAAAGAGAAAAATAATGGCTCAGTTACCCCAGTTTAGCTCAGAGTCTTACACAAAGACTAGCCAGACCGTACGTCACATCATTGCCATGCTAGATAAATCATTAAAATCAATTAAATTTATTGATAAATTTCAAGGATTAATCTTGATTTACTTCTTGGGATTTTTACACTAAAGTTATTAAACCAGTTAAAGGAATCCCATTGTAATGAAGAAAACAAAGATGCCTAAAACCAATAATGTTTCTCCTTCTATCTCAGAAGTTTATGATATAATTGCAGAGAGTTTTGATTCTAAAAGAAAGCATCCTTGGGAAGAAGTTACAACTTTCATTTCAAAAATTGCTCCTGGTAAATTTGTACTGGATTTAGGTTCAGGTAATGGCAGACATTCAAGAATTCTTATTGAGAATGATATAGAAGCAATTGGTTATGATATCTCTCTTAATATTTTAAAAACTGCTAGGGAAAACGAGTTACAAAAAGTGAAAGAAAGAATTTTTGGATTGATTAATGGAGATGCAAGATATCTTGCATTTAGATCTTCATCACTTGATGGATTCATTATGATTGCAGTTATTCATCATTTTGAATCAGATGAACAAAGAAAATTAGTTTTAAATGAGATTAAGAGAGTGCTTAGAAGAAATGGTGTTGGCTTAATCAGTTGTTGGCAAAGAACACACCCACGATTTAAGAAAAGCGATTTGGTTGAACAAATAGCTAAAGGCGAGAAAGATGTTTATGTTCCATGGGTGATGCCCAACGGAGAAAAAATTGAGAGATATTATTATCTTTTTGACCCTGAAGAATTAATGGAAATAGTGGAAGAAGCAGGATTAAGCATAATCAAAAGTGAAATCTCTCATCATAATTTATTCTTAACAGTCAAAAAAGAATAATCTACTCTTTTTGTGTAAACTTGCAAAATACAATTAATTTAATAATGATTTATTCTAAATATAAAGTATAGAATTGTAAAATCATCAAAAAATTATCAAAACCAAATATTTGGCGGGTTCATCGTTATGATTAATAAAATAAAAAGCATTTATGCTCGAAGAAAAGCAATCAGTCCAGTAATTGCAACAATACTATTAATTGCACTGACCGTTGCTGCTGTAGCTTTAGTTTATTTTGTATTAATACCTATGTTTAAAACATACAAATTGGATGCAGAAATAACCTATGTTAGTGATACTAATAAGGATTCTATGTATGATGAAATAACTCTACAAATGGTTAATTCAGGAACACAAGTTGTTGATATTTATAACTTAACAATTTGGATCTGTACTCAGAATGATTTGTCCACCCCTAATAATTGGCTTGCTTTAATGGAATGGAATTTCAGTAATCCGAATGATATTACAATTGCTCCCTCTGATGTAGCTACTGATGTCAAAATCAGTGGTGAAGAACAAATAATTTTAACTGTTGTTGAAGATACTTACGCTCGAATAGAGATAATGTACTATGGTGGAGCTAATCCCCTCTTCATTGATTGGTTTAGATTAAATGATTATTTTGATGAAGCTGATCTTTTAATAGATTTCTCAGCTTTTGAATTAACTGCAACAGCATTTGAAGGAACTATTGATGACCCAAGTAGAACTGCCAATAATTATAAAACAGAAGGTGGAGATTACACATTGTTAGAAGATAACTACAACATCTTACCAGTCCTTAATGAAACTGATGTTTTATTTTGGGTTGGAGATAGTATTTTGGTTATGAATGGACAAGCTCCTCAAGGTAACTTATCGGATATACCATTAGTACAATCGATGAATGTTTCTACTTTCTTCCGATCGAGGAAATTCTACATTTTAGGATTAGCTGGTTCATGGGGTGATGAATTTCCTAATAATGATTGGTCAGTAAAAATTACAATTACTTACACAGATGATTCATTTGTTGAATGGGAACTAGGACATGAATACGTTGATGACTGGTGGTATGGTTCTAATCCTGGTAATGATTGTATATCAGCACCATATGGATATGTCACAGAAATTGATTTGGGAGACCAAATTGATAGGCCAAATTCCCACATACATACACATACAACAAGGTTCTACATTGATTTCTATAAATATGTAAAATCAATAACATTTACAGATCCTGGTGATGACTATTCATCTGCACATATCATAGCAATAACATTTAGGTAAATTATCTAGGATTGAATTAGAATACTAATTCAATTTTTTTTATTTTTTCAAGCTTATCACAACACGAAAGCATATAATAGAGATTAGTATATATTATAATGTCTGAATAATATTCGAAAATTTAAAAACTCTAATCTATAATTATTAGCAAGGTGAAACCACCTCATGTTAAAGACAATGAAAAGAATAATTAGGAGAAGGAAAGGTGTCAGTCCAGTATTTTCAGCAATCCTACTCATTGCTCTAACAGTTAGTTCTGTATCGATTGTTTATTTTGTAATAATACCTTTCTTAAATACAACTAGTCTTTCTGCTTCAATCTATAATATAAAGGATACAAACAAAGATTCACGTTATGATGAAATAACAATATTCTTTTCAAATACTGGAACAAAAGAAGTGGAAATTATTGATGTTATTGTTTGGACAACTCCTCTTAGCTCAATTGGTAACCCTTCTAGTTGGATAAGTCATGAGGATTGGAACTTCACTCGAGCAGCAGGGAATATTGTCTATCCTTCTAATTTTAGGGAGGAAAGATTACAAAGTGATAATCAAATTGAATTATCACTCGATGAGGAATTATATTATCGTTTGGAGCTTTATTCTATTGGCAAAGAAGGTGCTTATTTCAGTGATTGGAAAACACTAAGCGATCAAGTTGACTTCAGCGATATGATATCTGATTATGAGAATTTTGAATTATTATTAGATGGTTTAGATGGATCTATTGATGTTCCAGGATGGGATACAAACAATTATGAAACTATTGGAGGTCCAGTTTATGGACCATTATATGCTGGACAATATATCTATCTCCCAGTAATAAATGAAACGAATTACATCAAATTCTTCTATACAGGGAAGCTTGTTGTTTTTCATTCAAATAATGGAAATCTGTCTTCTCAGCCTACACAACAAGTAATCAGTCGAGAGAATAATCCTTTCAGAGCTAGAAGGTTATTTGTTCTTGGCTTGGCTGGTTCTTGGGGTGATGAATTTCCAAATAGTGCATGGGCTTTGAGACTTACGATTACGTATACAGATAACACAAATACTAGTTGGGATTTAGGTCATGATTATATAGATGATTGGTGGTATAACTCAAATAGTCCTAGGAGATGCAATTGCGATCATGACATAATTACTGAAATAGATTTAGGACTACAAATCGATGATCCAAATGGTAATCAACCATATGGAGAACATATTCACACACATACTGCAGGTTTCTATTTGAACTTCTACAAATATGTAAAATTTATAACTTTTACAGATCCTGGAAATGATGCCTCAGGACCACACCTGCTTTCCATAACTGCTGGATAATTATACAAGAGAATCACAAAATTTTCTTTCTCATTTATTTTTCAATAGAATTTCAAGAAATCTTGGTTTAGGTTTGTTTAGAAGTTCTAATACTTTCAAATCCGCTTCTATAGCATCATTTGCTATAAGTATCTTTCCCCATTTCTTAGCTTCTCCTTCTTCTGCTCCACCTATTAGAATATTTATTCCATCACAAATGTGCAAATCAAAAGGAGCATATTTCTGAACTGCTAGAAATATCTCTGCAACTGATTTATGTAAGTCTTCATGTAGCCTATCACGTTGGTATGAATTTTCAGTCGATTGATATTTTTCTTTTGGAGGTAAACCGAAGAAATTTTTTATTGCATTAGAAAGAAATATGTTTCCTTCTTCATCATCATAGAATTTTATTACTGGCATTGATATTTTGATGTCAATTTGTGACAAAAACTTTGGAATATAATGGATTGCTCCATCTGATAATTTCACAGAAATGCTTTCTTTTTCATCTAAATCAATAAAAGTGACTTTTAGTTTTTTCAAAGCATCTTTTAATCCAGTTTCTTTGAAGTTTTGCAAAGCTGAAGAATAACTAGTTGAACCTTCGCCAATAATTATTTCTTTCAATTCTAAATGCTGAGCTACTTCAACAACACTCTTTATGAGGTCAATAGATGTAGTAAAAGGTGCGGGTTTTGGATAACCCATATTTGGTTTTAGAAAAATCTTCTTGGTATCTAGTTCATTATGTTTGCAATTATCCTCAAACCATTTGTATAAGATTTCTACTAAATCATCTAAGTTATCAAGAACTGAAAGCAAAAGTATCAACCCTAGTAATTTATTTTAGCTGTTTCTGAATTTCAAAATCAAGCATTTCTAGAAATTTCTTCCATTTAGTTTTGCGAACAGTAGCACCAGATGCAGAAGGATGACCTCCTCCACTACCACCAACTTCTTTGGCTGCTCTTCTAGTAGCAACATTCAAATCAATTCCCTCAATACGTCTTCTAATGGAAATTGATATTTTTGCTCCTATAGAATTTCCACAAACACCAATTGGTTTATCTGTAGCTGTTGCAGCAAAAAGTGCTCCTTTCCCTACAAATCCTCCTCCGGTTGGTATATCAAGAATGTACCCAATATTTTGTTTAGCTTTTGCATTCTCATGAACATATTCTCTTACTAATTTCTCAACTTGACTTCCTCTAAGTGCTCTATCTACAAGATTGTTAAGCTCACTTGGTAATACACCTAAAGCCATTCTTTCAATGATACTTTTCTTCATTTGTAAATCATCAGCAGTTGGGATTTCTCCTAATGCTTGAACGATTATTGCTGCTTGAAATGAAATACTTCTTGCATCATAATCTCTTAACACTTCTTGAGCGAAAACGCTCTTCATTTCATAATCACCAACTGCGCCAATAGCAGCTAGAAGCTTATGCTTCCAATTCAACTTCTTTTCAAAATGCAAATATGTTAGTTCTGCAGAGCAACCATTTGTTCGATGAATTACTATTGAAGCAGGTATATTCTTCTCTTTTAGCCCTTCAGGTAAAGGATGATGATCGATGTAAATTATTTCCGAACCTTGACTTTTCAATCGCTTCATTTCTTGGAAAGTTATATTGTAATCTTTCTCATTTAGTGCAATATCGGTGATAATTATCTTATCCATTTTTTTTATTTTCTTGAGATCATCATCTAGTCTGACAGGATTTGTTATCCAAATTCTTGCTCCAGGATTAGCAGCTAATGCTATTGCTCCAGCAGTCATTCCATCACAATCGCCATGACAAAGGATAATTATTTCTTCCATGAGAATCCCACATTTAGTACTTGTTTACTTTACTCACTAAAGCTAATTAAATTCTACTAGAAACAATTATTTTAAATGACCGTTTAATGCTAATCTAATTAATACAATCACTGGATGTTTCAATGTGAGAGTCTTCATTATACACTTCGGTTGGAAGTTAAAACCAAAGACAGTACCATATCTTGTTTATTTACCTGAGGATTCTACAAAAGAAGAAGTTTATGTTCTTAAACCTGGAGCAAATATAACCATAAAGATTGTACCAAATGAATCCAAATATTGTATTGGTTTCAATAATTATGAAGATGCAAGATTCTCTTGTCCTACTGCTGAGAAAATTCCTATGAATAGATCTCAATGCCAAAGTTGTAGTTTAAATGAATTTTTCTTCTGTCGTGCTCTATGTCAAGGAGATTTTTGTCAACCTTCTAGTGAAGAAGCAAAAGAGTATTGTTGGAAAAAGAATGCTTATGTTTATTTAACTTACATTGCAGGTAAAATCAAAGTTGGTTCTTCAACAAGTCCCCATCGTAGATGGATAGGTCAGGGAAGTGATGCTGGTATCAGTATTGCAAAAGGTGTTGGATTAGCACCAAGAGCTCTTGAGCATCAAATAGGGACAAAGTATTCACTGCCATTAGGAATTAGATTGACTCAAAAAGTCAAATTACTGGGAAAATCAATAGACAAAAAAACAATTGAAAAAGAGATAATGTTACTCGTTGATGAAATCCAAAAATCCATGAAATCTGAGATATTGATTCCTCGAGATAAACTTGAACCAATAACATTTTTAGATGAATTTTATGGCAATATTCCTACAATCACTGCTAGACCAATACTAAAGAAGTTAGAGTCAACCGGATTAGAAATAAGTGGAGAAATTATTGGCATAAAAGGAACTATTCTTGTTGTTAAGAATGTGGGTACATATTTTGCATTAAACTTAAGCTCACTTATTGGTCTTAATGCAACAATAACCGATGATGCTCAAGAGATGAAAGGACAAAAAAGTTTATTTGATTTTGTGTAAAGATCAAACATGTGATTTTTTTTATTTGGGATATTTACAGACTAATATTTTTCTTGATCAACCTTGAAATATATGCTAGAACTACAATAATTGATAGTATTAATAGAATTGAAATGGCAATATTGTAAACTAAATTAGTATTAATTCTAACTGCACTCTCATCCGATCTTTCATTTAAACCCCAGATCATTAGAATGATGCTATTTGTTAATGTAAATCCAAGGGTTATAAAATAAGGCCATATTAGTTTTGAAAGAAATCCTATTCTAGTTAAATCAGCCTTAATTATTGGAATTATCACTTGGATTATCCCTATAGCCATTGAACTAGCAAGTGAAAAAATTAGGAGCCAACCTGCTGCAAATGGAAAACCTTCTTCGATTCCTATTTCTGTAGTATGAGTTTCTAAATCTTGCAGCAGAAAATTACCATTCCATGAAACGTATATTATTTGATCTTGCAATAGAATACTTTTGAGTATTATTGGGTTTATGAGATTAACAATGAGCATGATTAGAAAATTGATAAACAAGATTAAGCCAATCATAATAATTGGATCTTTTAATCTTTGAAGATACACATTTTTCTTAACTGATCTAGTAGATTTGTCAGACATATTATAACCTCTAATCCTCATTCTGAAATGATTTTTTGTGAATACTTACTGCTACCAATACAAATGGTAGAATAATTGCTACTACAGATAAAACAACTGAAAAAACTGCTAAACCATGAGCTGTTGAATTTAAATCATTGTTAACTATGTAGTTTAGTAGTACAATAAATGGAACAACACCTTCTACAAGTGACCCCATAATTGCCCATAAATAACTTCCTTCAAAGTAAATAAAATTCAATGTACCTCCACACATCAAAATCATTAGTATCCCAAAATAAAGAAATATATCAACGAAAGTAAATAACTCATTTGCAGGGAAAAATAATGCTATAATATTTAACATGAAAAAGACTGATAATAATAATGAAATCAACATTCCTCTCTTTCCAAGATAATAAGCAAGGTATGTATCCTTGCTAAATAATCTCTTCCAAGCTGAACGTTTTTTACTCTGTTCCATTTCATGCTCATACCTATGTCTCTATTCAGAATAGTATTTGTAAGCTTGATTTTAAAGATTAGCTACATCCCTCATAAAACATATTATTATCAACTATCACTTATCAATAATTTCTAGTAATTGCTGAGCACAAACTGGACAGCTATTTTTAGTTCTAATCCAATCAAGAAGATGATCTTTATGATATAATGATTCACATACAGGGCATTGAAGTATTTCATCTGTTTCATTTAAGTAGAGTTTGCAAACCATACATATATCATTATTTAGTAGTTTATCAAACTTAATAGCTGTTAACACCTTATTTGGAGCAATTTCTATTATTCTACTAGTTGCTCTTTGTATTGCTTCTTCAACTCTTTGTTTATATATTTCCTGAGCTTGATTTCTCTTCTCCTTAATGGAAGCTGGAGTTTCATAATGGTATACTGCCTTTGTTTTTCTTTCAAGATAAATAGCAAAAACAATAGCGGTTACTAGAAGAATCAAGCCGATTACTCCTGTAATAATAGCAGCACTTCGTTTTTGTTGAATACCTAATGCAAGTGCAGCAAATAATAGTAATGTTGATAATACAAATAATAATTGCATAATTTTTCTTTTGTCCATGAATACCCCTTTAACCAATACTTCCTTATGTTGATTTTGTATAACACATTTTTATAGCTTTGTTAAGTAAACCTAATATGGTGACAGTCTTCTCTAGTTAATTAAGTGATATCAACTATGATGAGAAAACTATCACCACAAGAACGATTAGAGCTCTTGCAGATATACTTTTCTGCGAGAACGGAAAAGGAGCTCTGCGCAGAGCAGCAGCTGAAAGTAACAACACTGTGCAAAAGCAGAGGGATATCTAGGAACAGTTTTTACCACTGGAAGAAGCGATTCGAGCGAGAAGGCACAGCGGGGTGTTCGACAGACCAGCAGGAAGAAAGCAGCTACCAGGAAGAACCAGCATCCCTGAAGAACTGGTGCAACGAATGATCTTTTGCAGGCAATTCCTTGGCTTAAGCTTTCGACAGATTGCTGAAGCACTGCAGCGCTTCTTGGTCGTCAGTCACACAACGATCAGACGAATTTTGCACCTGCGAAAGGTCACAGGAAGGGTCTACAAGCGACGAAAAAAGGTTTGGCAGCGGTTTGAGAGCAAAAAACCCGATGAACTGTGGCAAATCGACCATTCGAGGAGCGATTTCGATGGCAAATGGCGTCTGGTGATCATGGACGACCACTCACGAATGGTTCTCTGCTGCGAAGAAGTTTCTTCTCTCAAGAGCAAAGAGTGCTGTGCCTTACTTTTGCAACCGATTACAAAACTTGCTGGTCGACGACCGAGGAAGCTTTTGAGTGATAATCACCGAGCCTTTCGCTCACGAGCCTTCAAAGAGCTCTTGTCTCGTCTCGGGATTAGGGCTGTTCATTCTTCTGTTCATCACCCGCAAACCCTTGGGAAAGTCGAGCGATTCAATCGCACCTTCCAGGAGAATGCTTGGTTGTTTGAGCACCCCCAAGCCTTCCTAAAGTACTACAATTCTGAACGAACCCATTCCTCCCTCTTTGGTCGTACTCCTGCTGAACGTTACTTCCGAGAAGAAGGCTTTAAAAGTACTATCGAAATCAGTTCTTTAGGAAGAATTGTCACACGATTAGGTTAACTTTACACATTTTTATAGCTTTATAATTAGCTTAATTTTGAATTTAATAAAATGTGAGAAAATTTCAATAGATATGAACATAAGATTTTAGTTTAAGGTATCTCCCTATTTAACACCTTTAAGAGCATTTAAGAGATTTCATAAAAGAGGACTAAATATGTCAGACGAGAAATATATTCAGCATAGATATATCAAACCAAATGCTATTGAAGCTCGTCTGTATCAGCAAACAATTTTTGCTAAAACATTATCAGGGAATACTTTAGTTGTATTGCCTACAGGCTTGGGTAAAACCATAATCCTAGCACTCTTAACTGCGAAAAGAATGGAGCAATATCCTGATTCGTTTATCCTAATTATGGCTCCTACAAAACCACTAGTTGAACAACATCTTAAAACATTTCAAAAAACATTCAATATAATCGAAGATGAAATTGTTATGCTTTCGGGTTCTATTTTACCTGAAAAACGAATGAAGATTTGGAAGCAAGGTCAAATCATCATTGCTACACCTCAAGTTGTGGAAAATGATATACTGACTGGAAAACTCGATCTGAGAAAATGTTCCTTGCTAGGTGTTGATGAAGCTCATCGAGCTGTAGGAAATTATGCTTATGTATATGTTGCCAAGCAATACATGAAGAAGGCAGCGAATCCATTAATTCTTGGAATTACTGCTTCTCCTGGATCAAAACAAGAAAAAATCAAAGAAGTTTGTAGAAACTTAGTAATAAATCACGTAGAGACGCGTATGGAATCTTCTAAAGATGTAAAACCCTATGTACAAAAAACAGATGTCGAATGGGTTCACATTGAATTACCTGAGAAATTCAAACGCATCAAAACGTTATTCGAGCGTTCTCTTTCCTATAAATTAAAAGAGCTAAAAAGATTTGGCTGGATTGAATCTTCTAATGTGAACATCAAACGTAAAGACCTACTAAAACTTCCTCCACAGATAACCAAACAATTCGACAAAACTGATAATGTTTCTGAGGTGTATTTAGCTCTTGGTCTAGTTGGTGCTTCAATAAGGTTGACTCATGCGTTGGAGCTCCTCGAGACACAGGGCTTAAGCTCACTATTAAGCTATTTTGAGAAGATGCACAAAGAAGCAAAGAGCTCAAAAGCTACAAAAACGCTTCTCAGTTTATTAAATGAGGATGCCATAGTTGTTTCCTATGATATTGCCAAGCAAATTCTAGATGAGGGTCATGATCATCCAAAAATACCTGAATTAGAACGTATTGCAAGTGAAACTATTTCTAAGAGTCCAGATTCAAGAATCCTTGTTTTCACTCAATATCGGAACTCAGCAAAAAATTTGGCTAATATCCTAAATAAATTAGATAACATAAATGCTTCGAGGTTTATTGGTCAAGCATCAAAATCCGGTGACAAAGGATTTTCACAAAAGAAACAGCTAGAAG
This sequence comes from Candidatus Heimdallarchaeota archaeon, assembly GCA_019058275.1. Lineage (GTDB taxonomy): Archaea > Asgardarchaeota > Heimdallarchaeia > JABLTI01 > JABLTI01 > JABLTI01. Next base: position 69,395 of record JAHLVW010000066.1, read on the forward strand.
TAATGCAACAATTCAGAGATGGCTTATTCAATTGTTTGGTTGCAACAAGTGTAGGTGAAGAGGGTTTAGATGTTTCTGAATGTGATTTAGTTGTCTTTTATGAGTGTGTCCCTTCAGCTATAAGAAACATCCAGCGTAGAGGTAGAACAGGTAGAAAGCGTGCTGGGAAAGTAATAGTTCTAATCACAAAAGGCACTCGAGATGAAGGTTATTTTTGGGCTGCAAGATATAAAGAGAAGGCTATGAAGAGGAATCTCAGAGAATTGGAAAAATATGGAAAGAAATCCATTGATACTTCACAAAGGACCATGGAAGATTTCTTCGCAGCAGCTTCTTCAGAAGCAGATGTTATAGAAGAGGATGTTGCTGAAGTAGATGAACCATTTGATGAGTTATCTATTCTCTCAGATGAAGCATTAAGTAAACTTGAACAAGAAATTGAACAAGGTTCGCCTACCGACATTAGTGAACTATCTGATGGTGAAAAACAATCCATTGATCAATTCTTTTCCGAGGAACTTGATTCTTATGAACCTAGAAAAGTTCGTATAATAGTTGACTCACGGGAATCAAGATCTGGTATCGCTAAGGAGCTTTCAGAACTAGACATCGAGATAGATTTACAACAGATATCTGTTGGTGATTTTGTTTTAAGCTCAAGAGTAGGTGTTGAAAGAAAAGATGTTGCTGATTTTAGTCAAAGTTTAATTGACGGAAGACTATTCCCACAATTAATTGCACTGAAAAGGAATTATCAAATTCCCATTTTAATTATAGAGGGTGAAACACTTTACGGTCATAGAGCTTTGAATCCAAGTGCTATTAGGGGTGCTATAACTGCGATTACATTGAACTTTGATATTCGTATTATCTGGACACGAAGTACTAAAGATTCTGCTAGATACTTGAAAAGTATTGCTACTCGAGAACAGAAACGATCAGATAGAACTCCTGTTATTAGGAGCGAAAAGGCACCAATTGAATCTTCAGATTTATTGGAATTTATCGTTGCTGGCTTTCCTAACATTAATGCTATTCTTGCACGTAGAATTTTGCATAAATTTGGCACTCTTGAAAATTTCTTCAATGCTTCAGTAAAAGAAATTCATGAAGTAAAGGGTATAGGGAAGAAAATTGCAGAAGAGATTAAAGAATTAATACAAACGAAATATGATAAGGAAGTTAGTGAATAACTGTTGTATTAACTTTCAGAAGCTTTTTCCAATGTCTGAAGTAGCTTATCAATTGCTTCTGTAATTTTTATAATTTCATCAGGATCATCTGTGTTCTCCAGTTTCACCCTTAATTGTTCAATTTTTGCATTTATTGTTTTGGTAATGCTTGTTTCTGTTGCACTTGTTTTTGCAGCATTTTTCTTCATTGCTTTTTGAATTTCAGCTGGTAGCTCCTTTTCATCTTTATAGATCAAAACCTCTTTGTCACAAACCTTGCAATAGATTTTATCTTGAATTTTTATTAAAGGAGAATCACATACTGGACAAGCTGCATGTAATAAAGTTCCACCTGCTCTTAGTGCCTGTGCGATTGCTTTTATTCCTTTATCATTTTCTGTTTCTTTTTCATCCATTAGTAGCACCCGAATTAAAATGAAATTTGTTTTTCAATTGCCTGCTGACCGAATATTTTCTTTGCTGCTTTGTTTACTTTTTCTCTATCCTCTTTATACGAGTAGACTCTAAAAATATACATCATGCCCATTAAAGATTCAAAAATCCTTGATACTTTTCTTATTTTAACTTCTTTTTTAGTTCTATCTGTTCCTTCTCTTACAAACATTGGTATTTCATATGCAGGTAAATCTATAGAATGAGAATAGGGAACACTCGGGAGTGTTGGTATATCAATGAATACGCTATCAATACTAACTTTTGCTTCATTAGCTATTTCTTCAATAAGCTTCTCTCGATACTCCTTTTTACCTAAAGTTGATTGTATGAAATCATCTCGAGTCATAAATTCTCTTTCAAAAGCAACCTTCAGCAATTTTCTATCAGCTAATTCAGTCATAATTTTTCTAGCTGCTTTACTTTCCATGAGTTGACTCCAAACAGAAAAGTCATCTAGTTTTAGATAATCTTCTGGTTTTTTGAAGCTTAGTAAACCAATTTCCTTTTCTGCTAGCTCCATTGCTCTAACAATCATCAATTGTGATGCTCTAGATACTTTATGAAAGTAGATTGTTCTAAAAGATTCAACTCTGGCAATAAGAAATGCTTCTAATGCTGGTAAGGCTGAGTAATTTACTGCTAAATTGTCATTAATTACACCCATTGTATAGAGGATTCTCATAACATCTACTTGACCATATTCTGCCCCTGTATGATATGAATCTCTAACAATGAAATCCATTTTATCTACATCACACGAACTTGAGATTATCTGATTAAGAAATCCTTTATTTTTGATGGTCTTATTTCCATGAATAAGATCACATACCTGATCAACCTTTAATCCATTCTCATTTAAAATATCAGCAATTTCTGATTCCTTAATTATCCATCTCGAGAGATCTTCATGATTTTTCCTTACTTTTTGAAGTAATGCTTCAAACGTATGAGAAAAGGGTCCATGACCAACATCATGTAGTAAAGCAGCAATTTTGACCAATGATTTCTCATGATCTGTAATATCAACGTCTTCATCATTACAAAGAGAAGCAGCCATTTTTTCAGCTAAGTAACTCACACCTAAAGAATGTTCAAACCTCGTATGATTTGCTCCAGGATAGACAAATTCAGATCCAGAAAGTTGTTTTATTCTTCTTAAACGTTGAAAAAATCTGGTATCGATAAGCTCCCTTTCGAAATCATTTATGAAAATATATCCATGTATTGGGTCTTTAATGAATTGCATTTTATTTGTAGTTGATTTTGTCATATAAAAAGCCCCAGAGTTTCTTAACTACTCTCTACTGCTTCTAATATCGCACAATTGATTTTCAGCTTAAAAAATAATTTGCATATGATTTTTTATTACAAAAAAGTGATTTACAGGGATTCTATAATAACTAAAACGATGCATAGATTCTAATTTTTTACCCCTATTGCAACTCTAAATCATTAATGAGTTTGTATTGAAGACATAATTTCAGCTAATTTTGGTGCATGTTGAGATAAACTTCTAACAGTTATTGGCATTGATTGCTGGTCTGTAGATCCTCCGATGAGATAGAATCTTCCCAAATCTTTCAAAACCAAAAAACCATTAGAACCTCTCAAAATTATGTCTTGCAAAGGATTGAAGGACAATCTATCTATAGTCAACTTGCTTGTAGAGACTAAAGCAGCTGCTACAGCAGAAAGTTCTACAGGATCAATTGATTTATCCTGAGAAAAGAATGCTACTCTCTCGCCTGCATCAGAGACTACTGCTAAAGCTCCTAATTGTGTTTCAGAGGTAATCTGTTGGAGCACAGTAACTAGCTCTTTCGCTTTGTCTGGTGGTACCTTTATAGACATTTTTCTTCAACATGTTATCTATTTTACTAATATATAATATTTATTCAATTTCTATTTGAAAAGTACTCATTAGATCTTCAATTCCTTGATCTAATTTTACTTCATCTTTTTCTTTGACTTTCTTTTCAAGTTTTCTTAATACTTCTACTACTTTTACAACACCTTTTTCAATAATAATTCTTGGAACTCTATCTGGTGCAAGGAAAACTCCTTCTGGAGGGTCTGGTGGAACTAAAAATTCATTTCCTTGTTGTTTATATACTCCGGTTCCTACAATTATTAATTCTCGTTCATAACCAGCTGGTACTCCTAGTTCTTTCAATAGACTGAATGCATGTCTTGGATCAACTTCTTCAATCATTTTTTGATGTGATGGTGTTGGTGCTGCAGCTTGTGCTCTTGGTTGTGCTTGTGGTGGTGGTGCGGGTGTGCCACTTGACTTTGTGTCAAATTTTTTAGCAGTAGTAGTTCCTGGTGCTGGACGAATGATTTTGGTTTCTTTACCATCACCCATCATTGCACTGAGAATAGTTCTTTGTGGTTGTCTTGTTTGTTGTTTTGGTTGAGATTCTGGTCTCTTTGGTCTTGGACCACCAACTTTTGGTTTAACGCCTTCTTTTTTTGATCCAGCAAATTGACTCATAGAAGCTTTATCCTTATCCGTATAGATAATCTTCTTAGTTGGCTCACTACCTGATAGTTTAAAATCAACACCTGATTCTAATCCCATCTCTGAAGGATTAGTTGGGATTCCTCTTGTAGTTGAATCAATAACACCAACTGAAGCTTCTCCACGGGAACGTTTTATAGTAAATTCAAACTCTTGGGTTTCATCACCTTCTTCAACTACAGATAAACGATAAGCAAACCCATAATAGGTTTTTCTAAGTTCAGCAGCAGCTCTGCTGCCAATAAATTTCTTTTTTATGCCTGAATTAGCTCCCTTCCAAAGGAATATTCGCTTAAATTGATCATCAACAACAATTATTACTTTTGTACTTTCTGAAATAAACTCATTCTCTTCATCTAAAGTGCCATCTTCGAGTACTTCATAAAACTTCATTGTCATTTTATTGCATTCTCCATTAAACGCGTACGAATTCGTATCTTTTGTTTTAACAACAACTCATTGTTTTCTGAATACACGCATAAATTATCCTAAATAACCTTTACTCTATGTATATAAAATCCCTTTTGGTATTGACAAAAAATAACAAATTATCTATGTGCTGATTTTTGAGAGTAATTGTTCTATTAATTTTATTGATTCCAAGAATAAATCTTCGTTATTTTCTTGAAAATATACTGAAAGATAAACCATTTTCCCTTGTCCAACTACGATTTTCTCTGCTAAAGCTTTGGCATATAATTCATTTCTAGATCCAATTACTGTTGCAGACATTAGTTCTCTTCTATCGATACGTGGTTGAGTAATTTTATCAAAACCTGTTCCTGACCCTTGTTGAACAGAAGCTGTGGGTAATGATATAGCTGTAGTTCCTAAATTAAGTGAATCCTTTTCTGAAATGGACACAAAAAAACCATTAGTAAAATGTATTGCTATTAGCTGAAGATTTTCACTTTCTATTTTTGTAATAGGTAGATTTTGATCATGAACAGTATCTTTCTCTGTCATTATAATCCAACCTACTATTTACTTAAGATAATCAAGGTAGAGAATATAATCAGCAATTGATTCCATTGCTTGTGTAACATTTTCTTTCCATGAAATTAGCAACAATTTTTTCTCTTTTTTTATTCGAGCATAAACCGGATATAGATTTGGATCAGTGGTTCCAATTCCAATTATATCTATCGATTGAGAGTTCATATATTCTAATATACTGATTGTCAAGTGAATGTCTAAATCACTACCTACAATCTCTTCCTGAAAGCCTTGGTCACTTAATAGGTTGGATTCTTTCTGAGTAATTTGCATATCAAAGATTACTTTCCCAGTTCTAATTGTACCTATTTCGGATAAAGCATCCTTCAAAATACCCAGCTTATATATCTCGAAATCTGGTAAAATTGTTGGTCCATCTAGAATAATCGCTATATTTTTTTTATCCTCATCGGATATAATTCTTAACGCTTTTCCCATTTTGCTTAACATTCTATCCACCTTGCAAATTAACTACTATTTTCCATATCGTCTTTCTCTTTGTTGGAATGTTCGCACAGCTCTCCACAAATCAATTTTTCTAAATGCAGGCCAATAGATATCTGTGAAATAGAGCTCTGAATATGCACTTTGCCAGAGCAGAAATCCACTTAGTCTTTCTTCCCCCGAAGTTCTGATTATTAAATCTGGATCTGGAATTCCTTCTGTATATAAATGATCATTAATGGTCTTCTCATCAATATCTGCAATTGTTAATTCATTATCTTTAACCTTGTTAGCAATCTTCTTTACTGCATCTACTATTTCTGCTCTTCCACCATAACTTAGAGCCACATTTAGTAAATGCTTATCATAATCTTTAGTTTTTTCCTCAATATCATCAATTAATTTCAATATATTCTTTGAAAGATTCTCTCTTCTACCAATGATTTTTACTTTAACTTGATTATCGACAATCAATGGATCTGTATTTATTTTATTTAGTTTCTTTACAAGTAATTCCATGATTTTCTTAACTTCTTCTGGAGATCTATTAAAATTTTCAGTTGAAAAGACATATAAAGTTATGACTTTAATTCCAATACCTAAACACCAAATGAGCAACTCCTCAACTTTTTCTGCTCCAAAGAAATGTCCTTCTTTAGCATCTAATCCCTTCTTGCGTGCATATCTTCTATTACCATCTAGGATTACTCCAATATGATGTGGTTTGGGACCCTTCTTTACTTCATTCCATAACCTCTTTTCATAGAATTTATAAATGGATGAGGGGAGCTTCATTTTCTATCAACAACGTAGCAAATGATTAATCTATATTAAGATTTCAAAGGTCATTATTTAACTATTGCCTTTTAAATGAGAATCTAAACTATTTCAAATTACTTCAAGATTGGAGAATATCTTTAACGATTTTACCATTCTTAATAATTCCATAATAGGAAAAGCTTTCTTTATTATTGAACGAATTAGCTAACCATCTATCAAAAGTCTTACTAGTTTGAGTTAATACTTTAGCAAAAAAGAGGTTTAACACTATTCCATGTGAAACTATCAATATTTTCTTGTTTGTGAATTTGGAATCAATTTCTCGTACTTTCTTATCAAATCTCGTTAAAGCATCACCTGCTTTTTCCCAATTGTTAAAAGATTGATTAAAATTCCCGATACTTTTCTTGACAAATTCCTTGTAACCTTCATTTGTTGTGAATTTTCCTTTATCCCTATCCAATTCATTGAATTCTTTACATTGTAGAATTTTTATGTTATCCCTTTTGGCAAAATAAGACGCAGTTAGAATTGCTTTTCTCTCTTTTGAAGAATAAATAATATCAAGATTTATCAAATTCTCGTCATTCATTAGTGATTGAATCTGATTTATACCATCTTCAGCTAAATCCCATTGTGAAACAGGTATTTCTTGATCTACTTTCGTTTTAGTATGTCGTAGGAATATAATTCTATTATTTGACATGATATATTCATATATGAATAAAATCTCAAAGACATATAATAATTATCCAAAATCCACTTGTGTAATTAAAAGAATATAGAAAAGAGTTGCATAAGCAACTTCTATAAATTTAGAGAATATCAGCAATTTTCCTAGCTGCTCTGCCCATCTCTAAAAAGATTAATCCTAATTTAGCATCTTTTCGAGAGCTAACAGTAAGCACTGCATTAGGACCTGCATTCATAGAAATGATGGTTCCTTCTGATCCTTCTACAAAAACCCTTTCGATTCGTCCTTTTCGCATTTCCTCGATTACTCTTTCACCTAAGGAAAGCATTGCTGCTGTCATCGCTGCCAATCTTGTTTCCTCGATATCTCTTGGTAAGGCAGATGCTATAGGTAATCCTTCAACACTAACTACTGCTGCGGCTTCTATCTCTGGTACGGATGACTCTAATTCTTTTAACATATTATTAAGCTCAGTATTCCTTCCGCCAGCTTGACCAAAACCAATAACTGAGAGTAAATCTTCTCTTGAAACTTGTTCATCTTTTCGCTGCAATTTGACACCTTCAGTGTAATGAGTGTAGGTGAATATTTTATATTCTGTCTTTGTTCTTTACCTATTATAAGTTTATTTAAATGTGATATTTAACGGTACAAATATCCCTACATAATAATATAATACAAAAACTAATAACCAGCACTATAAAAAAACTTCAAAAGAGGATTTTTTTTCATCAAGAATTTACTTTTACATTTCATTAAGTATAACAATTAATGCAATCATCAATAGAAATAGTACTTTTAACAAAACATTGAATATTATTAAAAGAACAATATCATGAATTTTCTATATCTACGAATCATTTATTAATATGCATTTATCAACTGAACCGACCAACAATTGGTGTGACAAAACATTGAGAAGAAGGAAATTATTACCAATTAGCCTTGCTCTAACATTAACATGCTTTGCATTATTTAGTGGTTTAGGTTACATTAATTCTGAACCAACATTAAATACGATTATTTTGTATGTGGCTGCAGATAACACTCAACCAATTATTGGAGATCAAATTAATTTTACAGTGGTCTTTAAAAATTTCTTAAATGAAACCGAGAGCCTCTCAGAGGTTGTTGTAGAAACTTCAACATCTACAGAGATAAATATTACAAATGTGTTTGATGCTTCATTTAATGAAACCACATATAACACAACACAATATTATGTAGACAATGAAAATTCAACCGATCCAATATTCTGGATTGAAGAAAATTATTTCAATATCACATGGGCAAAATTCCATCAAAACATGACATATAACTTCTGGTTTACAGTAAATTGTACAGATACAGGTTTATTCTTTGTTGATAATCCATATATTCATTATAAATTGAATAATGAAACAAATACAGTTCGTGGCTCAGGTTATAACTTTGAGGTCAGAGACATTCCCGTAACAACTTCAATTCCGTCACCTGCCAGAGGAGATTGGACTTGGCAATGGTGGTTTATTGGAAGCATTCTTGTTGTAGTACCCATAATTGTGATTGTAATCACAAGACTAACCTTATGGAAAAGATAAAGCATGAATTGATTAGCTAAAAAGCATAACTAATCATTCATTATTTTTCATTTATTGTTCTTTTATACAAATTCTCATAGAGAGGTATTATTTTATCTGGGTGGAATTTCTCCCTCGCAACCTTAGCTGCATTCTCTCCATAAGTTTTCAATAGTTTCTCATCTTCGATTAAGATACTCATGTAATTTGCAAGAGCATCAACATCTCCAACATCAGCTAAGAAACCAGTCTGTTCATGAGCAACTACCTCAGGTAATCCACCTGCTTTTGAAGCTATAACTGGTATTTTGCAGGACATTGCTTCAAGTGCTGCTAAACCAAAGCTCTCAATTTCAGAGGGTATTAAAAAGACGTCTGTATAACATAAAATTCTAGGAACATTAAGTAAGCTGCCACGGAAAGTTATTGAGTCCTTCAATCCCATTGATATCGCTAAATCTCTACAATATTCTAATTCTGGTCCTTGTCCAATCATTTCCAATCGAATGTTTTTGTGTTGTTTGTGTATTTTTGAAAAAGCTTGAATTATATCAGGTGATCTTTTTACTTGTCTGAAATTAGATACATGAGAGAAAACAAATTCATCTTTTTCTGGTTTCTTAATATGGGCGAATTTATTTGGATCTACAAAATTATAAATAACCTCAATTTCTTTTTCAATATTATATCTTTCATAAATAAAATCCAACATGAAATTTGAAACTGTTGTAAGAGCATCATGATTGTTTAAGCTTAACTCAAGAATTGGCTTATAAGCATCATCAAGCCCAAGCAAATGCATGTCTGAACCATGTAGTGTTGAAATTATATTCATTTTATTATCTGTTAATTTTGCTAAATATAAAGAAATAGAGTGAGGAATTGCATAATGTGCATGAAAAATATCAATCTTTTGTTCTTTATAAAGTTTAGATAATAGTGAAGCAAGTATTACCGTATAAGGTTTGTACTTAAATAGTGGGTACGAAAGTATGTTCACTTCATGAAAGATAAAATTCTCTTCAAGCTTTAATCGTTCAGGTAGCTGGTATGATATAAAATGAACTTCATGCCCATTTTCCATTAATTTTAATCCCAACTCAGTACCAACAATACCGCTACCACCAAATGTAGGATAGTTTATGATTCCAATCTTCATTTTTTCACACCTTATTTTTATTCTGCGATTTTAAAAGAATATCTTCCAATCCTTTAATGCTATTGGATTCTTCAAGAAGAATGCTTCACCAAAATCAGCCAAGATTAATGAACCATAAAAACGACATCTCTCATAAACTGGAAAAGGCAGATATTCCTTAGAAAATTCTTTGAATTGAGACTTATATGTCATGATTGCTTCTTTCTTTCTTTCAAATTCTTGACTTATATCCAAAATATAAGAGGGAGAAAATTGTCCATTTAATTCGTAATAGATCATATGGTTTACTTTATACCTTGGATGATCCAGTTCTACTTTCTTCAGTTTGGCATAATGACAAGCTTTTGTAACAATATCAGATGTTGTTGAGTGATCCGGATGGCGGTCTTCCCAGTAAGGAATTAAAACAACTTTAGGTTGATACTCTCGTATCTTACTAGCAACAAAAAGGATAGTCTTCTTTTTATCCTCAAATGGTAGGTTCGCATCTGGAAAACCTAGATTCTCTCTAATTTTTACTCCCAAATTTTTTTTAGCTTTATCTGCTTCATTTATGCGAGTTTCTTTATTACCTAGTGACCCCATTTCTCCTGTAGTTAAATCTATAATGCCTACAGCTAATCCCTCATCAACAGCTTTAACAATTGCTCCACCTGCACCCAATTCTGCATCATCAGGATGTGGAGCAAACACTAAAACATCCAACATTTCATCACCACATGATTGCCTGGATCAACTTTTGTTAGGTAATCCTGCATACAATTTAGTAAATTCATTGAATATTTGTTAAGATATTGAAAGATGTTAAAAACTCTTTCTTGTGGTTTATCCCCTGGAAATAGGTAATCTCGAGCTTTTCGTAGCTGATTTTGTAGAACTTTATTATCATCTTTGACGTACTTTATGTACATTCTTTCAATATTTGATAGTTCTTTCATAATATTCTGCTTTCTGTGTTGAGAACGATTTCCAAGTTCTTGATTAAAAGTTAAAAGATTTTCATTTAATTCATCAAGTGTTCTAGAAATTTGATTGAAATATATATCCAAGAAATCTTTATTATCACTTTTAAGCAAATTAGAAGTAAGTCTATTTAAATCCCTAAGCTCAGCAATATTAAATTTATATTTTTCAATAATTCTGTTAATATGTCTTTCAATTACTGTAGCACCAAATCTGAATTGCAAATTAGGTTGAGTTAAACTAAATTCCTTATACAAATCCTTAATTTGTATATGGTAGCCAATCTCTGAAGGACCTCCGATAAAAATATGTGTTGGGATCATTTGATCTTGAGCAAGAGGTCTAAAAATAGCATTTGTACTAAATCTTTCTGGATTTGATTGGATTTCATTAGTTATCTCTTCTTTTGTTATTGTTGTTCCATTAGATATTTCATATACTCCATCATTATTCAAAGAAATAGTATTTCTGTAATATTTCTCATCAATATAGAATAATCCAACTATATTCTCCTTTTTATGCATTTTTGGTTTATAACCAATTTCAGTTAATTTCTTGGTTGTTTCGAGGAAGATCCTGTTATATTTAATTGGATCTGTTACTAATTTTGTAAAATAGTCTTTTAAGTAAGGTCTGAAAATCCATGGTTCAATTAAAATTAACCCCCATTTGCTCATGAGTTTTGACATTAATCTGCTGAAGAATTCACCCCATTTTTTGGATTTATCAAGTGTTTCTTTAATTAGACCTTGATAAAGTTCATTGGTAAATTCAGTTACTGGTAATATATCAACAATTTCCTTTAACATGTCACTTATTTGTGTTTTATCAAGCTCACAAACTTCAAGACTTTTACCTGTCATGAATTTATCTTCAACAACAAATGGAATAATTTCATTCTGTTTGTTTAATACACAAATATTATTTACTTCTTCCACATCATGATCCTCAGAAGCATTCCAAAAAAGGGGAATCAAATGTAATTTCTCATCTGAAAACTTCTTTGCATAGTTAATTGCAGAGAGTGTCTTGAAAATGGTATATAACGGTCCTGTGAGAAAGCCGGGTTGTTGCCCTGTGACAACAAACTTAACCTTTTCATTTTCAACAGATTCGATGTTCTCAAAAACATTTGTTTGTGCACCTATTGATTTATTATATTTTGTAAGAATTTCCTTTAGTAAACCTCTATCTCCAGTGAAATTGATAGATTGGAATTTAGTAGGTTTCCTATCTATGAAACTGATCATTGGATTTTTACCATTAAGATAATCTAATAGCATTGTATTAGGATACATTTTCTCGCGATCAAGTATTTCAAGTTTAATAATATCAGCCATAAATTTCACATCAAATATCTAGCTTAAGGTAAATTATTCACACAAATTTATTTAATTTAATACAGAACAATCTATTTTATGAAATTAAATGTTTAGTTTATTTTATACAAATATATTGATTGTTCATTTTATTAAGATTGTTTTAGATTTTAAAGAAAAGAATTTAAGGATACTGAACTGTCCTCAATTTAAGAGAAGAATATTAATTTTGAATTTGAGGGTAAAAAATGTCTGATGATGAAGATAATCCATATGCAAATTTCTTGCAACAACTTGAGAAATCCGCAAAAGTAGCAAATTTGGATCCAGAAGTTCATAAAATTTTATGAGAGCCTGAAAGAGAACTAAAAGTATCACTTCCGGTTAGAATGGATGATGGCAAAATTAATGTCTTTATAGGTTATCGAGTTCAACACAGTAACTGCTTTAGGCCCCTCGAAAGGCGGGGTTCGTTTTCATCCTAATGTTTCATTAGATGAAGTTAAAGCACTCGCAGCTTGGATGACTTTTAAATGTGCTGTAGCTGGTTTACCATATGGCAGTGGTAAAGGTGGAGTTATTGTTGAACCACATGATTTGACACAAGGTGAGGTTGAAAGGCTTTCTAGGAGATATTTCTACTCAATAATGGATATTGTTAATCCTATGAAAGATATCCCAGCTCCTGATGTTAACACAAATAATCAAATTATGAATTGATTTGTTGATACCTACTCAATGATAGAAAGGGTCAATACTAATGTAGCAGTAACTGGCAAACCAATAAACTTTGGAGGATCCTTAGGAAGATCATATGCTACAGGAAATGGTGTTCGATTTCATACCATGAGTGCTTTAGAAAAGCTAAACATGAATCCCAAAAAATGTACCTCTGCTGTGCAAGGATTTGGTAATGTTGGTTCATATTCAGCCAAATTCTTCCAAGATGAAGGTATGAAAGTGGTAGTAGTTTCAGATTATTTTGGTGGAGCTGTTCTTAATAAGAAAGGAATTGATATGAATGATTTAATTAATCATTTCCATAAAAAACGAACAATTGCTGGTTACAAAGATGCAGAGCATATTGATGACTTGAATGAGGCCAATAATGCTATCTTAACTGCAGATGTAGATGTCCTTGCACCTTGTGCGTTGGAAAATCAAATAACAGATGATAATGCTATGAACGTAAAAGCTAAGATTATTGTAGAAGGAGCAAATGGACCTACGACACCAACTGCTGATGAAATGCTACACAAACAAGGTACACTAGTAGTACCAGATATCCTTGCAAACGCTGGTGGTGTAACAGTCTCTTATTTTGAATGGGTTCAGAATTTACAATACTATTATTGGACAAAAGATGAAGTAAATACTAAATTGAAGAACTTAATGAATCGTGCTTTTGATAATGTTTGGGATATTAAGGAATCTGAAAACACTACTATGCGAGTTTCAGCTTATACTTCAGGTTTAAAACGATTAGAAGAAACCATCAAAATGAGGGGAATATTCACATAGAATAAGAAAAAATAAAATGAAAGATAATTTTCATTATCAATTATCTACTTATTTTTTATTCATGACATACTCATGCATTGCTTTTGCTGTTGTTCTTCCAGCTCCCATAGCTAGAATGACTGTCGCTGTACCAGTGACAATATCTCCACCTGCATAGACTCCTGGAATGGAAGTTTCACCAGTTTCTTCATTGACAATGACACCACCCCATTTATGAGTTTCCAATTCAGGTGTGTTTCTAGCAATCAATGGGTTAGGTCTTTGACCGATAGCAATTATGAGAGTATCACATTCAATATCAAAACAAGCTCCATCAATGGGTAAAGGTCTGCATCTGCCTGATTCATCAGGTTCACCTAATTCACATTCTTGACACTCAAGTCCAATGACATTGTTCTTCTCATCACCCATAATTCCTAATGGACTAGATAGACAATGGAATTCAACACCTTCATCTTGAGCGTGGTGAATTTCTTCATCTCTGGCAGGTGCTTCTGCAATGGATCTTCTGTAAACAATGTAAGATTTCTCTGCACCAAGTCTTAGAGCAGTTCTTGCACTATCCATAGCGACATTTCCTGCACCAATGGTTATTACTTTCTTACCAATATTTACAGGGGTATCAGAACCATCTGGGAACTTGTAGGCTTCCATTAAATTCGCTCGAGTCAAAAACTCGTTTGCAAAATAGACACCATTTAAACTCTCACCGGGAATTCCTAGATATCTAGGCAAACCTGCGCCAGTTCCAAGAAAGATGGAATCATAACCCATTTCAAATAAATCATCGAGACTATAAGTAAGACCAATTACAGTATTGTATTTGATCTCAACGCCCATCTGTTCAAGAGTTTCAATTTCTTCAGCAAGAATTGTTTTTGGTAAACGAAATTCAGGGATACCATAAATTAAAACTCCTCCACCCTTGTGAAAAGCTTCAAACAAGGTTACTTTGTGGCCAAATCTAGCTAAATCTGCAGCAGCAACTAATCCAGCAGGACCAGAACCAACAACAGCAATTTTCTTACCAGTTGATTTTGCTACTTCAGGAGTTGTTCTACCACGTTCACGCTCCCAATCAGCTAAGAATCGCTCTAAACGACCAATTCCTACAGGATCCCAACCTTCTTTCTTACCTAAAAGACAAGCTGCTTCACATTGAGATTCTTGTGGACAAACTCTACCACAAATTGCAGGCAAAATATTAGTTTCTTTGATAATCTTTATACCATTTTTGAAATCTTTTTGGAGGATAGCATCAATGAATGCTGGGATATTAATATCAACAGGACAACCTTCTTGACAGAAAGCTCTTCTACAATGAAGACATCGTTCAGCTTCTAAAACAGCTTCAGCTTCAGTGTAACCAAAAGGAACTTCTAAATAATTCTTAATTCGATCCTTTGGTTTTTGTTCCTTCATAGAGGTTTTCTTAGGGGTTTTATCACTTCTTTTGTGAACTTTCTTTTTTGTTTCTTCGGTCATTTGTGTTTTCCTCCACAACCATATTCTTTGTTGTATCTATCCAAAGCAGTTTTTTCGTATTTCTTGTATTGATCTAACCTATTCAACAGCTCATCAAAATCAACTTTGTAAGCATCAAATTCTGGTCCATCGACACAAGCAAATTGAATTTTACCATCAATTGTAACTCTGCAAGATCCACACATTCCAGTCCCGTCAACCATTATAGGATTTAAACTTGCTATTGTTGGGATGTTGTATTTCTTAGTTATTTGAGCTACAAATTTCATCATTATTGTTGGTCCAACTGTGAAAATCATATCAAATTTCTTACCTTCTTTCTTAAGGTCTTCAATAGCATTTTCTAACAAGTGAGTTGTGAACCCCTTCAACCCTTTAGATCCATCATCTGTACAGTATTGCATTTCTTCACAATATTGAGACATCTCATCTTCCCAAACTAATAGGTCTTCAGTTCTGGCTCCAACCATTCCTATGACAGTATTTCCAGCTTCCTTCATTTCTTTAGCAACTAGATTTGCTAGTGGAATACCCAAACCACCTGAAACGATACCTACAGTACCATACTTCTCTACTTCAGTTGGTTTACCTAAGGGTCCAACAACATCTTGAATGAAATCGCCTTTCTCAAGAGTTGAAAGAAGTTTTGTGGATTGACCAATAACTTGGATAATACAAGTTACTGTTCCTTTTTTCCTATCATATTCAGCTACTGTGATAGGAATTCTTTCAGCTCCTTCTCTCATTCTGAGAACAAGAAAATTACCTGCTCTAATTTTCTTAGCTATTTGAGGAGCTTTAATTTCTATTAGGAATATGACTTCATGAAGCCATTCTTTCTTTACAATCTCAAACATTAAGTAATTCCTCGAACGAACTATTTAAAATTGCGACAATCTTTTTTTAGATTCAATAAAAATGTTATGATTTTAACGTATTTTCACAATAATTTCAAAAGATAGTTGAAAATAGAAAAAAAGAGGTATAAAGGGCAAGAAAAAATTACCCTGTAATGTGATTTTATATAATACCTTGTGCAAGCATTGCTTTTGCAACTTTCAAGAAACCAGCGATATTAGCACCGATTACATAATTTCCTGGTTTACCAAATTCTTCAGCAGTCTTGTAAACAGTATCATGAATGTTGATCATGATTTTGTGAAGTCTACCCAAAACTTCATCTTTTGTCCATGCAAGTCTCAAGCTGTTTTGAGACATTTCAAGACCAGAAGTTGATACACCGCCGGCATTAGCTGCTTTACCTGGACCGAAGGAAACACCTTTCTCAATGAAATAGTCAACACCTTCTGGAACAGTTGGCATATTTGCACCTTCGCAAACAGCAATACAACCATTCTTAACAAGTGCTTTAGCTTCATCCAAGTCAACTTCGTTTTGAGTTGCGCTTGGGAAGGCAATTTCTATATCAGGAACGTACCATGGACTCTTGAGATCTTTGTGTTCATTATAGGTGTAGTATTCAACACCTTTGTATTTTTCAGTGTATTCTTTGATTCTACCACGTTTGACGTTCTTCAAGTTCATGACATATACTAATTTCTTCTTATCAATACCATCTTTGTCAATAATGAAACCAGATGAATCAGATAAGGTAATACATTTACCACCTAATTTGTTGATTTGTTCAACTGTGAATTGAGCAACGTTACCTGAACCAGAAACTGCACAGATTTTTTCTTTAAGACCAGCTTTATCACCTCGAGCTTTGACCATTTCTTCAGCAAACCAAACAGAACCATAACCAGTTGCTTCTGGTCTACCAAGGGAACCACCATATTCAGGGGCTTTACCGGTTAAGACACCATGGAAAACGTTTTTGATTTTACGATATTGACCGAACATATAGCCAATTTCACGAGCACCAACACCAATATCTCCTGCTGGAACATCAAAATCAGCATCTATGTACTTGTAGAGCTCGGTCATAAGTGATTGACAGAATCTCATGACTTCACCATCAGATTTTCCTTTTGGATCGAAGTCAGAACCACCTTTACCACCGCCCATAGGCAAACCTGTTAAAGCGTTTTTGAATAATTGTTCAAAAGCTAAGAATTTAAGAATACCATCATAAACTGAAGGATGGAATCTCATACCACCTTTGTAAGGACCTATACTCCCTGAAAATTGTATCCTAAATCCTCTGTTTACTTGCACCTTTCCTTTATCATCTACCCATGGTACTCTGAAGTGTATTACTCTTTCAGGTTCCACTAGTCTCTCAAGGATTCCAGCTTCCACAAATTCTGGATATTTCTCTAGTGCCGGTTCTATTGAATCCAGAACTTCTTTCACTGCTTGGTGAAATTCTGGTTCATGTTTATTTCTTTCCAATACTTGCTTGTATATTGGATCTGTAATCTTTCCCATTTTGAATTTACCTCAATTGCATTTCTTCGAGGATAATTATTAACTATAAAACTTCACTCTAGAAGTTAACTTTCCCTTCATCGATGAAGTTACGACTGCTAAAAGTTTTGGGCATATTTAAGAACTTTTTCCAATTTCTGTAAATAGCTATTTAGCATCTGCTTTTAGACTGAACTTTTTTCTTCTTTATATTTTTTTCACATGTTTTCGATAATTGTGATAGGTTTAAATTATTTTAACAACTCTTTTTACTTGAAATATACTCAATTTGATTGATATTTAGCTCTTAAGTACAAAATGGTGGTTGTTATTTCACGAATAAATAGAACAGATAGAAATCTAATAGGATTGATTGTAGCTAGTATTATTATTACCTCATTTGTTTGGATTGGTGATGTTGCATCATGGGCTTATCTAGGCAATGGTTTTGTTAATGATTTTGTTTTGCTTATAATAGCTATTCTATTGACTCTTGGTACTATTTTTTTAATTCGTTTCAATCAAAATAAGAAAGTCTCTTCTACTCGCTACAGAGACACAAAAAAAGCATCCAACTATTGAATCCGAAAAGAAGAGCAAAGTCAGATCTCATAAAAAAGCAACGTTATCTTGTTCTAGTTGTGGTGAATTATTTCCAGTTAATGAAACTCATTGTTCTTCTTGTGGATCAGCTAAACCAGTTTGTGTTGTTTGCTTATCAGATCTTGAAATTGAGCATGAAGTTGTTAAATTAAATTGCTGTTCAGAATACTCTCATAAAGAACATATAATCAATTGGTTAAATGTTAAAGGTTTTTGCCCAAAATACAATAAAAAAATTGAAAAAAATGATTGGGTGAGTTTTGTATTAGATTAAGCTCATCATCAATTTAGTTATTTTTCAGATTTTGGAACTGAAATTACTCGAAATGATGCATGTTTCAATTTGTTGAGTTTATTTAGATTAATCACTAATGCTGTCATCTGTTCTGTTGTTCGTGAGAACATCAATGGTCCTGCATTTAGAACTCTTAAACTCTTAATTTTGCTTAGTATGTTTATTAGTTTGCTTTTAGCATCTACATCGTTTGATGTTAGGAAAACATCGACGTCTAATGGATGTTCTAATCTATTTAATTTCGCAGCTGAAACTGTTTTGAATGCTCCCACAACAGAAATACTTTCTGGAACTTTTGCTTGAATACACTCACTAACTGAAGGATAGGTTGCTTCATCAGTACAAATTCCATCATCACAATATGCTAAACCTGTTTCAAAAGACAAAGGAACAATTACATCTACTAATATTGTATTAGGTTTCATATCATTTACTAACCCATCTAGTGTATTTATGAGGTACTCTGGTGGTACAACTAAAAAGATAATATCACATTGTTTGACAACTTCGTTATTATTATCCCCAACGAATTGATCAGTTGATAACCTTGCATTTAACTCTTCAGCAATTTTAGTTGCTTTCTCTGTTGATCTTGATCCAATCATTACTTTGTAACCAGCTTGAGCTAATCTAAGTGCTATACCTTGGCTTTGCTTACCAGTTCCCGGAATCATACCTATTTTTCTTTCAGTCATAGAAACACACTCATGTACAGTTAAT
This sequence comes from Candidatus Heimdallarchaeota archaeon, assembly GCA_019058275.1. Taxonomy (GTDB): domain Archaea; phylum Asgardarchaeota; class Heimdallarchaeia; order JABLTI01; family JABLTI01; genus JABLTI01. The sequence continues at coordinate 88,452 of JAHLVW010000066.1, forward strand.
GAACATTGATAGAGTAAATCACAAGTAGGTGCTTAAAAATTATTGTGCAATAGTTAAAATCAAGATTTACAGTCCTTCACTATGAGTGAAGATTTATAAATTAACTATAAGAATAATGAAATTAGATTCTAGAGATAATATTGGAACTAAAGCAAATTTGGAGATAATTATTATGTCAAAAGCAGCCTCGTCGTTTGAAACCTATAAGATAAAGCAAAGCATCGAGCGACTCGAGAGAAAGAAATCATTCAATGGTGCTACTTGCTTAGTAACACTTTATATGCCAAACGGCACATCAATTCCTGATGTAACTCAGCAGTTAGTTGATGAAAGAGGTACTGCTGCTAACATTAAAAGTAAACAAACAAGCAAAGCTGTGACTGCTGCTTTATCAAGCATTCTTAATAGAATAAAGCAAATAAGAGATCTACCTAATAATGGCTTAGTCATTTTTTGTGGTATGACTCAAAACGGAAAAGTTGAATACATTCCGATAACTCCTGTTGAACCAATAACCAGAAAGATGTACGTATGCGATTCAAGATTCCATACAGAGCATTTAAGGGAACAACTCGAGGAAAAAGAGCAATTTGGTCTTATGGTAGTAGACAGAGAAACTGCTGCCTATGCTTTACTAAGAGGTAATCATATGACCTTTTTGAGAAATCTTCATTCATTTGTTCCAGGTAAGCATGGTAAAGGTGGCCAATCACAAAGACGTATACAAAGAGGTACTGAAATTCTTGCACAAGATCATCTTAGAAGAGCTGGAGAAGTTGCAAGTAAGCTCTTCTTAGAAGTACCTGACTTGAAAGGAATAGTCCTAGGTGGTCCATCTCTAGCTAAAGAAAATTTTGTCAGAGGAAATTTCCTAGATTTTCGTTTAACAGATAAGGTTCTAGGAACAGTCGACACTGGCTACACTGGAGAGCAAGGAATTAGAGAATTAATGGAGAAATCTTCTGAAATATTGAAAGATGTTTGCTACTTGAAAGAAAAACAATTAGTTCAGATTTTTCTTAGAGAATTAGGAAAAGATACTGGTCAAGTAGCCTATGGTCAAAAGGAAGTTATGAAGGCTATTGAACTAGGAGCAGTAAAGACATTACTCATTAGTGAAGAATTGGATGTATTTCAAACAAAGGTTCTTTGCCCACAATGTAACTACACGAAACAAGAAGCAGTAAAAGCAAAAGAATTCGTTGAATTTGAAGAAGAGATACTAAAACGCAATTGTCCTGAATGTGGTAGCTCAAAATTATCAATTGAGGATACAATCGATTTTGTTGAAGAGTTAGGTAAACGAGCTGTTGAAATCGGTGCTGAAATTGAAATTGTTAGCACAGATACAGAAGAAGGTATGATTCTTTACAAATCATTTGGTGGACTAGTTGCTATCTTAAGATATTCTATAAGAGAAATGTAAAAAGAAGAAAGAATTAAACCTAGATTTATCTCCTTTTGTATTTTCTTTTGAAAGGTGGTCTATAGTCATCAGGTGGTTTTGGGAAATTATTTGGTATTTTCTCTGTTTCTGGAAATTCAGCATCTTCTTCAATTTTTACCAATTCACCATATTTTCCTATATTTAACCTCAACTCACTACGTATAACTTTGATAAACCCATTTCTAACCTCACCTATATCTCCATCATTAATCAAATCTATATTTTGATCCCATAATGTTAGATAAATTCTCCCAGTTTCATCTCCAACCTCTACTTCAGATAATCTTAATTCCTTTCCATCTCCAGAGATAATTTCACGAATCTCTCCTTTGCTTATCACACGAAAACGAATATCGATATTCCTCATATCTGCTTTTAAATTTACAATTTTCATTAACATCACTTCTTTTTTTTCGAAATAATAACTCTACTGAAAATTAGTTATTAATATAAGTAATGGTCTCACACAATAAATATAGTTATACTAATGAAATTCTTATGATTGGTGCAACCTGTTATTTCCATCGATAATTTCCTTTTATCATCTTGCCTATTTCAAATGATCTTAGTATATCAGTTTGAGACAAAGTACCTATGAGTTTCATTTCTTCTTTTGAATTGACAACAGGTGCTCTTCGATAGCTATGACGTGTCAATATTTCTAAAGCTTCATCTGCTGATTGGTCTTCAGTAAGAATAACATAATTTGGTTCAACATATTTCATTACTGTTTCATCTGTATGATTTTTTAATTGAGCCATTCGAATGTCAGATAAACTTATCATGTCTACTAATTTAACATCATTTTTAACAATTGGAAGACCAAAATGTCCTTTTGTTTTAACCATTTCAATTGCGTCATAAATTTTCGCTGTTTCGCAAATATAACTTACATCTTTTGTCATTATATCTCGGACTTTCGTTTGTGAGAGAATTGTTATGTGTCTGCCTAACTTAATGTTTAACCCCTTATCTGCTAGTGATTGTGTATAAATTGACTCCTTCAAAAAACTCCTGCAAACTAGATAGCTTATACTACAAGTAAGCATTAACGGAATCATTAGTTTAATATTGCCTGTCATTTCTGCGCCCATAAAAATCATTGTTAGTGGTGCTCTTGTTGCTCCAGCAAAAACTGATGCCAAACCTGCTAATGCGAATACAGATACATCAACATCTATGTTATTACCGGTATTAATCACAGTCGCAAAGAAATTTCCCAAACATGCACCAATGAATAATGCTGGAGCAAAAATTCCTCCAGGATTATTTGAACCAACTGAAAAGGATGTTATCAAGATTTTCAATAGTAACAAAACTATTAGAAATGATATTAATGAATTCAGGGGATTTTGCGTTTGTAATTAAGTTACATCATTTTCCAAGATGTTTGTGATTGTTGTATATCCTGCCCCAAAAATCAATGGAATACCTTTCGCATTTTTTGGACTAATCAAACCAGTTAAACCAGCACATAAAGCACTGAGAACTGGAATATATAATCTTGATATTTTTATCCGAGCAAAAATTCCTCTAGTGAAATGAAATATTTTCGTGTAAAATACTCCAATCAAACCTGCAACTATTCCAAACAAAATAAACCAATGTAAATCAAAAATGAAAGAATTTCAATCTAATTCTCTTAACAATTCCATTTTGAATGAAGGTTCTGGTATGCCTGTACTATTTGGTGATAGTCTAGCAATATCAATTATAGCACTAATACTAGATGATGTTAATGATGCTATAACTATAGGAACAATCTCATCTGCAACCAATGATACTAGAAGAATTTCAATACCAAAAAGTGCTCCGCCAATAGGTGAATTAAATGTTGCTGCTATAGCTGCTGATAACCCACTAATTACAACAATACGCATATTTCTACCATGCAACCCGACAAGTCTTGCAATCTCAGAACTAAATCCTGCACCTACTTGGGTAATAGGTCCTTCTCTACCAACGCTCAGTCCACCTCCAGAACTAATTACTGAAGTAAACATTTTAATTACAGGTGTTCGTCGACGCATAAACCCATCTCTTAAAGCAATGGATTCCATAACATTTGGAATACCAGATCCTTGAGAGTCAGGATCATATCCCCAAATAATTGGTGTAGTAATCATTGAAGCAATAATTGGTGTGATAATTATTGCTAGGAATTTCCAAGATTAAAAACTATCAAGCATTTGTGGAAATAATCTCCATAAAGAGAAAATCAGCTCCAACATAAAGCCATTCGAAACCCCAAGCTGTTAATGTACCAATAACACCTACAACAATAGCTAAAGAATTTATTATGAAGCTTTTAGATTTAACCAAATCAGACATTGCCTTTCTAGGATGTTTAACATCATCAACGAAATTAGCCCAACTATTTCTTATACATCTCATTGTACTCAACCAATTTTTTTTGACAAATCCTGATATTTTTTTCTCCTCTATATCCTCTTCTTGATTTTCATTTTGCTCTGGATGAATTTGCTCCTCTTCAGAAGCATTACTTTGTTTTTCAGGTTGAGTCTCTGGATTCTCTTCAGTCATTTAATTCATCCTTACGTAGTCAATTTCGCAACTAAGATTTACTTTGATTCTCTTAATATTTCTCTAAAACTTCTTTTAAGGTTTTCAGTAGTTGCTTTTGTTATCTAAAGACCTTTGATGAAATGACTTAAATATCAAATATTTTTGAATAAAATAGAAAACTTGAAAATCTAACTAAGAAAGTGAATCACTGTAAAGTTTGTTGGTGTTTATTATATGACGAAAACCAAATGTTCAATTTGTCATGGGTCAGGTAAGGAAATTATCTCGGATAAAACATGTCCTGATTGCAAAGGAATGGGTAGTACAAAAATAGTATTATCTTCTTATAGTTCAAAAAAAGATGCTGATAATTGCCCAACTTGCAATGGTTCAGGATCTCTTGTAAAAGATAAGAAATGTACAAACTGTAATGGTAAGGGATCATTGATTGTATGTGATTCCTGTGGTAAACCAATACAAGAAGGTACCATACCAGAAGGAATAACTGATATTTGTCAAGAATGTAAGACAACTCCTATTGTCTTTGTTTTAAAACCTCCTTGCACTACAAGAACTGTTAAACTAGGAACTTACTATCATGCAAAAATAAAAGATTTCAAAGATTTCGGAGTTTTTGCTGAATTATATCCCAGTGTTCAAGGTTTGATTCGCACTAAAAATTTGAAAGGTATTAAACGAAGTGATAAGGGAAAAGATATTATTGTCTATGTTAATGGGAAAACACGTGATGGTAAACTTGAATTAACACCTGCAAACATCAAAGAGTATCGTTATGGTGTAAAAAGAGATAAAATGGATCGTATGAAAATATCCTCTATCTCGAGAAAATTGGAGAATAAAACTGTTCTAATACAAGGTAAAGTTTCTCAAATTCGTAAGACATCTGGACCAATTTCATATAACTTCATAGATGATTCTGGGTCAATTGCTGGTGCTGCTTTCATCAAACCGACTCAAGAAAATCCCTACAAATCCATAGTAGTAGGAGATATAGTAGAAGTTGTTGGAACAGTAAATACTCATCGTGATGTTTTACAAATTGAAATATTAGACATGATTGAAGCTGGTGATGAAGAAGCAAAAATAATCCTTGAAAAAATAGAGAAAGTATTAGAGCAACGATCTAAACCAAAGGAGATACCACTTCTCATTAAAGACGAAATTCTTGAGAAAATGAAACCTGACTTATATAATTTAGCAAAAATGATTAGAAGAGCTATCTTTGATGGAACACCTATCTTACTAAGACACCATGCTGATACAGATGGTATAACAAGCGCTGTTGCTTTAGAACATGCAATAATTCCATTGATCATGGAAGAACAACCAGATGCTGCAAAGTATCGTGTAAAACGTTCACCTTCAAAATCACCCTTTTGGGATTTCATTGACGTAACAAAGGATGTTGATTTTGCATTACAGGATGCTATAAAATTCGGCGATAAACTACCTTTTGTTTTATTAATGGATCTTGGTAGTTCTCATGAGAGCTTGGCTTCTATAAAGAATGCTAAATTATTTGGCATTAATGTTGCAGTTTTAGATCATCACTTTCCCGAAAAAATTGTGAAGAAAAATGTAGCTCTTCATGTGAATCCTTATTTCTATGAGGGTGACTATAATCTTTGTACTGGGATGCTTGGCGTTGAATTAGCAAGAATAGTTAATCCTGATATTTCTGATAAGATTGATTACATAGCAGCAATTGCAGGTGTTGCAGATAGGGTCCAAGGCTCATCTCTTTTACAGTATCAGAAAATTGCTAAGAAAAAAGGACTTAACGAAGAACTTATGCGAAAGATTGCTCTTGCTATTGATTATGAACAATACTTTTTGCGATTCTCAGATGGGAAGAATATAATAGACTCCATTTTTGGTTTTGAGAATTTGATGGATAAATCTCATTTGAACTTAGTTGATTTTCTATATTCTGAAGCTAAAACAGCTATCCAAGAACAAGTTGACATATGCTTAGCACACTTACAAGAAGAAGAACTCAAGAATGAAGTTTTGCTAGGAACGATCGATGTTGAAATATTCGCAAGAAAATTTGAATTCCCACCACCTGGAAAAACTACTGGGGCTCTTCATGATTTGCTATGTGAGAAACACCCAGAGAGAGGAGTTATAACCTTGGGAATTGGTCCTGATTTCGTAGTTTTAAGATCGAGAGGAGTCACTATAAATTTCCCAAGCATAATTAAGGGTTTAAAGAAGAAATTACCAGCTGCTGGTATAGAAGGTGGAGGGCATGAAGTAGTGGGATCATTAAAATTCGTAGCAGGAATGCGACAAGAAGTTCTATCTTCCTTAAAGAACTCATTATCAAAAGTAGAAGTTAATAAAGCAGAACCTGAATAGGATATCCATAAATAAATATATTAAAGAAATTTCATAACGATTTCTCCATAATTTAGATAAGGGGCCAATGATGACCAACCTTGAATGTACGCCCGGAGAAGATTATGATGACTGGGCAAAGGAAAACAAAAGATGGAAAGTAGTACCCCGTCCTTATGCATTCAAAGACGCAGTTATCTTCTTGAAAAATTGGGTTTTTGGTCCTTCTAAGAAGTATAAAGGATTAGCTGAATTTGTTCCAAAATCAAGTACTATAAATGACATTACACCTTCAATGAAGGTTGGATTTATTGGCGATATCATGAGAATGGCTAAATACAAACTCGTTATAGATGATTCGATAAAGGAATTCTTCAAAGATGTTGATTATCTGATTGGTAATTTTGAGGGTGTCATTACGAAGTATAAGAGAGGAGCTATAGGTTCTCAGATTCATGATGAAGGTATTCTTGAATCACTCAAAGATTTATTCCCACCTGAAAAAACGTTATTGTGTCATTCAAACAATCATGCAGGTGATTTCGGATGGCAAGAGTTCCAAAACAGCTATCAGATTGTCAAAGATCATGACTTCATGATAGTAGGTAGAAGAGATGAACCAACTTTTATGTTGGACAAAAAAGTGAATGTTGCCACTGCATCATTTTTGAGTGATCAAAGGTGTTCATTTATTTCAAATGAACATGAATTATCCAGTTATTATAATGAAAAGGCTAAATTCAATGTCTTATACCCACATTGGGGTTTCGAACTACAAATTTACCCACATCCACCTCAAGTTACTCAGGCAAAAACATTTCTTGAAAAATGGGATTTGATTGTTGGTCATCATGCTCATGTACCTCAACCAATATCGTCATATCCAGCTGAAAAAGGAAACAAAGTTGTTGCATACTCATTGGGTGATTTTAGTTATGGATTGAAATGGAAAAAATACCATCATTATGGCTTAATTGTTAAAATGGATGTCGGACCTAATAAAGATGGGATATGGCAAACTGGTAACTTAGATTGGCAATTCAATCATCTTTTATTTGAAAATAAGAAACATGTTCGAGTATCAATAACTGAGCATTATAAGCATTTGAAACATATTAAATGACATTACTCAAGTCAATTAATCATATGTTTTTGTTGATCCTTTAGCAATAACATCGTGTTTATGGATACTTTCTAAACTTTTGACGATAGCTTCCAAATCTAATTTTTTATCTTTGAATTTCTCTTTTGCTTTAGCTAGCATACTTCTACATACATCTTCAACAAACATTGGATTCTCATACATACAATCAATTACTGATTGCTCATCATCTGTTTTTAGAATTGAATAAGTTTCAGCTGAAAATGACTTTCTTAATACTTCTACCATGGATTCAAATGAGGGCAAATGCTCAATTTGTCCTCTAGCACTCAATTTACCTAACGCTCTTTGTATATGTGTTCTTTTCTTTGGGTGATTTTCCATTGCATGTGGACAAACAGTATTTCCAATATATTCTATTGAAATCTCTATCTGATCTTCTTTTCTATCTTCAACCCAAGTTTTTACTGTTATATTTGTTACCTCAAAAGTTTTCTTTTTACTTACAGGCGTTTTTGTTTCATAGAAGAAATCAAAATTAAGTGAGAGGTGAGCATTGGTATAAGGATGCTTCTCTTTTAATTTCTTTAGCACTTGCAAAGATAATTCTTCAACAGAATTATGAGCATTTCTTTCATCATTGATTATCTCAATAACTGATTCACTTATACGAGACATGTGTGCTCCTTTCATGTCTGCTGGAAGGTTAATTGTCGCTTCAATCACAGGAGTCAAGTGAAATGTTTTTTCATTTCTTGTTATCACTAATAGAGTCTTGAAATTTGTTATCCCAACATAGTCCAAAGAAATTTCCTCTTTGGGTTTGGTATTCTGCGTTTCTATTTGCTTCTTCAATTTTGCTCATTCCATCTATGAAGTCTCTATATTCTATAATCGAAGTCTGATTTAAAGAATTAAAACTCTTTCTTTTATTATTGAAAACCATTTTACCTTATTTTTTCAAGATTTCATGTAAATAAGAAAAGCTTTTCATAGTGATAGTTATTTGTAGTATATTTGTTCAGAAAAAGGAGATTTATATGACAATAAAAGCAGTACTATTTGACATGGATTCCACTTTAAATTCAATAAATGAAATAGCTTTTAGTCGCAAATATTTCAAAATGTTGCACAATCGTTTCTTTTCTGACCTTGCTCATCAGTTTTTCTATGAATCTCTAACAGATATCACAAAAAATGTCATGCTTAGTAAAAGTCCACGTGAACTAGCAGTTAAAACGTTTATGAGTGAAATGTCAAAGTGTTTTAAAAAACCAGCAAATAAGATCTATGATAATTTCAAAGAATTTTATGTTACTGATTATAATCAACTAGAAGAATTTGTTCAACCAGCTGAAAGTGCAAACGAAGTTGTTCAATTATGCTTTGACAAAGGTTATGTTGTTGTTATTGCTACGACACCAATTTTCACTGAAACTGCTATAAGGAAGAGATTGAAGTGGAGTGGTTTTGGAGCTTATGATTTTAGATTGGTAACTCATGCTGAGAATATGCACTTTTCTAAACCACGTGAAGAATACTACACAGAAATCATGAAGAAAATCAGAAAGAATCCTTTCGAATGTATAATGGTTGGTAATGAGTTTATGGGTGATATAGTTGCTCCTACAAAGTTAAGCATGAATACTTTCTATTGTCCTCAACCTTCAGATAATGATGAGCTCTTTGTCTCCCCAGAATTAAAACGCTTCAGTAAAATCAAACCTTCTTACAGAGGAACATTAAGAGATTTCATTGAATTAGTTAAAAACGATTTTCAATCCAATCTTTAGAGTTTTTTTGTTAAAGTAAATCGTTTTCGGATAGCACTTTTAGACCATTTTGTTTTAACAAAGCTGTAGTAACTCCTGATCCCCTAGTTTTCGCTTCTTTATCATCTCTTTTATTATAAATAAAATTCACACCACACGACGGGCTGCTCTCTTTCAGAATAGCTAACTTTACTTTGTTTATTTTGGCTACTAACAAAGCTTCTTGAGCTCCTTTAATGAAGTTCATACTTACATCTTCAATATTTCTATTTATGCCCTTAGTTTTACCTTTCAATACATCTTCGCCAGAACCACTTTCAATGCATTGAGGTATTCTTGGTATTGGCAACCCTCCTAGCTGTTCTGGACAAATAGATATGAACAAACTTCTATTGGATAATTCCACAATAATCGAATTTTCATTACTAGAACCATCATATACACATTTGACTCCTAAAAGACAAGCACTAACAATAATAGGACCCATTTCATTTGCTAGAATTTTTTCTATTAGCTCATTCTTAGCTGTTATACAGAATGTCATAATCCTCTTTTATAATAAAAACAGATAACAGGTACTTTAATTTTCTGAGTTTTATTTAAATTGAACTTAGTAGATAATTTAATTGATTATTATGAATTCTGTAACAGGAGAGAGTATAACCAATACTACAACTGACGCTTCTTATAGTTTGCATGCACACATGTATAGTTTCTTTACTGGTTTTCTATACATGATAGGGGGAAGTTTTCAGAATAGATTTAGAAGAGATAGATTCACAGAATTCTTACCAATAAAAGCCGATGAAAGGATTTTAGACATTTGTTGTGCTAATGGAAAGGGAACAAATGTTTTAGCATCATTTGCTAAAGATTGCAAAGTAACAGGTATCGATATCGATCCAAAAATGATTATCTTTGCTATCAAAAATTCAAGAAAAGTATCAAATGTCAATTTTAGAATTGCTGATTGTACAAATATGCCTTTTCCTGCTAATACATTTAACATAGTAAATTCTTTTCTTGCTTTACACGAAATACCTAATGAATTAGTTCCCATAGTTCTTAATGAGATTAAAAGAACTTTGAAGAAAGATGGACTTCTACTAATCTTCGAATTAAAATTGCCAAAGAAATCTTCCTTAGATATACTCAACCTTCGATATTATCTCTTTAGACTTTTCGAAGATGAAAATGCAGCTAGATTTATGATGACTGATCAAGTGAAATTGGTTGAAAAATCAGGCTTTAATCTTGTGAAAAGCAAAGAATTCCATTTTGGTTTAACATCAGTTAGATTGTACAAAGTTAACAAATAGAAAATTTTAGAACCTACTTTCATTTATAAAAGAGTTAAAAAAATCTTTTATTTTTTTAGTTCAAATGAATTTTCTCAATTAAAATAATATAAATTTTAAAGAGGTTTAAACTAAACCTCGTTCAACAAGCATGCTAAATTCCTCAAGAGAGAGTTTCTTACCATCTTTATATTTTTGTAATGCTTTCTCTGCTCGAGCTTCTATTGATTCTTTGACTTCTCTGAAATGATCAACACGTGCTTTCTGTCTAATTTTTTGTAATTCTTTTTGGTGTTTCTCTTTTCCTTTGATGACATCAATGAACTTCTTATGTGTTTCATCTGCGGTTTTCTTTGTTTCTATGAAATCTTTATGCCATTGATCAGCATCTTTTCGTATTTCGTCTATTTCAGCAAATAACTTGGTCATTTCATGATGATGCCTTTGAGATGATTTTGCTGTTCTGATAACTGCTTTATGATAGTGATTCAATTCAGCTTTAAAACCTTCATAAGTGCTAAAACGAGCATTTCTTTCTTGCCTTAAGGTTCTAATTGCTTCTGCTTCTTCGAGTTGTTCTTGCAAAGTAGCAATTTCTTGAACTAGTCGTTTTTCTTCTTCAGCTGGTAAAATTTCTGTTTGAATTTTCCACTCAAGTTGTTTCAGATTTCGACGAAGAACTTTCTCAGGAATAGGAGGTTTTGGTAAAGGTTCTAATTCTTCGTCTTCCTTTATTTGGTCAACTTCTTTTTTTGCTTCTACGAGATTTTTGCGAACAACTTCTCTTTTTTCCTTAAATTCTTGGACTTTTTTGTTTTCTTCATCTCTTTGTTTTTGATGGTCTTTAACTTTAGCAATTAGTTCAGCCATTTTTTTGTTTAACTCATCTCTTCGGTCTGCTTTTTCTCGAGCTTCAGTATTTAATTTGTCTCTGTTTACTCGAAGCTCACTTGCTTGCTTCTCGAGATCGGATAATTTTAGAACGAGTAGGTCAACTTCTGATATCACGGGGATCGCCTTTAATTTTCAATAGAGGATTTATTATAAAGTTAAAACCTTACGGATTTAACTCACATTCTATTAACGCTCAAAATACTTTGAGCATTATAATCGAAAATGAAATATAGACTTTTATAAATTCTTCGTCAACATCTTATTTCAAAAAAAGAGAAGAACTCTAGTACAATCTTCAAACGAAAAGTACTCAAAAACAAGTATTAACACTTAAAAAAAATGGTCAATTACTAGCAAAAAGTTTTGAATATTAAAAGCTCAAACTATCCGAAATGCTAAAATAGAGAAAAGAATTCGCCAATATAGAGTAAAAAATATTAATCTTAGACATTGAATTGCTAATACAAGGCGTGAAACTTTATGACAAGTAAATTCCTGAAACTCTTCAAACCATTAACACATTTAACCTTTGAAGTTAAAAAGCCTGATCGAACAGTTTCATTTAAAGAGAAAGCTGTTTGGACCATTGTCTGTCTTGTAGTTTACTTCATTATGATTAGCGTTCCACTCTACGGTATAGAAGAAACTGTTGGACAAGCTGACCCATTCTTTGCTATGAGAGCAATCTTAGCCTCTCAAAGAGGAACTTTGGGAGAATTAGGTATAGGTCCTATTGTAACAGCTGGTCTTATTATGCAATTACTTGTTGGCAGTCAAATCATCAAAGTTGATTTCAATAATCCTGAAGAAAGAGCATTATACACTGGTGCCCAAAAAGTATTAAGCGTTTTAATGGTCCTCTTCGAGGCTGGTGCTTACCTTTTCGGTGGTGCTTATGGTGAGGATATTACTCTACTAACTGGTACATTAATATTCGTGCAACTGCTGGCAGCTGGATTAGTTATCATGCTGATGGATGAGTTAATCCAGAAAGGATATGGTTTAGGTTCAGGAATATCATTATTTATTGCTGCTGGTGTTTCATTTAACATACTAAACGGTCTGTTTGGATTCACAGAGGGGATTGGAGCAGATCCCGCAGGAAGGTACTATGGAGCAATCATAGCATTCTTCTATGGATTAGCAAATAATGAGAAATTCATTAACGTCATATATAGACCATTAAATCCGGATATCATAGCTTTTCTAGCGACGATAGTCGTTTTTGGAATAGTTATATATGTAGAATCTATGCGGATTGAAATACCGATCTCGCATGCCAAGTATAAAATTCCAGCAAGATATCCTATCAAGTTCCTTTACACGTCGAATATACCGGTAATACTGGCGTCAGCGTTGTTTGCGAATGTTTACTTCATCTCACAGATACTATACAAGAGGGTATCGGGAAACCCGATCGTCGACCTGATCGGCCGGTGGGACTTCGCCGGCGATCAACCAATGCCGACAGGTGGATTAGTTTATTATACTACAGCCCCTCGGGGAATATCGCAGATCGTAGACGATCCTATGCGGGCTGTGATATATTTAGTTATACTAGTTGCTGCATGTATGATTTTCTCGGCAATATGGTTGGAAACTGCAGGTATGGGTCCACGGGATGTTGCGAAACAACTCCTGGATGCTGATATGCAAATTCCCGGTTTCAGAAGGAATCCCAAGGTCTTAGAAAAGTACCTTGAAAGATACATCCCTATAGCTGCCCTGCTGGGCGGTCTATTCATAGGGGTCTTGGCGGGATTCGCGGACTTCCTAGGAGCACTAGGAACGGGAACGGGAATTCTGCTGACTACGGGAATCATCAAGCAGTATTCAGAAATAATAGCCAAAGAACGTTTGGCAGAAATAAGTCCCGCAGTTCGGGACTTCCTAGGTATGGAATAAAATCCTTACCTTCATTTTTTCCTTTTTTGGAAAATAAAACGCGAGGGTAGCCAAGTGGTCAACGGCGAAGGACTCAAGATCTCCAGTATTTAACTGGAACAAAACTAGGCGTATGTCGTTGGTAACCCTGATGGGAAATCCTTTCCTGTAGAGGTTCGTGCGTTCGAATCGCGCCCCTCGCACCATTTTATATCAATTTCTTAACTTCTGTTGATTTACCAAATACTTAAAACACCTAGTATTAATTATACACAAGTAATTTTATTCATTAAAACCGGGATGGGTATTAATGGAAATTTCAAAAGAAGAAATTGTAAAAAGTGAAGAAGTAATCGAAGAAACAAGAGTAGAGAAAAAGGGTTATTCCATCAGATTTTTCATATCATTAGCATTTTCATTTATTGGTATTGGTTTGTTAATTTTCTTAAATTCTAAACTACGAACTATAATTAATACTCATGAAGGCAGTACTAATCCTAATGCATTGTATGACAATTATTTCTTTGATGGAATCTATTCCATATTTGCTGATAATTGGTCACTTGAATATACTACACTAAACACAGGGTTTTATATTGTTATGCCTATCATATTAGTATTATTATTCCTATCTGGTAGTACAATTTTAGCAAAAGATACAAGAGAAGCAAGAATTCAAATCTTCATTAATTGGTTTCTATACATAGCTTGCGCAATAACTACATTCCTTTTCTATTTAGTAAAAAAAGATGATGATACCATATGGCTTCAAGGCAATCCGTTTTTATGGTTCTTTGCTATGGTTCCATTCTATTTTATGTTAGCTTTACAGATTTCATTGCTAGTTGAGAAAAGAACTTTCTTGCGTTGGTTAACATTCTGGAAAGAAGAAGAACCTGAATATGAAGGTGTTATCATTATCATCCTTAGAGCTATCAATCTACTATTTATGTTTGCAATTATTGCCAATTATGCTTGGATTCCATTTTTCATGGGAATTGCTAAATTTGAAAATGTAGAAGCTCGTAGGTATCTCTTTCAAGTGCCACCAATACTGACAATAACTTTTATGCTTCTTTGGTTACTAATAAAATTGATAGTTAATATAATTAAGAAGAGAAGATAATCAAAGAAAAGTTAGAAAATAAAGTATAATATAGCTATGTGTCTAAAATATAAACATACCATAGCTTTCTTTATCTTTTAATACTGAATTTTAGATTTTTAGAAGAATGTTCTCAATCTTGTGTATCTTTTGGGGAATGCCAAGTTTATTTTTTTAATCATCTCATTATTAACACTTACCTTGTTGGATTCAATAAGATCATAGATTGTTCTGTAACCAGTGAAAAGTTGCGTAAAAGCATTGATGTCTGAACTAAGATCTGCAGTTTTATTGTTACTCATTTCAACCTTTGCTTTTCCATTTTTTATTGTAATATTCATTTGATTAGTATTCCATGGTGCAAACTCGTCGTCTATCTTGATTGAAAATGAAAAGTTCAAGTTCTTCTCATAATCAAGTAGTTCCATTGCCTTTTCGATATCTACAATTCGAAACATTGGTCCGCCGGTAATTTGATATTTAAAAGATCCTTCCCAAAGGTCATCAAAATAATCTGTCACTCGTTCATCGCCTAAGAAACTAAAGCTAAAATCTTTGTTTTGATCTGTATGTTTCTTAATATAATCAAAAACTGTTAATCTTGCATGTTCACTATCAACAATTACATCACGTAGATTTAATCGAACGTTCCATGGTCCTTCTCTCTTTTCTAAATTGGTTATGAAGTATCCAACATTTTCCCCATTCTCAATGATGACAAAGATTTTGCTCTTTTTCTTTAAATGATTTTCCTTCCACATTTCTGGACTATCAAATATAACTAAGTTGAATTTCTTACCTATCTTTTCCCTAATATACATAATAACTTTGAATGATTCCTCATGTGATATTTCTTTAATTTCTAATGATTGGAAATCTTTAGGAATAAGTATATTTTTTGGTGGAGCAATTACCCAACCAAATTCAGCACAATTTTCATATCCATATCTTCGATAAAATGAAAATTTAAATGGATATAAAACAGAAACAATCTGTTCATTTTTTCTCATAATTTTTAGTGATTCTGTAACCAATGCTGTTACTTGTCTTTGTCTTCGAAAGTGTGGTTTAGTTGCTACTGCGCCTATTCCTCCCATTTTCATTAAAACCCCTCTAACAAACATTTTGTAAGGATGAATGACATATGTACTAGTTAGTTCATTGTTAACATAATAACCAAGGCTGTTTTTCAAATCAAGTGTAGCAAACCATCTTTTCCAATCTGAATCTTCCATTGCTTCAGAATAGAAACAATACTCCCACAAGTCTCTTAGATTCTCTTCTTTTTCATTTGATAATCTTTTAATTGACATATTCAGATTCACCAGTTTTTTGATGAATATGTAAAATATAAATATTACAGTCTTATTGTTTTTTTTATTTGATTATAAATTACAAAGATTTTAATGTCAATTATGACTACTTATGATACTAAGAGGTTTTGGAGTTTCACGACTTGCGACCAGGATTTACTGCATTGATCTTTATATCTGGAATAATAATCTTACATGTTATTATATTTCTAACTTATTATACTATAGTCATGAGGTTAATTTTTGGTAAACCAAAAAATAATCCAAAGCAATTTCTGAGAAGAAACAAAAACAAACTATTGCATGATGAGCAAAAGAAGAGAATAGTTTTTGTTGGTGATAGCATTACTCATGGAATTTTAAGTGTAAACTACATCAAAATGATTGCAAAAGAATTAGGCAAGAGTAAATTTTATTATATTAATGCTGGAATAAATTCGCATCTGGCTTATAATGTTCTTATGAGAATAGATGAAATTGTTGCTTGCAATCCTGCTTACATCACAATAATGATCGGAACAAATGATGCCCATCGGGAAATGAAACTATATAAAGAAACAAGATCTTCAAAGAGAATCAATCTGCCAAGAGAACCAACCAAGGAATGGTATAAAGAGAATTTGTTGAAGATAATCACAATTTTGCAGAAAAAGACAAATGCTAAATTAGCTATTTGCTCAATCCCACCAATTGGGGAAAATATGAATCATCCAATTTTCAAACAAAGCATTGAATATTCAAAATTAATTAAAGAAATAGCTGAAAAGAGGGATTTAGTTTACCTGCCAGTTAATGAAAAGCAAATAGCCTTTTTAAAAGCAAATCCATCTAAACCAAAGCATGAACCTGAACACATGCTATATGAAACTACCGCAGCAAAATACTTTCTTTTGGGGCATAGTTTTGATAAGATGTCAAAGCATTATGGCTTTAATCTTTTAGTGGATCATTTACATTTAAATTCTAGGGGAGCAAAAATTGTGGCAGATCTTATTGTTGGGTTCATTCTTTCCCAAGATTCTTCGTAAACTCTAGTGATGGTTGTTCTGCATCTGGGTGAACATTATTGTACCAATAAAGCTCATCACAGAAACTAGCATGGTGTAATGTTTGGGTTCTCCTCATGTTCCAGAATTTTCCTGGATGTGCTCCTTGTACATTTCCTCTATAGCAAGATGCAATGTAAGCAATGTTCGGATCTTGAAAATCTTTAAGAGCTTCATGTATAACACATTTATCGAATCTGAATAATACTTTGTAATCATCAAAGAAGCATGAAGTGAAATTTCCTAATCCAGTTTCAGTCCAATATTTAATTGATTTCTCACCGGATTCCCTTTGAGTTTTTCTCTTATAATCAGCATTTCTCACTTCTTCATCAACTATTTTAGCAAGAATCTGTTTGTATAACTCAAGACCCTTCTCTTCACCTAAAACATCAATAAACGATTTGACGCGATAATAAGAAATTCGTATATAGGCTTTTGTGTAATTTAAATTGAAAATTTCTACTCTGTCATCTTTGGTTTTTGTTCCATCAGGCAAATCCCAATATTTGCAAACAAATTGGCTGATTATGTCTTGTAGTTCTTTTTTATCTTTCAAAATTGTTAGATTTTTAACAACTTCTTCAAGTTCTAAGAAACTTGAATTAACCTTTTTATTATCCACATCTTCGTTTAACCGTTTTTTCAATGCCTGAATGTATTCACTTTCTATCTCTGGTTTGATTTCCATGAGATATTTAAGAAAAGGTTCAGTTGCTTGAATAATGCGTCCAAGATTTTCAGATGGATTGACATTATGAATTGCTTTAGTATTATAACACTTATGATTCTCAACTTTCATAATTGCTAAGTTAGATTCTTGCTTAAAAAGTATACTCTAAATTCTTGGTAAAACTACAGTCATATTCTCAGAATTCGAGAATTTGTATCTACTCTTGATATGTTTCTTGTAATTTCTTGATTAGTTCTGGGTCTTTTATTAATACAAGTAGAGATGATGCTAGATCATTAATGTAGTTTACAGAATCAATGTCTATATTGATATATAGATCTGTTAGTATCTTGCTCTTTGGAATTTTTGCAACTATGTCTCTATTATATTCTTGTTCTAAATCAAACATTTTAAGCATAAGCTTTTCAAAAACATTATAGTTGATCAACGGTTTATTATCAATATTCTCTAAAACAGTGTAGAGTTTTTTTAGATGTTCTTTTCTTTTCTCTGCAACTTCAGGATAAACCTCTTCTTTCTTAGCTTTGAGAAATATATCAGCTGTTCGTGTGTACAATTTTTCTGATAATCTCTTTCCCTCTGTTAATCGATGACCAGATATCTTTACTAATTCAGCTTCTTCTAATTTCTCTAGATATCGATAAATAGTCTTAATGGTATAGGTGTGCTTATTCGTTTCTTCATCAATATATAGCTCATGAATCTCTTTTGCAGTCATGTATTTATTGGCTCTTAAAGCCTTAATGATAGTTAGATGTTCTTCTGCAAGTTTTGTTTGCTCTGGATTTAGAAATTTAATAATCGGCGTTTCATAATCAATATAATTCTTGAATTTGCTGTTTTCTTTTTTTGTCATGATGTACACACACTATTAGTTCTACTTCTCTTCTAATTAAATCTACTTGCTATGTACTTAAGATTAAAGGCAATACTAATATATAATACTGTCCATAAATGTCATTAAGCGACATTTTTTGTCTCTCATAGACAATTAAAGTCTCTTACTTCTGAACTAAGGGTGAAATCAATGAAAGTTGAAAAAGTGGGAAAATTTAATCCAAAACGTACCATTAAAAGGGATATTGCGAGTTCAAATAGATCTTTTCTTTTATTTCATGAAAGATTTATGAAATATCTCTATGATAAGAAATCAGATATCTATCACTCATATATTGAAAATCTAATCTCTAAATATAAATCTGAAACAAATCAAGAGTATGAACTTGCTGATGAACTAGATATTAATTCAGTAAAGTCCAAACTAGAATTACTATTGAAAAATCAAGATTTAATCAAAATATGTGTAAATTTACATCTTTCGTTGTTAAAAATTCCTCAAAATTATTCTTGGGAACCTGAGGAGCTTTCATTATTACACATAGATGTTGATAGAGCTAATTATGCACCAAGGTATTTTGCATATAAAACACTGATAGAATTGATTGACAGAAAGGAAGCGATTCGATTTCTTAAGGAATTCACAGATTACTACATTACTAATTTCAGAGTAGGTAAATATGATGATTTAACATCTATCTTTGATGATGATGTTAAAAGAAGGAAGAAATTCGATTCATCAGTTTATACATGTGTTCTAATTAATGATGGGAAATATGCTGGAAAATGTGAAAAGTGTATGGGTTATGAATCATTAAAGGATTTAGAGGATAATGAAATATCTGAAATTGTTTTGTGTTATGGTGATTTTGCTTTAATAAGGAAATTGAATGAGAATTTCCTAGCAACGAGAACCATCACTCTCAATAAAGATCCATATTGTGATTTATGTGTTCACGATACTCGAATTGTGAAGGAAATTGAGCATCCTTCTCGAGAATTTTTTGATAGTCTAAATAAAAAGAAATGAGGTAAAAAAAATGGAAGAAAAGTACTACAAATGTTATAATGCTGATGCTCTTTTAGGGTTCAATCCTGTTGATAGAATAAGGGATCATATTAAAAGAACAGATTCTATAATAAAATACTTGATAGAATTACAAAAGGATGTAGCTCCTGATTATGTTGAAGCATTAGTTAAGAGGTTACTTAGTCTAATTAATGATTATAAAATTGATACTAATTCTTTCAATCTAAAAGCAATTGCAAAAGAACTTAGCTATCTTAAACAAGGAGATCTCTTAACAGATTTGATTATACGCTATATTGCTAAGGAACTCGGTTTACCAGAGAAATCTAAAATCAAATCCGAATCTGCAGAATTTACTAATCTTAGTCGAGCTAAAGCATCTGAAGGATTTTCTTATTATAGAGTAAAAGCTTTCACTGACATTTTAGGAAAAAAGGATGGTATAAAGCTCTATTCAAAAATTCTTAGTTTAATTGTCAAAGATATGAATAATTCGATGAAAATTAATGAAAACGATATTATAAAAGCTCGAGGGGAAAGATCAGTTAAACGTTGGTGCAAAGTTGGAGCGGGAGATTTTTGTTTCAAGATATTTGATGACAATAAAATACTGTACCGTTTTGATAAATGTGTCACTCATGAAGCTCTCAAGAGCTTCAATGATCCTGATGTAGCTTATATCGCATCATGCTTCATTGGTGATATTGAGGAATACAATGTGAGTGATTTTATTCATTTAAGGAGAACTCAAACATTGCATCATGGAGATTTTTGTGATGAGCTTTATTGGGATAGTAGAGTTCACAATAATCCTGAACAACCGTCTCTTGAGTATGCTCGAAAAATTGGAAAAACCTAGTCAAATTCATTGAAGTAAATTTAAAAGGAATGAATGAAAAATGAAATTTCAAGAATATGGGTCATATGCTCCAGAAACATTGAAAAATTTGGAAGAAATACAACCATTAGAGATTGCTCAAAAATCATCATTAAGTCGATTAAATTATTTTATTGGGTTCTTTAAGGAAAAAAGACCAAAGGATTTTGAAAAATATCTGAAAAATCTGAAAAAGAAATATGTTAGTTTAGTAAAGAAGGATTATTGTGATAAAAGAAAATTCGATGTAACGAAATCATTAGAAGAATTAACTAATTTACAGAATTACAAAAAATTAGTAACTGATAGTATAAATTATGTATTGCAATTACTTGAATTACCAGATGATGTTGATTGGGTAAACGAGAAGGTTAAAGTTCCACTAGGGAATTATTTCAAATCATTTTTAGTTCCTAGATATCAAAATGCAGCTGTTTTTTCTGATACAATTGGACGAGAAGAAGGGATTAAGCTTTACAAAATCTATAGAACTGAATACGTGAAATTCTCAATTCCTGGAAGTAAAAATCAACATTCAACTTTGGAAAATTTGCATGAAGATAATGTTAAGGATTTTGAATGAAATGGAAATCTTGGTTGGGTTCGAATAGAAAGTACAGTTGAGAATGGCAAATTAGTTTATCGAAGAGATTCTTGTCTATGGGCAGAAGCAATAAAAGATTACCCAGATAATGATTTCAAATTTCTTGCTGCTTGTTATGGTGATTACCAAGGAACAAAGATGATTTGGAATGAAGATTTTGTCCTAACAATGAATCATACAATAGCAAAAGGCGATTTGTATTGCAGTTGCGTTGTTCACGATACAAAAATAGATTGGGATTTAACTCATCCGCCAGATGAATTTTGGGAATCTATTTGGCCATTACGAGAATAGCAGAAAAAAAGTGATTGAATCATATGAGGTTTTCAAATGAAATTTGAACAGCATGGAAAAGAAGTTATTAATTTAGAAATTAAATATAATCCATTTGAATTTGCAGAAAGTAACTTATTCAAGAGATTAAGTAATATATATGGTTACGTCAAAGAGAATAAACCTGAAATATATGATGAATTAATTGAAAAAGTATCACAAAAAATTAAGTTATTACCAAAGAAAGACTTTTTCACAAATAAATCAAAAGTAATTGAAAGAATAGCTCAATGTAATTATCTTCTAGAAAATCAGGATTCAGTTATAAGACACCTAAATATTTTCATCGATACACAAGGAATAACTGATAGTGAATATTGGCAGAAAAATGAAATAAAAATCCCAGCTAAGAATTTCATGCATTCAGCAAAAGATCTCTATTTTCTATATATAACCTCGCTTGTGGAAATTATAGGAAAAGAAAATACAATAGAAATTTACAAAAAAATGATTGATAGTTACGTAAGAAAATACGATACAAATCAGCTGAATATTTTCAATGATTTAGAAGACATGCGTACGAGAGTTATTCGATGGGTTGATAATAATCCATATGGCAGAGTACGTCTCATCAGCACAGTTGAGAATGGACGATTAATAGAAATTTGTAAAAACTGTGAAAAAGTGCAGTATCTAGATGATTTTGATGAACTAGATGGAGACTTATTGTACATAGAATCTTGTTATTGTCATAAACCTTTGGCAGAAATGTAGAATGATAATTTTGTATTAACACTTGAAGAATGCATTGCCAAAGGAGATCCATATTGTGCTTATGTCTATCATGATAAAAGAATCGTGGAGAAAATTGAACATACACCAAAGGAATTCTTTGATGAAATAATTTCAAAATTTGACTAGAATTTAAGCTAATTTGAGAAAAGAAGATATTCAAAAAATAATGATAGAAAATTGTGAAATTTATCGATGAAAGTAATGAGAAAATTATTGGTGAGAAAAATGGAAATAAAATCATATAAATGTTATAATACAAAAGCAGAAATTGAATTTAATCCAAATACTTGGATTCAAGACCAATTAGGAAATATGAATTCAGTGATAAAATACCTAACTGAATTCAAACCTGAATTTGTAGTAGATTATGTACAACATTTAATTAAGAGAATAAAGAATGCAATAGATTCTATTGAGAAGAAAGATGGATATTATGACTTACCAGCAATAAAGGAGAAATTTGAATTTCTTGATAAATATCCCAATCTCCGAATATTAACTCAAGAGTTCCTTTTAGCACATATGAATCCAATGAAGAAATCGCCAACTGACTCTAAGAAATTCATTGTATATGGGTTAAATCAATCTATGGCTTTTAGAAGAATTTCCTATCATAGCGTGAAATCTTTTTCGGAAATGATTGGAAAAGAAGAAGGAATAAAACTCTATACAAAAATTCTTACTCGAATTATTGAAGATGCGAACAAGAAAAACCCACAAAAAAGTGATATTTCTGTTACTAAAAGACGAAAAAATGCTATCAAAAGTTGGTGTGAAATTGGTATGGCTGATTTCACTTGTTGTGTTTTAGATGAACATAAAATTATTTTCAGATTTAATAATTATTTTGCTCATGAAGCTTTGAAAGATTTCAATGATCCAGATATAGCTTATTATGCTTCTTGCTATGGTGCTGACATTCCAGCCTTTAATAAAGGAAGAATTATCCATATAAGAAGAACTCAAACACTTCACCATGCTGATTTCTGTGACGAAATGTATTGGGATTCTCGAGTTCATAATAATCCAAAACAGCCTTCTTTGGATTTTACAAGAAAACTGGGAAAAAGAATGAAATTGGAAGTAATAAAGTTTGGTGAATTTAATCCAAACGCGTTAGATCGTGTTTTGGAAATTCAGCCAGTTGAAACCATTCTGAGTATTGCAAATAATAAAGTAAATAATTTTGCTTGTTTGAAAAGATTGGATCATTTATTAGGATTTATTGATAGAAACTATTCATCATTTTTAGAAAAATACATTGAAAATCTAAACACTAAATTTCAAACTTTATTAAAGGAAAACCTATTTGGAGATAATAAATTTGTTCTAACTAAGATTTTTGAAGAAACAGATTATTTGAAAAAATCTACTAACCTTGTTGAAAATATATTGAGTTATTACATAGAGCTGTTAAGATTATCAGATAATTTTGATTGGATAAAAGATAGAATTGAAGTTAAACAACGTGATTATTTCCGATCATTCCTAATTCCAAACTACTATTACTTGTTAGTATTGACAGAGACAATTGGTCGAGAAGAAGGTATAAGGTTATTCAAGATGCATATATCTGACTTTCTTATTAATCAAAAACCTAAATCACCTATCAATTTTACAACTCTTGAAGACTCGTTTGAGAAAAGAAAAAATTCTGCAAAGAATCCCTCTGATTGGGTTATAATATATGGCATGCTATCAAAAAGTAAGCTGGCTTTTCGAAATGATAATTGTCTTTGGATTGATGTTTTGCAAGATTTGCCTGATAAGGAGTTAAAATACTATGTGTGTTGTTATGGGGACTATCAAAATGCGAATACCTATTCTAATGGAAATGTTGTCTTAACTATGGAACATACAATTGCTCAAGGAGATCAGTATTGTTCTAGAGTAAAACATGATACAAGAATTGATTGGAACTTGGAGCATCCAAAGAAAGAATTTTTCGACAATATGTGGCCAATACATGACAGCAAAAAAGAAAACTAAAAATCTGTGTGATAAAAAAATGAAATTTCAAAAATATGGTAAAAAGATTCCAGAAGCTCTTGAGATTGTAATAGAAATACAACCTCTTGATTTTGCTATGAAATCACCATTCAAGAGATTGAATTATTTATTGGGTATGGTAAAGAAAAAGAAACAAAGCATATTCTTAGAATATATTAGGAATCTAGGATTGAAATACGAATCACTAGTGAAAGAAGATTTCGTATCAAATAGAGAAGATCATAATATCAATGAATTCTTAACCAAATTCGAAATTTTGAAAGACCATCCAAAATTGGTCAAAAATTATCTAAATTATTTTTTACAAATTCTACATATCCTAGATAAGGACAATTGGTTAAAAGAAAAAGTGAAAGTAATAAATAGAAATCACATTCGTTCATTTTTACTTCCAAAATACTACAATTTGCTAACATTAACTGAGACTATAAATCGGGATGAAGCAATTAGTTTGTATAAATTATATGTTACTCAATACATCAAAGATAATGCAGCTCCTAATAGAAAAATCTTTGATAAATTAAAGGATTTTAAAAAATACTTTGAAAAGGATAAAGAAGAAATAACAATTGGGTGGTATGGTTTTCTAAGTGATGTCAATGATGGTAAATTCTGCTTTAGAAAAGATAATTGTCTATGGGCAGATATACTAACTGATTTGCCTGATGTAATGTTAAAATACCTTGTTTGTTGTTATGGAGATTTTCAGGCAGCAGTAACAAGGAGTAATGATAATTTTATTCTAACAATGAAACATACAATAATTGAGGGAGATCCTTACTGTGACTGTATTATACATGATACAAATATTGATTGGGATCTAACCCACCCACCAAAGGAATTCTGGGATAATCTAAATTCAATTGAATAAGTTGTGAGTTTATTTTGATGAATACAAAAGAAACTAATAAAAAAAATGTAAAATTCATCGATAATTTCTATGCAAATAGAAATCTGAATTAACTATTGAACAATCCTTATTATTTCATAATAAGATATTAACACAATATAATCAATTCAATAACCTTAATATTTCATCCAAGCTTCCTTTTTTCATGAAAAAAAACACCAAAATCATTCTAGGTGTAATTATTCCATTAGTAGTTATAGGTGCAAGTATAGGAGGAATAATGCTCTATAATTTTCTGCAGAAAAGAGCTATAGCAAAATTAGAACCTCCCATAATTGATTTTCCTGTAGAAAATACTGATACAATAGATATTATCTGGGGTTATGGTGATCAAGGAGGAGATTTTCATAATGGTATTGACTTTGGTTGTAATTCATCAGTAAGCATTTTGGCTTGGTGTGATATGACTGTTGTAGATGTTACAACCTTTTTAAATGATAGAAATGGACTTTGGCAAACTAATGTATTTCTAGAATTTAACAAGCGCTTTACTTTCGATTGTGCTTTTGAACCTGGATCACAAAATGAAACATATGCCAATTTACAAAGAGATGCGATAAATGTAGAAGTAGGCCAAACAATTCAAAGAGGAGAAGTACTAGGCGAGTTGTTAATTCATAGAGGTGGAACACACATACATTTTGGGATGCATGATCAAGGAGAATCTGTATGTGCTTATCACTATTTTTCCGAAACAGCTAAAGCAATTTTTAATCCTCTTTGGATTAAATATGGTTTTGGAGATGATAGTTGGTATGACGATCCTTAATCTAAAAAAATACTGATTTTTTAGTTAATGAATTTATATTAATAAAATAAATTTGGTTGATAGAATTGAACGAAAAGAAATTTCAACATGTTGAAGGCAAATATGTCAGAATAAAAGATCTAAAAATGTATTATGAGGAATATGGTTATGGGTATCCTCTAATATTAATTCATGGTGGAGCAAGCTCTATTCAGATGTGGGATCATCAGATTCCGGATTTTTCAAGTTTTTTCAAAGTAATTGCTGTTGATTGTCGTGGTCAAGGTAAAACAAACAATCCAAGTGGTGAATTTCACTATAAGCAAATGGCTGATGATTTTGCTAATCTGATAAAGAAATTAGAATTGGAAAAAGTACTGATTTGTGGATGGAGCGATGGTGCACAGATTGCTCTTGAGATGGGATTACTTTATCCTGAATTAGCAAAAGCATTGATTGTAGGTGGAGCATTACTAGATGTCAGCCAAGAAATGATTGAAGGTATGAAAGCTATTGGTACTGAAGGACCAGGAAAAATTAATTATGAGCATTTAGAAAAATCTCTTCCTTGTTTTGTAAAATTGCTTAAGGAACATCATTCCTTTGTCTATGGTGAGGAATATTGGAAAGAAATGTTAGCAAATATAACGAAGATGTGGTTAGATCCTAAAGAATTTCTTGGGGATAAAGTTAAGAAAATACCAACTCCTTCACTTATACTTCAAGGTGATCGTGATGATTACATACCAATTTCTGATGCTATTAAAATGCATGAATTGATGCCTAAAACAGAATTAGCAATAATACCAAATGCCAATCATGATGTATATGAAACTAGTACAGAAATATTCAATAAAATTACCTTGGGCTTTCTTTTAAGACAAACTAAAGATGATGAATAGTACTCTAAAAACATAATGCTAAGTAAATGAATCCAAACATTAGTACGGAGAGCAATAAACCAATAAGAAGTGCTTTAATTGGTGAAACTTTTAGATTATCTCGAGCCATTTTTGCTGAATATTCTTCATCATAATCAGCTGGATATAACCTATTGTATCTGATATCATAACCCAATGAAATCCCTAGGTACTTATTATTCAGCGTTACTAATTAATATTTCCGATTTCAACAAACATCTTATCCTATAGTTTTAGATAATTAGCAAGAAAAGTATATTAGAAAAGGGGTTGATAATTGAATATGGGTTGGGATGAATAATGTCATATTCTTTTGATGTCACATATGAATATGATTCTGCAGAATTATATCGTTTACGTGAACTAACAGATGATTTTGTTTTTTGTCCAAAATGTGGAACGAAGAATTCTTTTGAGATTAGACAAACAGAAATTAAACTTAAACACTTTTGTAAAAGATGTAGTGCAAGACTAAATGATTTTTGGGATAAATTTTATGATGGGAAGCTAACAGATGCTTGTTGTAAAGCATGCCAACAACCAACTTTTGAAGAGCACAAATACTGTATTTCTTGTGGCGAAATACACTACAAAGCAACAGGAAAAGACCAAAGACAAATCATCAAATCTAAAAATCGGAATGTTATCTCTATTTACGATGTTCTATTTTTCTTGTGTTGTGCTGGAAGTTGTACTGGTAGGCCGGCTATTGATAATAGATCTAAAACTCAGAGAAAATCAGAAAGAATAATTATAGGAGTGATAATTGCTTGGTTTAGCATACTTTTAATCGTTTTTACCCTATTATTACGTTTCAATGTATGTGATAATGTATGCAGGTGTGATTAGAGTGGAATTAGACTTAATTTTTAAATATCTAACCATTTTCTATTTTTGTAGTAATCTTTTTAATATGAATCTTTACAAAAAAACCTAGACGAATTAGCCGTTGTAGCACAGCCTGGTAGTGCGACTCCTTGGTAAGGAGTAGGTCCCGAGTTCAAGTCCCGGCAACGGCTCCATTATTCTTTTCAATCACCTTTGCTATCCAATGATAAGGGCTCAAAAAGCATTATAAACGATTTTTCTTTGCTTATTGTTTTATATTCAATTCCTTTGTTGATAACTATCATATCCCCTTCATTCAATTGCTGATCTGGATGTCCTTTTTGCTGTATGGTGATATTACCAGATACAACATAGAATAATTCATCTTCCTTTTCATGTTTATGCCAATGATATTCCCCTTCAAAAAGTGCTAATCGAACAATTTGATCATTTATTCTTAGAATTTCAACTGGTGACCATGGCTTTTTTATTTCTTTGCTTTTCTCAACTATATTTATTGGTTGATTCATAAACATTTGATGATTGATTTCGAGTAAAAATTTTTCCCAGAAGAATTTGCACAGTATTTCAAATCGAAGTAAACAAATTTCTTCCATGGGGGTTTTTATCTCTCATTGTAAAATTCATATTACTAACATTTCTGTCGGGATAAAGAATGGTTCATAACGTGAATGGTGTTACTAAACTTCTAAATACTAAAGAAGTTTATTTGGAGCATACACCCAAAAACAAGTATAGTGAAATGGTTAAATTAATGGAAGATAAAACCATATATGAGCTTTTACAAATTGCTACTAAAGATAAGAATCATTATCACCGTATTTTCGCTGTACATTTACTAGGAAAAAAGAGCGAGAAAAGAGATGAAATAGTTAACGTTTTACGAGAAGTTGTAACTTATGAGCACTATTCCGTTAGAAACGAAGCAATTTGGGCTTTGGCTAGATTAGGTGATTTGAATATACAAGTATCACTTATTGAGATATATGCTACAAATAAGACGAATTTAGAAAAGACACTTACGGTAAAATTATTGGGTAAAATCGGAGACGAAAACTCAATTCCATTTCTTCTTAATGTCTGTGTAAATTCTGATAGCATTACTAGTTTAAGTGCCGGATCATCAATTCACGAAATATTAGATCGAATTGGTGTTAAACCACTTTTAAGAGAATTGCATAATGAAGATCTAAAAATAAGACAAGAAGTTGTATGGATTCTAAGTGCTCGCTGTAAATTTCTATATCGCTCAAATGAGAAGAAAATCATCATTGAAGCTCTTAAAAATAAACTAGCTCAAGATCCTTCCATTCTTGTTCGTTTAGCAACAGCTTACAATCTGTCTGCACTAAACATTTCTGAAGGATCAAAAGAATTACTTATCTTGTGTATCTCAGGAAAGATTAAACGAGAAAGGCAAGCTTTCTTCCTAAACGAAGTTATTAGAGCATTTGTCTACAGACAGAAAGAATCATCATTAAAGCTTGTGAACAAGTTACACTTAGCAATTGAAAATTCTGAGGATTTTAGAAAAGATACTAAAACAACTAGAATCATTTCAAAAATCGAGAAATCTATAAAGAATTTTGATAAAATTTTTGATATTATGTAAGTAATTTTTATTTGATAAAAAAAGATATTTTAGTATAGTAATAATTAACACAATCATGTTAATTAACAATTTTAATTACTAGCTAATTTGACCTTGAATTAACACATCTATGTTATATTTACCTATTTATAAGAAGATGCTGATATATTTATTGGCGATTAGGAAGCTAATGTATCGACAAGAAATCAACAAGGGTCTTGTATGTTGGTTTTTCTGGTGGTGCATTAGAAATAGACGAAAAGAAAATAGTCAAGATTCCTTTACCCAAAGGAGCTTGATGACATTCGGAAACGTCGACTAATCGCCCCTTTTTGGTTATGGGATAATTTCACTCAAATTGTATCTGATCCAAATTCCTTGATTTTTTCTATGACTCTGATAGCTTCTAATGTTTCTCTTACATCATGAGTTCTAATCAAGCTTGCACCATGTAGAACAGCAATACTAGTTGCTCCGAGAGAACCGTAAAGCCTATCTTTTGG
Source organism: Candidatus Heimdallarchaeota archaeon (assembly GCA_019058275.1). Taxonomy (GTDB): domain Archaea; phylum Asgardarchaeota; class Heimdallarchaeia; order JABLTI01; family JABLTI01; genus JABLTI01. Next base: position 117,841 of record JAHLVW010000066.1, read on the forward strand.
GTCCTTGATGTCTAATATCTTCCCAATAAATGATTTTCTTGATAATCCAATGCAAATTGGTTGATTGAATTTCTTACCTATATCCTGCAGATGTTTCAAAATATGAGCATCAATCTTATACCACTTAAAATCTTCAATTCTATGAAAGCCAATATCTGGATCAACAATTATCTTATCGAGCCCAATACCTGCGTCTTGAGCGATTTTTAGAGAATGATCTAGTGCTGAAATAACTCTCTCTGTTGGATTTCCTTTGAATCTGTTTAGCTTAGTGGCTCCAATGATAATTGGTACATCAAAATCTGCTGCTACTTTCGCTAAGCTAGGATCATCATTTAGTCCACTAATATCGTTAATCATTTTAGCACCATTTTTTAAAGCTGCTTTAGCAACTATAGCTCTGGTAGTATCAATTGAGATTGGTTTTTTTATTTCATCAAGAATGATTTTTAATCCCTTTACCACTCTATCACTTTCCTCTTTAGGAGAAATCTCAGTCTCGAGATAAGGAGCTGTACTTTTTGCACCAATATCAATTATATCTGCGCCCTCTTTTATTTGTCTGATAGCAGTTTGCAAAATACTTCCAGGACAAGTTTTAATTGAATCCTTGTAGAACGATTCTGGACTAAGGTTGATTACTCCTTGGATCTTTACAGATTCATTTATTCCTATCTTCAATTCATCTAATTTAACAATACTCAATTGAAAAGCTCCTATCTTCATACACTAATTAATCCATTAAAAATTAAACGGATAATTTTCCAAAGACTTTTTTAATTCTTTTGAGATGTTAGTTCGCATTTCACAAGGTTAGAGCAATGAAAATCATGAAGAACAAAAGATTTAATCGTCTTAAAGAGAAATTTAGATATTTTGATGATTCATTAGATTTAGAAGAACGTGTTAATATACTTCTCGGTGAGTTAAGGTTAAAGGAAAAGTTTCGCTTAGTATCTGGGTTAAACTTCTCTTGGTGGACAACAAAACCAATAAGACGATTAAAAATTAAACGACTTGGAATGACTGATGGACCAATTGGTGCAGCAACCCATTCATCACATTTCAAGAAAAATACCGAATTCCCTTGTAGTAAAAATTTAAGTTCAACTTGGAATCGCACTCTAGCATATGACTATGGTCTTGCTATTGCAAAAGAAGTTCGAGATTTAGGTCGTCATGTTTTACTTGGACCAGGAATAAATATTGATCGAACACCATTAAACGGTAGAACTTATGAATATCTTAGTGAAGATCCACATTTAACACAAGAAATGGCTATTCCTTATGTTCAAGGTGTTCAAAGCCAACGAATTGGTGCTTGTATTAAGCACTATGTAGCTAATAACCAAGAAACTAATCGCTTTTATGTCAATGTTAATGTTGATGAAAGAACACTAAATGAAATTTATTTGAAAGCTTACAAAGGTGTAATTGAAAAAGCGGATCCTTGGGTATTCATGAGTTGTTATAATAAAATAAATGGAACACATGGTTGTGAAAATAAAGAATTGCTCCGAGATACATTAATGGATAAATGGGGATTCAATGGTTTTGTAGTAACTGATTGGTTCGCAACAAGAAGAATATCTGAACCTGTGAAGAGTTTGCTTGCTGGATTATCTTTAGAAATGCCATTAACACTTATTTACAAATTGAGATTCCTAAAAAAAGCATTCAAAGAAGGAAAGTTCTCAGAGGATGATCTTAATTTTGTCATTAGACGTTTACTTCGAGTTATGTTCTTAGTTGGTTTATTTGATAGTTCAGATAAAGTTCCAAAGGGAGAAAGAAATACCCCTGAACATCAAATGCTTGCAAAAAAAATAGCAGAAGAAAGTATCGTACTACTGAAAAACGATAACAATCTTTTACCACTAGACATCAATGAAGTTAGAAAAATTGCAGTTCTTGGTCCAAACGCTAAGAAAAAAATGGGTCGGCTTCTTTACGGTGGAGCAGCAGCAGTCCATCCACCATACGAAATCACACCTTTACAAGGTTTAGAAGAGATAAGTGAAGGGAGAATAGAGCTAATAAATGACGTAGCATCTGCTGATGTATGCATTCTATTTTTAGGACTCAATCATAGCAAAGGAAATGATTGTGAGAATTTTGATAGAAAGAACTTAGAATTACCTATAAAACAAATTCAATTAATTAAGGAAACTGTAAAGAAAAATCAAAATGTAATTGTTGTTTTGAAAAACGGTAGTCCAATAGCAATGGATAATTGGATAGATTTGGTACCTGCTTTAGTAGAAGCTTGGTACCCTGGATTGGAAGGAGGAAGAGCTTTAGCAAATGTCCTATTTGGTGATGTTAATCCCTCAGGAAAATTACCAATAACATTTCCAAAAAGATTAGTGGATTCACCAGCACATAAATCTCAAAGAACCTATCCTGGAGATGAGAATGTGTATTATGAGGAAGGTCTGTTTGTAGGATATAGACATTTTGACATTGAAAACATTGAACCTCTATTCCCATTTGGGTTTGGACTCTCTTATACCACCTTTGAATATAGTAATTGTAAATTAGATAGGAAAACGATTACACCAGAAGAAGAACTGACTATTTCATTAGAAATAAAAAATACTGGAGAAAGAAAAGGTTCAGAAATAGTTCAAATGTACATATCTGATAATGAATGTTCAGTTAAAAGACCTAAGAAGGAATTGAAGAATTTTGCAAAAGTCAATTTGCAACCTGGCGAAAAGAAAGCAGTAAGCTTTAAGCTAACTATTGATGATTTAACTTTTTATGACATGGACGCTCATAATTGGAAATATGAACCAGGAACATTTACAGTGTTAATTGGTAGTTCATCAAGAAACATACATTTGGAGCAAAAGATTGAACTAAGAGAGTGATATTCAATACATAAAACTATTTTGCGCTGATTCCTCTTGGAAAATGCTGAAGAAACCAATAATAAAATGAAACGTATTTCAGCTAAACAAAAGTCATATATGGGAATGACAAAAGCTGGTGGAGATATACTGGGTGTTTTGTTCAATGGTGCTCTTCTTACTTTTTATATTGATGAACTCAATATGGATCCAAAACTGTTTGGAATAGTCATGATAATATTCGCAGTATGGAATGCTATCAACGATCCAATGTTTGGCTATATTTCTGACAAAAGAAAAATGGATTCAAAAGGAAAAAGAACATTCTTCATAAGACTGTCTATACCAATATACTTGATTGGTTATCTATTGTTTTGGGTAGCATTTCCGAATTGGTCTCAAGCTTCACTGTTTATTTTCTTACTAATTGCTTTATTCATTTTTGATACTGGGCTAACAATTTACGGTCTTAATTTAAGTGCTATACAAACAAGCCAAACCACAGATTCAAATGAAAGAACAAGAATCATGGTTGTTGCTTCTGTAATTAGTTTTCTGCCTTTAGGTTTAGCAGCTATTTTACCGAATATAGTTTTCACATCTAACCTTTCTTTAATCCATATTCGATTAATTTTCTTGGTAATGGCTATTATTGCAGCCATTTTTATGTTTGTAGGATCTTTTAAAATGAAAGAACACTCGCTAGAAGAAGAAGGTGTTGAACCACTACCTGTTTGGTCAGCAGTTAAAGAAACTTTCAAATCAAAATCCTTCATATTGTTTGTTATAGTTAATTTCATGCTTGTTGGTGTAGCTACAAATATCGTTGGTGTAATGCCTCTTTATTTCAAGTACGTATCTCAAATTGATGGATTAACAGTTTTATTTGTTAGTATTCCAAAGGTGTATTACAAATACCTTTCTATTTTCTGTATGGTTATCTACAAAGGAAAATAGGTATAAAATATTCAGCATGTATTATAGTCAGTGTAATGTTAGTTGGGTTAGTTGGTTTATTCTTCCCAATACATATTGTATTTACAACAATATCCTATGGATTAGTTTTAATGATGATTACTTTCTGGTATGTAATAGTCAATCCAATGATTGGAGATGTTGCAGATGAGGATGAAATAAGAACTGGCTGTCGAAGGGAGGGAATGTTCTTTGGAATTAATGCATTGATAACAAAACCAGCAATTTCGCTAATTATCTTCCTTTTTACAATAATCATAGATCGATTTGGTTATGATTCTGAACTAGATTTACAAACAGCACAAACACAACTAGGCATTCGTATTGGAATAAGTATGTTGTCTTTAGCTTTTCTTGTACTTGCTATAGTACCATTAATACTGTATCCATTGTATGGAAAGAAAATTCAAGAAATAAAAATGGTGTTAAAAACAAAACATGAGAAATTATAGTAAGACAAATGCAAAAACTAGCTATGATAAATCTTATAAAATGGTGTCTTTCATATCAAATAAATGGCTTTGCCGAGGTAGCCAAGCCCGGACCACGGCGCTGGTCTTGAAAACCAGTTCTCGTAAGGGAGCGCGAGTTCGAATCTCGTCCTCGGCACCAATTTTTTTCTTTATATTATTCAAATTCTATATTCTGCTTTTCTAATATTTTTGACAATATTGTTGCTTGAATCTTCGATTATCTCTTTAGCGTAAGCTGTTTTAGTAATATATTGTACATTATTTTTAATACCTAATTCCTTATTCCATTGTTGCTTCTTTTCATCTGATAATTTTTCAAAAAATTTATCCCATTTTGATAACCACTCTTTATAATTCTCTTTTAATTCTTCATCTGTAGGAATTTTGTAAGTATTTTTGTGAACAAGAGTATCGACAGGTAAACAAGTCCGTAATCCAGGAATATTTGCAGGATAACCAATTGATAACATCCCAGCAGCAAAGACATAATCTGGTAATTCAAATAATTCTTGATTTTCTGTTCCTAAAATCATTCCAATATAACAAGTTCCCAACCTCATGCTCTCAGCAGCTATTGCAATATTATGTAGAGCAATGAGTGCATCCCACATACCAATGAAAATACTATCAATTGAATCGAAATGAAATGGTGCATCAAAAGCATCACATAATCTTTTAAAACGATAATAATCAACTAGTGAAACGATGCAAATTGGTGCTTCTGCAATAAAAGACGCAACAACTTCTTTCCCAATTTTCTTTAATTTCTCCTTATCATCTAAAACCTATAGTGAAAAATTTTGTAAATTTCCTGAAGAAGGAGCCCTAATACCAACCTTCAGAAGCAGATCTAGAACCTTAGGTTCTATGGATTTGTCTTAGTATTTTCTAATAGACCTATGATTTAAAAGACATTCAATAGTTGTATCCATAATTAACAAACAACCTTTACAGATTTTGCTTTATAACAACTTTATTTGTCATTAAAAGAAATTGGTTAGTCTTATTTGGAGTAAGAAGAAAAATATTGCCCTTTAAGGGATCTTTTTATTTCTTCTTTTAGACAATTTTATGTCAGTAATCATATCAAATCAATGTCTATATTCACTGAAAAGGGATTTCTCTCAATGAAAGTAAATGAGAATCAAACCTTCTTTATAGCTGGGAAGAATACAAAGTACTTTAATGAGATTGAAAATGAATATCAACAACAAGAATCAATTGTTCGAAATTTCATCAAGGATCAACAACGACCAGCAAATGATCTTTGGGTAGCTGCCTCAGTACAAGCTATAGGAAAAATAGCTAAATCTGTTGAAAATAATGATTATTCTAAAACAAGAAAGTTAATTGTAAAATTCATTTCACAGTTGCTAGTGTGGGTAGATATTTTTAATCATGATGATTTTAACGAAGTAACTACAAAAACAAAACAAATCTATCATCTTTCTTTCAATACAATCCTAGTTAAATTAATTGGCGAGTTATCACAGGAAGTTTTAAGAAATGACAATGAAACTATACAGCAAAAATTAGCTATTTTTCGTTCATTTTGTGAACAGTGGATTGATAGGATAGCCAACCCGGATATGAAACAAATAGATATAAAGGATCTTTCTCACGAGATAGAAGAATAGTACTGGCATACAGAGGCTGAAAAACATGATGGATTAGATGTTCTTTTTTCAGAATTAGAAGAAGAGATCTAGTTTTTTGTCTAAAAGTTAGATTTTTTAGCTTTTTTCAGATTTATGTCTATTTTTATATTAATTATTGTACATAGTATATCTTGAACCTATATCTCGGCCAAATTTAGGGTTCCTAGCTGCGTCCGTGTTGGGAAACCTTCTATCATCAATTCAACACCCTCCTAAATAGAAGGAATTTAACTCTTCCCTTTTTAGCCAGCACGGACCGACTAGTAATTAGTAGTATGTTATTGATATTCTTATACTGAAAAACTTTAGAAAGGATAATTGAGTTTAATGCTATTGAAGATAATTAAGGAAGATCCTGTTTTGAGTTATGAATTTCTTGAACACACAGCCGATGTCATCATCAATGCAAAAGGTAAAGATTTGAAAGAAGCATTCGAACAAGCTGCTTTAGGTTTTTATGATATGATTACGGATTTAGCAATTATTGATACAAAAATAGAACTGGAAATTGAATTTGAATCTGAAGACTACGAATCATTATTGTATGATTGGATTGATTGGCTTATCTATTATTTCGACACTAAACATTTTATTTCTAACAAAATACAAGTAATAACTTTGGAAAAGATAAATGAGAGCAAAATTACCTTTAAAGCAACCTTAAAGGGAGAAAAATTTAATTTGGAAAAACACACTCAAGGAACAGAAGTAAAAGCAATGACTTATTCTTTTATGAAAATTGGCGATAATTTCGTTGAATTTACTCTTGATTTATAATATTATTAGCTTGAAGATAGACATAATAAACTGATAATGTTGTTCATGGTAATAATAAAACTCAAAAAGTACCTCCATATGAGCTTTGAAGAGTGAGATTATGTCAAAGAGAAGAGATCTAGTTAGAGAATTATTGGATAGACACTGCTTAATTACTCCTGAGTCCTACGAAATTCTCGAAGATCTTGATGAAGATGTTATAGATATTGATAAGCTTGCTGAGGTTTTGAAGGATGAAATTGTTGTTACTGCTGAAAAATTAAATGAAGCCCTATCATCATTTGTAGAAATTCTCTCAGAGGGGGAAATTGATGCAGAATTAGAAATAAATCAACCTACAATAGAAATAAGACAAGAAATCGACAAGCAAGAGATTAGAGAGAAAAGTTCTGATGTAACAGAAATGAAAATAAAACCTAAGAAAAAAATTACAAAGGTTGAATTTGATCCAATAGGTAAAAAGATAAAACCTAAGATAAAAGTTCTGCAAGATTCTTCAGGTAAAACAACTATTGAAGGTACTATTGTTGATTTTCGTAAATACTTTTTGAGTAGATATAATCAATTAAGAAATATTTTGAAGAAAAGAGGAGATATTGCAGGATTACTTAGCATTAGAGATTTAGATAGGGCAAAACTAGAAGCAAATGAACGGATTACTGTTATTGGTATTGTTACAGAAAAAAAATCTTTGAAAAATGGTGGTATGTTAATTGATGTTGAGGATCCAACTGGGCACTTGACGCTAACAATTTCTGCTAAAAATCCTGAATTGGTAGGCAAATCAGGAACGCTATTACAAGATCAAATTGCTGGTTTTTATGGTAGGTTATACGAAGAAATGTTTATTGTTGAGGATTTGATTTTTCCAGACATCCCAATAAGCGCTACGAAACCAAAAATTTCAGATCAAATTAGTGTATGTATGACAAGTGATCTACATATTGGTAGCAAAGAGTTTCTGGAAGATTCTTTCAATAATCTTTTGGATTTTCTTAATGGTCGAATTGATGATCCTTATCAACAAACAATTGCTAGCCAGGTTAAATATCTAATAGTTAATGGTGACCTTGTTGAAGGTATAGGTATTTATCCAAAACAAGAAGATGATTTGTTAATTACAGATATTTATGATCAATACAAACATGCTGCTAATCTTTTAGCGAAAGTACCGGATTGGATTAACATAATAATCACTTCCGGAAACCACGATGCTTGTCGATTAGCACTACCACAACCAGCTGTTAGCAAAGAGTATGCTCCAGATTTATGGAAGATGTCTAATGTCACATTTCTTTCAAATCCTTCGACAGTAGAAATTCATGGAAAAGTTTTCTTAATATATCATGGAAATTCATTTGAAGATGTAGCATCCTTAACTCCGGGTCTAAGTGTGAACGATCCAAATGGTCCCATGATCTACACTCTAAGATATCGTCATTTAGCACCAACATATGGAAGAAGAAGTAGTATTGTTCCAACCCTGAAGGACGAACTAGTTATCGAAAAAGTTCCACAGGTTTATCATACAGGGCATATTCACATTAATTCTCATACTCGATACCGGGGTGTTGAATGTATTAATTCAGGTACATTTCAATCGCAAACAGATTACATGTTGTCTAAAAACATAAATCCTACTCCCGGTAGAGTACCAATCTTAAATTTACAAACTAACAAATTGCATGAATTGGTGTTTTTTGAAAAGACTGAACCTAGGAAGTAACCATAATAGCTATTACCAAAAGCTTTTTCTTTTATTATATCTGCGAGAAAATGTTGATTTACAATGACGAATCCTTGGATACGAATTATGCGACCATTCAATTGTTTTCTAATTACGATGTGTGCAATAGTAGGAATAATGGTTAGCAATCCTGAGGAATTTCTTTATGTGAATCAATTTCTCGATCATCTCCCTTCTTTAATAATGATTTTTATTGGTGGTTGGGCTCTAAGTGCTTCAGCAATGGTTTTGAATGACTATTTTGATATTGAAATAGATAGAATAAATGATCCAGATCGACCTATTCCTTCTGGCCAAATAAAGCCAAAACAAGCATTGACATTCGGAATTATCTTGATAGTGATTGGTATCTTGATGGGAATTGGCATTGACTTGTATGAACATTTTAAAGGTTTAGGATCCCAAATTGGCGTTTCAATGATTACTGCTGTTATTGGTGCATTTATGGCATCTCTCTATACTAAATATATGAAAAGATACTCAATTGTTGGAAATCTAGCAGTTTCTATTGGTGTTTGGTTGGGTTTCCTTTATGGCGATTTAGTTTTTGATTTTACACTTGAAGTTTTACCAGAATGTATGGCTGCATCAGCATTCTTTCTTAATTTTGGCAGAGAAGTTGCTAAAGGTATAATAGATGTTGAAGGTGATAGAGAAAATAAGGTAACTACTATTGCAATTGCTTTAGGACCAAGATGGACAGCTATAATAGCTTCTGCAATTGTATTCTTAGCAATACCAACTTCAATTATTCCGGTTATCTTTGCAGGAGCAAGCTGGGTTTATCTAGGAACAATTATAGTAATTCAAGTATTAAGTTTGGTTACAATAATTTGGTTATTATCTGATCAAAGAGTTGAAACTGTTAAGAAAATTAAAACCTTAATACTATATGTGATGCTATTATCTTTGGTTTTTTTTACCCTAGAAGCATTTTTAGGTGGATTTGTTGTCCCACCTATTATTTCATAAAAAAAGGATAAATTAGAGATGTATTACATCTCTGTTGGTGACTTTGGATCTGGAGCACCTTCGATTACTGGAGGTTTACTTTCTGTTGTTTTTGAGAGTTTGCTTTCACAATATGTCAATCTTTGGTTTATCAAATCAAAAGCACGTGATAATTTGCTTAACTCTTCTTTGATTCCAATCATATCAACAGTATCCTCAACGATTTCTCCTCCTATGGTTCTAGTAGTTATAGTTTTACCTTCAAGCTGAGAGATTTTACCTTCTAATGCTTCTATAGCTGTTAGAATGGAAGGAACTCTGTCATCACCTTTAGTAGCAGCTAAGGATTCCTCAATTTTGTCAAGTCTATCATTAATATTTGAAATTAATTCTTCTTCACCTTTATCATCATTTTTGACGATTTCAGATTCAAGTCTAGCAACTCGCTCATTTTCTAATGATTCTAATCTTTGGGAAATTCCATTTATGCTCTCTTTAAGTTCCTCATTGACATTTTCAATAGTATTTTCTAGTAAGTCAATTTTTTGTTTGATTTCATCTAAATCTTCACTATCAACAACTTCCTCAGGAACAGGAGTAGTTATTGGTAAACTTCTTTCTGCTTCTGCGAATAATTGATCACAAACATTCTTCAGTGGATATTTATCTATGACCAAACGTGAGTTATTGAGCAACTCATTTGCAGCTTTATTGATGCCGTTTTTGGAGAAGACTGGGACAATAACTTCGTTTTCAGCATCCCCTCGTAATAATAAAGATAAAATCCATCTACCTCTATCTGCAGCAAGTTGCAAATGATACATTGTTCCTGGAATTTGAATATTAACTTTATCAATGCTATGCGACATGGTTTAACCAATCCTTCAAAACTTCTTGATTTCTCATCAATAGTAACTTAAAAATGTATATAAGAATTGTTAAGTCGGTAAATAAAGCAAATAATAATAAAAAAAGAATTGAAGAATTAGAGTTCTTCAATATAATTCTGGGCATATGTAGCAGTAATACAACCATCACCAACAGCTGTTGCGATTTGTTTGATTCTACCACATACATCCCCTGCAGCGAAGACTCCTGGAATATTTGTTTCTAATGTTTCCATTTTCGTCACAATGAAACCACGATCGTTTACTTCTACACCAAGTTGATTTGCTAGTAAAGTATTAGGAACGCTGCCTGATTCAATGAAGATTCCTTCAACCTTTACTTTTGTTTCTTCACCATCTTTCTTGTAGGTAAAGGAGGTAACGTATTCATCACCAGCAATTTCAGTAACTCTAGTTTTATAATGGATTTCGATATTTTCCTTTGTCTTTAAACGACTTTCGTAAATCGCTTCTGCTCCTAGCTCTTTCTTTGTTACAATTAAATATACTTTAGTTGAAATGTTTGAAAGGTAGAGAGCTGCTTTAGCAGCACCATCTCCATAACCTAAAACAGCTGTAGGTTTGTTTTGATAAAGTGCTCCATCGCAAACTGCACAATATGAAACACCTTTAGCATAGAACTCCTCTTCTCCTGGGATTCTCATTTTTCTATGTCTTGCTCCCATTGCTAAGATAACTGTTTTAGCTTTTACTGTTTCATTATCATCTGTTTTGACAATGAATTCTTTCTCTTTCTTCTCTATTTCAATTACATTATCGTAAACGATTTCAGCACCATTTGCTCTTGTCTGATTTTCCATTGCTTCCATCAGTTCTAATCCTTGAACTCCTTCAGCAAATCCAGTATAATTTTCTATTAATCCTAGGTTTGCTACTTGAGATTCATAGGGATTACCAAAAACAATAGTTGACAAGCCTGCTCTTGCAGTATAAATTGCTGCTGTTAAGCCTGCTGGGCCTGCTCCAACTATTACTACTTGATATTCTTTTATTTCTGACATTTCCCTTGCACCTGTTTTATTTTTTTACAAATTAGTCATTTTTTTTGAGCAATATACTCGTAGAATTATATTAAATAATTGTGGTTAAGTAACCATGGTTTTATATAACAAAAATCTAAATGTATAAAGTTTGAGTGATTGGATTTTACTCAGTAAATACTTTAGTTATTTTACCGATTCCTTTAGTTCTTCCTTCTCTAAAGATTATTTGCTGACCTACTTTTAGAAATTCAGGAGAATATAGAAATCGAAATTTAACTGTTGCGTTATCTCCAGTTCTTATCACTTCTTTATCCATTTCAACTAATTTAGCTGTTTGTCTTATAGGTCCACAATGAATAACAGCTTGATAATTAACATGGATAGTCGTAGAATGATAAAGGATAATGACTTCTGCTTCAAATTCCTTGATTGCTGTAGGCTGCAAATCATTATCTAATAGAACCATTCCTTTCCTGATTGAATCTCTTGGAATTCTCCTTAGAGCAAAAGTCGCTGTTTTACCTGCAACTACACGTCTCACAGGTAATCTTTTACTTTGAATACTTTTCACTTTTACTTCTTTAAACTCACCAAAATCATCTGGACCAAGAAGTAAAATATCATCTATTGTTACAGCACCGCTAATAAGTGTACCAGCAACTACTGTCCCAACACCCGTAACTGAAAATGTTTCATCTATGTGAAATTCTACTGGTTTATCAAAGAATTCTTCCCAATTCCGATAAGCCGGAATTAAATTCAAAAATTTCCTTAATAAATCTAAGTTTTCACCTGTAACATTTGATACTAGAAATATTGGTGCTATTCTTCCAGAAACTAGATTCTTAGCACTAACAATAACATCATCATCATTTCGAGCTATGATTGGTATTTTATTTGATCCTGGAATCTTCAATAATTTAGTTAGATTATCAATTGTTTGTTTCAAAATGTGTTCAGGACAAATGTCTACTTTAGTAATAACAACAATGATTGGAACTTTTAAAGCTAAAGCAATTCCCAAATGCTCTTTGGTCATGCCAACAATACCCATATTAGCTCCAACAACAAGAAGAACATAGTCGGGTTTGTGTCCAGTCAAACCAAATAAAGTTGTTTTAAGATATTTTTCATGTCCACCTAAATCAATAAACGTCAATACTTTCGAGCTTTCTTCGATTATTCTGGTCCATGATTGATTGCCAATTTGATTATAATTAACAATCTCACCCTTGCTGTTAAATCCAAGTATTTGCTGACTAACACTTGATGTTCTGCCTGTTTCAACCTCATGTTTATGTCTGAAAACATTTACTCGAGCAAGTCCTCTACCATTATCTAAATTCCCTCGAGTAAGAACACCAACCAATGTACTTTTTCCACTATCAACATTACCAGCAACAGCTATTCTAATCTCAAGGAAATCTTCCTCAGCTAATTTTCTTACAAGAACTTCAGCTATTTTCCCTTTTTCACCTTCTCTTTCTCTAAGCACTGTAACACTTGCATTTAGCTCTTTAGCCATTTTTTTGAGTGTTTTAATAGATGACTTTAATTCACGTTCAGTTAGTCCTTTGGGATAGCCATTATCTTCAATTCCTATTTCATAAATAGCTTCTCCCAAGCCTTCTTGCAGTCGGAATTTCATTTGAGTTACAAGATGTACAAATCTAGTTGCAGTCGGATCTATCAGTTTTAATTTGTACTCTATATTTCCTTCTTCGGATTCTTGATCCATTTTGACTGCTTTATTATTCTTTTTTGAAGTCATACTCAATTACTCAAGTAATTTGCTGGTTTTATTATAACTATAATTGAAAATGAATTTAAGTTATATTAATACTTACAATATTCTTTTGGGATGTAGAAGTGAAAAAGAAGGAATTCTCTAATCTTTAATGTTAATCTTCACATCTTGATTAGTTAATCTTCTAACATTTCTTTGTATTTCAGCAGCTAAACTGACTATATACTCATTTAATTCATTGAGTTTATCCTTTAAATCATTAATACTTCTTTCTTTTCTATACTTGCTTTTTTCAAACTCTTCCTGTTTAGCTTCAAATTTTTGAATCTGCTTTTTCAATCCTGACTCTTCAACTTTTACTTCAATTTCCTTTCTCTTCTCAACTAATTTCAAAAGATCTGCGTGAAGATCATTTATTGATCCATTAATTATTCCTTTGGACAGAGTTATTGTCTTATTTTTCATAGAAGTTTTTAATTTCAGCTTATCTGCTTTAGTTGCTTCAATCAAGATTTCTAATAAATCATTGAGTTTCACATGACCAACCGAGCTGCTGTCTAAAGCTTTCAAAGGATTTTCTCGAAGTAAATAAGCTAGATCAATCAGGTTAGGGGGAACCATTACTTTGCCATCTTGTGCTCTCGAGGCTAGTTTTTTTAATGGTTTATCTAAACCACCTATAGCCAATCTAAATTTATTACTAATAATTTTTAGCTCTTTGTTTATCTCATCAAGCTCACGAAGTATAGTTCCAGTTTCAAGATTTTCAGTATTTTCATTTAAATCTGAAATTTGTTTTTCGATATCCTCTCCTTCTTTAGTTTCACCTTTTATCTGTTTTTTGAGAAGTTCTCGACCCTTTACTTTTTGAATAAGTAATGTTATACTTTCAGAGGTATCATCGACTTCTTTTAACAAGACAGTTTTACCTTCGAGGAAGTTCTTGAATTCTTGATAACTCTTTTGAATGCGTGTTAATGCTCTGTTTAAAATGAAAACTCTATTACGATATTTTTTCTTCAGATTAGGTATAAATCTTTGACCTACAGTCATAACCCTTTGAAGAAATTTCTCTAAATCTTTAACAAAGTCCTCTGCAGTCTTGTAAGTGATTCCTTTAGGGAAAGTAAACTCCTCAACCATTTCAGTCATTTTTTCGTAAATGTTTTGTGATGATCTTGATTCTGCATCTATAGTATCGCTTACCTCAAAATCTATAGCAGATATCTTTAAATCTTTAAAATTAGCTTTAATAATCTCGATTCTTTTACTTATTTCTGCTCTAACCTTTTTCACACTATTTTCCGTTTCGTTTTCAAACCAGTCTCTCATCTTACTTAAGGAAATCACTTTAACTACCCACAAAACGTTTTTATCTGCTTTTTTCTTGAGGTTATTATATTACTATCACACTTTTTGCAATTTCTTTTTATTTATCTTTCTTTTTTCTCATCTATAATTATTACTGCATAGTTGATTTTTACTTTAGATTATATAAAATGTTTCAATTGTATATTTAAAACATAGAAAAACTATTTAAGCTCATATATTCGCACAATAAAAGCTAGGATTACATTTAATTAATAGAACTGATTTATGTTCTTTGGTATATCGTTCTCTATAGGTGATGTTTAGCGTGCCCACAAAACAAGTAAATAAAACAAATTTAAAGGAATCAGTTGATGCCATTAAAAAGAAATTTGGAATTATTGGTAGAACAGGTGAACTTATGCGAGCGTTAGCTGCCAAAGCTGCTGGAAGACATATTTTACTTGAAGGTCCAGTAGGTGTTGGGAAAACTGAACTGGCTCATGCACTTGCAGCATATTTAAATACAGAGTTTGTTAGATTTGATGGAGACGAAAGATATCATCCTGACAAACTTGTAGGGCATTTTGATCCTCCAGTTGTACTGGAAAAGGGTTATTCATTTGATTCCTTCGTTTCAGGACCATTAATTAGAGCAATGAAAGAGGGAGCCATCCTATTTGCAAATGAGATAAATCGATGTCCAGAATCAACGCAGAATGTTTTACTATCAGCTATGGATGAGGGAATGATTGTTATTCCTAAATTAGGAGAAGTCACAGCAAAAACAGGTTTCTTTATTATTGCCACCCAAAATCCAGTAGAGTTCATTGCAACAACTCCTTTGGGGGAAGCAATTAAAGATCGATTTGTATGGATTAGACTTGAATATCAATCAGAAGCTGAAGAAAAGCAAATCGTTGCAGCAAAAATGAAAGATACTTCACAAGATATCATAGATTATTCTGTAGCAATAGTCCGTGAATCAAGGCTTTCTACAAAACTTAGAAGAGGAGCAAGTATTAGAGGTGCCATTGATCTTGCTTCTATAATTAATGAGTTTGAAGAACGTACACTTAAAACATGGATTGATATTAGTATAATGGCACTAGCAACAAAGATTGAAATTGAAGATGGTGTAGAAGAAAAAATTGAAACTGTAATTGAGGAATTAGTCAGGAAAATGATTGGCAAGTTTTTTCGGGCCAAATGAAGTAGAAATGCCTAGAACTCCTGGTAGGTTGCCACCTCAATTGGGTCGTATGACTCCAGAAAAATTAGTACAAGCAGAGATAGTTTCATGTACAAGATCGTCAAAAGATTATAATCAGATGACAAAAAATATGAGTTTTCCCCAGATCAAAAAAATGACTGAATTAGCTATTGAATATGACAATATTCCTGCATTAAAAGGCATAGCAAAAAGCAATCAATATGCTGTTGCTGAAGCCTTACAATCAAATGAGGGAGTTCGTATACTTGAACGAAGAGCTGCCAGAGGAGAGGGTAGTGCTCCTGAATTATTCTTTATGCTAAGAAGTAATTTTAATCCGCAGTATAAGAAAATCTATCGTAGATTAGCTAGAAAATCCGTTCTGAAATCATCGTATCGAGTGGTTGGTAGAGGATTAAAAGGAGAATTGCAAATTAAAAGAGAATACGAACCTGGTATGACTGATTTTGATATGGATTTGCTCATTGAGAAATATCTTGTTAATCGCTATATACAATATTCGGATATTGTGGCAATTGAAAGAAGGAGTAGAGAGAATATTGGTGTATTAATGTTTGATACTTCAGGTTCTTTATATGGTGAGAAGTTTAGGAATGCTGCAATGGCTGTAGCAATTTTAGCTTATCATTTAGCAAAAGAAAAGTATGCAGTAATCCTATTTAATACAAAAGCTACTGTTATCAAGCTTATGGATGAAAAAATAAAGATTGATGATTTAATTGATAGAGTTCTTGAAAGTGAATCAGCTGGTTACACAAATTTGACTGATGCCCTTAAAGCGGGACTAAAAGAGCTAAGTAAAGAGAAACGTACAGAGAAATTTGGTGTTTTGATAACCGATGGTTGTTTCAACAGAGGAGATGATCCTAGACCATTTGCTAAAAACTATTTTAATTTACATGTTTTAGGTTTGCCAACAGAAAAAGAATGGGGAGAAGCTGTTTGTAGAGATTTAGCAAGGCTAGGCAAAGGACGTTTTATGGCAGTAAAAAGCATGAATCAAATACCCAGAATTCTTATGAGATTGTTAAGAAAAAAGAGTTAAAATGATTCAAGTTATTCGAAAACAGCATATCCACTATACTATCAAAAATAAGAATAAAAAATAAAGAAAACAAAGATTTAGGAATCAAAGATTGAACATTTTAGAAAAATCTTCTTCCTTATCTTCTTCTTTTGGTTTCTTCTTACGAGCATAAGCTGCAATTAATTCTGGATGACATTCTTGGACATGTTCACGCCAATTTTTAACCATTCGACCACAATAGCCACAAATACTAAGGGCTTCTTTTTCCTCTCTCTTTTGAAGATATTCAGCATATTTAGGATGCTTTCTTCTCATATGCTCCTCGACATCATCAACTAAGCACTGACAAATTTTACAAAACTTAAGACCTTGTCTCTTGTTTTGTATAATAGACGATTTTGCACACAAATTGAAATCCTCGGCAGATATTTTGAGTAAATTTAAGAATTTAGAGAAGTAAATTAATTACAACTCTGTACACAAAAACAAAGCTGGTGTTATGCTTTAAAAATCTTACCCGTGTGTTAGCATTTTACAACCATGGTTGAAACTTTGTAACTTTTATCGAAGTTTTTATATCACTTTGATACTATTTTAGCACCCGTAATATCTAATTATTACCTTTTTATTGGAAAAAATGTCACAAATCAAGTGATTTATTGAAAATTTTTGTGGCAATTTTTGTCAACTTCAAACAATTATTTCATTAAATAAGTAAATTTTTGTCTAATCTGATTAATAATGTAACTTTTTTAGACTAGATAGTATAATCTGCAAAGAATTCCAAAAAGAAGGGAAAAAATTAAAATCAGAGGAAATCAAGGTATGACTGCTTATTTAGGAGCAAATTGTAACACATGACTATCAGAATAGCCTGGGGAATAACAGGCGCTGGATGTTGGTTGATAGAAAGTTTTGAAATTTTGGGCAAGCTTCTTAAAAATACAAAAATTAGCTTAGATTTATTTTTTAGTGAAGCAGGTAGAGAAGTATCACAATTTTATGGTGTATTTAAATCTCCAGTGCCTTTGGAAACTCCTTTTGTAGATAAAGTACGAGAAATTCCTAATTTCAATCATGAAATTTTTGAAAAGGATTTTGTTAAGAAATTTCACTGGTTAGGAATAAATGAATCTCGAAAAATTATTGATTACTCTATTAGTAATGGACAAAAAACTACGAAAGAAGACGAATTTGATTATGATGAAGCATTTAATGATGTAATTTTTGAGATTGATGAGGGGTCAAGCTTTCCAACTTCTGCAAGAGCAGCAAATAATTACTATGATTTTGTAGTTATAGGTCCTGCAACCGGAAATACTGTAGCTAAGATTGCTAATGGCATAGCTGATAACTTACTTGCCAGTTTAGCTATCATGGGAAATAAAAGCTCAGATACACAAGTGATAGTCATTCCAACTGATTTGAAGATTGGAGAATCAAAAAGCCATTTACCAATAATGCTTCACAGTGAGACTTGCAAAAAATGCTCTGAATGCTCTGCCCTATGGGCTTGCAAACCAGGCGCAATAAGAAGAAAAAGAGGGAAGATACGAATCAATCGTTTGAAATGCATTGGATGTTTGGATTGCGTAAAATATTGTAGGCATGGAGTCATTACATTTCTAGAGGAAATAACAGTTAATGTAAGAGATCGAGAAGAAAAAGCTGCAAAACAACTATCTGAACAAGAAGGATTCAAAGTATTTGAAACACCAAATGAAGCCTATGAATATATCTGTAAAGCAATAAAGAAAATGAATTAATTATCATCTTTTAATGCTTTTACTCTTAGGAATACCTAAAATTGAATCAGATGTAATTCAATATAGAGGTAATGATATTGAAAAAAGGCAACCAACTTGATAAAGCACCAAAAATCCTTGTAATAACAGGTAGAGCTGCTGAGCAAATAGTTCGCAAGTATATTCCTCACAACGTAGAAGTTAAGATATTATCTGTTGATGTTGCAGCATTCATAAACAAAAAACTAATTTTAGAAAATCTAGACAAAAAAACAGCACAACAATATGATATAGTTATGGTTCCTGGTTTAGTACAAGATGATTTATCATCATTGAAAGATCATTTTGGTGTTCATGTTGTTAAAGGACCAAGATATGCTAGTGATATCAAAAGTGCTATTCAGGATGTTGATCCTTATACATTATCTCCCAAAATTGCTGCAGATAAGTTACTTAAGAAACAGAAAATTGCTATGACAAAAGAAGTTTTACATAAAGGATTCAATGACCCAATTGATAAATCGCAAACAGAGTATTATATTGGTTTCAAACACAAATTCCCAATTGGTATAAACAGACCACCAACTGTAATGGCTGAAATCGTTGATGCAACTCATTTACCAATGGAAAAGGTAATCGAAAGGGCAGAATACTATCTAAAATATGGAGCTAATATTTTAGATATTGGTGCAATGGCAAATGTCTCTGACCCTAACAAAGTGAAGAAAATAATTACTAAACTAAAATCAATGCAAGAAAAACATGAATTTGCAATAAGCATTGATACATTGAATATTGAAGAAATACAAGCAGCGATCAAATCTGGAGTAGAATTGATATTAAGTGTAGATCATGGGAATATTGATCATTTAATAAATGATATTCCAAAAGATGTTGGTGTAGTTTTTGTTCCCACAAATACCCTAAAAGGGATTCTTCCAAAAACAACAGAAAAACGAATTGCTTCTTTATTACAATTGAAGAAACGACTTCTGGATGCTGGGATTACTAAAATAGCAGCTGATCCGATCATTGAAATGCCTATATTTCCAGGATTCGCTAATTCTCTCGCACACTATATCGAATATCGTAAAAGAGATACTATTACTCCAATGATGACCTGTGTTGGAAATGTGACAGAATTTATTGCTGCTGATCCGGTTGGTATAAATGCTCTTTTTGGTTGTTTAGCTGTTGAATTAGGAATACAATTAGTATTAGTTACTGATGTGAGTGTGAAATGTAGAGGAGGAATAAAAGAAGTAGTAAAAGGAAGAGATATGGCTTTTGTTGCAAAACAGAAAAATGCTCCACCAAAAGGTCATGGTATAGATGTGTTGATGGCTAAAAGTAGAATTGCTAATGATCTAGAAATAGTTGATTTTGAAAAAGTAGAAACAATAAAGCTAACCGGTGACGACCATTTACTCTATCAGTTAGATTACGAACCAGATCCAAAGGGTAGTTTTACAATCTGGGTCGATTATCATAAACAAAAAATCTATGTAACTCATTTAAATCCCGAATCAAACAAACCTGATTTGCTTTTCATTTCAAATAAAGCAAGACACATCTTTGAGAAAATAGTTGAACTGAATCTAATAACCAAAATAGATCATGCTTTCTATATGGGAAGAGAGCTTGAGCGTGCTGAAGTCAGCTTATATCTTGGTAAATCCTATATACAAAACAAGCAAACATTCAATGAGGAAAAACTAAACTTCGATTAGATTAGTTACCCAAAAGTTTTAAGAAATAATAATTATTCAAAATATGAATAAGTTCTTAATAAAGAACTAAAAATGAATATTGTTTACTAAAGAATATCGATGAAAGAGGTCGACAAAATGAAAACAGATGAGAATGCTAGATACTCAAAGACACATGAGTGGGCAAGAAAAGAAGATGATGTAATTGCCATAGGTATTACTGATTATGCTCAAAGTCTATTGAAGGATATAGTTTATGTTGAATTGCCTACTGAAGGAACAACATTTCAGAAAGGTGATAAAGTAGCAGATATTGAGTCTGTAAAAGCGGTAGAAGAGTTAAAGACTCCAATTTCAGGAGAAATTGCTGCTGTAAATAGTATTCTCGAAGATTCAGCTGAATCAATAAACGAAGATCCATATGGTGAAGGATGGTTCCTAAAAATCAAACCTAGTGATGCAACTGAATTTGATGAAATGCTGTCTTCAAAAGAATATGAAGAATATGTAAAAACTCTTGATCATTAAATTACAAGGAGTACTGGTCTTTTCATGAGTAAAGATAAGGAAGGATCAGCAAACGACACTCAAAAGGAAATGGAATCATTCCTTAGCATCGCAAGTACTGATGATTTATTCAAGGATATTCCAGATTCTATTCGTTTAAAACATCCTCTAAAATTATTAGGACCTATGTCAGAAAGAGACTTGTCAATCTATATTGATAAAGTTCTTTCTATGAATAAATCCGTTGTTTCTTTTCTTGGAGGAGGAGCTCAAGACCATTATATACCAGCTCTAGTTCAAGAAGTAATAACTAAACCTGAATTACTTAATTCTTACACACCTTACCAACCAGAAGTTGCGCAAGGTATGCTGCAAGGAATTTTTGAGTATCAAAGTTTAATCAGTGAATTAACAGGTTTGAATGTTACAAATTCAAGCATGTATGATTGGCCAACAGCTATCGCTGAAGCACTGCTCATGTCTATAAGAATTATGAAAAAGAGACAAAAGGTTTTGATAACTACTAGCATTCATCCAGATAGGCTATCAGTTATCAAAAATTACCTTATTGGTCCAAAAATAGAATTTGAGATGGTTGATTTTAATCCAAAAACTGGAGAAGTCGATTTAGCTGACCTAAAAGGAAAATTAACTGAAGATGTTGCTGCGTTCTATTTTGAAAATCCAAATAATTTTGGAGTAATTGAAAGCAACGCAGAAGAAATTTGCAATATTGTTCATAATTTTGAAGCAAAGGTTGTAGTTGGTGTTGATCCAATATCATTAGGCATCTTAAAACCTCCTGGTGAGTATGGAGTAGACATTGCTGTTGGAGAAGGACAAGGTTTAGGAAATCCAATTAGCTTTGGTGGCCCACATGTTGGATTCTTTTCAATAAATTACAATCGGAAAACAATTCGACAAATGCCCGGAAGACTTGTTGGGATGACAAAAACAATAGAGGGAGATCAACGAGCATATGTTTTAACATTGTCAACTCGAGAACAGCATATAAGACGAGAAAAAGCAACAAGTAATATTTGCACAAATCAGGCAATTCTAGCGTTTGGTGCAGGTGTTTATTTATCACTGCTAGGACCAGAAGGTGTAAAGAAAACTGCTGAATATTGCTTATCTGCTGCCCATTATTTATCTTCTGAAATAAATAAATTGGTAAATTTCGATGCCCCAATTTTCAAAGGTTATCATTACAACGAGTTTATTGTTAGAGTCAAGAAGGGAACAATGGCTGATGTTGAATCTAAACTAATAGAACATGGTTTAGTAGGTGGATATACTTTAGAGAAATGCCATCTTGAATTTGGCGAAACAGCCATCTTCTGTGTAACTGAAATGCATACTATGGATGATTTAAACAAATTGTTAGCTGTGCTTTCGGAGATAAATAAAGAGTTAGGAGGGCAATAATTTGACAACAGAAAAAACTACAAAATTAGCTTACTACAAAGAACCATTAGTTTTCGAAATGGAACCAACTAAATATGACAAATATTCGCCACCTAGCATTCCAAAAGAAATATCCAAGAAGGTAAAAGATCCATTAACTTTAATTCCTAAAGAAATGCAAAGAGAGAATCCTCCTAATTTACCTAAATTAGCAGAATTCCAATTAGCAAGACATTACCTACATTTAGCACAAATGAATTTTGCAGTGGATAGTGGTTTCTATCCTCTTGGTAGTTGTACTATGAAATACAATCCAAAGATAAATGATTTCATATCTTTAGATCACAGAGTAGCAATGGTACATCCATTCCAACCAGCAAGAACAGTTCAAGGTAACATTAGAATTCTATATGAAACTGAACAAATGTTAAATGAATTAGCTGGAATGGAACGAACAACTTTACAACCTTCTGCTGGTGCTCATGGAGAATTCACTGGAATCATGGTTATTAGAGCTTATCATCAAGATCATGGTGAAGGAGATACAAGAACAGAGATTATAGTTCCAGATAATGCTCATGGTACAAATCCTGCTACAGCAGCAATGGCTGGTTATAAAACTGTAGTAATTAAATCAAAAGAGAATGGTTTGGTGGATTTAGAAGCGTTAAAAGCAGCTGTGAGCGAAAAAACAGCAGCATTAATGTTAACGAATCCAAATACCTTGGGACTGTTTGAATCTGAGATTATTGAAATAGCTAAGATAGTACATGATGTTGGTGGTCTACTTTATTACGATGGTGCAAACTTTAATGCAATAATGGGTTTCTGTAGACCAGGAGACATGGGTTTTGATGCTATACATTTCAATTTACATAAAACGTTTGGTACTCCACATGGTGGTGGAGGGCCAGGATCAGGTCCAGTAGGGGTTGTAAAGAAACTAGTTCCTTATCTTCCCAAACCACTTCCAGAATTTGATAAGAAATCTGGGAAATATTATCTCAATTTTGATATGCCAAAATCAATTGGTAAAATCAAAGGGTATTGGGGTAATTTTGCTGTAATTGTTAGAGCATATGCCTATATGCTTTCACTTGGAGCTGAAGGTTTGAAACGAGTTTCAGAACAAGCAGTACTAAATGCTAATTACCTCAAGAAGAAGCTTCTAGATTTAGGAGGATGGACATTACCATTTGCACCTGAGATTCCAAGAAAGCATGAGTTTGTGCTTGATGGAGAAGATCTAAAGAAAGAAACAGGTATAAGTACATTGGATGTTGCAAAAAGACTGCTAGACTTAGGATTCCATGCACCAACTGTTTACTTCCCACTAATTGTTCATGAAGCATTAATGGTTGAGCCAACTGAAACTGAATCAAAACGAACTCTTGATACATTTGCTGAAGCAATGAAACAGATTCTAAAAGAAAGCAAAGAAAATCCAGAAGTAATTCTTAAAGCTCCACAAAATACTCCAGTATCTCGAGTAGATGAAGTTTTAGCTGCAAAAGAACCAATACTTACTTGGTTTATGTATAAGCAAAAAGAAGCAAAGAAGTAATTATCTTCTCTCGTTTTTTTTTATTAATCTTCAATTCTCATAAGAAGATCTTCGTGGTAACTAGTAACTACACGAATAAAACCGTGTAATTCTTTATCTAGTTCTAAATCCCCTGTATCAACTCTAAGCCTTTCTGTTTTCTCGAGTTTTGAAACAGTAGCAATTAAAATGATGTTACCAGTACCTACCTTTTTTATCACGGCAGGTGAAATCTGTTGATTTCCTCTGCCAAAGATGAACCCTTGGTTTCCAATAACGGTAACAATTATTTTTGCTTCTGGGTATTTTTCTAATAATTTCAGCATTCCTTGTTCATTCAAATCCTTAGCAATTAGCTTACGATTATATAATGCATCAACACCCAGCAAGGTTTTTTCCAATTCCATAAAATCTGCAACAGCTTTGCATGTTGTTCCAGACCCTAACAAATACAACGTATCTCTTTGCATATCTTCTGATATTCTTTGAGCAATTACATTTTGATCATGTTTTTCATCGAATGAAGAAGGTGAGGCCATCTTTCCTCCTTGAAAAGCTGCTTTTAGATATGGTATAACAACCATTCCTTTTAGTTCTGCACTTAACCTTCCTGCTCTAAATGCTTCTTCATCAATATCCATTACCTCTGAATGAGTGAGATTTAATTGACCACTCTGGAATTGTTTAAAGATCATTCCTGCTATCTCAGGATTTAACGCAAAACAAGCGCTATGCATTTTTACACCACTGGGAACAGCCAATAATGGTGTTTTATCTTGCACAGCTTCATACATATCACATGCTGTACCATCTCCACCAATGATTACAATTAATTTAACTCCTTTCTTGAGTAATTCCTTAGCTGCTTGTACAGTATCTTTTCTTGTTGGTTTTTTGTTCTTTATTTGACCAATAATTTCGACATCAAATTCCATTTCTCTAAGAATATCTCCGCCCATTTCTCCGTCATAACTAAAGAAAATTATGTCATTTTTTAATTCAATAATAGTCTTTAGAAACCTTTTAGCACGAACATTTGAGACCTTTTGACCTTCACCACTTTCGAGTCTTTTCCAGATTTCTTTGGCATCATCACTGCCTTTTAATCCAATTTTTCCACCTACACCAGCGATAGGATTAATAACTAAACCTACAAGTAATTTCCTTTGATCTGAAATAGGTGTTCCTACATTCAATTTCGTTGTAGTCATTTTAACCTCTCAGTATATTCTATCATGATTTAAATGAATTCAATGTTCTTCAGATGAATATAAATCTATTAGTTAGTTAAAAATTACTCATAATCGCTATTTTGGAATAATATTCTTATTTGAGTAATCAATTACAAAATTAGCTTTAAGAAATCTTAAATAAATCAAAATATGCTTGTTAAGGCAGATTAGATAAGATTAGGTGAATTAATTTTGCAATATCCTGAAACAAAAAGGGAAGAAGTAGTTGAAGAAATACATGGTGTGAAGATAGTTGATCCATATAGATGGTTAGAGAATTTTGATCAACCTGAGGTTCAAGATTGGATAGATATACAGAACAACCATACAAAGGAGCTATTAGCTAAGATTCCAAACTATCAAAGTGCATATGATAGAATTAAGGAATTTCTCTCTTTAGGGACATTAACAGTGCCAAGTGAGAGGGAAGGTTACATATTTTATCAAAAATCTACTACAGAGAACCAACCAATATTGTATGAGCAAAAGGGTTTAGATGGAAAGACCAAAGTTCTACTCGATCCAAATGAATTAAGTAAAGAAAACCCAGTGGCATTGGATTGGTTCTTTATATCACCAAAAGCCAAATACATTGTCTATGGATTATCAGAAGATGGAAATGAATGGTCTGTATTGCACATAAAAAACATTGAAACAGAAGAAATTTTAGAAGATAAAATACCTAGAACGAGATATTGCAGTTTGGCTTGGTTACCTGATGAAACTGGTTTTTATTATACAAGGTATCCTGAACCAGGAACTGTTCCAAAAGGACAAGAAAATTACAATAAACATCTGTTTCTACATAAAATTGGCAAAGACTGGTATGATGATGAGAAAATCTTTGGAGAAGGAAGACCAGGGACAAATCATTATAATGTGGAATTGTCAGAAGATGGAAGATATTTGCTAATCTCTGTACACAAATATACAAAAAATGATCTTTATATAATGGATGTTGAGAACAGCAATAAATTATCTGAGGTTATTGTGGGAGAAGATGTTCTGACAAATGCTTCTATGTTTGATGATGAATTATGGATTTTAACTAACAAAAATGTGCCTAGAATAGCCTTGTTTAAAACAAAAATCACTGATCCTACATTCGATAACTGGGAACTAGTCATTCCTGAAAGCGCTAATACAATTAATCAAGCTTTAGTAACCAAAGAGAAGATTTTTCTAAAAATAATGAAAAATGCTTGTGATCATATTTTTATTTATGGCAAAGATGGTAAATTGATTTCTGAACTTCAGTTGCCAGAATTTTCAGGTATAGTCAATATGGGAACTAGTAATCAAATTTCTGCAAAAGATACTAAGAGATTTTACTTTGGTTTACAAAATTTCTTCTATCCTAGAACAAATTATTGTTATGAAATAGAGAAATCTAAACTATTGATTTTTAATGAAATTGAAAAACCACTAGATGTTAAAGATTATTCAGTCAAACAACTGTGGTATGAATCAAAAGATGGAACTAAAGTTTCCATGTATATAGCGCATAAAAAAGACATTAAACTTGATGGTACAAATCCTACAATGCTTTGTGGATATGGTGGTTTTAATATAGCAATTAAACCTCCCTACCTAAAATATACAAGATTCTTCTGGTTGGAAAATGGCGGTGTAGTCGCTATAGCTAATCTCAGAGGAGGTTCGGAGTATGGAGAAGATTGGCATAGAGCAGGTATGTTGGAAAAGAAACAGAATGTTTTCGATGATTTTATCTATGCAGCTAAATGGCTTATTGCTAACAAATACACCTCAGAGAAACAACTAAGTATCAATGGACGAAGCAATGGAGGGCTTTTAACGGGTGCAGTTGTAACTCAAAAACCTGAGTTATTTGGTGCTGTTTATGTTGGTGTACCTTTGTTAGATATGATGCGCTATCATCTATTTAGTATCGCAAGGTATTGGATACCAGAATATGGTTCATCAGAAGATCCAGAACAATTCAAGTATATCCTCAAATATTCACCTTATCATAATGTCAAGAAAGGAACAGAATATCCTGCAATAATATTAGCATCTGCTGCTTCTGATTCTCGAGTTGATCCTATCCATGCAATGAAAATGACTGCATTGCTGCAGTGGGCAAATTCATCAAAAGAGCCAATTTCACTTTTCATTGAAAAACAAGCTGGACATGGTATTGGCAAACCACTAGAGAAATTAGCAGAAACAGAAACAGACTTGTACACTTTCTTGGGTTGGAAAACTGGATTAAAATTCTGATTTATTTTAGCAAAATAAGGAGAATATCAAGTGAAAATTCAGATACTCAAAGGTGATATAACCAAAATAGTGGCTGATGCTATTGTGAATGCTGCAAATAATGAACTTTGGATGGGTGCTGGTGTAGCTGGTGCTATTAAACGAAAAGGCGGTATAGCAATTGAAGAGGAAGCAATGAAGAAGGGACCAATAAAACATGGTGAAGCAATTGAAACAACTGCTGGTAATCTCGATGCAAAATATGTCATACATGCAGCTGGGATGAGAAGTGATGGTTATATTACAGAGGAATCACTAAGGAAAAGCGTTCAAAATAGCTTACAATTGGCAGAAGATTTGGAATTAAAATCAATTGCTTTTCCAGCAATAGGAACTGGAGTCGCAGGATTTTCTCCAAAAGAATGCGCGAAAATAATGCTGAAGACAATTGCTGATTTCAGTTTCTCATTTGTTGAAGAAATCAAGATAGTTTTATTCGATGATGATATGTTTAAATTATTCAAAGAAAGAGCAAAGAAAGAAAATATCAAGATGTAAATCTATTCTTGTTGATCAAGGTTATCTTGCTCTTGACTTTCTTGAACAGATCCATCTTCAGGAGTTATTTCCTCAGATTTAGATTCTTCCTCTAGCAAAGCTTCCTTAGCTAATTTCTTTACATCTTCTCTTTTAGCTTCTTCCTCAACAATTCCCATTTCACGAGCGACCAAAATTTCAAGAATCTTATCTGATAACTTACTACAATCATCAATTATTAGTTCAGCATCTAAAGTATCAATGTGTAATTGCTCTTCATAACCCTTTATTAGTGGTAAAATGGTTGAAGACCAAATTGCTTTGGTTTCACTAAGCAAAGCTTGGGAATCGGCTGCAAACTCAGTAAGAGCTTCTCTCGAAGCTGTGCTGATAGTAAAAGGAGTCATTTTCTTTTTCAACATTTCATTTAATTGATCCTCATAATTTTTCAAGGCAGCTATAGCATTTCGCATTTCATCTCTTTTAGAAGCAACTATTTTTTCCATGCTTATAGGTGCTTCAATAGATGTCTCCACTTCTACAACTACAGGTTCAGGTGTATCAGAAGGTACATCAGAAATATCTTTTGGAGTTTTTACAGCTTTAGATTTTTCATCTATTTCTTGTCGCTTTTTTAGCATAGCCTGTATTGCTTCACGCTCTTCACTTTCGAAAGACATCTCTCTTCCTTTAGATTTTTGTTTAGTGAAGAGTTCTTTTTCATCCCTCTCTAGTTCTATGCGTTTTGAAGATTCTCTAGGTCGAAATTGTCTAACAATGAGCAAAGCTCCTATTAAGAATAAAGTAACAATACCAGCACTAATCAATATACCAATAATTAAGTTTCGATAATCTTTTGGTTCAGATAAGTCTGGAAAGTCTTCTGGATCGGTAGGATCAGTACCATGAGCAACTTCAACACCATCTGTAACTTGGTCACCATCTGTATCCGGATCAAGTGGGTTTGTATTATAAAATGATTCATACTCTGTAGTAAGACCATCATTATCAGGATCTGCATTAATATCATCAACAACTAATGGATCCAAACCCCATTTTACTTCATACCCATCTGTAAGTAGATCGTCGTCTGTATCAGGATCGTTTGGGTCTGTATTATAGATGTTAGTCTCATCATCATCTGAGAGTCCATCTCCATCGGAATCAACCTCATTACAGGGAAAAATCTCAGTTACTGAACTATCTAGAACCATTTTTTGACAGAAGTTGATGTCCACTTTTGCGCTGGTTTTCGTGATTGCTAAAACACTTAACGAAACCATTAACAAAGTGATAATAAATAATGGACCCATTTTCAATGGTTTAGATTTATTTCTTCTATCAATAAATGACTGGAACATCAGTAACCAAACATCCTACAATTTACTAATATATGTGAATTTACTAGAAAAAAAGCTTTGTATAGAGCACTAAGGAAAAAAAATTCTTGATTCTTTTCAGAAGGAAATCTTCTTGATACAATAAAAATCATTCAATCACTGTTGGAAACTTAAATCTAGATGAAAAAACAAGAATAAGAAACTTCTAGTTTGGATTTTTCTTTGATAAAATTGTCAATTATTTTCTCTCACTAAGAATTCATAATTATCCTACCTATTTGGAAATTAATCAAAATAAGAAGAAATCTTAAATAACCAATCTTTTAGTTTTTGCGTGTCGACGATCTCAGTATTTAAGAATTATACTAATGTCTTGGTTTAGACTTAGGAAAAACTTCTTAAAATGAATTCACTCGACGGTTAAATAATTAATATTAGTACACAATTAGGTGCTAAACAATGGCTGATCAAGAAATAAAAGTTCTCATTGAAGGCGGAAAAGCATCTCCCGCTCCACCATTAGGTCCGGCGTTAGGTCCAACTGGTGTAAACATTGGTGCAGTAATTGGTAAAATCAATCAAGAGACTTCCCAATTTAGAGGTATGAAAGTACCCGTAAAGATAATCATTCATCCTGACAAATCCTTTGACCTAGATGTAGGTATACCGACCACAAGCGGTTTAGTTCTGAAAGAAGCAGGATTAGCAAAGGGAGGTCATGGATCAACCGAAGAAGCACCAGAAGAACCTTTTGTAGGTAATCTTAGTTGGGAACAAATCTTCAAAATAACTGAAATCAAGAAACAAGCTAGTTTTGCTTCTAGCAAGAAGACATTAGTTAAAGAAATTTTAGGAACAATGTTAAGCTGTAAAGTATCTTGTGAAGGTAAAGATCCTCGAGAAGTACAAAAAGAAATCGACAAAGGTGTCCATGATAGTCGCTTCTAGACAAAAGAAGTAAATACTGACATTACCCAAACTTTTATTTTTCTCTTGTTTTGAGTTAAGCTGTGTATGCTACTAAGTATACATTTGAGCCAAAAAAATAACGAACAAAATTGATTTAGAGAAAGACAATGAATTTCATCGTTAATCATGAGCTTTACTCTAATGGTTAAATGTTTCAATTTAAGGTTAATATAATTTGAAACCATGTAAGAGGTGTTAAAAATTACAAAATATCCTGGTCTGAAATTTATGTTCAGACCCAAAAGTATCGCAGTTATCGGTGCTTCTAAGAAACCTGGGAAAATCGGTTATGAGATAGTGGATAACATTATTTCTTATGGTTTTAAAGGAGAATTATATCCTGTCAATCTAAAAGAAACGGAAATTCTCGGGAAAAAGGTTTACAAAACAATTTCTGATGTTCCTGGAGAAGTTGATTTTGCTGTCATTTCAATTCCTGCAAAATTCGTACCTGCAGCCTTGGAAGAATGTGGAAAGAAAGGTGTCAAATCAGCTGCAGTCATCACAAGTGGTTTTGGGGAAGTAGGTGACCATGAAACTGAACAAAAACTAGTAGACATTGCTATAAAGTACAATATACCTTTCATCGGACCAAATATCTTTGGTATGGTATACACTCCCGCAAACTTAAATGCCTCATTTGGACCTGGTGATGTTAAACCTGGAAAATTAGCTTTTATTACACAGAGTGGTGCATTAGGTATTGCTTTGATGGGATGGACTATTACAAATAAAATTGGTCTTTCTGCATTAATTAGCATTGGTAACAAAGCGCAAATTGGTGAGAACGAGCTCTTAGATAGTTACTTGAAAAACGATCCAAATACAAAAGCAATACTTTTGTATGTTGAGGGATTGAGAGAAGGGCAATTAGCAATGAAGATTTTCAAGGAGGTTGGTTTGAAAAAACCAATTATTGCTTTAAAATCGGGACGATCAGTAAGAGGAGCAGTTGCAGCAGTAAGTCATACAGGCAGTCTTGCAGGTTCTGATAAGATATATTCTGCTGCTTTCAAACAAATGGGTGTGCTTAGAGCAATTGATGCTTCCGAAGCTTTTGATTGGGCAAGATGTATCACAAATAACCCACGACCTAAAGGACAGAATGTTCTTATTATCACAAATGGTGGTGGAGTAGGTGTTATGGCCACAGATGCTTGTGAAGATCACAACATTGAACTTTACAATGATCAAGAAAAACTCAAAGAACTATTCTTCAAACCAGAAATAATGCCTCCTTTTGGTTCAACAAAAAATCCTGTTGATATTACTGGTCAAGGTGGGGAATTGGCCTATAAGCGAGCAATTGAAGCAGCCTATCAAGCTGATGAAATAGATGCAATTGTTGTTCTTTATTGTCAAACTGCTACAACAAATCCTGATTTATTAGCAGATTACGTTATTGAAGAAGTTAATCAACATAAAGGAAAGAAACCGTTTGTAATTGCTAGTATCGGTGGAGAAGCTGTTGAAGCAATGGTTGATAAATTAAACGAGGAAGAAATTCCTGCATTTGATTTGCCTGAAAAAGCAATTTCCGCAATGGCTGCACTATATCGTTGGTCCAATTTCATTGAAAGACAAGAAAGGTTAGGAAAAGATACACTAATGAAATTGCCATTAGAGGAAATTAACAAGATCATTAAACCGATAAGAAAAGAGGGTCGGGCTCAAATGCTTGAGCACGAAGCTAAAGAATTGTTCAAGCTTTGTGGTTTAGAAGTTCCTCCATTTGCTTTAGTACAATCTGCAGAAGAAGCTGGTGAAGTGGCGAAAAAAGTTGGTTTCCCGGTTGTTATGAAAATAGTATCTGAAGATATCATTCATAAGAGTGAAGCTGGTGGAGTTATCATTGGTTTAAATGATATCCTTCATGTTGAAGAAGCATATGACAAAATCATAGAGAATGCTAAAGCATACAAAACAGGCGCAAATATTCGTGGAATTTTAGTAACACATATGGTACCAAAAGCAACAGAGGTAATTATCGGTGTTACAAGAGATCCATCTTTTGGACCAGTAGTTATGTTTGGTCTCGGAGGTATCTACGTAGAAATTCTTAAGGACGTCGTTTTCAGAGTTGCTCCATTCCCACCTGATGAAGCTCAACATATGATTGATGGAATTAAAGCAAAAGACATGCTTTATGGTGCTAGAGGAAAGAAATCATGTGACATTGATGCACTTAGACATACAATTCACTTAATAAGTCAATTAGTATCACAAGTAGACGACATAAAAGAACTAGATATCAATCCACTATTTGCTCTTGAAGAAGGAGCAAGTGTTGTGGATGCAAGAATTACTTTAACTGATAACAAATAATTGAGTGAACTCTGTTCACTCTTTTACTAATTTTTCTTCTTCGATAATTTAAAAAACACTTAAGTCCATCAGAGATAATTGAGAAAGAAGTTGTGTTGAATTCCAGTAAAGGGTGGTAAGTACAATATACAAATTCTATTACAAAAATGGCCTACAATTTGATTTTCCTAATAATCAAAGATTGCTTATTGATGGAAAAAGTTCTAAGGTTCCTTTAAATGCCCAGACTATTGTAACACATGCTCACTCTGATCATTTCACTTTTATGTATTCTACTCCGAATACTCGAGCAACACAAGAAACAATTGACCTATTTCTATGTCAAAAAAAGCCAAGTGGTTCAATAAAATTTGAACCAGTTAATTTTAATGAAAAAGTTGAGTTTCTATCATCGTTAGATGATTTGGATATACGATTAATTCCCTCAGGGCATATTCTTGGTTCTGCATCTGTCTTGATAAGT
This sequence comes from Candidatus Heimdallarchaeota archaeon, assembly GCA_019058275.1. GTDB lineage: Archaea > Asgardarchaeota > Heimdallarchaeia > JABLTI01 > JABLTI01 > JABLTI01. The sequence goes on from JAHLVW010000066.1 coordinate 150,478, forward strand.
TATAAAAGCAAAAACATTCTCTTCACTAGTGATATAGGTGGAAAAGGTCAGCTTACAGTAAAAGACTCAATGAAGGTGCCAAAAGCAGACATCTTGATTATTGAAGCAACATTTGGATCACCTGAATTATCATTTCCATCAAGAGAAGAAATTTCAATGGACATTTTGAAATGGTCTGCAGATGTAGTTAAAGAAAAAAGAAATGTAGTGTTTTTTGCAGGGAAAATTGGTTCAGCACAAGAACTGATTAAGATGTATAATAATCTAACAAATCTTCGAGTTATTACACATGGTGAAGTTACTCCTGTTAGTGAAGTCTATCAGAAACATGGTATAAAATTAGAGTTCTTTGATTCAAAATCTGAGGAAGGGAGAGAAATTCTAAGAGATGGTGAAGCAATCGTTATACAGCCTCGAGGAAAGAAAATGGTTCCCTTTTTCATTAAAGAACATGTTAATTGTCGTAGTGCAATTGTTACTGGAATGGCCTCAAGGTTTCAATACAAGGATTTTGATGCTGCATTCCCATTATCTTCACATGCAAATTATGCTGAATTAGTAGATTACATTAATACAGTATCTCCTGAAATAATCTTTACAATGTATGGTCTCGAGAAGAAACTTGCAAATGCTATTACAAATGAACTGAAAATTGAAGCAATACCTCTAAGAGAAAAAAAAGAAGAACCTAATATTCAGCAAACAACAAAGATATCTTATGTAAAGAAAGAAAAATCTCTCACAAGAGATCAGCAAGATTTTAATCAAAAGAAGGATTTACCATTAAAGAAAGATTCCAAAAAAGTAACAACTTTAGATGATTTCTTTAGTAAAGAATAATTTCTTGAGGGATATGATGACTGAAGTTTTCTATATGGATTTAGAGCAAATCCAACCTAGTCAACTGTATATTAGCAAACGAAAATTAAGGAAAATACAGAAAGCAATTGATCCAACAGATGTGTCAACATTAGAAGTGGTTCCAATTAAAAAATTAGGCTCTGATATTATCTATACCGATGGTCATACTAGAGCATATGCTGCTTATTTAGCTGGAATTACTAGAATTAGAGTCGAATGGGAAACCGAGGATTTAGATTGGGAAATGTATGAGATTTGTGTTGGTTGGTGTAAGGAAGCAGGTATTTTCACAGTTGTGGATTTTAAAGGTAGAGAGATCGATCAAAAATCCTATAGAAAATTGTGGTATAAACGATGTGCACTAATGCAGAATGAAATTAATGAAAACCGAATGAAAGTATAATTCAATGTTTCTTTATATTATTTTACCATATTTAATATCCCGTGCTTTAATAATTTCAATATCACGAGTTAAGCATCCATCTTTTATCTTTTGAATTAACTCAGCATTTAAACTACTTCTATCAATAATTACCCATTTAACTTTCTCATATGTTTTATCAATCATCTGTCCTACAATTTCAGCTGTTAAATTATTTTTTTGGTATTTAGGCAGAATGTGACCAATTGCTACAGGAGTTAATTCCATGAGTTCATTAAAACGAGTTGCATAATGGCCCCCACCAAAACAAATGCTAGGAATAATTTCTTCTTTATCTTGATTTAAACAAATATTCATCAAAGTACGAGCTACCGCTAAAACTGCTTTTTCATTATTATACTCTACTTCTGTACTCCCAACTTCAACAAATAGCAAAGGAGTTTTCATACTTGTAGGTCCATGATGAGTAGCTTCTACTGTAACATCAAATTCATCTAAATCAAGTAAGTCTTTTTCCTTCTTCAATCCCAAATATGATTCTCTGATAGCTCGAGTGCATGCATAAGCTAATTCAACTGGATTTCCGCCATGGCTGTTATCCTTGCCTAAATTCCCGGTTACGTGAGTTAATAGACTTGGTTTATTTGCTTCACTTTTATGACGAGAACCATATAGTAGCAAATCAGAATTCAAAATATCACAATGATCAGCGTTAATAACATCTTTCTCAGAATAGACTAAACGAATCCCCCTAAATTCGTAAATTGGTGTTCCATCAAAAGCCTCTTCAGTTTCCACAAAATCCCAATTATCCAATAGCGCTTTTCTTATATTTATACCACAAACATTTTGTTTCGTTGTGAGAATAACTGGTTTCTTAAGCTTCATATTAACACACATCATTTTACATCGTTTGTTTACTTTTGATAAACTCTTCTACTTCATCCTTTTTCAGCATACCATCTCGAGCATTTGAAAGAGTAATTTGCAGTGCTGCACAAGCTGCAGCTCTTGTTCCGATGTCTTTTAAATCTAAACCTTCAAGGTAATAGTGAATGAAACCAGTTGCATAGGCTTCACCTGCTCCAGTTGTGTCGATTACAGGGACTTTATAACTAGGGATTTCGATTATTTGTCCATCAGCTAATATATATGATCCATTTTCACCCATTGTTATATTAAAAATATCAACATTTTATTCATTGCTTTTTTTAGTACAACTTTATTAATTTCTGGAGCATTAAATGCTCTTTGAAATCCTAATTGATTCATAAATACAATAGAGTAATCAGCTATAGCTTGTAAAATTTGTTCGCTTGATAAAGACATCATTTATCCTCCTAAATCGATGGAAGAGATTATGTTGAGTTTTTTACACAGCTTAACTACTTTGAGAGCAATCTCTGCATTAACACTTGAGACATGTACTATTTTCACATTATTCAGCAAATTAGTTGTAATTTCTTTGAGTGAAAGCAATTCATTTGCTTCTCTATAACCAATCTTTATGGATTGTCCGTTCTTATCAACTAGTATTATAACAAAACCTGTTGGTACATCAACCTCAACAACAACGTTCGTAGTATCAACGTTTTCTAAAATGAGCGATTCGATTCCTTTCTTGCCATTATGATCATTACCAACATGGTCAAAAAGTGATACATCAGAACCCAATCTTGCTAATCCTACTGCAAAATTACAAGCACCACCACCAGGAACGATAGAGAGATTAGATACGATTACTTTGTCATCTGGTTTTGGCAAATGTGGCACTGAGCAAATAATATCAACGTTAATATTCCCAATTGTAAGAATCAATTTACTCTCAATCCTTAATCATTTATATTTTTGTAGACAAGAATTTGGTTGCTACTTTAATCTTTTGAAACTGCTAATAAAAAATAAAGGAGGGGAGAACCCCAATAAAATTCATTTTTGTTATTCTTAATCTTTCATGAAAGCAAGTAAAACTGCTTTTTGTGAATGTTTTCGATTTTCAGCTTCATCAAAAACTACACTTTGTTTACTATCAATAACTTCGTCAGTTACTTCATAACCACGATGTGCCGGTAGACAATGTAAGAATATTGCATCACTCTTTGCATGGCCCATTAATTCTTTGTTTACTGTGTAGTCTTTGAATATCTTCAATCGAATTTCTTTTTGTGCTTCATCGCCCATGGAAATCCAAGTATCAGTGTATACAACATCTGCATTCTTAACACCAGAAGGTATGTCTTTAGTTATTTCTAATTTTGTTCCCATTTTCTTAGCAATTTCTAGAACTTTCTTGGTGATTTTTTCATCTGGTCTGTAATCATCTGGACATACAACTGAAACATCCATGCCCATCTTAGTGCAACCAATCAAAAGTGAATGACAGACATTATTGCCATCTCCAACATAAACAAGTTTCAATCCTTTTAATTTGCCTTTATGCTCACGAATTGTTTGTAAGTCAGCAAGAATTTGACAAGGATGATAAAGATTGCATAAGCCATTAATAACTGGAATAGTAGAATACTTTGCAAGATCTTGTAGTGTTTTGTGTTTGTATACTCGAGCCATGATACCTCCCAAATATCTCGAGAGAACTTGTGCAGTATCACCTGGAGTTTCTCCAGTTCCTACAAGTTGAGTATCACGAAAACTCAAGAAAATTGGTTGACCACCAAGCTCCCAGATGCCTGCCTCAAAAGAAACTCTAGTTCTAGTTGATGTTTTTTCAAACATCATTCCAAGGCTCTTCTTCAATGGCTCTCTGTTGGGATGCCCACCATGTTCTTTAAACTCTTTTTTCAATTCACCCCCTAAATCTAGAAAATACTTTATTTCTTCAGTGGTAAAATCAAATAGAGTTAATAAGTGACGTCCTTTAAAGTCCATAATTATTCCTCGTTCAATATTTTTTCAAGTACAGCTGTTTTAATTCATCATTTTAAAATCTGCTGTAGGCTTAAATTCTTTTCACTTCTTGCGACCGAGGAAAAGATAAACTCGGATTCACTTGGTTTCAAATAACAACCACTAATAAAATGTTCGTTCTAACTCGAAATTGAATTTTCTGCACATAAGAATGCTTTTTTTCTCTGAACTGTGAATTATTTGTTACATTTTTTCAGAGAATAAGTTGAAGTGAAAAATTATTAAGAGGTTATTCTTATAATTATAAGAAAAAACTTATAAAAAGATTCTAAAATAAAATAAATATCAACTGTTAAATAATTCGTGGTAGATAATTGTATAGAGATGGTAAATAAATGATGAGTAAAAGGAACCAAATAGTATATTGTTTAATATTTGTTAGTTTCTTTTTATTTAGTACTGCTTCTTTTGATTTAAAAGTGTCTTCGGAATCTAATATAAAAATGATTGATCCTAATTCTGGTTTATTCATCTTTCCTGACATTCATAGCATAGCTGATGAAGAATTAGAGGTATATGCAAAATCGGAACATAACTACGGTTCTGTATTAGAACCAAATTATGAGATGATTGGTTCTTATGGTTGGGAAGATAAGGAAGTAGTAGATGACTATGCACCTTTGAACGATTTAAAAATCGCAGTAGACGGCGATGATAATATACATATCTTTTGGTCAGGAATTGTTAGTGGGAATTATTACTTGTTCCATCGAATGAAATACAATTCCACAGGATTATGGGGAGAAAAGGAAACCCTAGGTACTACTAATAGTGAAATTCGTGGACTGATGGATGCTGAAACTGATCCAGATGGAAAAATCCATTTAACTTGGGTGCAATATAATGGGTTGATAAGATACAAGATTTATGATTATGGAACTTGGATTGACAGAATTGATAACGGCTATGGTTCTAAACCAATTTTGGTGTTTAATGCTGAAGGTGATGCTAAATTATTGTATTCCACAAATCCAACACCATATTCGATAGATTTCAAATATTCACAATTTGTTTCTGCAAGTCAAAGATGGATGACGGAAACAATACCTCCTATCTCTTATAGTTGGTCTTCTCAAGCAAAAAACTATGATATACATATAATTGAGAAGGATGGAAACGATCAAGTATTTTTCATGGTTAGCTCTATTATGCGTCATGGTGGATATTATAGTTCATACTATACAGCAGAATATTTTATGCTCTGGAAAGAAAACAGTTCTACAGGATTTGTTGGGGAAGGGTTGTATAGATCAATCAATTTGTCAAGCAATTTCTACAATATGCCCCGACCACAGATATTTAGTACACCAAATGGGAATTTGCATGTAATCTATATAGTTCCAAAAGATGGTACTAGTGCAAATATAGTCTACCAGAAGAGAAAAAGTACTGGATGGACTGAACCAAACGTAATTTCAAGGAATGCTTCCATTAACTGTTACCTATCTGGCTACGTTGATGATGTCGGAAGAATTATTCTACTCTGGAATCATGTAGATTATGATGGAACAACAGATGCAGCAGTATACACTAAAATTTACAATTCAGCAAAAAACGAATGGACAAATGATGCTTTGGTAAATCCAGGGTATGCTTATAGTCAACTTCCAGCGATGGCATTGGATTCAGAAGGAAACATCCATGCAGCATGGATAAGACAAGATGGAACAGATAGAATTTTGTACTATCGTAAGGGTTGGACAGATTCTGATGATGATGGCTTGTTGAACATAGATGAACGAGAAATCTATGGCACTGATCCCTATGATGACGACACCGACGATGATCAAATGCTAGATGGAGAAGAAATAGATAATGGATTTGATCCATTAAATCCGGATGAAGATAGTGACGGTATGGCAGACGGTTATGAATTTCACTATGGGTTGAATTGGACTACAGATGATGCTTATGATGATCTAGACAGCGACCTTCTACTAAATATCGAGGAATTTTGGAACAATACTTTACCAAATGATAATGACACAGACAATGATTTAGTTTCAGACTATGATGAAGTGGTAGTTTATCGAATAGATCCTCATAATACAGATACAGATGATGACATGGTACCGGATGGCATAGAGGTACATGTTTTAGGTTCCAATGCAAACTCAACTGATACAGACAATGATACAATGAATGACTACTATGAATGGTCTTATGGTTTGAAGATACTAGAAAATGATACTTTAGAAGATCCTGATAATGATTTACTGATTAATATTCTAGAGTATCAGCATGGCATAAACCCTAAGAAAGCAGATCATGATGATGATGGACTTTTAGATGGTCTGGAAGTGCTTGTTTGGTTTACAAATCCAATAGTTAAGGATACTGATATGGACAGCTTAAAGGATGGTAAGGAAGTCTATGGAATTTATGCTCCAACTAACCCTGGAGCAAATGCAACAGGTTATATTTTTACACATCCAAATAAATATGATACAGATGATGATTTCTTGAATGATGGCACTGAATCAAGAAATGATCTTGATCCAAATGATAACGATACTGATGATGATTTGATGGTTGATGGTTATGAGTATAAATACAGATTAAATTCAGAAAAGGGGTATATCCCTGGATTAGATCCTTTAGATCCCTCAGATCCGGATTATGATTATGATGGAGACACTTTGACAAATTATGAAGAATCATTGCTGTGGACAAATCCATTTAGTATAGATACAGATGGGGATAAATTCACTGATCCTGAAGAATTAATTTTGGGCACTAATCCAGCATTGGCAGATACAGATGGGGATGGAATTACTGATTATAATGAACTAGTAATTTTCAAAACAAATGCTACCAATGTTGATACAGATTATGATGATTTGGATGATTATTCAGAAGTTCATATTTATGGTTCTGATCCGTTAGTCACAGATACCGATGGTGATGGTATTCTAGATGGAATAGAGGTTCACACTTATGGAACTCATCCAGCCCTTACTGATACTGATGGTGATTTAATCGATGATAATGTCGAATTAGTTTTCGGTTCAGATCCAACCAAAAAAGATACCGATTATGATGGAATGGATGATTATTTCGAATGGCTATATAATCTTGACCCTAACTATGATGATTCTCACAAAGATGAAGATGGTGACGGGGTAGTTAATATTGAAGAATACATCCATAAAGCCAATCCTTTAGTGAATGATACAGACAAAGATGGTTTGACAGATTTTCAAGAAATATTCATCTACTACACATTACCCAATAAAGCAGATACAGACGCAGACGGTATTACTGATTACGAAGAAGTATACATCTATGAGACTTTTCCACATGATCCTGATACAGATGATGATCTAGTTTTGGATGGAGAAGAAATCGCTTTGGGAACTGATCCAAAAAATATCGACAGCGATGGTGATGGTGTTAGCGATGGTAAAGAGTTAAGTGATGGAACTGATCCTTTAGATGCTTCCGATAATAAGAACTTAGTTCGATTAAGACTTATTTTAATTACTTTCGGTTCTTTTCTTGGAGCTATTCTTATCTATTATCTCAGTCCATTAGTTATCACTAAACTCTCTCAAGAGGAAGAAGTCAAATGGGTTCGACAAGGTATTCTCTGGCGTCAAAACAAGAGTAATAATCTTTTCAATAACAATAAGACTGAAGAAACCGATAGTACAGATGCTAGTGAAGAAACGACCAAAAATGTTGATAATGATATATCGAATGAAAATGGCAGTTAATAATTTGAATAAAAAAGAAAAGAGAAAAAGGCAAAACTTGCTATTTTTTGTTTGCCTTTTTTTGTTTAATTCTTTTTGACAGATTAATAATCGGTTTTATTGAAATCCCTATAATTATTGGTATTGATAGTAAACTAAGGTATTTCAATTGCTGTTCATAATAATCAGCAATTCCATTAGCGTTCTTATCACCATTGAATATTACTAAACCTTTGTCTGCACAAGCAGTAAAATAGAAATCTTTGTATTTTGTACATCCACGATAACGATTATTTTGATTAGATACACCCGCGATAAGTGTAGGATTAGCTGGAAAAGTTATATTAAAAATCAGAAGTTTATATGCTGAAACAAAAAGTAGGTCGCCGTTTTTTCTAATGTCATATGCAAAGCCATCAAGGATTACTTTATTTTGAATAACAGGATTTGTTGTATTACTGATGTCACATGAAATGAGGAACTCTTCAGTTTTAATATATAGATTTTTTTCAGAAATAGTTATCTTCGAAATGTCATGACTCAGATATACTGTTGATATTGGTTTTGGATTTGCTAAATCTGAGATATTCACTAGCAAAAATCCTTTAGTTGAATAATGATGAACCAAGTACATTGTATTATCGCAAACTGCAAAATCAATAATAGACTCATTACTAAAACTGAATTCATTGATTATCCTAGGTGCTTTGGGATCTGTTGCATTAATAGCAATTATTCCGTTAGTGTTATTTGCTACAAGTACATTACTTTTGACTACTATTACTTTCTTTATAATTCCAATGTTACTAAGTTGTCCGATTTTTACTGGAAAAGCTGGATTTGAAATATTATAATCCTCTAAACCATCAATACCATCCACGACGAATGCTAGAGTACCATTTAAACATAAATCATTAGCAAAACCTCCATCACTTAAACTCCTTATTTCACTTGGTTTTGTTGGTTTTTTTAGATCTAATACCTCAAATCCCTTAGAGCCACTAGCTAAGTAAAGGAAATCATTGTTAATTTCTAAATCATAACATAACGCAGAGAAGCTGAATTGCCAATCAGTGCAATATTTGTTGGATCTTTAATATTGTATATTTGAAAACCTACCTTTCTGCTTGCTACTAATAAATAATTGTCTTTAAAGCAAAAATCTCTAATAATCAAATCTTGGTCAAACGTATATTGATTTTGGATTTCAAATTCATCATTAAAATCTAAAATCAAAAGATCAAGCTTATCACCACCAGTTATAAAAACAAAATTGTCTTGAACATTGATATTAAATGAAAGTGTGGAATTATAGCTATTTATGAGGGAAATACTAGTTGGATTAGTTGCATTAAGGATATTCATAGAAAATATATGTGTAGTATAAACAATTTTATCTTTCACTATGATATCAAAGATATATCCAATTGATGGTGTACTACTGATTAGTGTTAGTTTATGAGGTTGACTGACATCGAATATTAGAAAATCGCCATCAAGATCAAAGTAGAGTAAATTATCTTCTATGCACCCTTTGCAAAACCTTTTGTCACCTTCAACTGTATAACTATCAACAATGTTGAGGTTATTAGGATTTGAAATGTCGACAATATGAAATGAATTTTGCCAATTTGGTATGTAAACTACTGAATCTTTGTGAATAATTTGATCACCAAACAGATCGATTTTGTGCAAAAACCTTGGATTTGATGGATTACTTACATCGAACGATGTTAAACCGAATTCGTCGATTTCGCAGATACAACAACACAAGTTACATCTTTTCCATAAACGCAATTCTGAAGCTTACGTTTTGTACGTAGACGCAACCATCAGAATAACAGACGTCAAGACACCCCATACTACCATCATCATATTTACCAATTTTCCCAATTATTGTTGGTAAATGAGGATCAGTAATATCTGCGATTATCATTCCATCGTCATCTGCAACAAGAAAAGCTGCAGTGTCAGAAAAACAAATTTTGTGGATAGACCTGTAAATATTGCCAAAGTTATAAACTTCAACAAGTTCTTCCCAGGATCCATCACCATTATTTAATGTAAGGAACTCTGGGTCGACAATTACCGGATTTACAGAATCTGATACACCGTTTAGCTCATTAGGCGCATTCGAATTTATTGGATATAAAGTGAAACAGAGAACTATAATAGAAAGCAATGTAATAAAAGCTAATCTTTTGAGCAAAGAATGCGCTCTATGTTGGTTAAATGTAAATATCCCCTTCATAGTTCTCCCCCACTGAGATATATCGTGAGCGCAAGCTATAATGCTCCTCTTATTTTAAAAATATTATCATATAAAGTCTAGTCAAAAATAATTCTATTTAATAAGAACGTTTAAGAAAAAAAGGATTTCTCATTAAATTACAAAAAATTGGAGGTAAGTAAAGATGACAGAATTTATGATATTGAGATTGATGTTAATTCACAAGAGTATTACTCACAATTTACCTACCTCCGAAAATAAACTATGAATAAGCTTTATTTTTTGAGATTGGTAATTTTCTTGATCACTAGTATATATAATTTGGATTATAATACAGTAAATCTAATTTCAAGTGAATTTTGTTTTCCTTACTGACCTCATTAACGAGGTAATTATGAATGAAACAACAAATGAAAATTTCAATAAATGAATGGAATGATTCTATTCTAAAAGAATTGGTGAAATTTACAGTTCCAATTTGGCGCGAACAGAATCCAAATATTACAGAAGTTAGGTTTGAAAATTGGTTTAAGAACTTGGAACTAGATAATCCTCCACTAGCTATTATAGCTAAAAAGAAGAATGAGCTATTAGGTTGGATTTTCTTAGTTTTCCACAATAATTCTGAAGACGAGATTAATCCTTGGGCTTTGGGTGGGCATCCTATTATTTCACTAAATCACCTAAAGAACATAGAAATAAAAAAAGAGCTTATACTTGAAGCTATAAAACATGCAAAAAATAAAGGAATAACTCAAGTAGATATACATTTTAGAAAAGAAGAAGGAAATGTAGAAAATCATTATGATTTCTACAACTCATTAGACTTGAGACTTATCGAGGAAAATTGTCATATGAGACAAGATGTATCCAAAACGAAAATCGAATTTGATGGATTCCCAGAATGCTTAACTCAAAGTACTGTCAAACAAGTAGATCAGACTGAATTATAGAAATGCTATTATGAATCATTCAGAAATTCAGATGACCGTTGGATGACAGATAAAACTGATGAAGAGATGAAAGACTATTTCAATACACAAATTATCAAGAATCACTTTCCATTAATCGAAGATGCTTCTGTAGCCTTACTTAAGAATAATCAGGTTATTGCTTTTGCATTTGTACATCAATCTCATGGAGATAAAAATGGTCAACTATGGATAATGGGTGTTCGTCCCAACTTTAGAAGACAAGGTTTTGGTAAGGGTATGTTAAATCACATAAAGACCACACTAATAAAACAAGGCTTTGTAAGTACAAGTTTAAATGTTGATATATCCAATACTTCAGCTTATAATTTGTATCTCTCACAAGGATATGTTAAAGATTGGACACTTGTCAATTTTGCTTGGACAAAATAGGTTTAAAAAAACCTCATCCCTTTTTCATTTCAGATAATAATATTCCATTTGAGCCAATATTTTCAGGTTTGTTTTCATTTATGATTACAATAATATGCTCAAAATCTTCAGGATAACCATAAGCTTCCTTTAAAGCACTTGTTAGCATTTCAACGAGCCTTTTCTTTTGTTCTACACTTCTAGATGGTCCTTCTACTGTTATTATTGGCATTGATATCAATCCATTTCATACTAATATCTTAATATTATACAAGTCTTAATAATAAACTAATTTGCCCTAGATGAAGTGCACATCCTTTCACAAGAGAATTTAGTTGACAATATGAAAAGAAATTTGTATTTTAGAAAATTTACTTGTCAGGGATGATAGATTCAGCAAACCAATTGGAATCAAATGGTTTAAAGTCTGAATACTTTTGACCGACTCCAATATAGATTATTGGGGCTTTAGTAGCATAAACAACTGATAAAGCTGTTCCACCTTTTGGATCTGCATCAACTTTAGTTAGAATACTTGCATCAATGCCAACTATCCGGTCATATTCTTCAGCTTGCAATGCTGCATCATTACCTGTTAAAGCATCAGCAACGAAGATATTTAAGTCTGGTTCAGCTACACGTACGATTTTTTCTAATTCCCTCATCAAATTCTTATTTGTTTGTAAACGACCAGCTGTATCTGCAATAACTACATTAATGCCTTTAGCTCTTGCATGTTGAATAGTATCATAAATCACTGCTGCAGGATCTGATCCATAATCTTGTTTTATAATTCTCACACCTAGCTTTTTACAATGTTTACTAATCTGATCTATAGCACCTGCTCTGAATGTATCACCTGCTCCAATAACTACAGTATAATTATTATCTATAAGGAATTGAGTTAGCTTTGCAATAGTGGTTGTTTTTCCAGCACCATTTGGACCAAAAATAGCTAGGACAGTTGGCTCACCTGCTTTTTTATTCTCCTCAATTATCTTTAGTAGATCAACCTCTTCACCGGGAGATTCAAGAATATCAATTATTGCTTTCTTTAAAGCTTCAAAAGTAATTTTCTTTCTAGAAGTTAGCCTTCCAACTTTGGTTTGAATAAGAGCTTGCTCAACCTCTTTTGTAATCTTTTCAGCAATAGGAACAGCAACATTGTTAGCAATTAAAGCAAGTTGCAAATCATAAAGGTGTTTCTGTAGATTTTTTTCTGTTAATTCTTTCTGAGAAATTTTTTCTACAGCACTATCAATTCCAGATCTGAATTTTTTAAACAATGATAATCAAAGCTCCAATTTTTTATTTCAATTCAATTGCTAATTATTCTTGACACAATTAGCTATTTTTAATCGAATATTTATATTATCACTTTTAATATTACAAATTAAATAAAAAAATCTGAAATTTAACTGACCAAATTTGGATCATATTGTGGTTTTGAAGGTCCTTGAAGTTGTTTGTAAATCCCTTGAGCATGTTGTTCTAAACTACTAATCCTACTAATTATTTGGTTCAATTGATCAGCTAAGTTTATTCTTTGTTCTTCAGCTTCGTTTATTCTTCCATCAATATCCTTTATAGCTTCATCAATTGATTTTGGGACTATAACATCCGCCCCGACACTATAAAACACCTTATCAGTTTCTAGTGGTTTGGCTTTTAGCATAACTCCTGATCCAAGAGGTATCAATGTTTCTTCGATGTTCTTCTCTTCCTTTAAACCTGCAAGAGTACCTTTTGATCGAGTTAAATCTATCAAATAATTTTGTAACTTTTCAATTTGAATCTGGATTTGTTTACCAAATTCATCATATTGTTGCAATTCTGAAGAAATCTGTTGTAATTCCTTTCTTAATTCGTCTTCACTCATTTAGCGCACCGATTTCAATTCTTAAGAGATTCTTTTGGTTTAAGTGAACTCTTATTTATTTTGTAAGATGTATTTTCCCCTTATCATCTGAAGCAATTTCTTTGAGAATTGGATTCTTTATTTCATCAATAGATATTTCTTTGATGGAATGAACTTTCAACAATTGTCGTGGAACTCTATGTTTACTACCAATTCTTGAATATGCTTGAGTAAGAGCATCTTTTTCAGTAATAGCTCTAACATCTACTTCATATTTGATTTTATTTTTTAGTGGCTTCTTGAAGAAAGTTATTCGGTAGTTTTTTACTTGTACTTCTTTTGACATTTCTAACAACTCTCATTATTTTTGAACTGCTTGAACAGCTTGCATGCTGTTTTTATTATTTTTGGATAGGATGATTAATAGTGTTACGTACCTCTAAGAGTTTGATAAAGTCTTTGTAATTCTGGTCCTGTTGTTTCTTTACCAACAATTGCTCCTTTTGAATTCGCAAAGCAGCCAATACTAACAAAGGGAACACCTCTGTTCATTGTTCCAACATTGACAGGAACACCTAAACTTTCGCTTAACCAGTTTAACTCCATCTCAGTTGTAAGAGGATGAGCTATAATTCCTTTATTAGTAGATAATGCATGAGAACCTACAAGGGGTGATTTTATGATATTACCTTTTTCAACATCTACTTCAAGTGTATCTTTAATAGTTCTTACAGCGTTAGGTTCGAATTTTTCGTGAATAATTGCTCCATTGTCGTTTGTCACGATACAATTACCTAAGCAAGTTATTTTGCTTTCAACAATACCAATGTTAACTTTATCACCAAATACTGCTTCTAGTTTTTCAAGCTCTCGAGGAGCAACAATATGTGGCAGTAAAATTCCTTTTGAATTTGCTGCAATTAGAATTCCTACTAAAGATGTATCACCTATATTTAGTTTTGAGAGTGGTACTTCTAAAGCATTGGTTATTGCTTCTATTGCTTTATTGGTCCAAAGCTCTGAAACAATTGCGAATTTATCAGTGACAACTCCAAATGCACCTACTGAAACTAAGCCATTTACAGATGTTCTGATAATATTCATTTTAATACACCAATTATTCTTAATCTAATATTAATCACTAAATTCCTACAATAACGACTAATAGTATAGGTTTCTCATTTTGCCTCGAACTAGAAATGAATATTTAAATCATTGCGAAAGAACGAGTTTTTAATGAAAGTGACTACTTACAATTAACTACGCATAGAGAGAAATTTAAACAATGGATGTTCAAGTAAATAATTATGGCAAAACTAAAGGTTGTTTCAGTCTCTCATCAAATTGATCCAGATGGAATAGGTTCTCAAGCAATCATCTGTAGATATTTTAAGGAATTAAAAATAGAACCTATATGTTTCCTAGCAGATTACTACAATTTTGAGGAAATTCTGAAGAAAGCTATTGCAGAGAAACCCAATGTTCTAATAGTTAGTGATATAGGTTTGAATAGTAGAATACTTCACAACATAATAGAACCTCTACGAAAGCTGAAAGCTCGGAAAATTTGGATTGATCATCACAAAGCACCAACAGAACTGAAAATTTTGCTAACTGAAGTTTTAGATGAATTCATACATGATACCACTGTTGCAGCAGCTGATTTAGTATGCAAACGTTTTATGCCAAATGATAAGATATCAAAACAAATAGCTCAAATAGGTCATAATGGTGATTTTGACATACATGATAGACTTACCAATGTTTTTTACACTCTCATTGATTTTCATCGATTGTCTATGAAGGATTTAGAACGAATTAGAGAGATATTTATTAGAGGTGATTTTGAAGAACCTTCAGTTTTTGAAGAATATTTAGAAGCCTATAAAATGTTTGAAGCAGAAAGGGATAGAATTCGAAATAATCTGAAAGTGCTTACAATTTCAGGTAAAACGGTTGCTATTGCAGAATCTGCATTGTTACCAAGAGGTAAGGTAACTAAATTCCTATCAGAAATCTGTAAAGAAGATATTTTACTAGCAATTGATACCACTAATTTTAGAATTGGACTAAGAAGCGATAATTGTGATGTAGCAGCAGTTGCTGCTAAATTTGGAGGTGGAGGACATATACACCGTTCAGGATTCACATACAAAGATACACTAACTGAAGATAACGAATTATCACCTGAATTTCTCAAAGCTATAAAAGAGGCCATTTCCGAAAACATATAGCTTTTCTAGTTGAGAAGTAATTTTATTTATGTGAAAGTCTAATTGGATATATTCAAAGATAGAGATGGATAGAATGATAGTAGATCGCCAAAAAAAATTAAAGGGTTTGATGGAATCAACAGGCTCTGATTGCTTGATTCTATTTGCAGGTGTTGATTTATTCTACGCAACTGGATTAATGACTCATGCAAGTGAAAGATTAACATGTTCAATAATACCTCAAGAAAGTGAACCAATTCTAATCTGTCCAAGTTTTGAGAAGAGTAGAATGGAAAAAGGTATTCAAACAGGATCTATCAGAACTTGGGAAGAAGATGAAAATCCATTTCAAATGTTGGTAGCTATAATAAAGGAATTGGAAATTGACAATAAGAACATATCATTAGATAATAAATTATGGTTTGATTGGTTTCTCAGAATAAGCGAACAACTCCCAAAAGCAAATTTCGTAAATGCTACAGACATTGTGCAAGTAGCTAGACTAGTTAAAACTGAAGATGAGATTGTTTTAATGCGAGAAGCAACCAAAATAGCTTCCGATTCAATCATTAAGACCTTCGATCAAGTTACACCAGGAATGACTGAAACTGACGTTTCAAAAATAATCCAAGAAGAATTATCGAAAGCTTGTAGACCTGCCTTTGGGTTAGTACAATCGGGTCCTAATTCAGCTCTTCCACATGGTTCCCCAACTGGACGAACAATTGAGAAAAACGATGTGTTGCTAATTGATGCTGGTCCAATTTACAAAGGTTATTATGGTGACATAACGATTACCTCTGTAATTGGTGAACCTTCTGGAAAATTCAAGAAAATCTATGATAGTGTCTATAGAGCCAATAGAGCATCTTTTGAAACCTCAAAAGAAGGTGTGAAATGTGAAGATGTCGATAAGGCTGCAAGAGAAGTCATTACAAAAGATGGATATGATAAGTACTTCACTCACAGATTAGGTCATGGAATTGGTATCGAAGGGCATGAAGCACCTTACATGGTTAATGGAAATAAGCTAGTGCTAAAAGAGGGAATGTGTCATACAGTAGAACCTGGAATTTATATCGAAGGAGAATTTGGAGTAAGAATAGAAGACGACGTAGTTGTAAGAAAAGACACTTGTGAATTTCTTTATGAAACTCCAAGATTTTTGTGGAAATAATTCAAAGTTTATTGCACTTCCAGGGTGAAAAATTGAGTAACAATAAGGGAACATATCTTCTTTTTTTAGAAGTAAAAGAAGACATTACGATCGAGATAGGTTCTCTTGAAAACAACCATTTCCAAGAGAGCAATTACATTTATGTTGGATCAGCCCTAAGTCCAGGTCGTTTTAAAAAAAGGTTAGATCGTCATAAAAGGAAAGAAAAGAAGATTTTTTGACATATTGATTATCTTTTAGGAGATGAAAAATGTACAATTAAGGCTATTGGAAATTTAACTTCTGATGAGAAAATCGAATGTGTATTGAACTCAAACATAAGAACAATTTTTTCTGAAGATGTAATTTATCCTATCAAAGGTTTTGGATCATCTGATTGTAAGTGCGAAAGCCATTTGTCATTAATTAGGAATTTAACTATTGAAAACATTATAGAAACTATTCAAAAAAAACTTGATTTTCAATTGGATTTTGTAAAAGCTAAATCTTCAACTTTTAATCTCAGTAGTTCTTAATGAGAACTCTTTTATTTCTTAAACAATCTACAATAAATGCTGAAGTATTAGTATAAAAGCGAGATTTGGTTATTATAATGTCTGAAGTTGATACAATAGTATATTTCAAAGAACCAGGAAAAGCTAATACAGAAAAAGCATTAAAATTAGCATATGAGTATTCAGAAGAATACAAAATCCCTAAAGTTGTGATTGCTACTTCTAAAGGTGCAACTGCATCTAAAGCATTAGATATTTTTACTGATCTAGAAAAACTAGTAGTTGTAACACATGTTTTTGGTTTTATCAAACCTGGCAAAAATGAAATGGACCAAGATTTATTGGAATTGCTAAAAAAGAAAAATATTGCAGTACTCACTACAACACATGCTTTTGCAGGAATAGATAGAGCAATTCGTAGAAAACTTGGGACTTGGCAAATCGCAGAATTAGTAGCTGAAGTGTACAGGACTTTTGGACAAGGAACAAAAGTTTGTGCAGAAATAGTACTAATGGCAGCTGATGCGGGACTAATTCCAATAGATCAAGATGTTTTAGCTGTAGGCGGTACGGGACGTGGAGCTGATACAGTCTGGCAAATATCACCAGCAAATACATTTAACTTCTTAGACTTAAAAATGAAGATATGTTTATGTAAACCAATGTAATGTCTAATGAAACCTTTCTGCTGCATTCTTCAAATAATCTCTAGCATTATCTCGAGAGCCTTGTTTAAGTATCATTTCTTTGAAATATTGATATTTATCATCAGTTAAATCGAATTTTTCTTTTAGTAGATTCTTAATTTCAGTTTCGGAATAGTCTCGAGGTAATTCAGCAATATATTCTGCAACGTCAAGAATCGAAGCATCTTTCATAATTTCTTTTTTAGGTTCACCAAAAATTTGTTTTGAAAGAGTTTCATGGTCATCATTCCACGTTCGAATAATTATTTCAAAATGCTCTCCACCTTGTTTCGGGAAAACTTGAATTTCTAAGGATCTATCGTCATTACGTAAACTATAACCAAAACAATCTTCTAAACTATCTTTTTTTAACTCAACCCTTTCTTCAAATCTGTTTAGAAGAGTTTCTACCTCAGTATTGGAATTCAAATGAAAAACTAATTCCTTTACCAAACAGTTTCACCAAAATCATATTCTTTAGGTCAATGCTATTATTTATCATTGGTTCATCCTTCTATTTAACTAATTAGGTATTTTTCATAAAAGCGCAATAATAAAAAAAAAGTAGGAATTTGGAGAACCAAAATTCCTTCTGTTTTATAGTTTAACGTTTTTTGATTCGTTTTAGAACTATTGTAACAACTGTTGATGAGAAAATTGATATGATAGCAATATAACCTGGTGATGTGGCTGTTGGTGTAACAGTTATGTAAACTAATCCTGGATTTGGAGTATCTGCAATGAAATCAACAGAGCAATCATCAGTATCATGGTTTGCAGGATCTCTTTGTATACTCAAGGTTTCATCAATAGTTCCAGTCCATGGTATTACTCCTGTATATGATCCAGAACCCCAAACAACAGCATCAACATTTCCATGTGGACCATTGAGTATAAGTTCATCACCGGAATTACCTAATAGTAACCCCTCATAAACAAAATCATATGCAGGAGAAGTGTCACCTAAATCATTCATTTCGGTTGTATAAGCAGCTGAATCTCGAACGAAAACTAGAATATCTTCAGCAGAAAATGTTGTGCCATCAGGTATAGTATATATGTCTTCACCATCTGTTACTTCCCATCCACCAATAGCTACATCAAAACTAAAGCCATTATATAACTCAAAGAATTCACCATCAGGTTCTGTTACAGCATCAAAGCGAACCTCTGAAATAAGTAAATGCCACCAATCCAAATTAACAATATTGAAATCGTATTCGTCAATTACTGGATCTCCAACAGTAGGAGTTCCTATTACCTTAATTTGATGTATACCATCGTCATAAGCAGTTGTATCAAGATTAAAGGTTTCTGAACCATCTGGTATGGACCAAGTGTGCACTAAAACATTATCAATGTATAATGTTCCTGAAGTGAAAGGTCCAATATAGAATCCTGCTTCAATTTCAAAAGCATTATCAATTACAGTGTTAGGTAATGGTTTGATGATTTCAACTTCAGGTAGAAATCCTGAAGGTATTTCGGTATAATTCTCCCAATCCCACTCGAATACATCTCCCAAATAACTAGCAATCTTAGTATTTTTTACAATAGCTCCTGCTTCTCGATTTTCCCATACTGAACCATTTGACCAATTAATACTTGAGACGGAAACATACTCCCCATCTACTCGTAAGAATTTATTATGATTATAAAGACTTTTAGAGAACCTGACTTCAATGCCATTTTGTAAAAGCAACTCCGTAACATTTTTTGAAGCTGTAGTTGGCTCTGGATATATCACTCTTACATCTATTCCACTAATTGCTGCATCTATTAAATCGTATGTTAAATCACATGTATGTGTTAAATACTGTTGTTGTACATCAATTGTTGAAGTTGCATTTTCAATTAAGGATGATAGCATTGCATAACTATTGTTTGGTGAGAAAATAGGTATGACTTCCATGTATTCTGTAATAGATAAAGGATTAACTTTAACAGGTACATATGTACCAGAGCTTTCACTAGGTAATGTATAATCAGGATCTGTCCCTGAATAAGCTGTTGCTTTTCCATAATCTTCCCAAAAAATATCTTCATAGATGGTAGCAATATCAGTATCATCAAACATCAAACCCATTTCTCTATTTTCACGTGCACCTGTATCAGCTGGCATACTTGTAGGTGCCCAATTACCTGAATAAACATAGGTATATTGTGAATCTACAACCCAGAATTTTGCATGTGTAAAATCATAATTTAGTGTTGTCCATAGTACTTCAATATCAAAACTGCTTAGTTGAAAAGCTGCTTCCTCAGTATAATCATCCTCATATCCATTGACATGGTCTTGTTCCAGAAGAACAATTACATCTACACTATTTGTCTCTTTAGCATAAATCAAAGAATTAATCAAATTTTGACTTGAAAGAGTGTAAACTTCAAGATAAAACGTAGATGTAGCTCCATGAATAGAAGCATTCACTACATCAAATACATTATCAGGACCTACAAAGGCTTTTGTAGGAATTGTACCTTTGACTTTTTCTGTAAAATTTTCAATAGCATAATTCTCTATATCTAGAGGATTTTCACATGCGCTCACATTCTCTTTTTTCATCCAAGTAGAAGTAAAAGGCAGCAATAAAAAGCTGACTGTTACAACTAACAAAAACTTTCTATTCATCATAATACTTAGTAAAATGTTTTGTTTTTAAATATGTATTTGTAGAAAAAATAAAAGAAAATCAATTTATTAATTACTTGCTAAGAATTTCATATACATCAAGAATTGCTTGAGGTCCATGTCCTCTTTTACCAAATCGTTCTAATTGCTTATAGTATTGTTGAAATTCATCATCTTCAATATCTAATATATCATTGATTTCTTCTTTACTTTTGGTTTTAATTTCAGGAATACTCATTACTTCTTTAGCAAAATCATTCAAACTTAATTTTTCTTGACTAATTTTGATAGGATTTCCTATTATTCCATTTATAAAAGTAATATCTTCATTAGAAGCACCTTTAATTCTCAAGACGTATTTAGTTTCATCCACTCTTTGTATAATTCTAATTTCAGATGGAACAGAAATAATTTTTGTTGTATCATCTTCAAGAGTTTTTACTATTGTTCCAAATTTTTCTGCTATTTTCACTAACATTGATTCAATATCACTATCTTTTGGGAGTTCATATTGTGCTTTCATACAATATTTAACTCACAAGTCTTTTTATAGCTATCTTTAGGAGAAAAACTATGCACTTTTAGAATAAATCCTTTACTGATAATTCGATAGCTTTTACGAAATCATCTGGAGTTACAAATGGTATATCTATGTTTTCTGATTGATAGACTTGAGCAACATTAGAATAGATGTGCTTAGGGTTTACAAGCTTACCAATTAATGCATTCTCTATTAGTTCTGGAGCATTCATTGGATTAGCTGAAAAATCACCACTAATCATAACATCTTTGAAGAACTCATTTTCGACCTCAAAGAATACTCGAATAAGTCCTCCTTGAGCTTTGTAAACAGATTCATAGATTTGAGTTGATGCAGAAATTTTGACTTTACGTTTCTCCATTAGCTCTGATCTTCGATGATCTGCTATGTTTAACCATTCATCACTTCTATAACATTCAAGAAGCCCGTCATTTATTTCTTGTTCTCTTGGTGAAAACTTGTTATCTATTTTGAACTTCACATCTAGGACTTTCTCAAAATCCTCAATCAATATTTTCTTGACATCTTGCCTGTCTGGTAGATTTTCGAGAAAACCTTTTATAGTTCCTAATCGTTCTTTCAAACTTGAAGCTATTTTATCTCTGAATTTTTCATTGGGAACTTTCAAGATTTTAGACATTTCCTCAACATTAAAATCAAAAATCAAATTGCCAGTAAGAATACGTCCACCACCTACTTCAGCAGCACCATTACCGGAGATTTTCTTACCATCAGCTACAATATCATTAACCGGGGCATATTGAGCATCAATGCCAATTTGCCTGTAAGTATTGATTGGTGCTTGGAGTATTTTTTCATATAATTCGCTAACATTTCTAGGAATTTTTTTACTGTCTAAACGAGAAATGACTTGATAGAAAAGCTGTCCACTATCAAGATAAACTGCTCCACCACCAAGAGGTCTTCGAACGATCGGGATATTGTTCTTCTTGCAATAATCAGTATCAACTTCTTCCTCGATTATTTGATGATACCCTACACATACAACAGGATCTTTGGGCCAACATATGATTATCGTATTCTCAATATCATCATATTTTTCCATTGCTAATCCTACAGTGTGATAAACAGTTTGAGATTCAATACCTGGTAATCCATCAAATTCCAAAAGACGCCATTCTTCAATCATAATAAACAACCATCATTCTTGTTTCTGTTTTGTTTTAATTATATAGCTAATTAATTTTTCCAAATGACTTTTAAAACTAATATGCTTTAGAAAATGTAAAGCTTTCTTTGGGATTAAGATGAAAATAGAGAAAACTAAATTTGGTTCGATAACCATTGATGGTATCAAATACAAACATGATATATACATCAACGTTGATGGTTCTATCTCTAAGAGAAAAAAAGAATTATCAAGACCAATTAGTAAAGGTCATACTGTTTTAGGACCTTTAGAAATACAGCATCTACTAGATCAAAAACCAGATACTCTTGTTATTGGAAAGGGACAATATGGAGTTTTACCAATGCCTGAAGAATCACACAAATTACTTGAAAAATCTAAAATCATAGTTATTAAAGATAAAACTCCAGTTGTTATACATTTGTTAAATAAATTGGTTGAGGAAAAAGCTAAGGTTGTAGCAATATTGCATCTAACTTGCTAAGGTCTCATGAGAAATTTTCATACTTGAAGTGTAATATCTAAATAATTGAAATGCACTAATGGTTATTAGATAAGAACTGAGGTAAAATATTATGATCTCAACAACCGAGTTAACTGAAAAGGTTTTCACAATTAGAGATCCAAGTTATACTAAAGTTACCTCGCCAAAAATTATTGCTGCTGAAAAGAGAATAAACAAGTTTCTGAAACGTAAGGATGTTGAATCAACTGCAACACCCAACAATGATGGAGAAATACTAGTTTTATTCATCCATGGATTTGCTGCATCCAAGTACTGCTGGTTAGATCCAGATATTGGTAACATGGGTTGGGTAAAGGATTGCAAGAATGATCCTGAACACATTGATTTTGGTTGGCATGCTTTACCACCTCCACCATATATTCCTGTTGCTTGGACAATGTCTGAGCAGCTTGTTCCAATCGGTGCTACACAAATAATGGATAAAAATGGAATAGAATGGCTTACATATTCACAAGAATCAGCATTCGGTGATATTGAGGTTTCAGTAAAAGAATTAGATACAGTTCTAAAAGCAATTAAGGAAATCTATGGAAATAGAAGAATAATCATTATTGCTCATTCTCGAGGAGGATTACTTTCTAAAAGATATCTTGACATTGCAGAGAAAACTAACATAGAAAAATTAGTAACTTTTGGAACACCATATGGTGGTTCATTCATGTCTGCTTTTGAATTATTTAGACTTCCCTCTAAACATTTTTTGAATAGAGTGAAAACTGCAAGAAAGCTATGGGATGTTTCTCAAGAAAGGAAAGTTGAATCTATTGCAACAAAACAGCTAGCTCCAGATTCTGATTTCCTCAATGAACTTTCAGCATCAGGGTGCAGAGATGATGTAAAATATGTTAATGTTGCTGGAACATCATCACTCATATCTTACATCTATGCTTGGAGATGGAAGACATCCTCACTTAAACCAAAATACAAAATAGCAAAACAAAAAATGAATGAACGTAAAAAACTAATAGATCAGAAACAACCAATTATCGATTGGTATAATTTACCAAGTAATTATCTACTTCATCCTTTTAATTGGTTGTTGGAAGCAAGAAAAATCATGCAGATTTATCCTAAAATTGGTTATCATGAAGTATTGCAGGGAGATGGAGCAGTCTCAATAAAGAGTGCATTAATGTCCAATGAAGAAGTAAAGCATTATATCATAGATAAAAATCATGTTGATATGACTTGTTCAAAACCAGGTTATGAAATAATGATTAGAGAAGTTAATGAAAGTATAAACGACAAATGATATCGTGCAAGGCTTAAACTCAAGATTTGTTATCAGAAGTAGCATACAAATTTTATAATGGACATTTAAGAGAAAAAGATGTGAGAAATAAAATTCAGTGGATGGAAAGGAATTGGTCGATAACAAATCTGTAAAAATCAAGAAGGTTGGATTGTTTAGAATACTTAGTTTTACAGATTTGAATATGCAAATACATCGCAAGGATCCGATTTTTAGGGAAGCATCAGATTCTACTTGGAAAAGTATCAAATTCTTTACAAATTTTACATTGAAGGTGTTAAAACAGTCAAAGTATCATCTAATTGTAGACAATAAAGTTGCTGGTGCTCTTGCATTAGAGAAGAAAGGTAATTCCATTTTTGTTTATGCTATTGGTGTAAAAGAAGAATATAGACGTCAAGGATATGGTTCATATCTCATGCAATTTACTGAGCAATTTGCAAAAAAACATAATAAGGCCTATGTTTGTTTTTCAGTACTTTTAGAAAATAAACCTGCTATTGCAATGTATAATAAACTGGATTACAAATCATTGGGTATAGGTTTAACTTTAGTTCGAACATTTTTATGGAAACTTGAAGATAAAATGCCTTCTGAACACAATCTCAAAATAGGATTTAGGAAAATAGAAAATCAAAAAGAAGTTAAAGAGAAAACCTATCATTGGTGGACTGAGGAAATTGAAGCTTTTGCTGGTATGGAAGCTTGTGAACTTGCCAAAAAAGATTCTTTATTGGAACTTGATCTTAAAGCAGAATGGTCTGTTTATGAAATAATCACTGATAATGTTGCATCGGGAGTTTTAGCGATTCTTCCTTCTGATTTATTTCAATCTATAGTTTTGTTCTCTGATCCATCCAGAACTTGGAATCAAGATTGGTCATTTGCATTCATATCTACACTACAAATACAAAAACTCATAGCTCTAAATCAAAATAGAAAAGTGACTGATAGCAGTAAGCAATTTAAATTAAACAATTCTTCGATTTTACAATTCTTCTTAACACAACAGCACAAAGATAATATGATAGCAAGTTTGGGTAGTTCAAATCTTTCACATAATTCAAATGAGGATAGACAGATTTTATACAAAAAAATAGTTTAAGTAACTAAAGAATTAAAAACTATTGAAATAAAACAACTGACCATCAGAAATACATAAACTGATATTAAATACAATTAGTTATCATCTTTATAGTTTGGTGCTAAGTTATGAGTGATACATCTTCAAATAACTTCTTAACAGAAAGAAATGGTGAACAGATCTTAAAACACTCAACCAGGAGAAGAATTCTTGAATTAGTATTTATGTTAATCTTTCTTGCTGTAGGAGTGATGGCTATTGTATTTGGAGCAATTTTTACAGATCAAAGCAATTTTTTCAGAATAGCATTAATTATATTGGGATGCATAATCGCTTTGATTTATTTAGAATCTTTCATATCAATAATGCTAAACAAAATCATAGTTAGTTCTGAAGGTATAAAATTAAGAAGTTTTTTCAGATGGAACGTTGTTTCTTGGGTAGAAATAGAATCATTTGAAGCAGAAAGAAAAGGTACAAAACCAACCAAAGAAGGAATGGATACCAGATATTCTTCAATGCAAATCAACACAGTTAGCGGAGAACAAATCTTATTCCCAATATTTCGATTTAGACCACAAGAAGCAGAGATAATAATTGCTGTTATAAAGGAAACATATAAACAAACTCAAAGCAAAAGATTACTCGAAGAAGTTGTAAAACCAAAATCCCCTGATCCTCCAATTACTAATGAAGAAATTGAAAAACAAATTCCTCCAAAAGTAAATGAAAATGAAATTGAAGTTGATTAGAATCTTCTTTTTTCTACATGATTAAGTAACTACAAATGACAATCCATTCACTGGAATGATCATATGATTTTATGTCTTCACTAAATTTCACCATACGAAGAATTGCTGATCTTATATGAAATCCATAATTGTTAATTAGATGTTGATATGCTAACCAGTAGCTAGAGTTTATGCTTAATCTCACACCTACTTTTCCGTGTTCCTCACCATATTGCTCACAGATATAAAGAAGATAATCTAAAACCATCGGATTTTTTATGTCCTTATCAATCACCAGGTTCTTGATTTCAAGATAAGGCTCACTTTGATCATTATCATGCCTTACAAATGTCCTACAAACAGCATAGCCAATAATGAATCCTTCACGTTTAAGTAAAATTGTTTCACCAAAATTATATTCATCACCAATAATTATTTCTGATTTATGATCTAATCCATTTACAATATTACTTGATAACCAATTCATTCTTGTAAAAGCATCTTCTTTATTTTCTTCTTGAGAGAAATAAACAACTTCAAGATCATATGCTTCTGCAAATTCCTTCATTGCAACTGTTTTCTTTGACGTAACAGTAATTGGTTTATTTAATCGAATAGTTAGAAAAGCAGGTTTGAATCCCAATTTACTATACAACCCAATATTAGAACTGCTATCCGGCATTGTTTCCAGACATAAGGTTGTAACATTTTTTTTCTTGTCTAAATACTTAATAGCCTTTAACATTAATTCCTTTCCAATACCTTTCTCTTGAAAATCTGGGTGAACACCAAAAGTACCTATCCAACCAAATTTTCCCCAAACATGTGTAAATATAGCACCAATTACTTGCGTTCTCTCTAAAGCTACAAAACATCCCTCAGATTCAATATCCAAATAGGGATAAAAACATTCAGGTTTGCGTTTACGACTTCGAGATCTTCCTCTCCTTTTCAAAAACCAATCACTAAAAGCTGCTGTAAGAACTTCAATTACATGAGGAATATGTTTCTTTTGCATACGAGAGATTCTCATTTTAATCAACCTTGGAATTTTTTCTTATAGTGTTGCTATGATTGCGCAAAGATCTTTAGACCATTAGTTAGAAGCAATATAACACCAATGAGAAGTAACATTGCTCCAAAAATTCTGCCAAGAATATTGGCATTTTTCAAGCCAATACTCCGAACAATTCTATTTCCCATTAGTGGCACTATCATTAATCCAATACCTAGTGACATAAAAATAGGAAACACGTAAAGGAGGTTATAAAATATAGCTGTTAAAATTGCAAGAATAAGTGGAAAAACTAGAACAAATGTAAAGTAAATATAATAGATTTTCTCTGAATAATTAAAGAATTGTTTAACCATCATTTCATGTTCAACTGAACAACTGTGAAACTGTGAAGGAGTCTCTTGATTTTTTCTATAAAGTTCACTAGGGAATAAATCATCTACTTCATCCTTTGTTTTATGACACCAATAACAACGAGGAGTATCAGCTAAGTCTTCTTTATCATTAGTTTCAGGTTCTTCCTCTAATTGGAACGAATCATCAAGTTCAACTTTATTTTCTTCTTTGGATGACATAAGCAGAAATAATATTATAAAATTATAATTCTTTTCCCATTGTTGCTAAAAAGGGGTGTTTTTTAATTTTCTTGCAAACTATTTTTGTGAATGTTTATACCAAAAACCATAAATAAATACAGAAGTTATTTATTCTAACAAACTTAAAAGTAAATAACTTTTAATAAAACCTTATCATAGTAATCATGGTGAAATATTATGCCTTACTCATGTCCAAAGTGTGGAGCAGAAAACATAAAAGAAGTTGAAGATAAATCAAAAGTTTTGGGGTACGCAGGCCATAACCCAATCTATGCAAAAGTAAAAGTTTGCAAAGAATGCGGTAATAGATTTACAGATTAATTGAGAATTTAGAACTCGATTTTTTTGTAGATTTATTCTACATATTCTCAAATGATTTTATATTTTTCAACTGCTTAATCTTTTTACTAATTTTTCTTGTTTTTTTGATTCTAATGATATTAATTTAGTGCTATTTCTCCCAAATTACTTCTCTAACTTTGGCTTGTTCTGCCTTTACTAATACAGGTGGTTTAACAATTAACTTCAATCGATATTTGTATGATAATTCATTTAGTTTTTCTTTTGCATCTTCCATTGCATTTTCGATTGTTTCTTCAACAAGATAAAGCAATGTATCATAATCTATAGGCATCTTTTCCACTTCTTTTTTATCCACTATTAGAAATCTTTCATTATAAATTTAATTCCTCTTACTTTTATTGAATAATTACGAACTTTTTAGTTATAATAATCAAGAAAAGATAAATGAAAAACAAATAATAATGAAATAGCTATTTATGAATTAGAGGTTTTAATACTGGTAAACTACATAAAAGCAGCTTTACACTCGCTTATATCTTTAGTAATAGGTCTCATTCTGACTTTCCCAATTTTCTATCTCGTTACTAATCATAGAGCTTTGTTTTGGTTTTTGTTAATTTTCATATGGGGAACTATCAGCTCAATAAATGGTTATTTACTTAAGGATAAACTTGATGGTTTGATCGTCACCCTCTTTCTGAGTAGCTTTCAATTCATCTTTCTATTTTTAATGTTGTTAATTTTTAATAGCTTTGCAACTATCTTTTTGGAAGTTTTGAACTTTTCAGAAACTAGTGGTATAAATAAGGGTGGTACGTTTATACAATCATTTTTGATAACTTTAATAATAATGTCAATAATGGCAGTTATATTAATAATATTTACAATTCTTGGCACGTTAATTGATACATTAATAAGTAATTTAAAACTGGAACAGTCAGCAATGAATAGTGAAACAGATTTTTACAAAAAGTATGAGAGTCCTGCTGATGCAGGTCGATATAGATCAAAAGAAACAGATGATTTTGATTAGACATCTGCTTATTTAATAAGTGTTTTATATCATTTCAACTTCTTATTACATTGTATAATTAAAATTGTGATTATAATGAGCAAAGGCAAAGTTGCATTAGGAGCACTAATTGGTTCCTTGATTGGTGTCGGTTTGTTAGTTCTAGGCATTTATTTAGCTAGTTCTACAGGTATATTTTGGTTGGTATTCCTTATAGCTGTTGTAGGTTGGTTAATAGCTGGACTGACAGCAGGTTTAATAGCTACTTCTCCCGGTAGAGGTGCTTTAGCAGGTTTTATAACAGCAGTATTTACGTTTATTATTAATTCAATTGTAATAGTATTCTTGACTACCGTAACTGCTTCAGGATTCTTTATACTATTAGTCGAAATTCTTACACTCGGAATGTATGATGGATCTTCTATCCCAACAGAAGTTGTTATCATTTTTGTTCTAATTGGGTTATTAGTATCCTTTATTGTATCATTATTTTCAGGTGTTTTCAATATTGTTGGTGGACTAATAGGAGGAGCAATAAGAAATCCAAACAAAAGACAACAAGATGCCTATCAAGAGTATCCAACTGAAGATTATCGCTAAAGTATAATAAAATTAGTAACTAAATCAGTAAGAAATGTCTTTCATTTAATGATTTAGTTGTTCTTCTTTTTCTTTTTAACAGTTAATTTTATTATTTGAAAATCGTTAATATAATTACGAAAATCGCAGCTTATCTTAAAGTAAGAAGTTGATGCAGAAATGATCGATAAAATTGACAAAAAAATAATTGATCTCTTATTAGAAGACTCTCGAGTCACTAATGTTCAAATAGCCAATAAAATAAAGCGAAGTGAATCGACTGTAAGACAAAGATTGACCAAATTAACTGACAAAGGTATTATAAAGAAATTTTCAATTATTTTGAATCCAATAGCCTTTGGTTATAATACTGTTGCTTTTGTAGGACTAAACACTCATCCAGGAAAGCTATTAAAAGCTATCAAATCGCTTAAAAAAATCGATGGTATTGTCTCAATATCTACAACGACAGGTGATTATATGATTCTTTGTGAAATTTGGGCTGAAGATGGAGTTCATCTCTCAGATATTATAGACAAAATAGAGGATATTGATGGGGTATTAGAGGTTTTACCTTCAATAATACAAGAAAAACATAAAGAGTAATTTGACAGAGGGTCAAATTACTTATCTTTTATTATATCAAGAGGATAGTTATCTTCTAGTAATTGCTTCAAGCATTCCTTTTTACTATCAGTAAATATACGTTCAACTTTATCGCTAAGTGTTTTAAGGATTTGAACAGCTCTTGCTGCTGGATCATTTTCACCAACAATAATACCTATGACGATATTTTCTTTCTTAATAATTATTAGCTGATTTTTGTGAGCTTGTAATAATGTTTCAGCTTTAGGATATTGCTCCATTTGACGAATAAATCTACTTAGTTCATACTTTCCTCTTTTAAAAAGCTCAACACGTTTAGCTTGTGTTTTAGGTTTACCAAGAATTACCGTTTCAATTTCTGTTCCATCGCTATCAAAAATAAAACCACCTAGTATCTTGACATTGGTCAATGGAAGATCTTGATCAGCTGCCAAGTTATGGGTTAACCAATCCCAGCTCTCAAAAAGGTCTTCACCTGTTAATGCAGAGCATCTCGAGAAATTATACTTTCTTTGTAATCTAATTAGCTCTCCAAAATCAATAACATCTAAAACATCATCAGAACTTGCGGCATCTTCTAAATCAATCTTATTAGATAAGAACAAAACAGGTGCTTCTTGATTATAACTTAGAGCATTATTGAACTCTTCTGCAGCAATATTAAAACGCTTTTTATCTGCTGAATCCAAAACAAAGACAAGACCATCTGCGCTTGAGACAAATTTTTCCCATAAAGTTTCACGTAGAGGCATTTGTCCTCCTAAATCATAGACAACAAACTCTAATGATCGGTATTTGTAAATCTCTATGTTAATACCAAAAGTAGGTCGTGTTAAATTGAATTCGGAACGCAATAACCTGTTAATAATTGTAGTTTTTCCTGCTCCATCTAAGCCAACGATCGCTACGGTTTTTTTATTCTCATTAGAATCATCTTCTTTTGAATCGCGTCCTTTCATTATCTTCCTAAACAAAGTCATTGTAACATAATCCTGTCTCTTAATAGAAATGGTCGATATTGTTAGAAATGTCTTAATAACTGTTTTTTATAAATTCGATATGTAAACTATCCGTTAAAAGTCTTACTTAAGAGGAAGAAAGAAAAAATTCTTGTATGTCTACAAGAAAATATATCAATTTGCAGTCAGCAGATATATTATAAAATTTGTAAGTAATAGAGTAATCAATAAAATAGCAATCAACGTTAATTAAAATGATATAAAAGGTGAATCTTGTTGAGCCAGCAAAATGTAATCGAAATAATGGGTTTAAAGAAAACTAGAGAAGATGATGAAATACTAGCTGGCATATCTTTTAATGTTCAAAAAGGAGAAATTTTTGCTTTACTAGGTTCGGATGGTTCTGGTAAAAGCTCAATTATGGAAATCCTAGTAGGATTGCAGAAACCAACAGAAGGAGATGCTACAGTCTTAGGATATGATATTAAAAGCAAAATCAAAATGAGGGAAATTAAAAAATTAATCGGTGTTTTACCACAAGAATTTCGAACTCACGATAATCTCACAGTGAAGGAAAACATCCTTTTTTGGGGCAAAATGTATGATAAAATGATTGAGATAAATGAGCTACTAGCTTTACTTCAATTAGATAATGTTAAGGGTGAACAATACAAAAAATTACCTCTAAATGTAAAAAGAAGAGTAGGTCTAGCAATTGCTTTTGTAAATGATCCTGAAATTGTTTTTCTTGACGAACCTTCTGCTGGATTAGATCAATTCTCGAAAAAAGAAGTATGGGAGATTCTTAAAGCATTTAATAAACAAGGGAAAACAATTTTTTTGACAACAAATGATGCTCTTGAGCCACAAGCAATAGCAAATAGAGTGGCTATAATTCATAGAGGTTTAATAAAGGATATCGGAACTCCTATGGAGTTAATAGATAGATTTAGTACCGGAAATAAAGTAATAGTACGTTGTCCAAATGAAGAAGTAAAAGCATTAGCAATTGAAACACTTCAAAGTGTATGTCCGATAGAAATTATCGATGATGACATCGTCATATCTAGTGAAGAAATAACCTTATTGGAAATTTTAGGGAAATTGGATAAAGCAGATGTACGTTATTCTGATATTGTGACAAAGAGACCAACACTAAATGATGTCTTCATAACTTTAACAGGAGAGACTTTGAGCAAACGATAAATTTGGTGAAGGAAATTTGAGCAAACGATCTAAGGAAAATTCCAGAAATAATAATAAAGGAGAATTTTCTGAAAGTCGGTTTACCATTTTTATGAAAAAAATTCGTTCAAGTTTACGAAGAATAACTAATCAAGTTAAAGGTATAAGCTTAAGACATTTTAGATCTCCAAGTTCAATCTTTTGGTCTGTAGTTTACCCAATAATTCTTATTCTTTTATTTGGATCAATGTTTGGTCGCTCTATAGATACATCCTATAATCTAGATGTTTTGGATTGGGATGATAGTAAAGAATCAAATGATTTTATTCAATATTTAGGAAATCTGACATCTCTTACAATAAATATAATTGAAGAGCAAGTTATCATTCCTGAAAACTGGCTAAAAGAGAACAATAAGGATATTTTACTTGTGATACCTTTTAACTGGGGCAATCGTCTTTCGTTAAATCTAACAAGTAATTTAACTGTCTACTCAGATCCTTCATCTTCGACAGCAAAAGCGATTTTGGTTATAATTGAAGAAGCAGTTACAGAATTAAACTTCGATCTTCTTAATTTGGAGACAAGATTTGGATTCTTAGTTGAAAGTTACTATATTGAAGAATTAAGTTTCATTGACTCTTTTGTTCCTGGCATTATTATGATTTCAGTAACAACAATTGCCCTTTTTACAGGATTAAGCTATGATTTAGAAGAAAAACATAGTGGCATTTTGCTAAAACTAGCTACAACACCGACAATGAAATTTGAGTGGATATTATCAAAACAGATTTGGCAAGTCATTTTAACTTTAATTGCAAGTACACTAACTATTCTGTTTGCGTTAATATTTGATTTTACTGCAACAAGCCTGCATCCAATGATGATTGTTTTTGTTATTTATGGAACTATGACTTTTACAGGAATAGCAATGATTCTAGTAAGAATAATCACGAATCCTGATGGAGTTATTCTAGCTTCCGTATTGCTTACAATACCTCAGATATTCCTAAGTGGAGCACTATTCCCATTGGATACATTACCTCAATTTCTACAGTATATTGGACGAATATTTCCTTTGTTTTATTTAACTGAAGGTATAAGAGCTTTAATGCTTGATTATACGAAAACACAATTTTGGTTGTATTTCAGCATCTCAACCATTTTAGCATTTGGATTGTTTATATTAGGGATACTTGTTACCAATTGGAAGAAGGAGTGATTAAGGATGAATGATGAAAGTAAAATCAAATTGGCTGGAAGAAAAATCCTGAATTTCTTCATACATCTTAGTCATAGTTTTAGACGTATTGGTAACCACATTAATGCTTCTTTCAAATTATTCTATCGTTCACGAATAACAGTGTTCTTACTCCTCTTCTATCCTATTATACTTCTTCTGTTATTTGGTTCTATATTTGCAAAACATGACATATACTCATTTAATTTAGAAGTTCAAGATAATGATAATACAATTATTTCTGAAGAATTAATACTGAACCTAACAGCTATAGATATTTTAGAGATAAATCGTTTATCTAGTGATGTTGATCCAAAGGAATACCTTCAAGAAAATGGGTTGTATGCTTGTCTAGTTATACCGGAAAATTGGACGTTGCATTCATATAACCCTAGCTTTTCTTCATCAAATGTTACATTAATAATTGATCCATATTCTTCAAGTGCTCAAAGTGTAGTACATATAGTTATGAAAACGATAAAAGATTTCAATATCCAACAAAATGGTTCAATACCTCGAGTCAATATTGAAACTGAAAATTTCTATTCAGATACTATTAGTTACATAGATTTCTTTCTACCAGGGATAATTGGCATCACAATTATGAATGCAGGTATTTTGGGTACAATTTTCAGACAAGCTCACTTCAAACAATCAGGTTTGTTTAGGAAATATGCAACAACACCATTAACAAGGTGGGAATATGTCTCTGCAGAAATTACTTGGCAATTCCTTTTAGCATTTATAGCAACGACTCTAACAGTCTTTACAGCTTGGCTAGTTTTTAGTTTCAGTTGGGTTAGTTTCAGTGTGTTAATTATTCCAATAATTCTCGTAGGTGTAGTTCTCTTTTCAGGGATAGGATTATTGATTAGTCAAATAATTAGAAATCCAAAAAACTCTCTTGTAATTGGTACATTGTTCACTATTCCAATGTTATTTCTTAGCGGAATCTTTTTCGATTTTACAGGAATAAAGACATTAAGGATAATATCCAAATTCTCGCCATTAACTTTCATAGTTGAAGCATTAAGATCTAGTATGATAACAAGGGATATTGGAAATGCTTGGATGAACATAGGTATAGCTTTTGGAATAGGAATTGTAGCAATCGTTATTGGTGTATTTCTCACAAAATGGGAAAGAGACTAGCATAGTACAACTCATAAGGATGATATCAGAAACATGACAAATAGAAGGAAACTAACTTTCGTTACTAAAAACAAAGAAAAAATCTCAGATATAACAAAGATGCTAGGAGATAAAATTGATTTAAAATTCCTATCCGAGTTAGAGTTGCTTGAGATTCAATCCTTATCTGTTGAAGAAGTTGTTGCTTTCAAAGCTAAACAAGCACATGAAATTCTAGGTGTTCCTGTTGCTGTTTCGGATAGTGGTTTGGAAATAAAATCCTTAAATAATTTCCCTGGAGCTTTAGTGAAATTTGTAAATGAAACGATTGGACAAGAGGGTATAGTAAGGTTGTTAGAAAACAATCAAGATAGAAAATCTTTTTTTGTTGCAGCTATCGGATACTGTGATTCAAAACATGGAACAAAAGTTTTCGTTGAAAGAGATGA
Source organism: Candidatus Heimdallarchaeota archaeon (assembly GCA_019058275.1). Taxonomy (GTDB): domain Archaea; phylum Asgardarchaeota; class Heimdallarchaeia; order JABLTI01; family JABLTI01; genus JABLTI01. The sequence continues at coordinate 185,333 of JAHLVW010000066.1, forward strand.
AGGGACAATTGCACAAGAACCAAGAGGGAAGGGGTGGCATTTTGATTGTATATTTGTACCAAAAGGAGATACGAGAACTTGGGCTGAAATAGGACGAAAAAGAAAAAATGAAGATTCTGCTTTTAGAAGAGCTTTAGAAAAAATGTTTAATTTCTTGCTGAAAAATGATAAGTGATGAAAAATAGCAGTTAAGCTATAATTCATCAACATCTGAAACTGGAGATCTTGTAAAGATCATGAATGAGTAAATGAGAAAGGCAACATAGAGCAATTTCATGATTATAACTATCATTGAATGAATAGATTTTATTTCTTTAGCATAGAAAAATAAGTATGATGCAACAAGAATTCCCATTAATGAGCTAGCAACAATGATCAATAGCATGTTTTCATATTTTTCCAATCTTTCTCGTTTAATACCTGACTTGATTCCAAGAACAACTGACAACCCACCTATAGGTGCAATAATTAATTGTGATAATCCAATTGGTATCAAGAGACTTCTGCCAATAATCTGTTTAATATCATAGTAGTATCGTCGTAAATCTTCAAATTGTCTATTCAAAAGGGTTCTATGGTCTTTCTTAATCCTTCGACGGTACCAATCTGAAATTCTTCTTCTTCGACCAGTTAGAACTTTTGGCGCAATGTCTTTTTCAGGATTCCTAAATAATTTAACTGCAGGAATAATATAGAACGTAATAATTGATACAGCAGCGATTATCCCCTTGTATATTTCATTTATTAAATCAAGTGTTCCGAGAAATCCAACGACATTTTGCAAGAATTCACTTGCTGGAATTGTTGAACCAGGCCAAACAATAATTGCTCTAATTATAGTGAAAAGTGATAATACAATTCCAAGAATCATCATAACATAAAGTGGGACTAGCATTATTAGCTTGAATTTTCTAGGTTCTAGTTCCTCTTGTCTATGAATAACCCTTTCAGCAAATTTCCCTCTATATTCTTTCTTTATCTCATCAATTTTCTCTTTCTCTTTATCAACTTCAGTTTCAAATTTCTTCTTTTCCTTCTTTAATTCAAGTCTTCTGTCTTCCAGTTTTTCCTTTTCACGTTTGATTTTTCTTTTTGACCAACTTCCAGCAGCTATTTTTTCTTCAATCAATTTTTCTTTTTGATCTAACTCTTGATCTAATTTTTTATATTCTTCTTTTTTCTTATTCTCAACTTCATCTAATCTTTCTAATTCTTTCTCCAATTTTAGGATATCTTTTTCACTATATGCTTTCTTCTTTGCTGATCTAGTAAGACTACCAATTATCTTTTGAGCTATTGGCACATAACCAGTGATAAATCCGAAACCACTCAAAACTTGTTGAAAAATGAAATAAACTAACAGCGGATAAAATACTATGTCTAGATAAGTAACATTCTCGCCTTTCAAAGTAGCTACTAAAACTATTGTGATTATTAAAACAATTAATCCTGTAGTGAAAGCAATGTAATAGCTCTTGTCAACTTTTTTTACTGCTTCACTAATTCGATCGTATTTTCCTTTACCATTCATAGTTATAGAAGATTGTAGTTGGAAACAAAAAGATTTCGCTAGTTATTTTTGAATCAGTATTTAACATTAACTTTTAGTAACACTAGACATAAGTTAGAATTGGTTTTCCTGAATCATATAATGAAATTACCTTTAGAAGCGATCTAGATGAAATACAATATTCGAAAAGCGACAATTTATGATATTAATCAAATATATGAAATTGAGAATCTATGTTTTAATAAAATAGATCGTTTTAGTAAAGATTTTTTCTACTTGTTCTTGTTAGGAAGAAAATATGAAATATTCTTAGTAGCTACAATTGAGAATACAAAAGAGGAGATAGTCATAGGTTTCATTGTTGCTTATCTAAATTCAATTAACAATTATGAAATTGCTACTGTTAATGTTCATCCAGAATGGCGTCGAATAGGAGCAGGATATAATTTAATGTTACAACTGGAAGAAGCTGTAGTTATAATTGTACCAGAATTAAGAAATCGAAAGATGATTGATACGAATTCAGAAGAAATCACAATAGAACTAACAGTTCAAACTGAAAACGAAGCTGCAAAGAATATCTACCATAAATTAGAATACAAGCAAATAGAAGTAATACCTGATTACTATAAAAAAGGAAGTGCTGGCATTCGTATGGTTAAGAAATTAAAAATAAGTCTTTAATAACTTCCAAAAACATAGTAAATTAAAACGGAAACCGTCTATACACATACATTTTTATCTAAGTCTAGAAAAAAGAATGTTAAGCGTTAAAGATCGGAGTAATGTACAAATATGAATCCTGAAGTTGAGCAGGAAGGCGATGAAAAAGATATTGCAGATAAGGATAGAAGTTATCTGTTATCTTATACTCGTCATTTAGAACGCAAGATTAGAACTCTCGAAACAGAGAAGCAGCTAATTGATAATGAGCGCATGCGTATGGAGCGCGAAATTGCTTCTATGAGAAATGATCTTGAGCAAATGAAAAGAAGCCCATTAATAACTGGTACCATTGTAGATTCTTTAGATGATGGCAGAGCAGTAGTAAGAAGCTCAAGTGGTCCAAGTTTTGTTGTAAATGTAATTAAATCAATTGATAAAGATTTGTTGAAATCAAATTCAAGAGTTGCTTTAAATCAAAGGAATTTTGCGATAGTAGAAGTATTACCTCAACAAAAAGATCCTATGGTTTCTGCTATGGAAGTTGAAGATAGACCTTCTGTTGCATATGAAGATGTCGGTGGACTTGAAGAACAAATTCTTGAATTGAGAGAAACAGTTGAACTTCCATTAACAAAACCTGAATTATTTGAGAGGGTTGGTATTTCTCCACCTAAAGGTGTTATGCTTTTTGGTCCTCCAGGAACAGGTAAAACACTTTTAGCAAGAGCTGTTGCTCACGAAACAAATGCGACATTTATCCGTGTAATTGGGAGTGAATTAGTTCAGAAATTTATCGGTGAAGGTGCACGATTAGTAAGAGAGATATTCGAATTTGCTGAAGAACGATCGCCTACAATCTTATTTATCGATGAATTAGATGCTATTGGTTCAAGAAGATTAGATATTGCAACAAGCGGAGACAGAGAAGTCCAAAGAACATTGATGCAATTATTAAGCAATCTTGATGGTTTTGATGTTAGAGGTAATGTTAGAGTAATTGCTGCTACAAACAGACCAGATATTTTAGATCCAGCACTACTAAGGCCTGGGAGATTTGATCGTATAATTGAAATTGGTATGCCAACTGCTAAAGAAAGATTAGCTATCTTCAAAATACACACAAGAAAAATGTCCCTTGATGATTCTGTAGACCTTGATGTAATTGTAAGTATGACTGAAGGAGCTTCTGGAGCAGATATCAAAAATATGTGCACAGAATCAGGCATGTTTGCAGTTAGAAACGAAAGGGATCACATAACTGAATCAGACTTCAAAAAAGCTGTCAGTAAAGTTATGGGTAAAGTACGAGCAGAAACTGGAAATAAAGAACGATTCTTTGTATAGAATCTTCTTCTTTCTATATTTTTATGCTTCGGATTTTTCAAGACTTTTCTTTTCTAATTTCTCTTTTATCTTTTTAAGCTGAGTAAATTGCTCTCTTTCTTGTTCTTCTAAGGTTGTTTCGATAAAGGCAATTTGAGTTTTCAATCTAGGTATTAGGATAAATCTGAGTGCATTTACTCGTCTTTTAGTTTCTGTTATCGCTTGACCTAAGATTTGTAAAGTTGCTAAGGTTTCTGCAAGAGTAACAATTTTTTCAATTGCTTTTCGATAATCATCTACTGTTTTATCTATTTCAGAACTTGAACTTAGAAAACCATAGAATAGCTTAGATTCAGATTCATCACGAACTTGTTCTAAATCTAAGTTTGGTACGATAACTCCAGCGACATTGTTTTCATAAGCTTCAATTTGCCACATTTCCGGAGCTGCAAATGTAATTTCTCTTAATCGAAGAGGTCCTACAGCTATTTGCGCATCTATTAATGATTGATGAGCTTTAATCGTTAATTTGGATGTTTCTTCTCGAAGTCCTCTGATTGTATCAACCACCTCAAAGAATCTAATTACCAAAGAATCTAGTTTTTCTTGTAAAAGATCATGACCTTTTTCAGCAAGTTTTCTGCGATCACGCAATTTCATAAGATTCATTCGAGTAGCTTGGACACCTTCGCTCAATTTTTCTACCTACCGTTTGTATGTTAACAATAGTTATTGTTAAATGTAACTACTTCAAGTTTTTTTATTAAGCACCATAAAAAATTTTTTACATGAATCAACAAATTAAGTTAAAAAACAATGAATTCATGAGGAATGTATAGTAGAAGTGTCTGATATAAACAATAAAAAAGAAAAAAAATTACTCTTAAGAAAAATACTTTTGATTAGTATTCTTACATTCGTAATAATCAATATTCCTATTCTTATACTAGCTATTTTGAGTATTGGTGGAAACGCGATTTTTATTGCTTTAATAACGATAACTTCCTTAACAATTGTACAGATTTTTTATTATATTATATTAGATATAATTCAAATTTACAAGAAGAAACAACAAATGAAATAAAGAGTGCTCTTTGTATCATTATTTCATTATCATAAAATAACTTTTAAAAGGGAAGGTATAATTTTCTTTTTGATGCTTTATTCTCAAATAAGTTCAAGTAAAAATGAATCAATGAGAAGGTAGATGTTTTGAAAAAATTATTGGATGATCTTGAAAAAGTTTTAAAAAAACACAAAAATATCATTAGAAATCCTGAGAGAGAGAAACTCATTCAGGCTGCTATTGATAATAGAGAAGCATATACGACTGCAAATGGTGCGTTATCAACTTGGACACCTCCTGAATCAACAGGACGAAGCCCAAAAGATACTGTAATCGTTAAAAGACCTGAAAGTGAAGAATCAATAGATTGGACCTCTCCGAATTGCATCCCTATTTCTGAGGAAACTTTCGACATGGCTTGGGAAGATGCAATGCAAATTTTAATGGAGAAAGAACAACTATACCTTTCTGAAAGGTCTTTAGGTGCAGACTCATCATATACAATGAGTGTGCTTACCTTGGGCGATAAAGCTCTAAGTATTCTATTTACCTATAATATGTTTAGACCAAATCCACCTGATATAAAAAATAGTATTTTTGCAGATAGACCATTTACTTTAATAGTACTGCCTTATAATAAACTCAATCCAAAAAGATACGTAGGAAGAATTAGAAAACTCCCCAATGGTCAGACAAGTAATATGCTTGTAGCTATGGATTTTGATAGAAGATTAGGACTAATTATTGGTTCAGCATATGGTGGTTCTGTAAAAAAATTGATGTTTACTGTCATGAATTATATGTTACCAATAGAAGGTATTCTACCATTACATTGTTCTGCTAATGAAGGACCAAATGGTAATACTGCATTATTATTGGGACTATCTGGAACTGGGAAAACATCATTATCAACTGATCCTTCAAGAGCACTGTTAGGTGACGATGAACACAGTTGGAGTGATAATGGAATAGCTAATTTTGAGTTTGGCTGTTATGCAAAACTGATAGACCTTAGACAAGATAAAGAACCAGAAATTTACAACGCAATGCTTCATAATGATGATTACCTTAAGCATGGAGCTCTTTTTGAAAATACTATGATGTATCCAAATGGTAAATTTGATTTTTTTGATGATCGTCTTACACCAAATTCCAGAGGATCTTACCCACTGTCTTTCTTATCAAATATCAAAACACCTCCAATTGGAGATCATCCGAAAACCATTTTGTTCTTAACTGCAGATGCAAACGGTATCCTCCCACCTGTATCTAAATTAACACCTGAACAAGCAATGTTGTGGTTTTTAATGGGATATACAAGTAAATTAGCTGGAACAGAAACAGGTATAGTAGATCCAGTATCAACGTTTTCTAGATTCTTTGGAGAACCATTTATGCCACGAAATCCAGATGAATATGCAAATCTCCTTGGTGAAAAACTGGAGAAGCATGGAACACAAGTTTATTTAGTAAATACTGGTTGGAGTGGTGGACCTTATGGTATCGGAAAACGAATGGACATAAATCTAACCAGAAGACTTGTAGATGCAGCTCTTAATGGGGAATTTGAAAACGTAGAATATCAAGAAGATGAGATTTTCCATCTACACGTTCCTGTTGAATGTAAAGGTGTACCAGCTGAGGTTCTATGGCCTAGAAATACTTGGGATGATAAGGATGCTTTTGATGAACGTGCAAAGAAATTAGCACAAGACTTCAGTAATCATTATGATAAAGCATACGGCGGAAAGCTTGACCCAAAAATCGCCAAAGTATGCCCTGGGAAATAGTTGATGGGATCCTAATCAGTGGATCCATATCATTATTTTTTTATCCTTCTTTCCTTTTATTCGATTGCTTTGCAAAAGCTTTTTGACCTAAAAACTAAATAATAGGATTTAATATCAGACTCATCAATTATCAATCAACTAGTTAGAACACTTGGGATGAAAGAATTTGTCTATTGAAAATGAAATTAAAGAATTGTTACAGCAGCTTCAAAGTGATGATGATAAAATAAGAAGTCAAGCAGCCCTTTCATTAGGGTGGATTGGTGAAGAAACAGTTGTTAATCCCTTAATTCTTTCATTACAAAATGATACATCCTCAAAAGTTAGAGCAAATGCTGCTATGTCTTTGGGACAATTAAATGATAACAGAGCAATACAACCATTAATTCAAGCTCTAAAAGACAAAGATAGTTTTGTTCGAGGAATGATTATCTATTCTTTAGGTTTGATGAAAGCTGATTCTGCTGTAGATGCTTTAATTGTTGTGTTGGAAAGTGATTCAGATAAGGAAGCAAGAATGGCTGCTGCAGATTCCTTAGCTCAATTAGAAAACATTAAGGCAATTCATCCATTAGTGAAGGCACTCGTAAATGATGAATCAAACGATGTAAGAAATGAAGCTAAGAATTCATTAGACAGATTAAGTATAATAACTTCGTTCCATGATCTTGATAACCTTGTACTAGAAGAAGTGCAACGTAAAAAGGAGTCTGGAACTGAAACCAAGGTAGAGGAGCGTCAACAATTCTTAGATGATATGCAGCAAAAAGAAATCGATAATAGAAGAAAGGAAATTGTTACAATCATAGAAGAGGAATTGCCTAAGATGTTAGAATATGCAATCCATAATGAGGAAATTTCTTTTGATAAAATATGTGATAAATTTGATTGTGATGACTTTACTTTAGAATTTGCTATAACAAAATTAACTGATAACAAAAAAATTAATGCTAAGGTTAATCCTGGAAGAAGAAGTTTCATTGTTATGAAACCAAATGCTGAACTAAGTGAAGAAGCTCAAATGAAATTGAAGCTGATTAGAAAGAAATTTGGCATCGATTGGTAAATGCTAATAGAAATTCAATTGAAGCTATTTTTTTTAGGTTAAATTTAATAAAAAGTATTCATTATTAGTTTTGTAATATAATGAGTACAATCAAGGAATTTTCATTTAGTAATACAATAAAATAGTTGTGGAGATATCTATGCAGAATGTAGCGATTATAACTAACGGAAGTTGTGATTTACCTAATGACTTGGTGCAAAAATATAATATACATATTGCTCCTTTTCAAGTAATTTTTGATTCAGAAGTGTTTAAGTTATTTGGAGATTCAGGTGATATAACCAAAGAAGAATTTTATGATCGATTAGTAAATGGTCCAATATTTCCATCAACTGCAGTTCCAACACCAAAATCATTCCTAGATGCATTTGAGAAAGCATCAAAAGAAGCTAAATCTGTAATTGCGATATTTTTGTCAAAAGAATTATCAGGAACAATTCAAAGTGCACTTAGAGTAGTACCTATGATAGAGAATGCTGACATAACAGTAGTAGATTCGAAAGCTTCAGCATCTGCTTTAGGTTTAATTGTTTTAGATGCTGCACAACTAGCAGTAAATGGGGCAACTAAAGATGAGATTTTAGAAAGGTTAAATGAAATAATCCCACAAACAAGATTAGTATTGACACTTAATACAATGGAATATCTTTATAGAGGTGGTAGAATAGGGAGGGCAAAGAAGCTCTTAGGTCAAGCATTAAACATTAAACCAATTTTGCATTTTGAAGATGGATTTGTATCTTCGGGTGGAACAATAAGGGGAAGAGATGAAGTAATTAAAAGATTGAAATTCACTGCTCCTTATATTGTTAGAAATGCAGTAACAGATTATATCTTCGTTTGGCATACAAGAGATTTAGATATTGCTAAAGAACTTCTTGATATCATGGAAAAGGTTAATGAAAATAATAAAGAGATTAGGATTCAAGAAGCAGGTCCAGTCATAGGCACACATATAGGTCCGAAATCATTAGGATTTACATACATTGGTAAATACAATAAGAATTGGTTACTAAAAATGGAAGAGTAGGTTAATTTTCCTCTTTTCTTCTCTTCTTTCTAATGCAGCGAATTATCACATTGAATACAATGATTAATCCAATTGTAAATACTGCAATACCAATTTCAAATCCAGGGATGAATGCTGATATAAACTTGAAACTCGGTAAATCATATCCACTTAAATGAATAACTACATTGATTTCTTCAGCAATTGAATAGCTAGCAAATAGACCATTGAAATTTGTTGATATTCTATATCCTAACAAAATTCCTGTTGTATCGTTCCATACAAACTTAATACTGTGATCAAATTGAATATTAACATCCAGCGTTTGATTTTCAAAAGAACCTCGCATATAAACATCAAACATAACTTGCTTATTTTGATGTTCAAAATGTGCTTGCAAATATGCTTCATATGCATAAACACCCGGAAGAACGTTATGGTATTCTACTGTTGTTAGATTGTCCATAAAATCCCAAACATCAGCTTCTGTTTCTATAAAAAACCAATCTAGAATCTCTGGGCCATTTACTATATCCTTTGAATTAAAACCTTCTGTGGTAATTCGTGAGCATTCTTCTTCTGGATAATAAAGGAATTTAGCAAATTCCATCAAAAATTCATCATTTGTTATATGGCCCAATACATTATCAGTTGCGTTACTAACTCTAAAATCAACACCCCAATTTGCATCTACATCTAACACTTCAACAGAAAATTGTCCTCTTTGTGGCAAGTTAAGATTGCCAAAAGTACCACCTGTTCCACCTTCAATAAGGTCATTAACTTGAACAGACCATGCAGAGCTGTCAAGTACATAATTAAATGTTTGATCTGAGATATCACTATAATCTGCTTTTGTATCAATACAGGTAATTAAGATAATGCCAATTAGAAGTATATTAATTGACAATGAGGTCATAATTGCTCTTAGGGTTTTTAATTTCAAATGGAATTCACCATACTAAAGAATCAATATGCATTAGTAGTCAAATAAATAATCACAGATTAAAATATTGCTTTAAGTTGGATGAAATATACCTTTTTGATACAAATCAAATCGAAGAGAAGAAATTATTAAAAGTAAGCAATAAACAATTATTACAACTACTTTAGATTATTACTGTGGTGAAAATTATTGAAGGAAATTAAAATTGGGAATGTCTCAGGAGAACCTGGGAAAATAAATTATGGTTTTCTAGACATATTGGAACATCCTGTTGGAACAGTTGAAAGGTTACCTATAATAATCGCTCAGGGATTAAAAGATGGACCTGTATTATGGCTTACAGCAAATATACATGGAGATGAATATACTGGAATTCCTGTTATTCATAGAGTAATTAAGAATATTTACATAAAAGAGCTTAAGGGAGCAATTGTAGCCATACCCACTCTGAATCCTTCTGGTTCACGAATTAAAACAAGATATCCTTATTTCGATAAAAAAGATCCAAATCGACTTTTCCCTGATGGAAACCCATTCAAAGACAAATCTAAAACTGATAAATCAAGTGTAAGTCAAATCGTTTTGGATGAAGTGCAAAAAGATGCAGACATATCTATAAAAACCGAACAAGTCATTAAGATATCTGTTGAGGATGAAGAAAAAACTGAAATCAAGGATCCTCTGGCAGTTTATGATAATGAAGAATTGTATCCATCTACACAAGAAATGATTTGGAAGAAACTTTTTGAGATAATAAAATCCTCTGCTGATTATTTGATAGATTTACACAATGCATTCATAAAATCTATACCTTTTATATTTCTAGATCGGGTCCTCTACAATGATAATTTAGGGGAAGACGCAAAAAAGGAAGCTGAGGAATTATACAAGAAAACAGAAGAAATGGTAAAAGCATTTGGTTTTACAGTTGTAAGAGAAACTACTCCCACAAAATATATACAGAAAAAGCTTCACCGATCCACTTCAGGAGCAGCTTTAAATTATCTAAGAATTCCTTCTTTTACTGTTGAGCTTGGGATGTATTTAGACGTCGAACCAGAAGTGGTTGACGCAGCAACTGTTGGAGTATTGAATGTTCTCAAATGGTCTGGGATGATTGCTGGTTACATTGAAAAAATAAAAGATGTACCAGTAATAGCTGAAAATGCAGCTGTTAGACATATAGGACATCCAAGAGCAAAAGAATCCTCAATCATTGAATTAAAAGTAAAGAAAGGTGATTTCGTTAAAAAAGGAGATGTAGTTGCTAAAGCAAAAGACATCTTCGGACGACCTTTAGCAAGTGGTTCAGAAATTAAAACTGAAGTTAATGGGTATGTTTTCATGATTAATGAAGGCATTTTGAGATATCCAAATGAAGAGATTTGCTGGCTAGCTGCTGAAGATGTTAAACCTATGGTTGATAAATGGCCAAAGAAAAGCCAAATACAACAATAAAAAAAACTGGGATGCGTAGATTTTATCTACGCTTCTTAATAGATTTATTTTCTCTTTTTGATTATGTACGCAATAGTACCGATTACAGCTAATGTAGGAATTGCTATTAACAATTCAAAACCTGAAATGAATCCACTTGGAAATATTAAGAATGCCGGTAGGTTATAACCTTCTACTTCAAAATGCTGAACCATATCAATTTCCATAATAGATCCTGCAACATTTCCAGTATAATCAATGTACATACGGAATCCTTTGACTGCTCCAGTAGTTTTATCGAAAGCAAATTTCATATTATATACTCCTTTGAAATCAGTGTTGTCAGCTGAAGAATAATATCGACCACTAAGATACCAATCAAATACTGCAGTACTCGATGAATTAACGAATTCTCCTTGTAATTGGCTAAATGTCCATTCAGGATCTGTAAACATGGACTCTACATATGTATCATTAGACAATTCAGTAAGCAAATCTGAGTATCCTACAGGATCGACGAAGAATAATCTAAACAGTTCAGGACCTTTTTCAATTTCATCTTGATCCCAAGTAGAGAATCCACCTGATATCATAATTGGATAAAATAGTAATAAGACGAAGCCAAGAATATCGAATCCTGAATTCGTTCCTTCATCAAATTCTGAACCAATAGTCACATTCCAACTAACAGAAGAAGTACTTGCAGATGTTACATTAAGATCAAATTGTGTTCCTGCTGGATAAGAAGTGTTCTCAAAGTTAAATCCAGTTCCTGCTCCTGTATTTGTACCTTGCTTAAGAGTCCATTCTGATGCTACTACATCAAATGTGTATGTTGTACCTGCTGTGACATTATAGTCAGCTTTTATCACGGACATGCTCGATACTAAACCAATAACAAATATTCGGTAATATAAAATTGATTAGTTTTTTCAAATTTATCACCCAAAATTATAATGTTTAATGAAAAACATATAACAATTAAAAACCCCGAAGCATATATGAACTTTACTTTATGAGAAAATTCTGTGCAAATCCTTAGTGATTGTTTCTAATGGAGACATTGAATCTCAAATACTAAACCAATAAATGAATTTATTATGATATTTGAAAGTACTAGTAGTATTTCAGAGGAGCTTTATTCAGTGAATCTCTTTAAAATATTTAAATCACAGTATCTTTTGCTTTTTATTTTAGCATTTAATTTTAGCATTATTTTCTCTTCAGTTCATTTTAATGATCAGAATACACTATCCAATGCAAGAATTCAGAAATCTGATCAAATGTTAAATGAATATGTTGAAGTTAATGCAGCAGATAAAACACAGATTCTATCTTTTACCTTTGCAATAGCTCCTACAAACAAAATATACTTGATTTATAATGAGCAAAATATCGATAATAATTCCATTAAAATGATAACATCTGATAGTAATTATCTGTGGAATAAATCAGCTGAAACAATTCTGGTTGAAAATGAAACTTTCAATCTTTTTGGAACACCAACTGCTTTTGCTACATCAGATGAACTTGCTGTAGCAATTACCTATTCACTGAATGAATATTCTGGTATTAAGATGTTAGTGAAGCAGTATTTGGATTTGAATTGGGTGGAGAAAATCACCCTATCAAATGATTCCTTTTCATTTCATGAACCAATATTAAGATTAGATCAGAACTCAAATGACTACTGGCTATGTTGGAAAGATAATAGAGTTGGAGATTATAATCTATATTATCTCCATTATAATAGTACTTCAGAACAATGGAGTAATCAAAGCAGGATAACTGAAGCAACAGGATTGAATAGTACAGATTGTGATTTTATATTAGATGATAATGGTAATGCTCATTTCGTATGGTCAGAGGGATTACATTTTGAAGAAAAAATCCTTTACAAGATGATATATAGAAATGGAACTCAAAAACCAATTGAAGAATTAACTACTGGTACTACTAGATGTAGACATTCAAAAATCATAATCGATTCTTATAGTATGTTAAATGTTTTCTGGGGTAATTATACAGTTGAGTTTCCAGGAACACAATTTGGAACAAAAAACATCCATTCTGCCAATAAACCTATTTTTGGTAATTGGAGTGAACCAATTGAAGTTGCTCCATTTATCCCTCCTGATAGACCTGCATCAGGTGAATCAGATGCAAGCATGCCTTCAGTTGCTTTGGATGGGCAAAATCAACTCTGGTTAGCTTACGAAATAAGAGAGGAATATGCTTACCATCAAGGTGTAGATATTAGGGAAAGAATTAATCTGAATTGGCAACCTAGTACTCAACTTTCTCATGCTAATAATGCTGCTTTAAGACCAAAAATCAAAGTTGATGCTACTGGAAATCTTCATTGCTTTTGGCTCGACGGAAGATTTGGGAACTATGAGCTATTCCATCGAATAAGATTTGCAAGTGGTGCTTGGTCTGATGAACTTAGCCTAACAAAAGATGCTTTAGAGCTGGGTTTAGTTTGGACTATAATTATAGTAGTTATTTGTGGAACAATCTTGCTAGCTGTTCCAACAATAATAGTAAAGAGAATTAGAGCAAGAAGAAACATGGAAATAGTAAGGAGAAAAATGCAAGACTTAGAGAAGTAAATCCTCAATTTTTTTCTCTTCTTCAATATCGAGATTTTCTAAAATTTCTAAATAAACTTCATTGGGATATTTAACACCCAAGAATCTAGCAACTACTTTTTTCTTACCATCTTCAGTTTTGTTATAAAAGACAATCGTTCCAAAATTAAAAATATTTGACAAAATTGGTGTTTTTCTAATTTTCATATCAACAATTTTCTCAAACTCAACAATTTTACTTTTTTTGGATCTATAAACACTTCTTATCTCAATTGAATCTGTATCGACCCAATATCTAGGAGCACTAATGAAGATGTAAGTAAGAGCAAAAACAGTGAACCCAACTAACGTAAAACCTACCCAAATTATCTTAGAGTACCGTTCTGGATTAGGCCAACCTAAATCATATGGATTTAGCAAGAAGTGAACAATTGTGAATAATCCTAGATTAATAATCAAAGTAAGTGCTAACCATTGCATAATATATTCTATGGAAACTTCCAATGAAAATCTTGAACTTTTACTTTCGCTCATTGCTATTTGCTCTTTTTTTTTTATTATGCAATTGCTTTCCCTACTTTTCTAATTTTAGTTGATTTCTACAATTATTTAGTTAAAACTAGAAATTTGAGAAATAAAAAAGAAAAATGAGATATCAAATAAAAGCTATTCGTCACTTTCTTCTGGTTCTTCGTCTACTTCATCTTTCTTCTGTTTCAGTTGTGTCTTCTTCAACTTCTTCGTCAGGTGTTTCTTCTTCCTCTTCACATGTTTCTTCGACTACTTCATCTTCTTCAGTTTCAGTTGTATCTTCTTCACTTGTTTCTTTGTCTACTTCTTCATCTTCTTCCTCTGAAATTTCAATAACTTCTTCTGCAATATCTTCAGCAATCTCTTCAATGACTTCTTCATCAACTTCTTTGTCAACGATTTCTTCCATCGTGTCTTCTAAGGCTTCTTCTACAGCTTCTTCTAAAGTTTCTTCTATAATTTCTTCTTCTTCCTCTTTGGTGACTTCTTTGACTTTAGGAGCTTTCTTTGGTTTCTTCTTACCGCTACGAACAGCCAATACAATAATAATGACTGTTAAGCCAATCAATGCAAGTCCTGCTCCAACCAAAAAGAGTACAATGAATATAATTGGTACGTCTGGAAGATTAGATATCCCTTCAACAAGTATCATTAAAGCTGGTATAATGACTAAAAACAATCCAAAAACTGCAACTGCATATGATAGAGCAATTGCTAAACTACCTTTAGTTCTAGGTTCAGTTTCTTCTTCAGCTGTCATGTTTCTTCTTATCCACAACATCAAAATTAAACATTTTGTCTAAAAAAGACCATTTTAGTTCTAGTAATTCTGCAATTATAATTTGCATATGTTTCCAAAACAGGTATTTTTTTGTAGTAAAAAATTCAATTAAATTTCCTTAAGAAAAGATCCTCTTTTTGTTAGCATTCTAAATTAAATACCCTCGAAAGTTAAGAAAATAAACGATTATTGTTAAGAAAAAGACTGTCAATAGTACACTAAGAAAAGAGTAATTGGAGGCCTATAATGGAAATTACTAGTAAATGGATTGAAAAAAATAAATTCAAAGTTGATGATGGAAAACATCCATTCTTTATCCTTGACACACCAGAGAAATATGGTGGGGATGATGCTGCCCCAACAGCATTAGAAATGGCGGTAATGGCTTTAGCAACATGTTTAGGTACATCCTATCGAATGACTTTAAGTCATATGCATCTTACATTTAAAGAGCTTGAAATAAAAGCAATAGCAAATAAATCAGATGATATACACTTGTCAGACATTCATCTAATGGTTTATGTGAAATCAAAAGAATCTCAAACGAAATTAGAGAAAGCTTTAGCTATCGCTGAGAAGAATTGTGCAGTTGATATAATATTTCATCAAACAGAAATTCCAATAGAAACAAAGCTAAAGATATTAAGTTAAAAATAGAACTTCATTTGTTTTCGTGTAGTTCCTTTTAAAAGATTTATACATAATATACTGAATCACAATTTTCGATTAGATCGCCTAAACTTTAGAGGTAAAATAAAAATGAAATCAACATATAAACTAGTGAAAAATTATCAAGCAATTGTAGATAATGGAAGAAATCATGCTACAGTAATTGATTTAACACCAAAAGGTGATGGTGAGAGTTTAGGTCCAACAGCATTAGAATTATGCTTAATGAGTTATTCCGGTTGTATCGGTACGATCTTCGCCAAAATTGCTAGAAAAATGCGTTTAGCTATTGAAAGCTTGGAAGTTGTTCTTGAAGCTGATAGAGACAAAGAAGACCCTACGATGAGATCTGTAAATGCAACAGTAAATGTAAAATCTCCTGATTCAGTTGCAAAACTCGAAAAGTGCTTAGATTTTATATTGCACACTTGCCCTGTAGGTGTACTTTTTGATAATGCAGATGTACCAAAAAATGTTAAATTGAATGTAATAGAGTGAAGGATTATTTGCTTTTTTCCCAAAATTTCCTGTACTTTATTCAAAAATTAATGCAATCATCACTTTTTCTAGTTTTTTTTCATGTCGCTTTAGTAAAAGATTTTTATTAGATAAATATTAAATACTCGTATAGCTATTTCAATTCAATATATTTGGTGTATACATCATGTCTTTTGGCAGTATATTACTTGGCGCCTTAATAGGCGGTTTATTAAGTAGCGGTGCAGTAATTGGCATCTCTTTCTTGTTCACACTTCTACCATGGTGGGCCATACTCCTAATTGGCGCTGGTGGCAGTTTAATCGGTGGTATAATCGCTGGTGTAATTGCTAAAGGTGTTGGAGCAGGTGCCCTTGCAGGTCTATTATCTGGTTTAATAGTGCTTATTGCTAGTTTCCTATTCTTGTGGTTGTACTATAAAGCTACAATATCCGCATTTGTAGTCTCTATGGGAAGTGTAGCACAGTTCGCAGATGAGGTAGTTGATCTATTTGGTGTTGGTGGAACTGACGTAGGCATCATGATGGAACAATGGATAACAGCTTCGATTCCTACAACAGCTGACATACAAGCCTTTGTTGATAGTAAATTTATTTTCTTTGCATTAATACTTGGTGCCATATTTGGCGGTATCGCTGCTGTAACAAACTTCTTCGCTGGTATGATTGTCGGTCTTTTCACAAGAAAGAAGAAGGAAAGCTACGATTCTTACTATTAAAACATAAGACAACCGCGTGATACTACAATCCCACGCGGAACTTATTTCTTTTTTAAATACTCTAAAATACATTAATATTCTTAGGAGAATTTTTAGTAAACAAAAATTAAGCTATTTTATTAATTTCATAATCTGTTAGTCGGGAATGAAAAAATGAAAATTGTTTTCCTATATCCAATAACTCAAGATGCATTAGATTATTTGAAAGAAGAACTACCAGAAGATATTACAGTTATTGCTCGAATTAGAGGAGAGACTGGTCATAGACCTCTAAATGAAGATCCTGAAATAATAAAGGAAACAAAAGATGCAGATATTTTAATGGGTCCATATGTTACAGAAGAAATTTTATCACAAGCAGTTCCAGAAGCAGGGGGAAAACTAAAATTAATTTTTATTCCCTGGACTGGAGTGGATAGGCTAAATTTTGATTTGCTAAAGAAATACTCAGTTCCGATTGCAAACAGTCATGGCAATGCAAGAACAGTAGCTGAACATACAATAGCCCTTTTATTAACAGCTGCAAGGAATATAATACATCATGATAGACTAATGAGAGATGGAGATTGGAGCTCAAGATTTGTAAAAATGCCTGCAGTTAATATAACAGGTAAAACAGTTGGCTTACTTGGATATGGTAAAATTGCTACTGAAAGTGCTAAATTACTCAAAGGATTTGACCTTAAATTCATAGGTTGTAGGAGAGATCCTAAAAAATCAACAGAAGAACAAAAGCAAATCGCTTCTAAAATATACTCTATAGATGAATTGGAGCAGTTCTTGAAAGAATCTGATATTATCATTAATTCTCTTCCACTTACTAAAGATACCAAAGATATTTTGAGTACAAAAGAATTTGAACAGATGAAAGAAGGTGTAATTATTGTAAATGTAGGAAGAGGTCATACAATTGATGAAAAAGCATTTTATGACGCAGTTAAAAATGGTAAGGTTTTTGCAGCAGGAATCGATCCACAGTGGGTTTATCCACAGAGAACTTCAGTTCCTAGACGCACAGATGGAGGTTCTGATTCAGTGGAAAAAACATTTCCATCAAATTATCCCATTCATGAGTTTGATAATGTTGTTCTTAGCCCTCATCGTGCAGCTCACATAACCAAAGGATACGAACGTAGTCACTGGCATGATGTCATTGAGAATATACTAAGGATATACAATGGTAATAATCCTATTAATGTTATAGATAGTGAAAAAGGATATTGAAAAAGTAAAAATTAAGCAGGTACTTTAGTTTGTCCTGCTTTTCCTACCCATTCTTTGAGAATGTATTTACCAATTAGAAACTTAGCTAGTTCCATTATACAAGCTGCTATGATACATATGCCTAGTAGTAATCCCCAAGCTGGTCCTGTCAATGGCATTGAGTCAAAAATGGTATTATTCACACCATTGAATGTATTCATTGGAACATATATGGCAATCATTTGCAGTCCCATTGCAAGTCCAATAGAACCCCAAATCCATTTGTTGTTGAATGGACTCATTGTAAAAGTAGAACTTTCAAAACCAGTTCTTGTGATAAACACATTAAACATTTCAAAAACAATTGCTGTTGTAAAGTTGAGAGTTCTCGCATGAGAATACCATTGTTCTGAATTAAGTTCTGTTAAACTTTCAGCACCAGTAAATGTTAATGCAAATGATTTTATCCATTCTGGAGTTTCTGCTAAGGCTGCATTAATTGCACCTAAATTATCTGTAATAATTACTCCACTAGCATCTATAATTTCACCAACTGTATGTGCTTCAGCTACATAAGCTATAGGTACAAATACAATCATACCAGCTACAAAAGCTAAAAATCCTGCGATAATTGAAAAGATGTAAATATCTTTCATAAAACTTTCATCTTTTTTCCTCGGTGGCTCTCTCATAATACCAGCAAAAGGAGGATCAACACTTAATGCAATTGCTGGTAAACCATCTGTAACTAAATTAATCCAAAGAATCTGAATTGCAGTGAAAGGAGTCCTTAATCCAAGAAAGACCACACTAACAAAGACAACTAATATTTCATCAAAGTTTGAAGCAATTAAGTAACGAATGAATTTCAACATATTTTGAAAGATGGTTCTGCCTCGTTCAACAGCATCAACAATAGTTGCGAAATTATCATCAGCTAAAACCATTTGAGCTGCTTCTCGAGTTACATCTGTTCCTTGAATCCCCATTGCAATACCTATATCTGCTTTCTTAATAGCTGGAGCATCATTTACACCATCACCGGTTGTAGCCACTGTATGCCCTTTCTCTTGAAATGCACTTACAATTCGGTGCTTATGTTCAGGACTTACTCGAGCGAAAATCTTGACATCTTCGATTATATTCATTAATTCTTCATCAGACATCTCTTCTAATTCAGTACCAGTAATAGTTTGCCAATTTTCACCAGTAACTAAACCGATATCTTTAGCAATAGCTTCTGCAGTAATCTTTTGGTCTCCAGTAACCATAATTGCATCAATACCTGCTGCTCTGCATTTTTGAAGAGCATCTTTAACTTCTGGTCTAGCTGGATCTATCATACCTACAAGTCCAAGGAAAATTAAATCTGTTTCAATATTATCTTCCAATTCTGACAAGAAATTATTTTCATCAACTTGTATCAAGCGCTCTTCTATAAGCCTATATGCAATAGCTAAAACTCTTAATGCTCTAGAAGCCATTTCATCATTTAATTCAAGAATGGATCTTTTTAATCCATTATTAATGGGTGAAACCTTGCCATCAATTGATACAAAACTGCAACGTTCTAGAAGCACGGGAGGTGAACCTTTAGAGTAAGCAACGAGATCCTCCTCAAATTCCTTTTTAGTCAATTGTCTGTTTATTGTGGTCATTCTCTTTCTTTGAGAATCAAAGAAGATTTCAGTTTCTCTAGGATAATCATCTTCATCATATAGTCCAGCTTTGCGTGCTAAAACAATTAATGATACCTCTGTTGGATCACCAATTGTTTCAACAAATTCTGTATCCTTATCATAGTTTATCTTTGCATTATTACAAAGTAGTGATGTTCTTAATAGTTTCATGAGATCAAGATTGTCTGATGGATTAATCTTTTTCTCATCCTCAAAGAAATCACCTATTGGTTTAAATCCTTCTCCAGAGATTTTTATAGTATGATTAAGCGTCTTAACCTCTGTTATGGTCATCTCATTTTTAGTTAAGGTTCCTGTCTTATCGCTACAAATAACATCAACAATTCCCAAAGTTTCAACAGCTGGTAATCTAGAAACTATGGCATTTTGCTTTGCCATCATTCTTACTCCTATAGCATAAGTCAAAGTAATAGCTGCTGGAAGTCCTTCTGGAACTGCGGAAACTGCTAAGGCTAATGCTGTTTCTAATGCTTCGACCCATCCTTCAAGGTTACCAAACTCTATATAATGTTTAATAATAACAGTCGAAAATACAATGGCACATATGATAACTATCGTTAATCCAAGTATTTTGCCTAATTTATCCAAGTTCTTTTGAAGTGGTGTTGGTTCTTCTTCCTCTTTTTGCATTAATGCTGCAATTTTACCCATTTCAGTTTCCATACCAACATCTACAACAACAGCTTTAGATCGACCATAAGTTACTGTAGTTCCCATGAATAACATATTTCTTCTATCACCAACTACAGCATTTGGTTCAATAATTTGCTTAGAGTCTTTACTTAAACTGATAGATTCACCAGTCAAGGCACTTTCATCCACTTTGAGACTAGTTGATTCAACTAAGCGCATATCTGCAGGAACTTTCTCACCAGCTTCGATTAATACAATATCTCCAACAGTCAGATATTTTGAATCTACAATATGCTCCTCATCTTCACGAAGAACTCGAACCTCTTTGCTAACCATTTTCTTGAGTTCTTCCAGTGATCTTTCAGCTTGATATTCTTGTATGAATCCTATAACACCATTGATGATAACAATTGCAAAAATAACAATAGCATCAATATAATCTTCAAAAATGATAGATATAATAGCTGCAATAAATAACAAACCAATTAAAATATCAAAGAACTGCCTAAAAAACAATACTAATGGATGAGTTCTGCCTTTTTCAACCAAAATGTTTAGTCCATATTTATCTAAACGGTATTCTACTTCTTCATTTGTTAATCCACGAAGTGGATTAGAATCAACTTCTTCCAATACTTCTCCAGTATCCATAGCATGATAGGTTTTATCTGGACCAGCTTCATCTAAACTTGCTTCGATATCTTTCTTTTTCATTCGTTTAGGCATTTAAGTTTCCGCCATTTTGAATTTCAATTAAGAACAGTGAAACATCTATTTATATTAAATATATAAATTCGACCGATAATCTCACATTATGATATTGATTTAAATTTTCCTATGAATTGAAGCAATTATTTCCTTGTCATAATTCAATCCTGAAATAATAGCACTTTTTCTAGCAACTTCAAATGAGCTAGCACTCACAATTAGTATTTGATTCAAAGGGTCAAGAAACTTTTTCGCTTTATTTTCAAAATAAGTTTGTAAATCTGGATAGTAGTTTTTTAAGTCAATATCTTCTTCAGGGAAAACTAGTTGTTTCTGGTCGTTAATAAAAAGAAACAATATAGCTTCCCCCCCGTAAGAGACAACTATATCTCTCAGTTTCCAAGAAGTGATTGTGTTTTTTTTATCAGTAGACTTTTCAGTTTTCTTATTTGATATTATTGTATAGTAGTGATATTTATCTGGAAAAACTTCAAACTCATAAATATCGTGTTTGGGAAGTATTCTCACTATTTCTTGAATTAATTCCTCTCCTTTAGGTGCCAAAGAATGACCCGATCTACCAGATGAAGCTTCCAATAAATCTTTCTTTTTACAGTAATTCAAAAGGGATTTCGTACTGCTGTCAGATAAATTCAACTCATTTTGAAGTTTATAACGACCCATTGGATTTTGATAAATTAAAATAAGAGCAGTAATTAAATCACTATCAGTAAATTCTGCTCTTGCTCCTCTTTCACCTGTTTTAATCCAATGGACTATTTCGGACAAATGTATAAAACCTCGATAATTCACTTTTTAGTCTTTTTTCTCTCGATTAGCTTTGGTTAATTCTGCCCAACAAATTAATGTTTTAACCAATTGATCTCCTTTAGATTTTCTCAAAGGATAAGCTCTTATCCAGTGCTCCTTCTCATCGCTTACTATCTGGATAACTTCAACACCATATCTAAGAAAACCTTTTATTTTAATTAAATAGCAATAGTTCCCTTGCATGGCATTTACGCAATCAATACTAACATTAGGAATTTCCTTCCACCTAAAGATGCTTCGCCACTTAATAGCAATAGTAGTTACATCTATCTTATAAGAGCAAGCAAAAATTACTCTAAGAATTGCATATAGAAAAGCAAAACCTGCTAATACAATTAGGATTAAAGCTGATAAATCATTAGGAAGATAAATTATACCGGGAACTAGACAAGCTGCTCCTAATGCTAATAAAGGAAGAAATTGAGCGAGGATATAGATAAGAACATCTTTGAAATCCATAGAAAAAGATAATCCCCTTTTTATTTGTTTGAGGAATTCTTCTTTTTCTGAATCTTCAATGAAATATTTACTAGCTTTCTTCTCTTCCATTTTTATTCTTTTTTCTTCAACATCACTAATGCCTTCTCCACCTAATAAAGAATCTCGAATTGGTCTCTTCTTTCTTGAGTCACTATTATTTTCAGCAGATTCATTCATCTGGTTTTCCCCATATTACAGACACTTTGCTAATTCATTCTATGCTAATAAATTCTTCTTAAGAACTTTTAGAAATTTCCTCTAAGTATTTTACTAGATTTAGCAATGTTCATTGGAAAATTATAGTTTGGTTAGCTGAAATTTTAATAGTACATTTTATAATTACGAGAGGTATTTTTTACACTAAAGATAACTTAATAAAATCTACAGTAAACGGTTTGACTTGATTTATCTCTAAAGGTAGAAAAACAATGGAAGTACATCAACATCCTAAGAAAAAATATTACATTATTACTGATGAAAGCAGATGCAAAGGATGCGGTTTGTGCATTGAATTCTGTCCCAAAGATTGTCTTGGTTATTCTGATGAGATTAATGAAAAAGGTTGGCGGGTGTCAAAAATACACCGAATGAAGGATTGCATAAAATGTTACATGTGTGAGAGAATGTGTCCTGATTTTGCTATCTTTATCGATGAAAATACGAAAGAAGAAGGAGCAAAAGCTTAATCGCAGGAGTAGAGAACATGGCAGTGGAAAGACAACCCAAAGTATTAACAGGGACATACTTCAAAAATGGAAATTGGGCTTTGGTTGAAGGAGCTATTGCAAGTGGTATAGCAGAATTTTTTGCTTATCCAATTTCCCCTGCTTCGGAAATTGTTGAATATGTTAGTTATAGGTTGCCAGCTGTTGGAGGTAAAGCTGCTTTTATCGTTGAAGATGAAATTGCTTCAATCAATATGTGTATTGGAGCATCCTGGGCTGGATCAAAAGTACTTACTGCAACATCAGGACCTGGTTTTTCTCTAAAACAAGAAGGTTTAGGATTAGCATACATGACTGAAACACCTCTAGTATGTTTGAATGTTCAACGAGGTGGACCATCTACAGGATTACCAACTTTTTCAGCACAAGGAGATTATATGCAAGTTCAATTTGGTTCTCATGGAGATTACCCAGCAATTGCGTTAACACCTTGGTCTGTACAAGAATGTTTTGATCTAACAATTGAAGCGTTTAATATTTCAGAAAGATTAAGAACACCAGTAATTTTACTTGCTGATGGTGAAGTAAGTCGAATGATGGAACAAGTAACCATACCAAAAGAAGAGGAAATTCAAGTCATAAATAGAAAAGGTCCTAAACAAGGAATTGATAAGACAAAATTCAAGCAATTTGATGCTTCTGATCAAGAGGACCTAGTACCACCAATGGCACATTTTGGTGAAGGGTATAAAATATTTGGAACAGGTTTAACTCATACAGAGGAAGGAATACCAAAATTAGATGAAGATCTACATATTGAGTTAATAGATCGTCTCTATAAAAAAGCGGAAATCAACAGTCATCTCTATCCTAAAGCTCATACATACATGGTTGATGATGCTGAAATTGTCATTATATCAACTGGAATATCTGCAAGAGCTAGTTTAGAAGCAGTTCTTGAAGCTAGAGAGGTAGGAATAAAAGTTGGATTATTTAGACCAATAACAGTCTGGCCATTTCCAAGAGATGAATTTGAACCTCTAGCAAAGAAAGCCGATCTAATTGTTGTAGAAATGAGTATGGGACAACTCATTTGGCCAGTGGAGCGATATGCACGAAAAGAATGTACTCTCGTTAAACGCATTGGTGGTACACCACCTGATCCGAAGAACATTCTGAAAGCAATAAAGAAGTTAGCAAAGAAATGAGGTTGAAAGATGGCAGAACAAAGTAAGAAGATTGATAAAAGTACAATTATAGAAAAACCACCTAAAGAATTCCAACATCCACAAGAATCTTTATTGCGAAAAAAAGCGATACCAACGATTTACTGTCCTGGTTGTGGTATTGGGACTACAATAAATGCATTCTTAGAAGCAATTTCTAAATACTGTCAAATCCCACATGATCAACTATTTGTTGTTAGTGGAATAGGTTGTACTGGAAGAGCAAGTGGATATGTAAATCTCGATGGATTTCATGCAATACATGGAAGAGCAATTCCATTTGCATCTGGTGTGGAAATTGCAAAACCTCCAATGAAACCAGTTATTATCTCAGGAGATGGAGATTTATTTTCAATAGGTCTCGGACATCTTGCACATGCTGCAAGAAGAAATATCGATATGACTGTTATCTGTGTAAATAACGCAATTTATGGTTTAACAGGTGGACAAGATGCACCTACAACTCCTGTTGGTGCTAAATCAAGAACAACTCCTTATGGTAAAATCTCATTTCCATTCAATTTATCACATATTGCAATAGCAAACGGTGCGACCTTTTGCGCACGATATACAGTTTACGAATACATTCAATTATCAAAAGCAATTGCACGTGGAATGAATCATCAAGGCTTCTCATTTATTGAAGTTATTTCAAATTGTCATGTTAATTTTGGCAGAAGAAATAATTTGGGAGATGCTGTTGCTATGCGTCAAATGTTCAAGAAAGCACGAAAAAGAATGAATGAGGAAGATATTGGTCTAGACTATCACAAAACTGATATAATTTTTGAAGCTGGTAAAGGATTTACAAGAATCCCTACTGGTATCTTTCTTGAAGAACGAGATGAACCTGAAGAATTTTCGGAGAGGATAATTGATGCCTATGAATTCAAAAAATGAAAATTGTGATATTAATATTATGATCCGAGGTATAGGTGGTCAAGGTGTTAAGCTAGCCGGTACAATAATTGGTCAAGCAGCTATAAACGATGGACATCATGCAATTCAAAGCATGAAATATGGAAGTGCTATTACTGGAGGAGAAACTAGGAGCGAAATAAAAGTCTCGACTGAGAAAATCATTTACCCTCGAGTTACAGATATTGATGTTTATGTAGCACTTACTTTAGATGATCTCGAGAACTATTTTGAATCAATAATTTACATTACCGTTCTTGAGGTTGCAAAAAGAATTCCCAAGGAAATCAAAAACAAAGTAATACTTGCTCCCATATTAGGGATTGCAGAGAAAATTGGTAGTAGTAAAGTTGTAAATATGGTTCTTCTTGGAATTTTAAACCAACTCTTCAATCTTGCCTCTACTGACTCGTTTATCGAAGCAATAAAAGAGCTAACTGCTAAAAGCTTCCATAAATCAAATATTGAAGCATTTAAACAAGGTAGCAAGTTAGATTTAACAAAATACAATGATAAAACAACATTAGAACAAGCAGAAATTTGCAGAATAAAAATCCGTTAAATAGTGGAGAGAAAAAACCAGGTTTTTTAATCTCTACCAAGTGTTCTTGTTTTTGCTCTTAACTGCACACCTTCATGATTAGGATAAAATTTAGCCATTCGTTCCAATTCATCCTCAAGTTCTGCAACAATATCAATGTGATTTTTGTCTTTAGCAAAAGCATTCATTGCGGTAACTATACCAT
The DNA here is from genome assembly GCA_019058275.1 of Candidatus Heimdallarchaeota archaeon. GTDB lineage: Archaea > Asgardarchaeota > Heimdallarchaeia > JABLTI01 > JABLTI01 > JABLTI01. The sequence continues at coordinate 211,044 of JAHLVW010000066.1, forward strand.
TAGCTCTTTGTAGGATGAAATCTTCATCCTCAGGATAATCATCAGTAAGAGCAATTAGTTCATCCAGTAAAGGAATAGCTCTCTTGTACTCTTGGTTTTTGCTTAAATAACCAATAGCATTGACTAATCCTTTTGCTAATGCTAATTGTATTTCATGATTTTCTTTATGGGCATTGGATAAAATAAGTAATTCTTTGATTAATTGCTTGACTGGTTCCATCATTGTTCGCTGACCAAAATTAATAATAGAGTTTACTAGTCCCCCTGCTAGGGATCTTTGACAAGACATGTTCATAGGATAAGTTCTAGCAAACATACGAAGTTCTTCTAAACGCTCATACATCGATTCAAATTTTTGCTTTTTCATAAGATAAGACATAGAATTAGCAAGTGCAGTAGAAAATTGATTTTGGATTTCATCTATATTACCAAATTCCTCAACTAAATTTCTAAATCTTATTAGAACAAGATCAATCCCTTCTGGATCACCTGACATGCCAAAAATGGTTATGGTATTTACTAAACCTTTAGCATAACGTAGAAGATTCATTAGGTCTTCGCCATCTTCAAAAGCCTTATCTCGCATACCATCTAATTGACCTAATGTTCTATCATAAAATTCTTGCTTTCTTTTTTCTTCGCCTGTCATGCATCTATCTCCTACTTTCGTTGTTGCCAAACCACTTAAGCTTCTGCATGAGTCCTATTCACAATATTAATCTTCCAAATATGACCTTTATTCTTTTTAAATTTGACTCATAGCTTTGTTTTTTTCTTAAATTGATAATCAACAATTGAAATTTAAAGTATTTTGGGGGCAGACAAGTTTTAACCTAATTCTTGCATTATTTCTTCTAATGATTGCAAGAAAACATCGTTATTTTCTTTAGTTGTAATTGATACTCTTAAGCAATTCTCGCATAATGGCATAGCACTCATATTTCTTACAAGAACACCTTTTTCTTTCAAAAGTGTTTTCTGAACATCTGCTGCATTGTAATTATCTATCTTGAACATTATAAAATTTGTAAATGATTTGTATGGTGATATGCCATTCAATTTTGTTAGTTTATCATATATTGCATCTCGTTCTGAAATAATATTTTCTACAATATTTTTTAGAGCTATTTTTTCTTGAATTACTAATTTAGCTAATTCAAGTGAAGCAATGTTGACATTAAATGCTGGAAGAAGCTCCTTAAGCCTAGCTATCAGAAACTCATCAGCTAATGCATACCCAAGTCTCATACCTGCCATCCCATGGAATTTCGACATACTTTTCATAATTATTAGATTCGGGAATTGCTTCAAAGAATTGACAATAGAATAACCACCAAAATCTGTATATGTTTCATCAAGGGCCACAATACCTGGAAATTCAGCAATTATTTTGCTTATTTTGTCTTTTGTGAATTGATTACCTGTGGGATTGTTTGGAGAACATAAAAACAGTAACTTGTCTTTTTTTGGTTTAATATTTGATAGAATATAATCAGGATCTATATCATATTCAGGTGGAGGAGTTAGAAATAATTCAGTTACATCGCCACCCTGAACTTTTACTGCGTGTTCGTACATGGGGTAGGTTGGATAAACTATTGCCGCAAAATAGCCTGCTTTAATGGTTAATCGGACCATTAAATCAATTATCTTATCTCCACCATTACCTGCTACAACTTGGTTTGGGTTAAGTTGATAATCATAAGATATTAAATCACACAATGAATCACAATAATCTTCAGGATAAACTCTAGGGTCGATTCTACCAGCAACTTGCTTTATTAGTTTTTTAATTAGATTCTCAGGAAAAGCTAGATTCTCATTTAATCCAACACGAACCATAACTTTATGCTCTATTTTATCTGGCATGAATCCTCCTTTGCCTTTAAATGGATCATTAATCATATCAGATAGGTCAATTATTTTTTCTTTCAAAGTAATCCCACAAGTCATTTTTACATTTCAAATTGATTCAAATTTATCCTTTATATTCAATTGTGAAACATTATTTCTAACGTATTCTTATGTTATATAATTTAGCTAAAAAATAATTCTATCTAAGAAAGTGTAAACTTAATTATAGACTAGCTCAAAATACTTTTGAAAGAAAACCCCATAATTACCCTATGAAAAGGCTAAACATCAATTTATCTTCAGAACGGTTTCGGTTATTAGTGATTTTTCTAGGGACTATTCTCATTGCTGGTTTACTCTTTATTATCAATAGTATTTCAGGGATACTAAACATCCTTGTTTTTATAACTCAAGCAATAGCTGGTATTATTTTTGCTCTATGGTATGCTCGAATTTTTCTATCCTATTTAGTAGAATTAAGGGAAAAAGAACCAGAAAAAAAAGTTGGTATACCTTTAGGATGGGCAATATTTGGAATTATTACTTGTGTAATCAATATTATTGTTTGGGGTTTTTTTTCACCATTAATTTTTAATTTTCCAAAAATCTATTTCCTGGTGCCATCAGCATTGGTTATGGTTGAGATTTCCTATGTTTTTATTAAAGGAAATCGCCGTAAAGCAAGAGATTGGTTGATAATTGTCTATAATGTTTTTGCATTTCTTTATTTGTTCAACTGGACACTTGTTGACTTTGGAATTGATTTACCCAACATTTTAGGAATTTTTTCGCATACAATAAATAGTGGAGTTATGTGGTGGCAAATTGTTTTTGTTAACACAACAGCATTTTTCTCTCCAACTTTTATTTTTCCGATTTATATGCTGAATCCCAGGTATTATTTTGCAAAACCAGTTAAGGACTATATTAAAGCAAGAGCAGAAATCAAAAAAGAGACATTACTTGATGAATTAAAAGAAGGAGATAAAGAAGCAGATCAATCAAAATTGCCAGGTGAGAGAACACCATTCTTTGAGGAAAGAAGGAAATTACGAGAACAAGATGAAGAAATTCAAGCTATAGAAAAGGAACTAGCAAAAGTTTCGGAGGAAGATGATGTTAAATATGCTCAGCATATAGGAGCAAATGATTTCCCTTTTTATTTAAGAAAATTTGTCTCAAATTTTGATTCGTTTTTACGAATTATCTCATTGAGTATAATTTTAGTTTTAATTGTTGTAACACCTATTGTTTTCGTAGGTAATATTACTATGAATGCTATTCCTAAACACACCAAACAAACGTATGATGTAAGATCAAATATGGTTCTAGCAGTACAAGGCAATGTCTTTTCAACCTTTGATATTAACGGAAACCTTACATCAAGTTGGTATAATGATTTGATAAAGGAAATAGCTTGGGTAAAAGAGCTACATGCAACACATATTCGATACGACATTAGTTCAAATGCATTATCCAATAGTGCTACTAAAGGCTATTTGAATTTTGGATTGAATAAGATACAAAATAGTGGTTTGAAATTAATCTTGAGTGTTGCTGGTGATTTTGTTCTTACAAAAAGGGAACTGCTAAATACAATCTATGAAGACTCTATTGAAATAGCAAAGGACTTTCAACCAGATTATATGATCATATTCAATGAAGTAAATGGTGAATTACTTAGTTATGTAAGTGAACCGGTTGAAATAGAGGAATGGTTTCCAGCAATTATTAACACTACAAATGTGATCAAAACACAAAATCCTACAACAAAAGTTGTTACAACAATTTTAGCAATAGGTGATGGAATTGATGCGCTTCAAAAGATGTTAGCTAACAGCAGCTTGAATCTTGATGCTATTGGCCTCATTTTCTATCCTGTATTTTTTGGTTGGAGATTAAATAAATTACTAAAATACCGTGACATTTACAGAGCTGCTGATACTTCTCTTCAATTCTGGATAAGTGAAATTGGTATGGAATCATTCAATTTTGGTGAAGTTGCGCAAGCAAAATTCCTGTCGAAGATTGCAAGTATGGCAAGTAATGAAGATGAATTAAATGCTTCGGGTATCTGTATAACAAGTTTGAAGGATAATCTAGGTTATACAATTAATAGAGGTTTAACAAGCCATTTTGGATTAGTATATTACAATGAACGTAAAAAAAGAGCTTTTGAAGCAATTTCATATGCTTACGGTAAGATTTTGGGAATAATTTAAGAAGACAAACAATATTTTGTAACAAAGAAATTAAAAAGAAGTTATTTTCAATTGTAGAATTAAGAATAACTGAAAAAACATACTTGAAAAGTAAACTGGTTAACCCTGGAGGGTTTATGCTGTGAGCTTTCGTGAAAGAAGATATAAAACCTCAACAGATAAAGACATAAAAATTAGATTGTTGGATTGGACGGATCTTAACGGAATAACAAAATTCCATGGAGAATTATACGATTCAAATTACTTTGATTCTCCACCTAATACCACTTTAGAAGTTCGCTATGTTTTACGAAATCTTGAAGCTAGAGAATTAGCTGGTGGTTTAAGTTTAATTGCTGACCATCAAAAAGAAGTTATTGCTGAAGCTACTTTAGAAACTAGCATTTTCGGTATACCTGTTCAAAAACACATTGGTAAAATTTGGATGGTTGTTTTACCAGAATGGCGTAGATTAGGAATTGGTACAGAATTAATAACTGCTTTAGAGCATTTTGCTATCCGTAATGGTATTCTCACACTTTGGACCCACTTTGAAAGGGACTGTGAAGCTGAAGAAAAATTCTATTGTGAGAAACACAAATATGTTAAAACTGGTCTAATCAAAAAGGCATTAATGCGCCAAAATAAACCTAAAGATCATTTATTAGTTCAAAAGGAGCTTCCAAGAGGAGGAATATAATTCCTATTTTTCTTATTCCTACTCTCCATATTTTCTTTATTGATTGAAACTCATTTTATTTTATATTTCTATTTTTGCTTTTGAAAATTGCACATGAGTACTATAATAAGAGATAAAAAGAGATTGTTGTGAAATGAATATATTCCTTATATGGAGAAGTTAAAAGTAATGAATGATAATGAAAAAGCAAAACCAAGAATAGCTATTATTACTCTAATACAAGAAGGAGCTGTAAAAGTAGGTGGAGAACACGCAATGCTCTTTCCATATGTAGAGCAAATCCTAAAAGCTGCTGAAACATCTAAAGAAAAATTAGAAATAATACCTTATGTTGTTTCCCCAAGACCAAAAAAACTAGAGAAACTGGCTCGAGTTGAGGAACTAAAAGAAAAAATGAATAATACTTATGGTGGACAAATGATTCTAGTTTCAAATGGTGCAACAGGACCATATACAAATCCTTGGAATTGGGAGAAATATGGTCATGAAGCTAATAAGGCAATCCTTAAACTAGCAAAAGAAAAACAGCTTGATGGTATAATCATTATGGCTCATGGGTTTGCGAGTATTCCGGGAGTTCTCAATCTTATAACCTCTAAAGAGAATGGACTGTTAGGTGATATCCCAGTTTCTTGTTATTATATAACCCATTCATCATTTGATGAACATAAAGATAATCGTCCCCAAAGAAGAATTCTCGAGAGAGAAATACAAAATCATGCAAAAATGATAGCCATTAGCCCATATATGAGTAATCATTTAGAAGAAATTGGATTAGTTAAAAGTAGTAATGATACAATTCCTCTCTATAATGCTTTACCAGAAAAAGGATGGTTCTCGAGTAAAGTTTCAAAGGAACTAACTCTAGAAATGTTGAATGAACGAAATAGTAAAGTAAACCAAGGTCCATTTTTTGGAGTGGAGCTTCCAATTGAAGACATTCTAGAAGGAAGAAAAGAGTTAGTCTTGTATTTTGGTCGAGCACAAAAATATGTCAAAGGTACTGATGCAGTTATTGCATGTGCCAAAAGTGATTCAAAACGACATTACATGTTAATCTGTAGTGGTTCACAAGATGAATTGACTTGGCATAAACGTTTGATAAAAGATACTGATAATATAACCATGGCTTGGGAACATAACTCAAAGCTTGTTTTAGGTGTTGTTCAACTGACTGAAGATAATCCAAAAGCTCGAATCTATTCCTTGTTTCTGTCAAGAAGAGAACCAATGGGTTTAGTTAGTAGAGAAGTTGTTTTAATGCAAGACAATGGCTCAGTTTTACCTTTAGTTTCAGATAAATGTGGATTTGAAGATCAATGGCAGAAAGAATTTAGCTTTGTAGTTGCCAATCCAAGTAGTTATGAAGATGATCTTACAAAACAGAAATCAAATTCACAGTTAGCCAAAGGTAATGACATCTTTATTCATGATGATTGTATAAGGGATACTTTAGATGCTTTAGATAAATTAAGTAACCTTACAATTAATGAACTAAGAAAAAGAGTTCTAGGTTACAAAGAAGCAGTAAAAATCAACTATTCACAAAACAGATATTGGTCATTCTATTTAGACGCTGTAGGTGTGAATGCACCAAACATTGAAACCTATATTGAAAATATAATAAAAAAGAATAATCTCGAAAAAATTCCAAACGTTTAGAAAAAATGATTTAGTATAGTTTTTCAGTTTTAATTATTTGATCTAAAATGGAACTATTATTTTCTTTATCTGGATATTCAGAGCATTCTGAATGTTTCCCACAATTTTTTTGAGCAATTTCTAACTCTAACAGTGTATTTTTGAATTGAGAAAAGGAAGTAATTTCACCTGTAAAATCCTTTACAGTATTCCCAAATTTTTCATTAAATAATCGTGCTATCTTCTTCAGTTTTGATCTTATAGTTTGCATCCGATCTGATGTATCTGAAACTAAAATGTATAGTAATCCATTACTTTTAAGAAAATTCACATTCGTATTCTCGAATTTCAATTGCTCCAAAGTTCCTTGCTCAAATTCCTCAGAAAAAGAGATAAGTGCTTCAAAGAAAGCAGAAAGTAATATCGGATTTGAATTTAGACTATGACAATTGCCAAAATTATCATTTAACAGAGTAGTACCATCTTTGATTATAATTAAATTCTGAATCATTTCATGTGAATATCAATGAAATACTATAAAATATCTGTGAATCATTAACTAATGTTTTCGTATTTCGATATCTCAGAATTTAACTTAATACATATTTAAGCTAAGATTTGCTTCAAAGCATAGATTTATTTCTTACAACAAAAATAGTGAGTTATACTTAGAATTTGTAATAATTTAAACCATATCAGTTCAATAGGGATTACTATTCACGATTAATTTCTTTATAGATAATCATTATAGAGGAATCTACATATGACGAATATTGAGAAGAAAAAGGAACTAAACCAAGAAGCCAAAACTAAAGATTCCCATATTATTGTGGATGGCAAAATTAATTCAGACTTGACAGATATAGAAGCATTACGTCAAGAATTAATTATAAGCGAAAGAAAATCATTGGGACTTTTTGAACTAACAAATGACGCTATTTTTCTTATAGGTCTGGATGGTAAGTATATTGATGTGAATCAAAGAGCAGCAGAAATGTTAGGTTATAACCGACATGATATGATTGGCTCATCACTGCTGAACTTTATTGTAGAAGACGAACAAGAAAATACTATGGAAAAATTAAATGAATTGCTGTCTGGACGTATTTTACCAATCTATATTCGTAGGTTTAAGCGAAGTAATGGTTCAATTTTTCCCGCAGAAATTAATGCTGCTGTTGTTCAAGATGAGGATGGTAATCCTGCATATATTCAAAGTGCTGTAAGAGATATTAGTGAAAGAGTTGAAGCTGAAGAAGCACTTGTAAAAGAAAGAAAAGCGTTTCATTTTATTGCAGAAGCAACTATTTTTGCAGATGATATTGCTGATTTATGTCAGAGGATTCTATCAGGAATAACACAAATACTAGGTTTTGATGCTTCCACGGTAAGATTATATGACACAGAAACTAGAATGTTGATTCCTGTTGCAGTAACTAATTTGGAGAAGAAGGCACTAAATCCTGATGTTAAACCACAATCTATTGATGATCCAAATTGTGTATTTGCTTTAACTGCTAGAAAGAAACGCGCTATAGTTTCACCTAAATATGAAGACAGGTCGCTAATGGCTCCTTTTGTTGACAAAATGATCAAACTAGGAATTTATGCCATTATTTCTTGGCCAATTTTAGATGCTAATAATAACTTACTAGGAGTCCTTCAATTAGTATCACATAAACCAAAAGAGATACCAGAAGAAGATATGCTGTTTTTTGAAACAATAGCTAGAATATTTACAGTAGCTTTAGAACGAAAAAGAGCCGAAGAAGCTCTTAAGGAAAGTGAAGAGAAATATCGATCATTTGCTCAAAACTTTCAAGGGATAGCCTATAGAACGAAAATAGATTGGACACCAATTTTCTTCAATGGTGCAGTAGAAGCAATAACAGGCTATACCGAAGAAGAACTTAAAACATGGAATCCAAGATGGGAGGATATTATACATCCTGATGATAAAGCATTTGTTATTGGTTTAGAACAGCGACTTCAGACATTACCAAACCATGTTATTGAGCTTGAATATAGAATTATTCGTAAAGATGGACAAATTAGATGGATACATGAGATAAGCCAAAATATTTGCGATGAAAAAGGAAAGCTGATTTTTGTCCAAGGTGCGATATATGATGTTTCAGAAAGAATGCGTACTGATAGTATGCAGAAAATAAAACAAAATCTAGGCATTTCTTTAAGTTCAATAAGTAACATAAAAGTTGGTTTAGATGTTGTTTTAGAAGCTACGTGTACGATTGATGTAATAGAATGTGGTGTAATATACCTAGTTGATAAAGATACTGGCTTTCTTAATCCAGTTTCCTCTGAAAAATTAAGTGGTGAATTCATTGATCAAATATCCTACTTCTCAACTGAATCCCCTTTTACAAAAGCAATCTTAACTGGAAGTTCAGTATATAGTGATTATAATGATTTGACTAAAGATGCAAACTTCAAAATGATTAAAGAAGAAGGAATACATGCATTAGCCAATATCCCAATCTATTCTGAGGACAAAATTGTAGCAATAATGATGCTTGGTTCTCTTTCATCTGACACTATACCAATAAATACACGAAATACACTTGAGATTATTTCTTCCCAAATAAGTGGTGCTATAGCAAGAATTAGAGCAGAACAAGCTTTAAGAGAAAGTGATGAAAAGTATCGTACATTTGTTATGAATTTCCAAGGAATTGCTTATCGGTGTGATCTAAATAGCAATTATTTATTCTTAGATGGAGCAGTTGAAAAAATAACCAGCTATTCATCTGATGAATTAATTTTAAAGAAAAATACTCGAAAAGAGCTAATCCATCCTTATGATTTAGAGGAAGTAGATAAAAAATTCAAGGAATCAATTACATCTCCAGATGAAATTGGCAAACATGAATATCGAATAATAACCAAGGATGGTCGTATTAATTGGGTTCAAGATATTTGGCGAGTACTTAAAGATGAAAATAATAAGCCTATAGGTTTTCAAGGGTCTGTACATGATGTTAGCGAAAGAAAAAGTGCTCAAGATGAAATTCAAAAATTGTATGCTGACTTAGAGCGAAGAGTAGAAGAGCGAACTGAACAGCTAACAGCAACGAATAAAGAATTAACAGCATTTTCTTATTCCGTTTCCCATGACTTGAGAACACCACTCAGACATATTGGTGGTTTTGCACAACTATTGCAAAAACGAGTCACAACTGCTTCTGAACATGATGAACGGATCTTAAGTTATACGCAAAAAATCATAGATTCTGTAGAGGAAATGAATAAGCTAATTGATGGATTACTTACTTTTTCAAGAATGAGTCGAGTTGAGATGGTTAAAATCAGAATTAATCTCACTGAACTTATTCAAGATGTTCTCAATGACTTTCAAGTTGAACTTGGTAATAGACAGATTGATGTTTCTGTCAATTTCTTGCCTGATGTCATAGGTGATCCCTCTCTATTGCGTTTGGTTTTAGTTAATTTGATAGCTAATGCACTTAAATTCACAAAGAAGAAGGATATTGCTAAAATCGAGATTGGAACAATGGCTGCAAAAGATTCGGAAAAGGCTACAACTTACATTCGAGATAATGGCATTGGTTTTGATATGAAATACTATGACAGGCTTTTTGGTGTATTTCAGCGACTTCATAAAAATGAGGAATTTGAAGGTACAGGTATTGGATTAGCAACAGTGCAGCGAGTGATCCGTCGTATGAATGGATCAATTTGGGCTGAGGGTGAAGTAGAAAAAGGTGCGACATTCTATTTCTCCATACCAAAAGCTGAGATGAGTGAAGAATCAGAAGAATAATCTTATTCTAGTTTTAGACTATAGACTGTTTATCCATGCAGGTAAGGCATCTGAAAACAATTCATCTTCATCATTTGTCTCGATGTTATTGTAAAGTTCTTCAAGTGCATCCTTAACAAGATAGATGTTTTTTGTTGATGTAGGATAACTCATTGCAAAATTAAGTAAAGGAAAATATTTTTCAGTTAATTGATCTACTGATTCTATAAGCATAGGATAAAGGTCATTTGGAACCGGAAGATCTTTTACCCAATCAATTGCTATTTCAACAGTAGGTAATTTTTCTTCTGCTAACAAATAAGATGCCATAGCTATACTATTAATTGCTTTTTGACATTGCTCAAAAACTGAGTTATGGTTTAAACTTCGTCTTGCTTTCATAGCAAGCTGATACTTATGCAAAGCATCAATAGCTAATTCAGATATTTTCTCATGATTAGTAATCATTTTCCTAACCTTGTCATACTACCATTGTGTAAACAGATTAAAATACTATCTTATTTTATTTGCGAGACCAACTTGATATGTAATAGAGATTGCTTTTTTCAGTATTAATTTTGGGGTCATCAACAAACCATTTTCCATGAATTCCTCTTTCCTGTAATGTCAAGTCAAAATGACACATTGCTATCCCCAAATCAATTCGTTTCAGAGTTGGAATTCTCACTTCCTTTCTCTTTAATCTTAAATGTATGTAGAAGTGATAATTATCATTTGAATCCCTTACAATTCTCCAAGGTTGCTCATTTCTAGCAGATGGTGCGATTCGAACCATTTCTAATGCTCTAGAATAAGTATCATTATCTAATTTCTCGAGAGATGTACCGAAATTATTAGAAAAGAATAATCTAGACCAAGCCTTTCTTTTTCTCGCTTTAATCCCCCAACTTAGAATAGATTCCCTAGCATCAGGATTATCTAAAGCATAACCAATAGGTGAAATTGCGGGAATATATTCATTACCAAGAATGTTTGCTTTTTTCTCAAAATCTCTTCCAGTGAATTTTGCACCAAGCCAACAAGTGTCAAGACCTATTTCAGATGATTTTAAAATTATTTTTTCGAAATTGTAACCGAAATCTTCCAACTTGTTTTCGTTTTTATCAATAATTCCAACAATGAAGTTTTTAGCTCCAATAATCATACCATAAGTTCCTATTCTTATTTTTTCATCAGAATTTAATGGTTCTTTATCTACAATTATAAAACGAGATTTACCATCTAAAGGTCCAACAAATGGTTCTTTTATTAGATCAGATAATTTTCCAAGTACCTTTGCATCAATGCTATCTTTTTTGTATGTTCTTCTTGATATTCTAGACTCAATTATCTCTTCAATAGGCTTACTAAATTTCAAATCAAAATGCACCGTTTGTAAAAAAAGAATAAGTTATGGATAAAAATATATCCATTTATCATTTAATATTGCTCATCCACTTCTTCTTTGATATCATCAAGATGCTCGAAAAGCTTTCTCCTCTTAACATCTTTTTTCTCTTCTGAAATCAAAATGCCTTCTTGTGTTGGTGGTGGTGTTATCTCTGGAATTGGTAATTGTACTGATTTAACCATAGCATAAATACTTGCAGCCATTAGTAGTGGGAAATAAACAGCTGCATAATAGAAACCATATTGTAATTCTAAAAGAGGGTCAAAGGACTGGTTATTCAAGAATCGAAAGAAAAGCATTGTACCTATGAAACCAATTATTGAACCAAAAAGCATGAAAGTGCTGCTGATTCTTTGAAGTTTAAAGCTTCTCCACTTATTTCTACCAGTAAAGAAAATTGAAGCAAAAATTACTACAAATCCAGTTAAAACAAGAACGAGTATTTCAATTTTGTAATCAGGAAGAGACCACCATGCTACGCCTTCATCCGAATCCTCATCTATGCGATCATATGTATGCCATAATCCAGCAAACGATACATCTATTCTCCAAGTTATATCTTCCTCATCAGTGTATTTACTATGAGCAAATGGAAAAGCTATAATACAGAAATTAGAAAGAACAACAATTGAAAATAAAACTATCAAATATGTCTATCCCTAAATCTCTCTACAGATACTGTCACTTGTTAAATTACACTCCGTTAAGTAAAATTTGATTATCAATCTTATAAACATAAGGAGACAAAAAAACTTTTGTTTTTAAAGAAGAAAAAATAGCGAGGTTTTGTGATCAAAGCTCAAAACCTCTAGCGATTGATGTGGGACACTTAAGGAGTTATGTGAGTATCAAGCATAACTTATTTGACCATCAATTAGATGTAACAGAAGATCCGTTTTCTCCCAAACAAGTGGGTCGTGAGAAACAACTACTACTGTAACACCAGTATTTTGATTCAAATCTCTTAAAATTGCAAGGATTTCATCACCAGTTTTCGTATCGAGATTGCCAGTTGGTTCATCTGCAAAAATGATTGCTGGACTATTAATTAACGCTCTAGCAATCGCAACTCTTTGCTTTTCACCACCGCTTAATTCCTTGGGTTTATGATCAGCTCTGTCTCTTAAACCAACTTGTTCTAGAATGTTCAAAGCTTTTTCTCGATCAGCTTTACTGATGCCATCTGGTATCAAAGGTAGGAGAACATTCTCCAAAGCTGATAATGTAGGAATTAAAAGGAATTCTTGAAAGATAAAACCAATCTTATTTTTACGGATTTCTGATAATTCACGTTCTGATAAAATTGTGATATCTATTCCATCAAGGATAGCTTTTCCAGCAGATGCTGAATCCATACAACCTAAGATATTCAGGAGTGAACTTTTACCAGAACCACTTGGTCCTGCAATGGCAATCATTTTTCCTGTCTCAATACCGAAGGAAACATTGTTCAAAGCAGTTACCATGGAAGGTTCACCTGCATTGTAAATTTTGTAAAGTCCATATGCTTTTATGATGAAATTATTTGAATTATCAAGCTCTTCTCTTTCTGAATTGTGTATTCTATCTACCATTTTTTCATTTCTCCTAGGTTGCTCTTAATACCTCCATAGGTTTAATATTTGCAGCTCGGATACCAGGGATTAAACCACCAGCTAATCCTAACCCTAATCCATAAGCAAGCACTTTAAGTGCTATCTGCCAAGTTATAGTTACAAATGTCTGCCCAGCTCCTAATTGTACAAAGAAAATTAACCCTGCACCTAAACCAAAACCAACTAGTGCACCTAATATACCGATTGTAACTGATTCCAAAATTATGTCTAAGAAGATTGATGAATTCTTCCAACCTGTGGCTTTCATTATAGCGAATTCTTTCATTCTTTCACTTACACCCATCAATTGGGCAACTACGATTGCCATACCGCCAGCAACAATTACTATGACTGTAAGTATGGTTTGGAAAGTTTGGAAATTTGCCATGATATCACCCATACCTTCAATTTCTGCACCTAGTGAAGTGACATCCAATTTTGGTTCTAATGCTTCTAATTCTTTAACATAACTGTTTGTTTCTTCTACACTTTCACTATCAAATCTTACTTTGGCAATATTATAACCTGTTTGTTCAAAGGGTAAAGTCATAGAGTTAATTTGTAGAGAAGTATTTACAGACATAATAAAAGAGGGTTCAAGAATACGTGTCATATCCTCACCTGTATCAAATACTCCTACAATTGTTATTGGAACTGTATATGTGTAATTGATCATTAAGTCGAAAGATTCGTCAATTTCGAAAACTTCTGAACCTCCTTCTAAAATATAGTCTGCAATGATTATTTCGAAATCATTCTCGAATAAACGTCCTTCAGTTAATTTAGTCGTAGGACCTTCAAATAAAGTATCTTCATCTATATTTACACCTCGAGCACCAAGAGCCATAATGCTCATACCAGATTCAGGCGGTGCCATACCAACTTGTACAGTGACATTATCTGCAAATTGTACGAAATTTGATACAACTACCTCTGCTCCAACTGCTAGAATTTTATCACTTGACTCAATAGTTCTAATAATGTCTGTAATATTAGTTGGTAATTGTGATAAAGTGATTTCAGCATTGTATTCTGTTATCTCAACATCACCTACAGTAGCTGCAACTGTCTCACCTAATATGTTGTCAAAACCTGCTGATGCTGATGAAAGCGCTACCATCAATGCAATACCTATAGCAATTCCTGTAATAGAGAGTGCTGCGACTAGCTTCTTTCTAAAAGCATTCTTTAATGCGAATCGAATCGTCTGGAAAACCATTTTTCATCACCATTTTTATCTATCTTTTATGTTATTATAAAATATCAATTTTGTTGTCATTAGTATAAACAAATCACAACCTTTATATAAACATTTACTATTATCCTAAAATGATGGTAAATGTCAGAGGAACCTTCAAAACTGAAAAAAGATCAAAGAAAAGAATCCATTTTAAGCAGTGCAATCAAGGTAATGTCTGAGAAGGGTTTCGATGCAACAACGATGAGAGAAATAGCAAAAACAGAAGCGATTTCTGAAACATTACTTTATCGTTTCTTTAAAAATAAACATGAAGTATTATTTGGCATCATGCAATCTAAAATGCTAGAAACAATAAAATCTTTTGAGGAATTTGTTGAGACAACTAAAGTGCTGATACCTGATCCTAAAACTTCTCTTCCCTTAATTTTTAAATTAATGAAGAATAAATTCAAAGAAAACAAAGAGTTAATTGTTTTACTAACTAAAGAACAGGATAAATTAAGAGAACATTTTTCAGAAATTAGAAAGAATTCTGCTCATAAGGGAATATCCCAATTTGGAAAACAAATTATGGATAAAATGAGGAGTTTGCAAATTGAAGAAGCATTAACTGAATACTTTGTTAGATGTAAACAAGCTGGTAATCTTAAAGAAGAATTAAATACCAAATCTGTTACAAAAATATTCCTAAATTTAATTTTCTCACCATTTCCACTTTTACCTATGATGAATCCAATGAAACAATTTCCTGATGAAGCTATGATAGATAATTTATTAGAAACACAAATACAGATTTTTCTGTATGGGATATTGCCAGATAAGTAAAAATAAGACCATTTTAATACAAAAAACGGATATTTCTTTTCCTATAAAGAATGGTTTAATTATAAGAAAATAGATTTGTTAATAGAGTTAGTAGTGAAATAAATAGACAAGAATTAGAAGGGAAATAAATTGAGTGAAGATGCAAAAAGCCTGCTTTTAAGGTTAAAAAAAGAGAAGAAGATAAACAAACAAATTGAGCTCATACAGAAATTAAGGGATTACAATCAAGAGGATATTGTAAATAGTGTTCTTTTGAAACACCTTGAAAGTAAGGATCATGATACCTTAAGATTAGAAATTCTAAGTGCTCTTAATTATGGAGATGAACAAATCATCAAACCATTAGTTAATATGGTAAATAACTCAAAAGAAATTCTTTCCATAAAGGAGAAAGCTGTAACACTACTAGGCCAAAGTAAGAACAAGAAAGCAATGAAGGCATTAATGTCTGCATCTAAGAAAGTAAAGGATCCAAAATTATTAGACAATATTGTCTATGCTCTCACATTCTTTAATGATTCAAGTGTTATAAAACCTATAATAAAAGCATTGCACAATGATGAGTTGAGAATACAAGCTTTAACTGGACTCGCCAGAAACGAACATCTGGTATTAACATCAAATACCATGCTTAAGGAATTAGCCACAATAGAAATCACAAAAAGTTTTGAAAAACTACATCATGAACAAATCATCAATATAATATTGGATGAATTCAAATTTCAAAATAAGGGAGAATTGCAAGCAGCAATTTACAACAAATCAATAAATAAGAAAATTGATCAATACAGGAAGAAACAAAATGAAATCGCTAAGACCTTGAAAAAAGTATCATAGTAAGGTCTTATTATTTCCATTTTTACATAAAATTAACATTTTGCAGCTAACTTTATTTTTAAATACTTAAACATTCAAAATATATTTAATGTTTAAATGGCATGAAACAGAAGACACATTCAATAGATTACGATTATGATCCTAAATATTAGTTCACCCTTCCACAAAAGTTGGTAACCTCAAAGATTGCGAAACAACGTTTGTTTTCATCGTTTCTGCGATTTAGCTTTGTTCAAATCCCACTTAAAAAGTTGCCAATTCAACTGACCTCAAGGTTGAATTGGCATCTACCCTCCCTTTTGATTCATTCTTTTATTCGCTAAGTTTTTCTGTAGAAAGCATTAGACCTGCAATATTTGAGGGAGTAAAGAACCCATCAAAATCACCAAATCTTTGAATATATTCTATGATATGATTAGCTCCTTCAGTAGGTAGAGTGAAAATTTGCTTAATTCCTTCTTCTTCACTTCCTAAAATTTCATCAGTTGTGAATTTTACTCCTCGAGATTTTTGTATCTCTACTACTTTATCAATATCTGTTACTTCATATGCTAGATGATGAACTCGACTACCATATTTTTGACAATATTTCTCTACAATAGAATCATCAGATAAGCCCTCACTTATCACAATTATTGGAAGTGATTCATGGAGTTTTAAAGCAATAGTTATGGCGTTTGAAGATACTACTTCAAAGCTCTTGTAAAGACGATAAGGTAGATGATTTGTGAACTCTGTCATTAACTTCTCTCTTTCTCCTCTCTTCACTCTATAAGCAACATGGTCCAACTTTACGATATATTTGTCTATTCCAGATTCTTTTCTATCTTTTTCTGTTTTATTAAATTCCTCAAACATTTTTAATCCTCCAAAATGAGAACACTTAACTTAGAATTTGTTTATACTAATTTTAAATTAATCGTTAAAAAAGTAAAGTGAGTTTAAAGTGCAGAAAGCAATTGAACAACAAAACTCAAAAATAGTTTTACATTTATCATTTCATAAAAAACTTGGAGTTCATAAAATTGGATATAAATAAAGAAATTCAAGATTTACTACTGAAGGAAGGGATGGAACGTTTTCTAAAATATGTTACATATCATACAACTTCTGATGAAAACACAGGAACTTTTCCTTCTACAGAAAGGCAATTTGAACTTGGAAAAGAATTGGCAAAAGAATTGAATGAATTAGGTTTCCAGAATGTTATATTGGATGAATTTTGTTATGTTTATGGTAACCTTCCAGCTAGCAAAGGTTATGAAAAAGCTCAAGCAATTGGCTTGGTTGCTCACATGGATACTTCACCTGCTGAGAGTGGATTAAATGTAACACCAGTTATTCATGAAAAGTATGATGGGAGCTCAATCAAATACCAAAAAAATCCAGACATAACTCTAACTAAAAAAGATTCACCAGAACTGGAAAAATTTATTGGAATGGACATTATTACATCCTCTGGAGATACACTTCTAGGAGCTGATGATAAAGCCGGTATTGCTGGAATAATGACTGCTGCAGCTGCTTGGCAAAAATATCCAGAATTAGAACATGGACCAATTACCGTTTGTTTTACTCCAGACGAGGAGATCGGACATGGTACGACTAAAATAAACATGGATAAATTACCAAAATACTGCTATACTTTTGATGGTGGAGAAATAGGTGAATTAGAATTCGAGTGTTTTGATGCTTGGAAAGCAACAATAAATTTCAAGGGTATTAGCGTTCATCCTGGATATGCAAAAAATCTTATGGTTAACGCTATTGAAATTGCATCAAGATTTGTTGCACAAATACCAGAAGCTGAAATACCACAACATACTGAGAAACGAGAAGGCTTTTATCACTTATATATTATGGATGGTGATTGCGTAAAAGCAAAAACGATTTTCATCTTAAGAGATTTTGAAAAAGCAAACAATGAAAAACGCATCAAGTACCTCAAGGATTTGAAAGAAACATTTGAAACAAGATATCCAGGGTTAAAGATCGAACAAAAGTTTGAACATTCTTATGAGAATATGATTGTTTATCTTAAAGATCATCAGGTAGTAATTGATAAAGCAGCAGAAGCAATAGAAATGGTTGGTATTGAATTACATAAAACCATAATCCGTGGTGGAACAGATGGTGCAAGATTAAGTGCACGAGGTATTCCTACACCAAATATTTTTGCTGGGGGGATATTATTCCATTCCTTGAAGGAATATATTCCTGCACAAGCACTTCAAAAATCAGCTGAGACAATTCTCTACCTTGGGAATACTTGGATAAAATAGAATCAAATATTATCAGTTAAAATCTTCAAAAAAAATCCAAACTGTTGCTAGAAAAACCTACCACCATCTCAAGGCTAATAAAACCAGTACCACCAGAAAGTGGACTCTAGATGAATGGTAAGGTTAAACATTACTAGCAACCTTTAAAGTCTATTAAAGATAGGGTTTGTGTTTTCCTATTGAATAGGTAAACTAACTAGATGAGCGAATTTTAATAAAACTAATTTATTTTTACAGTAAAACTAGTTTGGCAAAATTCTAATTACATTTTCCAAAGAATTCTTTAGTTTTCAAGTATTCAGAGACATCTTTTTCTTTATCATTGATAGTTAATCTTACATAATTTTTAGCAATATCAATTTCGTAGATATTTGAATTGTGTTCCAACTTACCAATGCAACGGAATCTTATTCTTAAATCATCTACTAAATTAGGGATGTCAAAAACATTCAAGAATCGTCGACATTTATCTTTAAAAGCAATCTCTGGATTTAAACCAGCAATATTTTCATCATCAAAGATAAAATCGATACATAAGCAACCATCGTTCATACTCATTTCAGTCTTACAGAATTGATTAACAAACTGCCTATATTGATCTGCTCGAGAGATTCGAGAAAATTCTTCAATTTCATCGACTAAAACTAAAAAAGCTGAATAACTATTAATTTCTCTTATTTGGTATCCTTTGCTTGTATGATCTGCCATTGCAACAAGTAGATGAAGTTTGGAATAAATGCCTGAAAAATCAAGACTTTCAACAGGTAAATCTGAAGCGTCACTATAGGTTAATTGGATCTTAGTAAATGCGTTAAGGATTTTCATGAGCAAATAGGAACTCATAATGCCATGTTGATAATCCTCGAAATCATTAGCAAATCTAAGAAGACGAGACATTTGTTTAGTAAGTTGAGCTCTACCTATGAAAATTCGTCTTAGTATGAATAGTTCTTTTTCTCCTGCTTTATCAAGAATATTTTTGAGCTCTTGAATTTCATTTTCATCCGCACCAACTGCAGAATTTAGCATAGCAGAAATACGACCAATTCTACTTGTAATAGCATCGATTTGTTTTGATTCATCAAAACTTATTTTATCAATTTCAATTGCAAAGTGTAATTCATATGATAAGAGTTCTAACAAATGTTCAATGTATAATTGCTGAACATTTTCATACTGGAAATTAAATTCACCAAAATTAGTTATTGAAAAATAAGGTAAGATCTCACCTATTGATTTGTTAATTTTGGCAATTTTCTTTAATGGATAACCTAAATCATGAGCTAATGCAATAATGCATCTAATTGAATCATCAAGGTCTAGAATTGTTTGGACATTATCTAAAATTAAGTAGAAATTACTAAAGATCTCAGGTTTGTTAAGCTTTAAGTAGAAATTTCTTACTCTGGCAGTATCAACAATTTCTCTGTTCATGTTAGAAAAAAGAACTGAAAATTGAGGTTCTCTAATAAGAAATTCTCCCAGAAAATAAACCCAAAGACTATGCAAAGTATGGTCCCGATAGAATGAATCAGAAGCAAAAATCAATTCTTCAAATTCTACAAATTCATTAAAATATGAAAACAATAAATCATACCCTTGCTTGTCAGGATCAATGAATACCATAGCGGATTCAAATAGAATCTTCCAAAGTTCCTTAGCAGCATTTATTTTGTCATGAATGTCTTCGCTTTTTTTGAGCTCTCTAATTATCTTTGTGATACTTTTTTTAGCATCTTCTTTTCCTACAAGAAATTTAATCTGATCTTTCTTTAATAATTTTAAGTAATAATCCATAACAGTATTTTCACTTACTTGAACCAAATCTATCCCTCTAAATTTAATAGGTATCATTATAAATTTACTTAATCTTAAATTTCTTAATCCTTAAAGTAGATAATATATTTTATCTAGAAAATACCTCATAAAGTGTAAAATAAGTTAATAAAAGAACAAAATGGAGAAAAGAAAATTGTCGAAAAACGAAGCTTTGAATATTGTGATTACAGGAGCCTCAAGTGGAATTGGTGAAGCAATTGCCTTAGAAATGGCTAAAGACAAACACCATTTTTTTCTAACTGCTAGAAATCAAGAGCGGTTAAGTAAAGTAGCGGAAAATCTGGATAAAATGGGTTGTCAAGTTCATTATGCAGTGGGTGATGTACGAGATGCAAAAGAAGTAGAGAAGATTCATTCTTATGTAGAAAAAGCATTTGAAGGAAAAGTGGATGTTCTTGTTGCAAATGCAGGTGTAGGATACTTTGGTAATTTGGAAGATCTAACTGTAGAGCAATATGATTTACAATTCAACACAAATGTCAAAGGCGTTTTTCTTTGGTTGCGAAAGGTTTTACCAAATATGAAAAAACGGAATAAAGGACAAATAATTGTTTTATCATCTAATTTAGGTTTAAAGACAGATTCAAGAGCAAGTCTATACGCTGGAACAAAACATGCAGTTCAAGCAATGGTGTGGTGCTTACGTGATGAACTAAAAGGTACACATGTAAAGGCTGCTACTATAAATCCTGGTTCAGTAGATACACCTTGGTTTAATAGTAAGGATGTTGATAGAACAAAAATGCTGTTTGCAGAGGACATAGCTAAAACCACAAGGTTAATCATAGAACAATCTGAAACTTCCAATATTGATCATATTCTACTCTTGCCAGGAAAAAGATAAAGAAATGAGCTATTTTTTCTTTTTTTACTAATAATTTTTTAATCCAGTACTACTTTACAAGATTTAGCGGTTAAAGCATTGATTAAAAGAAAGACATTTTCAAGTTTATTTATAATAATAATAATTCTAACCGTTAGTTTTTCTTTAGAAGATATTCAGAGTAAAATACAAGTTAAACCTTATAGAAATACATTTGATAAACAAACAACAAAAGAATGGACTTGTATGATCTATTGTTATGCGGATACTCGATTATCATCAATACAAGATCCACAGGATAATAGTTTGAATAAGCTTTTTCTAGTCATGTATGATTCATTGTATGATTTACCTTCCCGTTTGCAAGCAGATTCTGAAACTGACATGAACATTATTGTACTATTTGATTATCCTTATACTCAAGCAAACCCATTTGGAGATGCTGAAATTTATGAAGTAACATCAAGTGAGGTCAATAAGGTTGCAGATTTGGGTGCAAAAAATATGAGTTCATGGACAGTATTGAGGGATTTCATAAGCTACTGTAAAACAAATTACCCAGCATACCATTACTCAATAAATTTAGTCGATCATGGACATGGGTACGCAGGCTTCTGTTATGACTACCATGCTTCCCATCCTTATTGGGATTATGCTCTCGGTGATTGTTTAGAAGTTTCAGAATTAGAACTTGCTTTATCTTTGGAAGGAGGGGTTGATGTACTATTCTTAGATACTTGCTCTGGTGGTTCCTTTGAAGTTGCTTGGCAATTGTATGAAGAAGTTGATTATATGGTAGCTGGTGAAACAGTTCAAGGTTATGTTGCTTTATGTCATTTTGTTGATATATATTCACAGCTAAGCCATGACACAAGTTCTACTCCTATAAAATTAGCTCAAATAGGGTTTAATTCTGCGAAATTTATCAATTATTATTCGCTAGTACTGGATCCGACTCATAACAATGTTGATTCCTGGGGATCTGTCACGATGTACTCTTTGAATAGATTTGAATCGTTTACAGGCGGTCCCAGTTTTAAACCGTTATTTGAAGAGCTTACAACGGAGTTGTCTTATGAATTAATGATAAATAAAACAACCGCTTTTGAATTATTTAGTAATATTAAAGGAAATCTAACAACTTCTGGATTATCTTCCAATTCACTCATGGTTGATCTTTATAATTTTCTAGAAGTCATAATAGATTTCACTGGGCAATTTAATAACACAATTATTGAAACGAAGGTTGTTCAAGTGAAAAACCTTCTTGAACCAGGTCCTAGGTATATCATTCATGATAACTGGGTTTATTCTGAAACTGCTTTACCAGACATTCATGGTTTTTCTATATGCTTCCCTGATTCCCTTAATTTATATCAAGGATATCTCTATCCTAATTTTTATGAAGATCTTAATATCTCAGCTGATACCTATTGGGATGATTTCATTTTCAGTCTCTTCCCTCACAATTATACTAACTTCCTCAATCCTCCCCATCTTGAATTTTATGAATTCTATCTTAACTTGATAGACCCTGTAGTTGCTCTTCATATCTATATTTATCTTGGAGATGAAATGTACCATGTTGGACTGAAAGATTCGTTAGATTTCGGAATGGGTATTGATATTGGACTAGATAAAGCTCAGTTTATGGATGACTTACTCTTTGGAAATTCATACGTTAGAATCCCAACAGCAAGTTTTCAATTTGGTGCCAAGAAAAGTTTAGACGAAACTGTTACAATGCAAGTTGTTATTAATGCAACTGGTTCTCCAACAGCAACTCAAT
The DNA here is from genome assembly GCA_019058275.1 of Candidatus Heimdallarchaeota archaeon. Lineage (GTDB taxonomy): Archaea > Asgardarchaeota > Heimdallarchaeia > JABLTI01 > JABLTI01 > JABLTI01. The sequence continues at coordinate 233,823 of JAHLVW010000066.1, forward strand.
TGGTCAATTTGACAGTAAACCATGTTAAAGATGATAAGGTTGTGTGGCACGCAAACCAAGTCACTGATTTTGAGGTAGGACAAATCATTGAATGTAATGTTACAACTGATGATGAAATAACTGATTTTGAAAAGACAGATGCATCACCAACTAAGAAATTTGAATTCGAACCAGAAATTACCATAATTACTGTTACTACATCAATTGTGCTGTTAATAGTATTAGATAGGAGAAGAAAAAAGATCAATTGAAAGAATGTGTGAAGTCTGCCATAAATCAAAAAGTCAAGGAACACTATGCTACGTGTTTATATTCAAAACGTTTAATTAGAAAAAACGTTATTTGTTTAAAGGAAAATATCTAAATTTAGATTTGCAAATATTTGAAGGATAAAATTGCTTGGAGCGGGTAATTTATCATGAATAAAAAGAAAAAAACAAGTAAAAAGAAATCTACAAGTAAGAAAGATACAGCTAAGAAAACAACACCAAGCAAAAAGAAAACAACTGCGAAACCAAAAACAAAATCACATAAAGCAGAAGAACTAGAGGGAGTTGATGATTCACTTCTTCTTGATGGAATAACATATATTGAACAAAATAAAATGGAAGCTGCTCTCGAGTGCTTCGAAGATTTTTCAAAGGAATATCCCGGTAGTCATTTTGGCTGGTACTATCAAGGGTATACAAAAATGCTTCAAGATAAGAAGAAGGATGCTGTGAAAAATTTCAAGAAAGCAACCAAAATAAACAAAGCTTTCCTTCCAAGTCTCTATTATCAAGGATTAATAGAATTCGAAAACAGTAATTTTGAAAAAGCCTTGTCAATCTTTGACGGTATCATGGAGAATTTTAATATTGATGTATTAAAGGAAAGTAATTTTAATATTCCTTATTTCATAGCAATAAGCCATCACTATTTGGGGAATCTACAAAGAGCCGAAGAGTACTTTATGTTTGCATATAACTTATCACCAGATGATCCTGTAATTTTATATTATAAAGGATTCAATGAATTAGCAATGAGAAATTATAACTATGCTATGGAGACTTTCAAGAACTTGTTACATATTGATATAAACAACCTAAACTTCTGGGACTTGATAAAGGGTTATAGCTACTATTATCACCAACATGAGGATAAGAAGAAACAAGAGGAACAATAGAAGAAACTACGAAATAGCATATTAATTCTCCTCTTTTATCTTTGAAAAATCCAATGGTGATTTGAATATGGAGATTGAAGAGCTAGAAATTAAGATAAAGCAATCTGTAAAGAAGCTAATTTTTATTATTGGTGACGATCTGAAAAAGAAGGCAGATTTCTTCAAGGATTTTGCTCAAAAAGAAAATTACTCATTTCTAACTTTTCAAGAATTAATGTTCGCATTAACAACAATCGAAGGTGATTTTGCTGATTTTCCTTCAATTAGAGATCAATTAATTGTTTTGATTACTGCTTTAATAAGTAAAGAAAAAACAAAAGGGGTAATAATCGATCAATTTGATTTTGATATAATAATTAAATTCCAAGTTCAAATTAGACTTCTTCAAGAATTTAAGAGATATCCAAAAGATCCAACCGCAAAAGGAAAACTAATTTTAATCAATTATGGTAAACCGTTAGAAGACATGTTTGAATCTGAATTTATTAATAGCTGTTCAGTTATTAGATTGCAAATATAAAAGACATTTATTCAGATTTCAAGGTGGATTTCATTTGTCTAACGTAAAAGAAACTATAACAGACTTCACTACAGAAGAAAGAATTATTTTAGAATTAATAGGACAGCTATCAAGGAAACATCAAGACAAAATAAGAAACCACTATCTGAAAGAGAAAAAAATCAAGCTTAAAAAACGAAAACTAAAAGAAAAGTTCCTTAAAAAAAAGAAAGGAAAAAAACTAACTGAAAAGGAAAGAATTAGGTTTCAACTAATACCTGCAGTTCTTTCACAGGCACTAACCAAAGGTATTCCTATAAGGGAACCCAAAAGAAAGAAAAGTAGTCGTGAAGAATTAAAACCATTACTTTTTGAAGTTGAAGATAAACTGCGTTCTGATGAAAAGCTGCTAAAAAGAAGCAGCTTTACAAACCTTGATTTGGATTTAACTTTTGATAAGATATATCTGCAACGATTAGATACTAATAATAGTAAAATTCTGGTTAAACTGTTCGTTGATTGGGGATACTTGAATGAAAATAAACTTCATCTATTTATTGATTCAAATAAGGATGAAATCGCTGATTGTCAGATAGTTGTGATTGATAAAAATACAAAATTAGTTGACATATATCCACTAAGACACATTTCAAAATTAATCGTTGATAAAGAAGAATCAGCTAATTCGTTATTTGTTGGTCAGATAGATGGTCTAGTGCCAGATGAAAAATACAAATATCGCATTGAATGTTATAAAAAATCTGATGGAAAGCTCTTTGCTGGAACCCAATTCAAAGAATTCCGAACCTCGTTCAATTTAAATGAACAAAATAAACCACTATTTTTCAGTATTAGTTCGGATTTACATAGTGGTCGTAATGGTGGATTTATGAGAGGAAATGTTAAAAGTTCTAAAATTAGTGGCAATCTTGATTTAAATAGAGTTTTTACAAGCATTGCTAAAACTGAAAATAAAGTCACTTTTGATATGGGATATTCATTAGCAATTGCAACAGGTGATTTAACGGAAAACGCATCCTATAGTGAATATTGGGCTGATCTCTTCAAAAGATGTTCCATTTTGTGGGATCATGTTCCACTTTTAACAAGTATAGGTAACCATGATTACTATTGCGGTGGAAAAGGAAAAGGAAATATGATAGGCGGTTTAGAAGAAGATTGTCGTTATTGGCACAAATATATAACAAATCCTGTCTCTAGTTCAGGAAGTTTACTGGGTCATTGGTACTCTTTGGATCAAGGTAATATTCATGCTGTATTTTTAGATAGTAATGGAACCGGCTGGGGTAAATACGAAATTGATTGTACAACAGAACAATGGCACTGGTTAGAAAATGACTTGAGGATTTGGCATAAAAGGGTCAATAAAGGTGAGAAAGTTCCTCAATTCTGTTTTGTTTTCTTACATTCAGCTATTATGAGCTTGGGTTTTTGGGGTCGAGGTTTCAATAGTGGTAATGATGAAAAGGCGCAATCATATCTCACACCACTCTTTAGAAAATATGGTGTTGATATGGTATTCTGCGGACATGATCATATATATCAAAGATCAAATTGGATGGGAACACTGTATCTAGAAAATGGACGACATGGTGGATCAACAAGACCATACTTTTTCTGGAAAAAAAGGAGAGCAGTATATGATATAGAAAGAATTTGTGAGGATTGGAACACAAGAATTTACACAACAATTTATGTTCCTCCAAATGCTAAACACCTAACTAGTAATGATAATATAAAAATGAAAAATTTCAAAGAAAAAGCTAGAGAGGAACTATTGTCACAACCACTTGCTAGTAATTTCTTTTTTGGTGTAAGAAGCAGCAATCAAGAAATTGGTAGATTATTTGATGAAAACTCAAAACAGAAAGAGAAACTTATTGATGAACTTATTTTGACAAAATTAGTTGACCATGTATGGTTAAGAGCATATGCTGTAGAAGAAAACTATAAACCAGAATTTCGAGAAATCATCGATTCGATTTTTGTTAAAGCAAAAAACACAACTGAAGTTAATCAAATAAAAAATAAAATTGTTTGTCCTGAGAAAGTTGTTGAATGAAAAATTGAGTTCTTTTCTAAAAAGCGAAATCATTGACATATAAAAACTAAAATTTACTTTTTAGAGGAAACTTTAAAGCAAGAAAAAACAAATTAGACCACAATTAGTCATACTTTTTTGGGTGTGCGATTTGACCGATATTAAGAAGAAATTACTGATATCAGAGGATAGACTAAAAGCTATCAATGATTTTTTGATAAAAGAAGACAATCCATTGATAGATGAACTTATTGCCGTCGTAGAGAAACATGGCGGTGTGGATGAAATTAATAAGAAAGCAGCAGAAGCTCGTAATGTTGATAGTTTATTAGCTCGCTTAGATAAGAAAGAACCAAAATATGTTAAAGATCTTACTTGGTTAGTCGAGCAACGAGATAATGATGCTTTTATCAGTATAGCTGATTATCGTCGAAAAATTCTTGGAAAAGAAGCAGATAATATTACTTTTGATGAATCATACGCTGTAACACTCGAGATTAGTGCTTGTCAATATTTCCCCTTCTTTGTCGCTCAAGCTAAACAGGCTGTAAAGAAGCAAGAGCTAATGCCTGCAAGATTCATTCGTGTTAGAAGAATGAAAGAGCAAGAAGAAGATGGAGATTTGCTTGCTATGACAGCTGCTATGCTACTAGTTGGTGCATCTTGTGTAGAAACTTTGGATACAAAAGGAACAGCACCTGGACCAGATGGTTTGCCAGTCAATATACATCTAGGTGGTCCAGCAACCATTACCGGTTATTTCGGTGGTGTTGGTCAACCAAATGATTACGCTCTGAAATGGGTTGATGAATACCTTTACTATTATACAAAATATGGCATCCAATCAGCATTGAATATCAATCCTGGAACAGTTATTTTAGGTTATATGCTCTATAAATTAGGAGTTGATATGGTGTATAAAATATCAGTTTTTGTGGGTAATGATAATCCATACTCTTGTTTTTGGACTCTATTAACTGCTAAGCTATTCAGTAGAGATGATGGTACAAGTCCATTAATTGGGTTTAACTTATCTAATGCAGTTAATAATAGAACAATGGAAGTAGCAGCACAATTCCGTAAGGATTTCGGATTTGAAGATGTTGTTCGTTTTGAACATCATATCACAGAAACATGGAAGAGTATTGTTCGTCAACCATATGATAGAACTGATGAACTTGTGGAATTAGCTAAAACTGTTAAGAATGTTAGTGCAAAACACGAAGGTGGAAAGCAAAAAATCGAAGAAACTCGAGAACATCAATCTGATATTTTGGATTATTTCAGAGAAAAAAGTGAGGTTATTGAAGCTGGTGATATGGATAATATGCTTATTAATTATCTCGATAAACACCATGCATTGAATTTCTCTGCTGATACTTTAACAAAGAATAAAATCTCTGTTTTAGCTGCCACAAATTTGCACAAATAAAATGGGAGAAGATTAATCATGGCAAAGAAATTCAGACCTGGAGGAGTTAGTCCAGCACTAGTTACTCCATTTACAAAAAAAGATGTACTAGATGAAGAAGCTTATCGAAAATTAATCAGATTTGTTATAGATGATCTCGGTGTCACAGGGATTGTACCTGCTGGTTCAACTGGTGAGTTTTCATCACTATTCTGGGAAGAGCAACAGAAAGTAATTGAAATTGCTGTAGATGAAGCAAAGGGCAAAGTAGATGTTATGGCCGGCACTGGTACAAGTGGAACAAAAAGAACTATTGAAATGACTAAGTATGCTATGGATGTTGGAGCAGACGCAGCATTAGTAGTAACACCTTATTACATGAAACCAACACAAAGAGGTCTATTCAAGCATTATTCAGCTCTAGCTGATAAAGTTGATTTTCCAATTATGCTTTATCAATTACCAGCATTAACAGATGTTGTTCTACCAAGAATGGTAGTTGAAGATTTAGCAGTAGAGCATGAGAATGTAGTAGGTATGAAATGCAGTTGGGGAAATATGGCTTATCTAATGGAAATACTTGAGAGAGTAAAGCCAGTTGCTCCTGACTTCAAAATTCTCTGTGGCTGGGATGAAATTGTCTTTCCAGCACTAGCAGGAGGAGTTGATGGATGTATCTTAGCTTCAGCTAATTTCATTGGTGATCATTGGCTCAAAATCAAGAAATTAGTTGATGAAGGAAAGCTTGAAGAAGCTAGAAAAGCTGAGATGGAGATTCATAAACTAACTCGAATTGCTGTTAAAACTGGTGCAGCTGGTACAAAAGAAGCCTTAAACATGATGGGTGTAAAAGTAAGAAAACCAAGATTGCCATTAGAAATCGGTGGAAGTATTAGCCATGAACTTCGTTCTGAATTACGGTTAGAACTCGAGCGAATTGGTAAAATTGAAACTAAACCAATTATTGGTTTACCAAAAGCTCCTGAAAAGATTGAGGAAAGATTCGGACAAGTTGATGTTACAGCAGAAACTATCCTACAAAGTAAATTACTAATTGGTGAAGGATTCTTTGGTGGTGATCGTCCAGAAATGGCTCATATAGACCTTTTACTAGGTCCAAAAGATGGACCTGTAGGAATAGCTTTCGCAAAAGCATTAGCGTTAGTAAAAGACGACCCATCAAAAATCGAAGGTCATGAACCACTTCTAGCACTTTTAGAAACAAATGAAGCAGTGAAACCTGAGACACTATTAGTTCCAAAAGTTTTCATTAGAAACTTACGGCAAGCAGCAATGGTGTTTGGTCCAGTGCAAGCTGGTGTAGCAAAAGCAGTGATCCAATGTGTCAAAGATGGATTTATTCCAGAGAAATATGTTAACAATATGGTTATTATTGCTTCAGTCTTTGTTCATCCAACAGCAGTATCTAGAAATAGAGTCTATGTTAACAATCGAAAAGCAACTGTTATGGCTATTAGAAATGCTGTTGAAAAGAAACCAGATCTTGACTACTTGTTTCAAGCACCTGCAAGACATCCTTTAAAGAATGAACCTTAAAGTTCATTCTCATTTCTTTATTTTTTCTTTAAATTAATGATTTTTTGAATTTAATATAATCTTCTTTGGAAATTTCTTTTTTACTTTTAAAATTAGATTCTTCCCAAATTGATTGTATATCATTAAATGTCAGAGAATTAGCCAAATCACTAAAGGAAATACGCATTAGAATTTCTTTTGTAAAAGGTCTTTTAGAGTTAAGAAAAACTATTGATTTAAAAAATCCTTTTGCAACTGAACTGTTTAAGATTGTACAAAAGAATAAAGCTTCGTTATAAGCTTGAAAACCTAGGAAATAACAAGTATCATCTAATAACACAGGTTTCTTGTTAATTGGTGGTATAAATGTAAATTGAACTGTTTTGTATAATCCTGCAATAGCAACCTTAAATGGAGAAAATGTATAATCTCCAATACCAAATATAGTAAAATCGAACTTATTTTGAAAGACTCTAGATTTTCTTTTGTCAAAGTATTTTTTATTTCTTGATAGGTAATTCCAAGTTTTTGGGTATCTTTCCTTTATGTAACTTGTATCTTCACCTAATTTTGTTTGTGTCAGAAGCAATCTTTTACTAGTATTTAACACTTCAAATTTCTTCAAATTAGAACCTTTCAACAATGGATAAATCAAATCTTTCTCAATTGTGAGATTTTCATTCAATTTGTTAAAAAGCTGATTCTCCCTTTCAACTTGTAATTCAAGGATCTTCGAGCAGTCATGTTTTACACCTTGTCTCCAAGTATAATTAGATAGTTTATCAAGGAAGGAGTAATTTCTATAAGATTTAATATCTGAAACGAATTTTTCATTAATCCAACCAAATTTTCTCGTTATTTGATTTGGTGATTCAATATCACTAACATTACAATAATCATCGTTCAATCCAGGAATTAAATCAGCAAGAAATAATGAAGCATCACAATTTTTACCAAAGTTTTTTCTAGCATCAATTTTCAAAGCTCTGATATTCGAAATTGGAAATTGGGTTTTCTGAATCTCTTTAACAAAATTCCTGATAACAGAATCTTTACAAAGAAAAGCTAATTTACCTTGATGATCTGAAAAAAGATGTAGCAATCTGGTTATGATTGATTCTGCGATATCAAAATTACTTCGACCAGTAATTGCTTCAATACCGCTAAACCCCTTAATGTTTGATTTCGTTGGTAAATTACTTGAGTTTAATGAAGATAATTCAGAAAGTGTAACCCAAGGAGGATTCCCAATGAGAAGGATATTTGCTTTTGTATCTAAAAAGATATTTTTTGCGAATTGATGATGGAAAATATCATCTTGAAAAATTCTTATCGTATATTGATTATTTTGGCTAATTTCTTTACTACCAGCTTGTGTTATTTGCGATGCAACATAATGAAAAATGTGTTTTTGTTGGATTTCTACCCCATAAACTTGCTTAAGATTTGTGAATTCTTCAGGTATACATTGTATGAAATGACCTAACCCAAATGTTGCTTCAATAAGTATGTAAGGATTAAAATCAATATCGATTAAGATATCATATATCTGGTTAACTAATTGGTTTGGTGTTTGGACGTCTCCCCATTCCTTTGAGATTATGTCTTGATTATGAGAAAAGGATTCATCTTTAAGATATTCAATGAAATTTCTTAAATCGATTTCATTTTTAAATAAACCAACAATATTCGTTACTGACTCAATAAGGTTATTAGCTTTTTTAATTGATTTGGTTTGCTCTAGTCTAGTGATCAGATTTTCGGGTTTTTGATGCTCAACCAAATCAATCAACTTCAGAAAATATTACCTTAATTCACCCTTACATGTGAGTTTTAACTCATTTTTCGAATAAATAAGTTCCGAAAAGTCCGACGAAAATTAAATAAATGAGAAGCTCAAAGCTTAAAAGCTGTAAGGTGTTGTGCATATAAATATCTTACACAGGTCACTTCTATTGGCCATCGAAAACAGGTCTCTTGAGTTGAGAAAATTTGCTGAGTATACAAGAAGCTGAAAAACTAGTCGGTGAACTGGAGAGTAAAAACTTAAATACAAGAAGTCGAGCTATCGAAGTTTTATCTTCATTAGAAAAAATGGAGATAATAGATTTCTTGATTTCACTTCTAATGAAAAACTCACATAGGCTAGTAAAAGAAGGTGTTTGTAAATCATTAGGAAAAATAGGGCATAGGAAAGCAACTGATGTTCTAATAGAAACACTCAATGATGAAAACGAAAGTGTTCGATATCAAGCAGTGATTGCACTTGGACAACTAGGTGATACACATACTGTTCCTCCACTTTTGGAATTACTAAAAAGGCAAGATGATCCATTAGTTCGATCTGAAGCTGCTAAGGCTTTAGGATTAATTGGCGATCCCAGTGCACTTAAAATCCTATTAAGTATCCTCAAAAAGGAAGAAGATCGTTTCATCAAATATCACGCTGTAACATCACTAGGTAAAATCGGTGATAAAAAAGCATTAAAGGATTTACAAAAGATAGTCAAAGAGAAAAAAGATGCTAGACTAGTACTACGTTCAATGGAAGCAATTGAGGCTATACAAAAAGCAAATAGTAAGAAAGTAGTTGCAGGATAAAAAAGGATGAGTGGTCATATCACACTCATTTTATCACCAATCGGATGGTGAGATAAAGGGAGGCCTTAAAAATCGCTTCTCCAACAGTTTTTTCATTGAAGTAAAGTTGTGCTGTGTCAAGAAATCTAAACCCTATCAGAATTCCTTTTATCAAACCTTATTTAGCCTTCTCTGAACGCGCCAACATTGTTCCTAAACCTATTTTTGTAATTTTAAAGATGCCATAATAATCAAATTCTATGATTTAATACGAAATATAATCTCTTTGATTTATTTAATAGGAAAAAAAAATTTCTCTTAGAAGAAATCAAGCAGACTTTTACTGTTTTATTAATTTAATACTACGAAGAATAAAACCGGAAATCAATATTGTAACGCCTATAATGCCCAAAATTATTACAAGATTAGTATAACTTACTGAGAGTGGTAAATCAACGGGTAATGGTTCTAAATGCATTATAAACAACCCATCTTGATAAGAAGTAACATAAGCTATATTCTTTTGAACATAAACATCAGATAAAAGGCAGTATTCAGAAGCTAATCCAGAGGTGGGGTCAAATTTCTTAACTGGTCGATAAAGACCAACAGAACCTAGATTCTCGAGATTATGAATATTGATTATCAAAACACCATCATCACCATAGTTTATGTAAATGTGATTATTCTCATAGAAAATATTATATGCTTCTTGACAATCTATTCCTTCTGCTTCTGCATCAAAGTCATTTACAAAGGTAGGATTAGTTAAATTTGAAATGTCTAAAATAGTTAAATCTTGATAACCTGTTAAAATGAAAATATTGTTGTTAGTTATACTAGTATCCCTAATTTCTGATATTGAATAATTGCTCGTTTGAGTTAAATTGTTATCACTTTCACTAAATATATGCAATCCATCTCCAGTAATTACAAAATAGTTATCATTCTGAAAATTAAAACTATAAGAAAATAATTCTAAGTAATAGTCCTTTTCAAGGGTAATATTATCAAGGTTTGAACAATCATAAACAAGAATAGCTGTCTGTATATAATAATCTGTAATATTATGGTAAGTAATGAGTATATGAGCTTTTGAGTTTTTAATGTGAACTGCTAAACAATAAATTGGACCTTGGAGTTCATATGGTATTACAGCTACTTTTGTTGGATGATCTGGATCAGAAATATCAAAAATATCCATTAAATTCTGATACCAACTTAAAAAATATGCATAGTTGCCCTCTATATACACATCCACATAAAAACTTAAACCAGAACAATATGCACTTTTTGTTTTTGGTTTTAATGGATTAGATACATCGATTAGAACAAAACCTGCATCAATAATCATTATTGCTAAATCATCATGTACATATATACTATTGATATCACTCCCACAAAAGAATTGACCTGCAAGATAAATTTCCATATTTTCATCATCAAAATAGAGTATACGTAAATTTGCACCATTTTCTGAGATATATAATCTGTCATTTTTCATCATTCCAATGTATGCATTATTCGGATAATAAAAGTCTAAAACTCGTGTTAAATTATTGACATCGGAAAAATCAATTACAATAATTCCATTAGAACATAGAAGAAAAGCAAGTTCGTTTTGAATCATAATTTTATTTACATGATATGTCTTGTCTGTGAAATAGTTCACCATAATAAGCTCTGATGAATTTGAGATATCATAGAAAGAAACTCCTTTATGAGAATCAAAGCATATTAATAAGTCTTCAATAACTGCTCCTGTTTCCCCACCATACAAAGAAAGATAAGTAACAAACTGTGGATAAGTAGCATATTCAATATTTACTACTTCACATCCGTAGTACTCTGTAAGATAGAGCGTGGAATCCTTCAAAATCATATTACTAATGTAATATAAAATTCTTGTTTCATATTGTGCAATAATTTCTGTTTTTTCGGGATTAGATACATCCAATATGAAGACATGGTCATCATAAAGAGATGCAGCATACATAAAACCATTGTCAACTATCATGATTGTGAAGTCATCCATAGTAATGTCTTGAAGAATTAATTCCGGTTTAGATGGTTTTGTAGTATCAAAAACCCTAAAACCAAAATCATTGCCAGATATGTATACATATTCATCATCAACAACAAGACAAGTGGTTACATTACCATCAAGAAATTCTCCAATAATCTTAGATTTGGATGGTTTTGAGACATCTACAATGATAAAACCCTCTTCAACTGCTATATAGGCTAATATTTTCATTTTACTTTCGACGATTTCAAAATCAACAATTCTTCCATACATTTCATCCCATCTTCCCAAATCAATACAATTACTCCAGTATTCTTGATTAGTCTCGAAAGGTGAATTTTTGTTGTTATCTAGATTGGTACTAATTGGTTCTTCAATTTGATTATCGAAGAAAAATCCAAATGTATAACTAAATGTCATCGAAACAATAATGAAAGCAATAAGCAAATAACAAATAGAACTGCTTTCTTTCTTTCTTAACATTTTAATCTCCTCCTTTTCTTTCCAGCATAAATTAAAATCCAAGCAAAAATTAAACCAATTGTTGCAGCAATTAGAGTAGGAATTGATATGTTAGTTGTTAGTGGTGTTTTAGTATAATCAGGATGATCATCAGAATCAGTAGGATCAGTACCTTCTTGAACTTCCTCATAATCGGAATAACCATCATAATCCGAATCACTTCTATTAGGAGCAGTACCAAGTAAGTATTCTTCGTAATTTGTTAATCCATCTAAATCTAGATCTTCGTTAGCATCTGTAGGATCTAAGGGATCTAGTTGATAAATTACTTCGAAATAATCATCCATCAAATCATCATCGGTATCTACATCTAAAGGATCTGTACTATAGTAAAATATTTCGCGATAATCCAATAATTGATCAGAATCAGTATCATTAAGAATAGGACTAGTTAATGAAATAAACAATTCATAGGGATCTACTAGATAATCATCATCTGTATCTATAGTACTAGGATCAGTATTGTAATTGTTAAGTTCTAGGTTATCTGGTAATGTATCTCTATCTGAATCAGAGCTTATTGGATTAAGATTGTAGTTGTATTCTTCTAGATTAGATATTGTATCTAAATCAAAATCCAAATTTGCATCAGAACTATTCAATGGGTCAAGATTGTAAGTAATTTCAAAATAATCACTCATCAAATCAGAATCTGAATCAATGTTATGTGGGTCAGTTAAGTATTTTGTAGTCTCCTGGTAAGTAGCTATTTGATCTGAATCATGATCCTCACCAAGAATAGCTAAACCATTGTCAAGCAATGGCAGAAAAACTGTTCCATTATCAACAGCGAAGTTATATTTATCGATACTATAGTAGTTGTAATTCATCTCTTTCCAAAATAAGATTTCTAGTTGAAGATTTGGTGGGTTACTATTATCTACAACCCCAAATCTGACGTAATTGTCAATTGAAACAAAGTATATTGAACCATTAATAATCATAAGATCTCTAAAATCTTCATAATCATATTGTTGATTGTAGGAGATCAATTCAAAATTCAAGATATCACTAATATTATATGTATAAATTCTCCAACGGTTTTCAATAGTATATAAGATTCCATTTGAAATCACAAACTCTGTAACATACCTTTCTAGATTGAAAATAGAAATAAGCTCTATTGATTGTAAATCTGTTTTATTAAAAATATAGTAACCATAATACTCCCAAGCAGCAATTATATAGTTATCATAAATTACAATTGATTTAATATTGTAAATATTAAAATTAGTCTTATATATTTGTAAAACATTAGTAGCATTTGTTGCATTAAAAACGTACATGTCAGTATAGCCTGTATAAATAATACTATTGTTTACAGTCAAGCACATCGTATAATGCGGTATACTTAATTCTCCTATTTTTGTTATGTTATAAATATCTGTTAGATTCAAGATTTGGATATTCGAAGAAGTTAAAACATAACCTCTATCGTATTCAACACAAAAATCTACAAAAGTGTCTTGAAGTCGATATTCAGTAATGACACTCAGATTATAATAATCAGATACATTTAGAACAGATAATTTATCATTTCCAGAAACAATTAGACAATTTTCATAGAATAATGCACTTTTAAAATATTCTGTATTTGTTCTGCTTATTTCTATAAAATTATAATCATTCGTTATATTCCCTAAAAGAAATCCATCTCTCCCACATGCAAAAGCAACAGTATTATTGGAAAAATCGATATCCCAGAATCCCTCTATATTATGATCGTTTGAACTAAAGCAATCAACATAGGTAGGAATGTATGGATTACTAACATCAATGATATAAATATTAGAATTATATTTTGATGTTAAATAGAGATAGCCATCATTATACCCTTTAATTTGCCCACCATATGTTTGCTGATCTATTTTGCTTCTAAATGATGGATTATTAGGATTACTTATATCGTATATAGTGAGATTCTGCCAATCAGTTAAATATAGAATAGTTTTATGAACAAAAAATGACTCTACGCTTTCCAAATACACCATTTCATGAATCTTAATTGGATTTACAAGATTAGATATGTCAATGATTGTAATATCATTGTATCTATTTAAAATATAGATATAATCTTCAACAATTTGCATATTCTCCCCATAAATTATATTTTCATACTGACCAACTAAATGATAATTAAATGGATCACTGAAATCAAATATTAATAGGCCATCATATTCAGATAAAATGAACATATAGCTTGAGTTTACAAAGAAATCTATAATATTATAATAAAAAAAGCTAGTTAAATAAATTGGATTTTCAGGATTACTAATATTATAAATCTCTATTTTTTGTATTTCCCATTTGAAAGAATTTTCGATTATAAATCCTAAATAAGCCAAATTATTATCAATTTCTACTTTTTCTAGTCTGTTTACCTCTAAGTGTTCGGTCTTAGAACTTATTATTGGCTCACTTTTATTACTAATATTTATACTAATGAATCCTGATACATCTGTTAAGAATATCCAATCATCTTCTACTTCAATTGATCGCACTTCTACAAAAGGATTGTCGTTCCAAATGTCGATTTCAGAATAGTTGTAAATGTCATTAGAATTATGTAGTGCAGATTGCTTAATCTCTTCAGATTTTTGATCAAGAGATTCAGATAATGAGCTTTCAATCGTGTTTAAACCATAATCCCTAAAATTAAAACTATTCGTTATTGTAATTGGAATTAAAAGCATTAATGTGAAAACAACTAAGAGAATTCTAAACCTCGTATCTCTAAATCTAATAACATTTAACAATTCCATTTCATCCCTTGCCTATCTATCCGCCAATAGGTATTAGAACAATCTCTCTACCATTTAAAATAATTTAGTTAAATAAAAAATATTGAAAAATGGTTGAATAATGCTGAGATTGTCAGTCATCCTTTACTAAAACATTCCAACCATATTCATCTTTTATGCGTCCATATTGAATTCCGGTTAAAAGCTCATAAAGCTTCTCACTAATAGGTCCAACTCTATTGTTGTTTATCTGATAGACTTTTTCTTTATACCGCAATTCACCAACAGGAGCTATTGAAGCAGCAGTTCCAGCACCAAAAGCTTCTGAAAGTGCTCCGTTTTTTATTCCATCAATCACTTGATCAATGGCCAAATATTCTTCCTTTACTTTATAACCCTGATCTTTAGCTAATTGTAACACACTTTCTCGAGTAACTCCCTTCAAAACAGTACCATCAGTTGGTGCAGTATAGATGATATCATCCATAACAAAGAATTGGTTCATTGTACCAACTTCTTCGATATATTTGTGCTCTTTTGCATCTAACCACAATACTTGACTACAGCCAGAAGCTCTCGCTTTCTTAAGTGCAAGTAAACTAGCAGCATAATTGCCACCTGTTTTAGCTTCACCAATTCCTCCATGAACAGCTCTGACATAACTGGGTTCTACATAAATTTTGATAGGTTTAAATCCTTCAGAGAAATAAGGACCAACTGGACTAAGGATAATATAGAATCTATAATCGCTAGAGCTCTTAAGACCTAAAACACTCTCAGTTGCAATCAAAGTAGGTCTCAAATAAAGCGATGTACCATGTGAATTTGGTACCCAATCTCTCTCGATATTGACCAGTTTATTTAACCCTGTAAGAAAATGCTCTTCAGGAAATGGTTCCATATCCAATCTAATAGCAGAATCAACCATTCTTTTAGCATTCTTTTCTGGTCTAAAGAATGAAACATCTTTTTTATTTTCTTGTCTAAAAGCTTTCATCCCTTCAAAAATCTCTTGCCCATAATGCAATACTAACGATGCAGGAGAAAGACTAAATGGTCCAAAAGGCATAATTCGAGCATTTTTCCACTTACCTTCGTGATAATCCACAACAAACATATGATCAGTAAATATGCGACCAAAACCCAATTGATTATCATCACTAGGTAATGATCCTCTTTCAGATTGTGGTTTCAGTTTGACATTAATATCCATTATAACTTCGCCATTTAAAATAAGATATTCTATTTGAAAAATCTTTAGTAAAATAGAGTCATAATCTTAACTTGTTTTAATCATTATCAATAGCATTTTGAATTGCTTTTCAGCATATAGTGCATGAGGAATATCTGCTGGCATAATAATGATTTCATCGTTTTTCATATGATAATCAGTTTTATCAATAGTAATTTTAGCTTCACCATCAAGGATGTGAACTAGAGCATCAAATGGAGCAGTATGTTCGCTCAATCCTTCACCTTCAGCAAAAGCAAAAACTGTGACAGTGCCTTCCTTCCTTTTAATTAGCTGTCTGCTTATGACTGAACCTTCTTGATAATTTACTAGATTACCAAGATTGTATACTTCTGAGAAATTTATTGTGCTTGTCTTATTTACTTCCATATGTAACACCAAGTTATTGCCATTTTTATGACTTTAAAATACGGGTGCTTTACAACCTAAATAAAAACGAGAAGCTGCTTTCACACCTTATTTGGATTCTTCTTCTTCCTTCTTCTCTTTCAAAAGGTCAAGTTCTTCACCTATCAAGTAATGTGAAAACCAATTGAGATTTTGATACATAATCGCTCTGTTTTCTCGAGGCTTAGTTATAGGATGCCCCATTCCAGGATAGATGAAAAGTTCAACATGAACATTCATTTCTTTTAACCCCCGATAGAGTTCTTTAGCATTTGATAATGGTACTCTCATGTCAATTTCACCATGTTGTATAAGCATAGGTGTTTTCGCTTCTTTGATTTTACTAATGGGTGCTGTTTTCTCATAGAGCTCTCTATCACGGAAAGGTGAGCCAGACAAATAATGGGTGGTAAAATGAGGAATATCATTACTAATATGATAAGTGTACCAATCTGAAATACCAGCTCCAACTGAAACTGCCATAAAGCGATTGGAATGAAGACCAACAAAAGCTGAAATGTATCCGCCTTGGCTCCAACCCATGCAGCCAATTTTGGTAGTATCAATAAAACCTTCTTTATCGAGATAATCTATTGCACTTTCTACATCCCACAAATCACCAATACCAAGGTTATCCTTATTTAATTCCAGAAATGCTTGCCCTCTTCCAATAGATCCTCGATAATTCACTTTTAAAGTAAGAATCTCTTTATTTACCAATTGAACAGAAGGATGATAAAGGATATCTGAATGTTCTAATAGACTTTCAGGATCAAATGCTTGTGGTCCGCCATGAATAATAAAAGCTAATGGATATTTCTTCTTAGGATTGAAATTTAATGGTTTTCTTAGTACTCCTTCTATTTCTGTTCCATCTTTACTTTTCCAACGTATTGTTTCGATTGTACCAAAATTCCATGTTTTAACATCTTCTGAGTAATTTGTAACCTGCTTGAGTTCTAAATTACTTGATTTGATGGATTTTCTTGATATATATAGCTCAGATAATTTCTCTGCTGTCTTCCCAAAGAAACTAAGATAACCGTTTTGAGAAATATCAAATCCATTGTATAATCTTTGAATGTATCCTTCTAGATCAAGAGGAGTAATTTTACCACTTTCTGTAACCTTAGCAATTACTGTTTTTGTTCCATAAGCATAAGCAATAACAATACCATCATGTATCCAAACACCACCAAATGGAATACGGTCTAAATCACCTGTAATTTTCACGAATTTCTCTATAATTTCCTCAGATTCAAGAAGTTCTTTCCACTTTACTATGTCAAGAATCCAATAATCCACTTGAGTATAAAACATATCATCTCTTTCTTTTTTAGCAATTAGTAATTTATCTCCATCTGGAGAAGTATCAACAATATAGGCTCCCTTAGGAAAAGCAAGCTTTTGGATTTCTCCAAGATAGCTTACATCTTTATCTTCTTCTTTCACTTCTTCCTTTTCCTCGTCTTCTTTAGTTTCTTTATCCTTGTCTTTCTTTTCTTTTTTCAGTGCTATGTAAGCTTCTAATGCTTCATCTGGATTAGTTTTAATACAATAATTAAAAGTCTCTAGATAGTATACCAGATCATCTCGAATTTTACAAATAAGGTATATTGAATCATTTTGTTTTGAAGGGATAAAACGTACTATTGATAATGGTTCCTCTAACAATTTGGAGAATTCAATAATTGGTTTTATTAATTTCTTTGAATCATCTTCTGTTTTAGTTTTCAACTCATTTTGATAAGCAACCATCTTTTCTAAATTAACATAATATAATGCACTAGCACTTTTTTCATGTTCAAAGTGAATATATGTGCCGAATTTATTCTTTCGATCCTTTTTCTCTTGTCTTTTAGGATCCTTAGCTAAGAAAAGTAAACCTTTTCCAAATGGTTTAAAATTTCGTACGCCATTTTCATGTTCCGTTACTTTCCAAGGTTCTCCTACTAAGTTATCAAAAACATAGATTTGATTACCACCCTTATTTGCATTATCACCTTGCTTTAGAATAGCGATAGAATCATTATTCAGCCATTCAGCTTGTATAACAGAACCAGATCTTGTTAATTGGTATGTTTTATTAGCTTTAACATCATGTATAAAACAGTTCTTTTCATATGAATTCTTATTCCAATCTGTCTTTAATGATAAATAAGCCACTTTATCTCCGTTTGGTGAGATTTTTGCTCCATAAGCATATCCTAAAGTAATCAAATCAGTTATTGTTGGTTCATAAGCTTTAACCATGATAAACCCTACATTGATCGACATTTCAAGCTATTAATTTACAATTATAATTCAAACGGTGAGTATTGAATTTAAAGTTTTACAAGAAAAAGAAGATATTCCCAAGATGGGAATAAATCAATTATTTTCCAGCAATTGTCATTTCAGAGATTTTTATTGCAGGACTATACATATGACCATTATTGGATAGATCAGAACCAATAGTATCGATTTTATCCTTAATAATCTCAAAGAAATTGCCAGCGATAATCACATTTTTTACTGGTTTAGTAAGCTCACCATTTTCAATAAGATATCCATGTGTAACAGTAGCATTCATTTCACCACTAGATGGTCGTGAAAGCCATTCACCAATTGTTCTTTCAATGAAGAGTCCTTTCTTAGTGTCTTTTATCATATCTTCCAAGCTTGTAGTTCCTGGTTTAAAGATGAAATTGTTTGTTGAGGGGACTGGTAAAGTGTTGAAATTCCTTCGTGCATTTCCACTTGATTTCAAATTTTCCTTTTTAGCACGGTAGCTATCATAGATGAAATTCTTGAGAACACCTTTCTCTAAGATAGTTGTTTTTTGAGTTGGATGACCTTCGCTGTCAAATGCTCGAGTTCGTACACCATTGGGCATAGTTCCATCATCAATTACTGTTATTCTTTCATCAGCAATCTGTGTGTTTAATTTAGCAGCGAATGTTGATCTACCTTTCTGGATATTCTCTGAGTTAATGTTACTACCTAACATGAAACCAAATAAGAATGCGCCAAATTTGTTTCGCATAATCACGGGAAGTTTAACACTACCTATCGGTTTTGCTTTTACATACATTAGTGCTTGTTCTGCTGCATAATCTGCAACCTTATCATAATTTAGATCCTTCCAATAACGAACTTGCAATGATTCTGCACCAGTACTTTCACCGCCTTCAACAGCTTTAGTCATCATGTAAGTAGTGATATAAGAACCGTAGTAGGTTTGTGTATCATTGTAATTGTTGGTAACAGAAACTTCACTATCATTAATAGTTAAGGCTCCACGAGTTACCTTCACTTTTCTACCATTTTCAGTTGCCCTATTGATTCCACCAATAACTTTGTCTATGATTTTATCATAGTCCAAATTCTTGAGAGAATCATCATAATTGCCCTTTACAGATGTTTTGCCAAATTTATCATTAAGGCTATTCAATTAGGATCCTCAGGAGTTACTTCTGCTATCTTAACAGCTTTTTCAACAGCTCTTCCTACTTCAGCTTCAGTTAGAATTGAAGTTGCATGAAGACCAATTTGCTTTCCTTTGGCAACTCTAATACCTAAACCCCGAGAATCAACAGTTTTGAAACTCTCAATTTCAGAAGCAAACATTACATCAGTTATTTTCTTTCTCAAGATGTAAACTTCAGCTTCATCTGCACCCAATTTCATTGCTTTCTTAACTGCTAGTTGACCTAAATCCATTGTTCTATCTTCCTCCAACAGTCATTTCTTGAACCCTAATGTGGGGACCACCAAAACCAACTTTTGCTGCTTGTCCCCCCTTCCCACAACCACCAAAATAGCTTGTAGAAATCTCTAAATCATTACCAACAGCATCAACGGTTTTCAAAGTGTCAAGTATAGCTCCACTAATAATAACACCTCTAACAGGTTCAGCAAGCTCACCATTTCGAATCATGAAGCTTTCACCACCATTAAATGTGAAAGTTCCCATGCCTACTTCTACTTGACCACCACCCGAACCCTTATTCTTGATGTAAACACCTTCTTTGATACCTTCAAGTAATTCATTAAATTTGTAATCACCATTATCGATGTAAGTATTTGTCATACGAACAAGTGGTTGATTTTCAAAATCCTGTGCTCTTGAATTGCCTGTAGGTGAAACTGCTAAGACATTAGCAGAATTTCGATCATGAATATATGCTTTTAGAACTCCTTTATCCATAATTACCGTTTTTCCTTTTGGAGTTCCTTCATCATCAACAGGGATATAGTAGCCACCTTTAGAAGTGCCTTCATCAATAATAGAAACTTGTTCATTAGCTAGTTCTTCACCAAGTCGATCCTTGAGTGTAGATGTTCCAGTGAAAACTAAATCAGCTTCTGCAGCATGGCCAAACGCTTCGTGAACTAGTATTCCAACTAATCGTGGGTCAACAACAACTGGATATGTACCTGGAGGTGGGGAAGAAGCTTTAACAGAACGAAGTGCTAATTCAGAAAGATCAACTGAGAAATCATTCCAATCATATTTCTTTGTAAATTCATAACCGCTACATGCGCCATGCCCATGATATGTTGTATCCATTTTGCCATTTTCAACTGCTACAGCAATTTGAATCAAACCAATAGTTGTTACCTGAACCAGAGTTTGAGTTCCCTGAGATGATATAAAAAATCTATTATCTACAGAGGAGCCCATAATTGTAATGACATTTTTTATCTGGTCACTAATCCAGGCTGCCTTATTGGTTTCCATTAATAATTCAACTTTTTCTTTTGGAGAGACACTTATTGGATCAGTTTTAACTGACACTTTTTCATCAAACTTGATTGTTTTAGTCTCTGCAAAATTTCCTTTCTCACTTTCAAATGATTTTGCCAATTTTAATGCAGCATTAATAGAATTGTTAACACTATCCATAGAAAAATCACTTGTCGATGCAAATCCTACTGCACCATTGACTACCACACGTATTCCCAAACCACCAAAATCGAGAGATTTATACTCTTCAAGAGATTTATTTTCTACTCGTATTTCTTCGTTGCTAAAGTGCTGATACCGAACGTCAGCGTATGAAGCTCCAAGTTTTAAAGCTTTATCGATGATTTTTTCCGGTTTGAGTTGGTTTAATGTTTCCTTAAAATTACTCATAATTGCCACATCAATTATACTAAAACCATCATTGAGACAGTAATTTGCTTATATGGTTATTTCGTTGGGTCTTATTTGCTTTGAATGAAACTAATTGACAAAAATATCTTATAATTCAAAAATAGATTTACGTAGGATTATGTTAGATCATTCCATCGACATAATATAATCCTAACAATATACCTGATTTCTCTAGCTCCTTAGCCTTCTTCCTGCTGAGTTGCTTTTTATCTTTTCGAGGTTTTGCCTTTTTGATCTTAACCATCTTCATCCCAATCTATTATTCCAATAACGTGGAAGGTTCTTTAATATTCTATTTATCTATTGTTTTTCGAATATTTAAATTCTTCGAAAAAACTGCTAATTTTAGAATATTATAAGAATTATCAAAATTTCGTATATTTTTATAAATGATGATTGTATAAATGAAATGAATACAATGTCTATTAAGAAATTAGAAAAGGAAGTTCACGAACAAACAAAGAATATCATAAAAGCAATTAGCAATGAAACTCGTTTTAGCATTTTACTACTAATAGTAGTTTATAGAGAAATGACTCTAGATAAAATTAGTGAATTAGTGAACAAAAGCAAATCAACTGTTCATCATCACATAACACAATTGCTAAAATATGGTCTTATTGAGGAAACAACAAAACCCGGAAGCAAAACAAGGTACTATAAACAACTTGAATCAGACATAAATAAAAGATTAAAAGAGACATTCAATTGGGAGCGATTTCAAGAACAATTACCTGAAGAAAAAGAAGAATTGTGTGAATTGTACACTGAATTAGCAAAAACAAACAACATCATGATGTTAAATGCTCTTCAATTCCTTATTAGAACTTACTACAGTAATTTAGATGATCTAGAAGTCGATAAGAGATATTACACTTTAGGGGAATTGATGATGGGCACATTTAATCTGAGTGAGGAAAGTTCTCTAGCATATCGCAAAGAACACAAGGAACTTGCTCAAAAATATATCAAGAAAGATAGAGAACATCCAGAACGTAAAAAACCACATGCTCATTACTATGCTGGTTACAATGTCGAGAAAACACTTGAACGACTTTATAAGAAGAAAAAATAAACTCTTTCTTTCTATTATGATTTCTGTTCTGAAAGAATTGCATGAGCTTCTTTTATACGCTCAATGATTGGTATTTCTTGTGGGCACTTCTCCAAACATTCCTCATATTCCGTACAAGCAGGTGATTTTTGACCTGGTTGAGATTTTGTTAAACCAATTCCACGATATTTAGCTCGAGCAAGATGAAGCTTTAATGGATCTCTTGAAACCATAAGCTGTTTAAGAATTGCTTTAATATTTACATCGTTAGGACATGGCATACAATATCCGCATTGTGTGCAATCGATATCATAAATTTCTTGGAATTTTTTGGAAACTAAGTCTATACGTTTTAACTCATCATCTGTAAGATTAAAATTCTTTCTAGAGGCAAGAGCAATATTTTCTTCTATGTTTTTCTCAGAACTCATACCAGATAAAACAACAGAAATATTGGGATTTGATAGAACAAACTTTAGAGCCAGATCTGCGAAATCTTTTCTCCCTTTAGTCAGCCATTTTTCCATTTCTTTGACTGGTTCCATAGCTAATCTACCTCCCCCAACAGGTCCCATGATTGCTATACCTAAACCATTTTCATTAGCATAATGGATGATTTTTTGGTTATCTCTATCTAAGAGATTATACTGAACAAGCACGACCTCAAAAACACCAGTATCTATGTACTTCTTGATGTTCTTAGGTTTATCATGAGATGAAAAGCCAATGTGTTTTATCTTTCTCATTTTTTTAGCTTTCTTCATTTCATCAATTAGTTTGAGTTTTACTATTTTCTCTTCAAATCTACCCTTGCTTATATTATGGAAAAGGTAGATATCAACAAAATCAACATCCAGTCTTTCTAGTTGTTCATCTAGTCTTTGGTGAAATTCCTCAGCGCTATTAACAGCCCAAATAGGACATTTAGTCATGAGAGTTACTTTGTTCCGATAGCCTTCTTTTAGTGCTTTCCCAACGATTAATTCACTTTTCCCGTTCATATAATTATAAGCAGTATCAATGAAATTCACTCCACCATCGTTGGCTTGTCGAACCATCTCTACACCTCTCTCAATATCAAATGTTTTATCGCTAGGACTCTTTTTTGGTATGCGAAGAACACCAAAACCTAATGCGGATACCTTTATTCCAGTTTTACCTAATTGACGATATTGCAATGAAGAACCTCTTTATGAGTAGATTACTTTTTCTCTTTCAATAGCTTTTGTAGCAATTACAATTAGTAATGCAAATAAACCAATAAATAATGCTAGGAATAATCCATCAATCCACCCAAAAGATCCATCTATCAATGCCATAATTGGATGATATATCCAATGAAATGGATTGATGTAAGTTATGAAAAGTGTAGATTGAGGATTGATGACTATTGGAAAGAAAAATAGCATTCCAAGTAATATCACTACTGGAATACCAATAGTATCTGCTAATGGTTTCTTCAGAGTAGTTTCAAAAACGATCAACATGGTTATTGCTAAACTAAGACAAAATACAATACTTAACAATAGGAGTATTCCATTACCTGATAAAATTGCGTTTAATGAAAGAATCAATGAGAAATCATCAATAATATCATCGCCAAGTAATGCTGGTAACCCACCAATAAGTGAACCTGCAAAGTAAGCAGTTATCGATAAGAATGCTCCCATTACGCCAACGAGTATTTTTGATAGTACAATATGAGACCTCTTTCTTGTTATTGTAAGCATAGTCTCTAGTGTACCGTCTTCACGCTCTTTTCCAAAACCAAAATTCTTTCCCATGCTTATAGACATTGAAACAAAGAGCAAGATAGCATAACCAAAAGGTACAGCAAGTGAAAGTGTATCACTACTCCAACCCTCTTGCTCTACAGGAGGAGGAATATATTGGTCGGGTTCAACATCTGGCATATCAGAAACATTGTTTAAGAAAAGCATTCTATCTTCAATTGTTTCGTCAATCATGGTCATTGCTTGTGCAAAATACATACCTGCTCTTGTTCCTGAATCAGAAACGGTTCGAAATTCATAGCTAGATTGTCCATCAAAAGTAGTATCTAAAAAATTACTTGGAAAATAAAATCCATATGAGCTATTAAGTGCTCCATCTCTGGAAGTTGTGAGTTTTATTATAACTTCAGGATTATTTCTAAAAAGCGCAGACATCTTATTGATAGCTTCTTGACCCAAATTAATATTGTAAGACGTTCCATTAACATGCAATTCTGCAGAACCAATATCTGCAGAACGAATGCTTATAGTCATTTCAAATGTATAACTGTCATTAAACATCATTGGTAAAGCAGTAAGTACAGCTATGATGGTAAATGGAATAATGAACATGAAGATTAGGTTCTTTTTAGTAAAAACTAGTTTGATGTCTTTCTTTAGTATTGCCAGAAATTGATTTGAACTATCGTTTTCGGTCATGATTAATTTTCCTCCAATTCATTTCTCTCATGTGCGTTATGTTGTTCTTTTTGATAGCCATTTTCAAAGGCATAAATAATGGCGTTTTCAAAAGAATCTCCTGGAGCAAATGTCTCAATGACCTCTTGCTTTGTACCTTGAAAAATGAGCTTACCTTCTTTTAGTATACCAGCATGTGTTGCTAGATCCTCAAGATCTGAAGTTATGTGACTAGACATAAGAATTGTTTTATTCTCCTTTACAACTAGGTCTCTTAGAATATCTCTCACTTTTTTCGCTCGAGCGATATCCAAACCAGTTGTTGGTTCATCAAGAATAACTAATTCTTTACTCGAGATAATTGTTCTAATCAAACCAATGGCTCGTTTTTCTCCACCAGAAAGCTTGTTGAATTCGAGATCTAATTTATCTAACATATCAAGTTTTGTAAGGAGATCGACCATTTTATTATGAGCATTTTCCTTATTCACACCGATTATGGATGTAAACAACAGAATATTATCTTTGGTTGAGAAGTCCTTATAACCAGCAGTAAATTGAGATAGAACGCCAATTTTGGATCTGATCTCTTCAGGATTCTTCGTAACTAGAACTCCTTGAACAACTACTTTGCCAGTTGCAGGTTTAAGAATCCCTGTTAAAATTCTAATTGTAGTTGTTTTACCTGCTCCATTTGGTCCCAATAAAGCATAAATGCTCCCTTTTGTAACTTGTAAATCAACATCTTTCAGAACCGTTTTTTCCCCAAATCTTTTACTAAGATTCTTTGTTTCAATTATGTATTCGTTTATAATATATCCCTCGTTTTACATAGATAATAGACTTGATTCTCATATAAATAAGAATTAACTCTCACACTATTTAAACATGTGCAATAAACCAGAAATAAGAAATTATGTAAAGGGTATAAAAATCAGCGGGAAAAATTTAAATTAATAATAAATTAAGTAGAAATAATAATGTCTCGGAACGAAAGACCAGTTTGTATTTAATTTAAAAAAAAAATTTCTTAGATTAAGGGTGGGTACTAAATCATTGGTAAAGAACAAGAATAGTTGGTTAATTTATGCTTGCTTTATGATTATCCTAATAACAAACATTAATTTGCTGAGTAATTATACAACTGAAATTCCAGAACTATATAATCCTGAACTTGTTGAAATAAAAGCATATTATCCTTCAGCATTAACTAGTCCGCTATTTACATTGGATATGTTAACCAATCAACTATCCACTAATTTTAGAGAGAACATTTGTTTAGAAGTACAAGAAGATTTGGAAGCAATTGGTATAGGTGTTAACTTAAATTCCTCAGATTGGACTTATGTGACAGATCAATTATTGAATAGAAATGAATATGATATGTTTTTTGTTGGTTTATATGCAGGGATTTTATTTGATCCTGATTGGTCCCATTTATTCGCTGAAAATGGCTCATTAAGTGCTTATTTTGGTTATGATACATCAATGGATTACAATAGTACCTATGGTACAGGACTTAACCAATGGTATCTTGAACAAGGAAGGTTAATGATGCCTCCTAACTCCACGGCTAGAATAAATCACTATTGGGAATGGCAAGAGTATTTTATGAATGAGATATTATCATACATTCCTGGATTTTATGCGTTACATTTTGAATCAATGTGGTCTAATTTAAATGGTTATAATGCTACTGAAGGTTTATTGAAATCCTTAGGAAAAATGAGTTGGTCAGGATCACATTTAGGTCAAGCAAGTACCTCAGAGGTAGTACTCACAGATTGGATGTGGTTAAATCTTAATCCTTTAAGACATGAGGATGAGGTTGAGGTTGGAAATACATATATAAAAGATGCATTAATGGATCGGTTAGTTTATTATGATAGAGATTTAAACGTTTATCCTCATATCATCAGTGATTGGAACCATATAAATGATACCCATGTTCGTCTAACTGTAAGGGATGGTATAAAGTGGCAAACTGATCCAGATAGTTTATTTCCAAATGAATATCTAGATGCAAGAGATGTTTATTTTTCATTATTTAGTTACAAAAATTTGGCTAATATAACCAAAGATTGGATAGATGAAATAGAGATCATAGATGATCATACAGTTGATTTATTCATTGATGAGAATATTTCTACAATAACAAATGATCCTTATTGCAGTTATTTGAGAGAATTTAACGACATGAGTGTTTTACCTGAACATTATTTGAATCAAACGCAATTAGCAGATGGCATTACACCAAATATGACTCATTCATCTTGGACAAAATTTAACACACAAGCATTTGGAACAGGTCCATTTGAACTATCAGCTTATTTAGATTATGATCATACAAATCTTACACTCTTTAATGATTCATGGTGGTTTAACGCAACAGTAAACAACGACCCAAGACTTGATTTCACACAAAGATTTGGTGATTTTTCAGGAGGTATATCTGATCTAAGAATAATGGTTTACTATGATGAAACTGAGATACATAATGAATTTGAAGCAGGTAGACTAGATCTTATCGATATATCAGATAATCAAACAAAAAAAATAGAATATTCCGGTAATTCAAATTATGATATTCAAACAAAAATAAGAACTACACACACATTTTGGGGTATCAACGTAAGAGAAAGTAGAGGAACACCAATGCAAAGCATGGATCCTTGTCCTCTTATACCAGGAATGACTGTTGGATTAGCTGTTAGAAAAGCAATTGCTCATGCAATAGATAAAGATAGTATAGCTAGCTTGTATGTAGGAGCAAATGGAAGAAGCAATTGAAATAATAAAACTACTCTGGACAGAACATAAAGTAACGTATGAGGGTAAGCATTACAAGATACAAGATGCTTTTTCAGCACCAAAACCTGTTCAGAAACCACATCCACCTGTAATGATTGGAGGAATGGGAGAAAAAGTGCTTCTTAAAATGGTTGCAAAACATGCTGATTAGTGCAACTTGATGCCTAATGAAAGAACGCAACAAGCACTCGATGCCTTGAAAGAACATTGTAAGGAAATTGGTAGAGATTATTCAGATGTAAAGAAGAGTCTTTTTGTTGTAGGTATACCTGTTTTTGTTACAGAGTCCAAGGAAGAGCTTGATGGGTTTCTCAAAGAGTTAGCTGAAAGATATAGTCGACCTTTGAAACAAATAAAAGCACGCTTCTCGAGTGGAGGTCCTGGTGTATGGGCAGGAACGCTAGAGGAAATAATAGAACGATTCCAATACTACATCGACATGGGTTTTGAATATTTCCAGGTCTTATTCAATGGACATGATGAAAAAATTGTTGATTATAGCAAGGATTTTGCTGAAAAAGTAATGAAGAAATTTTAACTTCATTATTTTATTTTCTATTTTAGCTAATGTTTTCATTAATTTCTAGTTTCTCATAGAATTTTAAAACTGATAATGCATGAAATGTCAACCATTTGCTTTTTTGATTTACTTCCTCAATTTGTGTATGCATTGGTGATCTAGTTTTAATTTTATTAATCCATGCACCATTAACTGCATTGTTTTTGATTAATTCTAATGCATCAGACATTTGATTCGAATACTTAACTTTTGCTGAGACTAACGATCGCATTGCATCCAATGCATCTGAAGTATAACTATGTGGAAAACTAAATTCTGTCCATCCAGTTTTAGCTACTTTTGCCATATCTGGATTTTCTTTCAGCATTCTCTTTTTTTCTTCTCTTCTTTGTTGACTGGTTAGTTTCTTTTCTCTTATGTATTTTAGATATTCATTATTTTTTTCAGGCAAATACTTGTAAATTTGGTTATCTAGTAATCTTTCAACACATAAATTAATTCCTTTAGTTACTCGAGGATTTCGTTTCTTTTCTGGAATCATGCTCAATGCAAAAAGGATTTTTGGCATTACCATATAACAATTTTTCAACAACCCAATGGTTTGACACCGTATTTTACCATTTCTATCAACAAACCAATTAAGCAAAAATTCTAAAGCATTATGTGTGCGATCATCATCTAAATAATCATAATGAATCAAAACACGAAGCATGTTTGCAGTTAGACATTCTGCAACAAGGGAATTTGTACCAGAAACCAAAAAACCACCATTAGGTGCTTGTCCAGTTGAAAAAATATGTTCTATTGCATTTGTTATTCGCTTATTTTTCTGGGCATGCATTTCATATAAAAATAAAAGCTGCCAATAAGTTCCCAAATATTTCTTGTAATTTTGGTTCTTTTTCTTATCAAACCAATAGCTATTTTCCTTTTGTTTAGCAAAGATGTCCGCGATAGGTTTGTAAGTATTTATTTTTTGAATAGTTTCTTGAATGATACTGGAATCCTCCTTTTCATCCAACAGTTTTGTAAGTGTGAGATATTTTACAGGAGGATTTTCATCTTCTAAAAGCCAATTGATAATACTGTTATCTACCTTATACAAGGTTATTCTACCCTAATTATCCAGTAAAATTTTTCATAAAAGATTTTTGAAAACTTGGATTATTAATGAAGTTTCTTTGTAAAAGCTACTACTATGTTTTTCCCACCATTCCAAACTTTGCCATATTTGAAATTTAATTCCAAAACATTTGGTGATAATTCCTCTGGGCACAAACAAAACAAAGTCTTATTCCATTTAGCATTTCGTTTAATAAAATCTAGCAGTAAATCTCTAATGTTTTTTGATGAACCATATAAAATTCCTTTAATAAATGCCACTTTATTTGTGTATGAATCTTTTTCAAGATATTCAAATAATAACGAGTCACTCACTATGTAAAAATTCATGTCGGGATTTGATTCAAAGTACTCCTTTTCTAATGGTGCATAATTCCAACCTATACATATCTCTTCCATTTGAAATCTTATTTAGAAAAAGTATTGCTTCAGCAGCATCAATATGAGTTGGTGTTTTATACTTTTCACTTAAATTGGGAAAATGTTCGTGTTTAAGATAAAAAGTAACCATTTCATGTCCTCTTTGAAATCTATTTAGTTCACCAATTCGACATGAACCTTTGTTCTCTGTTACTGTTTGAAAACCTATTTTCTCAAAATTTCTGCTTCTAGCTAATTCTTCGCCAAAATTAAAAAGAGCTGTTCCAATTCCCCTTTTCTGATATTCTCCATGAACTCTAATACTTTCAATCCAAGCAAATTTCTCTGTTTTTTCTGTTAAACAGCCTACCCCAACAAGCTTATCATCAAGAAAAGCCCCATAAATTAAACACTCAGAATTATGTATGTATGCACTTGCAGTTTCTCCTATTTTTGGACTATTTAACAATCCCATTGAATCAGAGAGTTCCTTAATATCAGCAAGATCATTGTTATCAAGTTCTCGAAATGCCAGATTCAAATTATTGACCCCATAGCTAATAGCTAATATTAATTTATTAATAAAAAAGCAATGATCAATCAATATTTTATTACTAACAATTTTCACTTCTACTTCAATAAATATAAAAACCAACAATTGAAATAAACCAAGTGAAGTGTTTTGCATAGGGAATTGAACGAGTTAGAATATCTTAGCCTTGCAATTGGACAACCATTCAATGTAGCAGTTGTTTTAAGGATAAACGGAAAAATTAGCAAAAATTTAGTTGAAAAGTTAATGACTAAATTACAGAAAAGACATCCTTTGTTGCAGGTAAGACTTATATTTGATGATAACAATCGCCCATATTCTACATCGAAAAATGTTGGAAAAATACCTGTAACTGAATACAAACGTGTAGATGATTCGCAAGCCATGAAAGAATTCCATAGACAACTTACTACTCCATTCGATTTATCGAATAACAAGTTACCTCTAATTAGAGTAGTACTTTATTCTTCCACTGAAAAATCTGATTTAGTAGTTTGTTCTTACCACACAATTTCAGATGGTTACTCTATGTTATTCTTAACTAAAGATTTGTTGAAATTCATGGCGAATCCTGATATGTCCATTGAGGTAATTGATTTTCCTACTAAAGATGTTGATTTATTCACACCAAAAGTTAGGAAAATGATACCTAAACGACCATTTTTCGCACATTTACTTCATATAGCACTTCGACTGTATAATTTCTTTCGTTATTTATTTGTAGGGAAAATAAAAACTGCTAAAATAAACGTTCATAAGGATGATTTAGAGATTCATTCAACTAAATTATCAAAAGAACAGTCAGCTAAATTCTTAGAAAAATGCAAAACTGAAAATATATCAGTGCATAGTGCTGTTAGTACAGTTTTTATCCATGAACATCCAATAATCGCCAGTCCTGTTAACATACGAAAATGATTAAATCATGATGTTGGTGAAGCATTTGGTTTTTATTCTGGATTAGCTGTTTACAAACAAAAATATCGCAAAAGGTTGAACTTCTGGCAGAATGCTCGTAAAGTGCAAAAAAAATTGATGAAAAGTTTACGTGATAGAAAGCTCTTCTTTATACAAAAAATATTTTCAAAAGCAGCATCAGTTAAATTACTTCGAAAAATTGGCACATTTTATGTTGAGATAATGACTAGAAAGAAACCTTTTTCATTAGATAATTTAGGATTATTAGACAAACACTTTCAAGATATTGATCTTAGTAAAATACCACCAATAGAAACATTTTATGGCGGAATTACGAGTCTTCTTGATGCGATAATAGTGCTATTCTATACGATTAGAGGGGAAATGCATTTCATATATCACTATACTAAAAACAAATTTTCTTCTAAAGAAATAAAAACATACGCTGAAACCATACTACAAAGATTAGCAAATGCTGTAGGAATGTAAAATCAATTATTCATCGAACTGTTTCGATAAATCATATTGACATTTACTAAAAACCTTGTGAATGATATCAAAGCGCCTTTGCGTAAAACAATTAGTTGAAATTAATAATCCTAAGATATGTGTTTTGAGAAATAAGATTTCCTTTGAATAATTATTGTGAAACCAAACAATAAAGGTATTACTAGTATAATCAAGAAGCTTAACCAAAAAATGATTTGCACAGGATAATATTGTTGTATTGGATACATAACAGTTGGTAGTTGTATATACAAATAGAGAATTCCTAATGAAATTCCTAGTAATGCTGAAATAAATAATATTAAAATCAAATTATTAAATTGTCTTGTTTTAATAAATACAATTGACATTCCTCTTTGATAAAACACAATCATGGCATTTCTAATTTTTGCTAGAATTTGTTTTATACAAAGCCAAATTACAGCTAATGATATTAGGATAAAATAAACTTGAAAAATGATGTTAAAAACATCGTAATTTACTAAATAAGGTCTATCAATTTCTTGAATTGGTGCATCTAATTTTTTTTCTAAATAGTCTATTACCTCACTATTATTTTTTTCAGCAATGATATTTATATAAAGATTTGATACTCTAGATATATTACTATATTGCATATTATAAGATGAAACAATGAAAGGTCTACCTGGTTCTTTCTTTACAAATGGAAAATAATCTGTAATTTTAATTTCTTGATTAATATAAACTGATGAACCATTTTCTCCCATCTTTGTTAAAAAATAATCTCCATCTACATAATTGAATTCTTTTGCAAAATCTTTTGACATATAAACCAATCCTTCTTTTAATACGGATAAACCATAATATTTGTTTATATTAGGTAATAATTCTTGAAGTATTGTAAAATTCATCAGGTAAAGATCATAATCTAGAAAGAAACTTTCATGTGTATGAGTGAATGGTAGTACCGTTGTAATTAGTTCCTTGTTTTGTATATTTGAAACATTAAATAAATAGATGTCAGTAGAAACTACTAAATCAGTTGGATACTCCATCTCAATATTCAAAGTGTAATTTTTAGAATAGGTCTGAAAACCGCCTAATATAACCGTAGAACCCCATGTTAGAAGCAAAGTTGTATGAATTAATTGTCGAAAAACGTACTCCTTTTTATTAAATAATTTGTTAAAGAGATTTTTCATTCCAAACTTATTAAAAAGCCTAGTAGCAATCTTCTTAATGAAAATTTCTACAATAAGTAAAGTAATAATGAAATACTGTATTATTTGAGAAAAGAGTATTATATATGAGTATGTAGTTTCTGGAATGAGAGAATAGACAAATTCCCTAAGTAAAATAGGAGTTATTGAAACTATCAATAATATTAATACAAAAATAAACGTTGATTTAGAATTCAAAATTGTTTGACCTAATAGATTGAATTTCTTATAATTTCTAAAAATAAAAAGAATTGAAAATATGCTTAAAACTATTGTTGATAAAAGGAAATCCATTCTTATAATAAAATTTGTAATAAGTAATACAAATCCAATGATAATGAAACTGAATAGACTCACAATTAGTGGTAAATAAACTGAAATTACTTTTCCTCTTTTGGATTCTAAACCTCTAATAAATAGCTTGTTTATTTTTTGTCTGATATCTCTTGAGAAATTGTCACTAAAAAATTCATTTAACCAAATTGTCACTATTAACATAATTAATGAAACTAAAATTATTAAAGAATCAAATTGATTCTTGTAAGAAATAATATCTTCATTTAGATTAGCACTTTCTTCAAGTGAGCTATCAAGAGGAATATTATTACTTGACAAATAAACTTCTATTTTACCGTCAATCTCCCTCATTAAATTCAAATATGATTCAAGTGAACTAATCTTCCTTATTTTAAAATCAAAAACATGTCCAATATATGATTCTCTAGACAAAACTTCAAAAGTTGATAAGTTTAAATTTTGGAAAAATTTATTGCTAAAAACCAATGAAAGTTCAAAAGGCAACTCAGAGCTTTCAAGAAAATTATCTACTGATATGGTATTATTAAAATATTCAAATTGAGTAAGTGGAAAACTATTCCTTCTCAGATTAGTTGAATCTTCAGAAAAATCAATTCCAATTTTAAATGTTAGATTATCAACATTATAATTAGATATTAGTAATATAGAACAATTTGAATAATATCTGTTCCATTGCATACAATAATTAGACAAATCATGTATAATTAATTCTAAATCTGAAATATTACTTGCTGAATAATTTAGCTCTAAATCATATGAGATCTCTAAGTCATCACTTTTTACAGCAAGAAAATTTGTGACTGTTAGTTTATCGAAAATCGCTCCACTAATTGCAGGAGTAGAAACTATTAAGAGACTTAGTAATGTGTAAATGAAATGTTTAAAGTATAGCTTCCAATATCTTCTGAAGAAAAGTAATGAGATTTTCAAATAAGAATCACCTTATTAATTTTGGCAAATCAATTACTCTATCAATCCTTTCCATAATAAATGGATCATGTGTAGCAATGACCAGTGATTTGTTTAGATTTTTACATTTGCTAATGAGTAAATCAATGACATTCTCTCTAGATACTAAGTCAAGATTACCTGTAGGTTCATCTGCTAGAATAATGTCAGGATCATTCGCAAGTGCGACTGCAATAGCTACTCTTTGTTGTTCTCCGCCTGAAAGATAGTTTGGGAAAGTTTTTGTGTAACGTTGAATATCTAATGTTTTTAAAAGTTCATTCACTCGTGCATCAATTTCTGACTTGGATTTCTTTGCGATTAACATTGGTAGAGCAACATTTTCATAGATTGAAAATTCATTTATTAAATTAAAATCTTGGTAAATTAATCCTACTTGATCTCTTCGATACTCCACTAATTCATCATCTGATAATTTAGTGATATCAATACCTGCAATTAATATTCGCCCACTTGTTGGTTTTAACACTCCACCAATACAAGATAATAGGCTTGTTTTCCCACTTCCACTTGGTCCAGCAACAGCTACAACTTCACCTTTATCGATTTCCTCATTGAAATTTTCTAAAGCAACCGTTTCTACAGTTCCTTGATAGATTTTGTATAAAGACTCTATGATTATATGTTTCATTTCTCTTTTCCTTCTTCTGTAGTTTTAAGATTACTATTAAGATTAAATTTATGTAAACCTTTTATTCTTAATCCTATAATATTTGATAATGAAAGATTTTTCGTTTTCATTTACATAATCACCTTTTTTAATTGTTTAATAGTTAAAAGGTGAGTTACTGCAAGTGTTGCAATATTCACAATTATGAATAATAAAATGAATAATCCCAATTGCATGAATAACTGATAATTTGTTGCTAGTAACAAACTAGGAAAATCATATCGAATATAGATAAATGCTACTACAAGACCAGATAATAAACCAAAAAGGATACTGGAGCTATGGTTAATCATAATTCTTCTACTAGTATCCATTATAATCTTCTTGCTAGAATATCCTCTAGATACTATTCTCTTCAGAGAAGGACTTATTTCTTTCAAAAATGAATAATTGAGAACAATAATTAACATAGGAAGTATTAAACATAAAAGAATAGCATCAAAAACAATGAAATATGTTTCAGCTTTGGTATCTGGTCTTACGAGGTAATTACCAACATCATCTAAAATTATTGTATTAAGATTTTCTTCAATATCAAAAAATATTCTGACCTTATCCACAATTACTTCTATTTCCTCTTCTCGTTCTATTTTTTCAAGAGATGGATCTATATTCAAATCAAGGGTTAATTCATCAACCATGAAATTCCCATCTAAATTACTATACACAAGCTCTAACAAAGAGAAATCAGCATAGATATAATTCATAGCATATGACTTAAATCCAATTCCTATTGGTAATGTGTCAACAATACCTATAATTGTTACGTTATTAATTCGATAAGATCTTTCATCTATATCATCCCAATATGGAGGTAATGAAAGATCGATTGAAATCGTATCACCTTCTCTTAAACCAGATATTTCAGCTACTTCCTGGTTTATAATGATTGAATTTGTAGATAATTGAGATACATCCTCATTTGTATGATTATTTCCAACATATCCTATAAAATAATTCCATGAAACATCATAGCTTGAAAGTAAAGACGAATTTAATACAATAATTGTTGAAGTAATTGATTTATCATTTGCAACAAAAGAGACAGAACTACCTGAATTTGGAAAAACCAAATCGATTTCAGAGATGCTTTTAGGCAGATCGGGAATTTTACTGTAATTAAAGCCGGATGGAGGATTGAAAAGCTTCACATCCCAACCTATTTCTGTACTTTCAATATATGATCTTGTATAATTTATGTCTGATATCTTAAAAAACAGCAAAAATGTCAACAGAATACACAAACCAAAAGTAATAATACGTTGTTGTGCTATCTTCATCTTTAGCTTGTTTTTAAATAGCTTCTGAAACAAAGTTTCAAAATTAAAAATATCCTCATTTTTCTTTTTATTATTATATGATAAAAATGAATGCCCTAGAAGAGCAATAGAGATGGCTATGATGCTAAAAATATTTATCACTAACCTAATTGATCCTCTTAGTAATGGAAACCAGAATAAAGGTTCAAATATAGAATATAATTGTAGAAACAAAGCAATTAATAATATGATTAATGTAATTGTAATATTAAAGGAAATTTTTCTATTCTTTATTCGATGTTCATCCTGTTCTTCAAAAACAGTCTCAACTTCATTAACAGATAAAATACTCTTATGTTTGATTGAAAATCTAATAAATTTACTTATAGAAATAATAACGAATACAAGCATATTAGACATAAAAAGTGATAATAAAATAAAATATGGTAAATTAAACGCAAGAATAATTATGCTAAATAACAATTGAGCAATAACAACCATTAGAAGATCAGTTATAATTTCAGAGATAATAAGGATAAATATTGTACGTTTCAGAGATAATCCTCTTGTCCATAAGAATTTACCTTTCTTCTTAAGCAAATTATACATCCCTAAATCCACTGAAAAAATAATAATGATTACAATAATAATATTAGGTAATGAAAGAATCTGGATTGAATTAATTTCATAGCCAATATCTGTTTTGATTGAATTTATTGCTGCTTGTAGATATGAACGAAAATGTATATAATCGCTTGTAAATCCTCCCTCTAAACAGTCTAAGAAAATCGAGAGCTCTTCTTCCTGTATTATTTGTTCAATCTTGTTAATAGATAATTGACTAAGATAATCATCATCAAATTGGACTAAAATGAATGCACTAATAGCTAATGAATTTCTTGGAAATTTCATAATAATATTATTTAATGTTGTAAAATTAACACATAGAAATTGATCAAAATCATAGTAGAGGGGAGGTGTCATATCATATCGATGTAAAATGAATACTAAAGTATGATAATTGTCATCATATGAGAAGTTTTGAAAATCATTAATAAACAAACTGTAATTAGCAGAATTTGGATCTTCTGGCAGAGATAAATTAATTGTACTATACGCTAAATCTTGTGAGCTTATTATTTTTCTATTTGGATAACCAAGAAAATCAAATAATGAATCAGTTAAACCAAAGATTGGTAAATGTATTGTTTGATTGTTTATTGTTGCATTTAAGCTTACTATTATACCATACTCTGTACGGGCTTCTTCAACATTTATACTTTCAAGAGTTTGGTTTATTGAAGTAAACTCAGTATTATTTAGTGATTGGTAACCAATGGTCGTATAACTATCAGTATCAATTCTTGCTAATTCTTCATTAAGAGCTAAAGTATAGGGGGTAGCTGTAGCAACAATTGTGATCCCTAGTAACCCTAACACAATCAGAAAAACTAATGCTGATGTTAAAACAGTTTTGAAATTTCGTTTGTAAAATAGTTTAAATAATTTGAATCTACACATTAATTTTTCATCCATTAAGTATAATCATATATTTATCTTTTATTTAAAAAAAAATATAAGGGTTTTGTGTTATTTCACCCTAGATTTTGTATTTCAAGGTAGAACCAATCACCATTTTCATTCTCAGATTCTTCTTGTCCTACTTCCTTAGATAAAAAACCAATATATAAATAGATAGCGATATCCCAACTGCCTTGGTTAATTCCGTTTCCGGAATCCATTTCTAACTCAGCACATATTTGATCATCTTTCAACAAATCACTTTCCATCATTCTAACGTAAACATATTCATTTACAATAACATCTTCGATATCAAAACTTTTAGCTGGATAGTAATAACCCTCTTCAATATTATATAATTTGACATTAGGTGAATTTTTTACATGCCAACCAGAATCATCCTTGTATTTAATTTGTATGTAGAATCTACCATTATCGTCAAAATCATAAGATTGAGTGAGATAGATCTTTGTCCAGTCTACATCAATAGTTGTTCTTTCTGCTTTTGTTGGTAAAACCAAGAAAACAGTCGCTATCACGCTCATAGCTACAAAAAAGATTATAAAAAATCCTCTGTCGCTGACCGCTCCTCTCGTGCCGACCTACTTCCTCCATCTTGCGATGGAGACCTCCTTCTACGGTCGGAAGAACACGAATAACTAAGAGGATTTGTTTAAGGCTTTCTGCTTGTGAAGAATGCTTCAGATTTGAAGAAGAAATAAAAATTACAAAAAAAATCCATATCTGAAAATTTTAAAGTCCAGGGATAATCCTTCAAGTAAAAATTTAATTTCTATAGAACACATTATAGCTTATACTTCAACAATAGTTGTTTCTGTATTAATTAGTGGTTTAGTTATTGGTACCCAAATCGCTCAAACTGGTGGTGTTCTCAGACCCCGAATTAGAAGAACAAGAATTTCTGATCCTTCCATTTCTGATGATTCTGTCCAGCAACCTCGTCTCTCTGATGAACCTATTCCAGATTATGATAAGAAGCCTCCTACAGAAAGACCCCCTCCAACTGAAGAACCTATTCTACCACCAGAGAAAGAACCTATCCCCCCTCCTGATGATGAACCACCTCCTGAGAAAACAGCTCCTGATGAGGATCCAGACGATTCTGATAGTGTTCAACAAGAATTAGAAAGCACGATAAAGGAAACTATTTTGGAATTATTAGAGGAGCTTCGAAAACAAGCTGCTTGCATAACCTGCAATACCAAAGCAATTGGTCCTTATTGCTATCTTTGTGGAGCAGAAATTGAATCTTTTGAGGAATCTTCAAACTAAAATCCAATAGTTTTGATTTCTTAATTCACTTCAATTAATAGATGAATGTTTATTGTACAGATTCATCAATTGTTCCAAGTGCTCTTTGTTTACTCGAGTATAGAATTTCTTCTTTTCAAAATTACGTAAGAAGAGTTCAATCATTGTTTCTTGATCTAATTGTTTTTCAGTTGCTTCCTCAAAAACGATGGCCATAGTAATTAGTCTTATTGTTACTTGTTTCATGAGGTTTATTGCGTTCAAGTATCTCTTCCAACCCCATGCATCTATCCTCGGTATTATCAGAAACCTGTCAAGTGATACTTTTAGTAGAGCAATAAAACCAATAACTACGATATTAAGAATTATTGATTCTATCCTACTCTCTATTTTTTGTGATAGAAATGTTACAAGTAGAATTAAGCTGACAGAGACTAGAATATCTATTACAGATATTAGTATTGATATGTATTGAATGTGTTACGCATTCTTTTAACTTTCAGTTTTGTGCGTCTGCTAGTATTTGAAA
Organism: Candidatus Heimdallarchaeota archaeon; assembly: GCA_019058275.1. Lineage (GTDB taxonomy): Archaea > Asgardarchaeota > Heimdallarchaeia > JABLTI01 > JABLTI01 > JABLTI01. Next base: position 273,119 of record JAHLVW010000066.1, read on the forward strand.
GAATTTCCTTGTAGTTAGGTATTTTCTCTCTTAGTTTTTTACCAACCTTTTCTTGTCGAACAATAACGCTTTCTTGTGCTTTTTTAAAAGCCCAATGGAGGTCATAACGTTCTCGTTCAAAATAAATTCCGTGTAGATCTTTGCAGATATCTTCAGATTTAGCTATCATCTCAGCTTTGTCCTCAATGTATCCACAATCTGAGAATTTGGGATATACTTCATCGATGTAAACTTGCAATTCGTTGCAAATCGATATCTCAGATATATCACATAATAACTCTTGTTCACTCAACCTTTTTCACCCAATATTTCATGAGCTTCCTTCAATTTCTCAATTATTGGTATACCTTGTGGACATTTTTCTTCGCATTCACCACATTCAATACATTCAGTTGCTTGCTTCCCTGGAGCAATTGGTGAATTACCTATCATTTGATAGTATCTCTTAGCCATGTCCCATCCGTATACTTGCCAGTGAATTAACTGCTTTAGAATTCTTGTTATATTTACTCCTTGTTCGCATGGTTCGCAATAACCACATTGTGTGCAAATTAAATCTGATAGCTCTTTGTATGTTTTATCAATCTTCTTTGTAAGTTCTTTTTCTTTATCTGTCAGAGTGATAATTTCATCATTTGCTAATTCAAGATTTATTTTTACCATTTCTTCTGAACCCATACCAGATAATGCTAATGTAACATTAGGATTGCTCCAGACATGTTTGAAAGCCAAGTCTACAAAATCCTCCTTTCCAGGTGTTAAACAATCCTTCAATTCATCTGGTGGTGCTAGAGCTAACCTTCCACCAGCAACTGGACCCATAATACAAACTCCCATGCCATTCTTTGCCGCATGCTCGATAACTTTAGCATTGCTATCATCTATAATATTATACTGTAGAAGAATTACCTCAAATTCACCAGTATCTATCAGCTTTATGATATTCTCTGGTTTATCATGTGATGAAAGTCCTATGTGTTTGATTTTTCCTTCCTCTTTAGCTTTTTTTGCAAGATCTAGTAATCCTAATTTCAGAACCTTGTTTTCATATACTTCGTATTTTAAACCATGGAAAAGGTAAACATCGATATATTCTGTATCGTATCTTTTCAATTCCTCATCTAGAAGTTTAGTATAATCATCGGGTTCCTCGACCATTCTGACAGGATTTTTTGTCATTATGCTAACTTTTTCTCTGTAACCATCTTTGAGAGCTTTACCAACTAGTACTTCGCTTTGCCCTCTATGGTAAACATAAGCAGAATCAATATAGTTAACTCCCCCATCTATTGCTTGTCTAATAATCTTGATTGCTTCATCTTCTATTATTGTTGTTGGATCATCTTCTTTACTCGTTGGTAAACGCATTGCTCCAAAACCCAATATTGAAGCTTTTATTCCTGTTTTTCCTAATTGACGGTAGTGCATTTTCTTTCCTCTTTGCTAATTCTTTTTCTTATGTAATTGTTTAAGCGATTAAAAAGAATTGCCTCAAAAGAAATGTCGCTGAATGGCATAAGTTTTGAGTAAACAATTTTTTATATTTTCTTAATATAAATTTTTTTAATTTGCTCTATTAATCTACAATTTATAAAAATATTAAAATAAATGATGATGAATAGTTACTTTGGGAGTTTCTATGAAGAGTGGTAAAAGGAAAATTAGTAAGAAAAGGTTAATTCTAATTATATTCTTAATTATTACTTTAATGGAATTAAACCTATCAATGGGATTAGGTTATAAAGTGCATAATCATGATTTTGAAACTAATAATATGAGTGTTCCATCATGGGGATATAATGATATTAAAATTTCAAATGATTTAGCATTTCTTTCTATTCCACATTCATTTTATGCCAATGTATTTCCATGGGTTAACTCATTAGAATTGTGGAGCTTAAAAAATTCAAAAAGACCAGTTTTTTTAGATAGTATTTCTTTCAATTTGAGTTTTCCCCATTTTAGTGGGGCAAATCTGTTCGTTTACAATGATTACATTTTTTATCCTATATGTTTTGATTATGGATCAAGTGCTATAGCAGGTTTCAAAATAATTAGATGTAATGAAAATTCACTTCAAGAAGTTGGTAGTTTTCAACTAAATAATTCATATTGGATGTCGGGTGATAAAATAATAGTTGAAAATAATATAGCTTATTTTGTAGCAACTAAAGAAACCTTCAGTTATCTCATGCCCATTAGTATAATCAATTTATCAGCACCTTTCAGTATTAGCTTGTATAATACTACAGGTTACATTCACTCAATAATAAAAGATGGAAATATTATCTATTTACTCAAATCCCTAAACTATGAAACAACATTTATTGAAATTATAAATGTTCAAGATATTTTAAATCCATATCTAGTTAGTAGTTATCCATTAAATATATCGTATCCTATTAAATTCATAAAAAAAGGCTTACACTTTTTTATTTTAGGAAGAAATGAAATGTCTGTTTTTAATTTAGATTTAAACTCCACACAATTATTACTTGAATATGGTGAAGATATGAGTTTTTTTAGAGATTTATTGCTAGACAAAAATTTACTTTATTGCGTGAATCGGGATGAACTTTTCATCTATAATATAACCGAAATAAATGATTTTAGATTGCTAGGCAATTGCTTGAATAGAAAGCAAGGATATGGATTTTATCATAAAATGGAGAAGAGAAATGACTATTTGTATATTATTAGAATATCCGAAAAAGAGGAACGATTTTTCTTTGTATTTGATTGTTCAAATCCAAACAATCCTAGAAAGATATACCCACTAGGTTATGTTTTTCCTGATTTCTGGTTATATGTCGGATGGTTTTCCATTTATTACTCAATTATACTAGCAGGTATAACCACATTGATTGTGGTGTTTTCTCCATTGATTCGAAGGAGATATAAGACAAAAAAGGAAAACATTAAGTGAAAATTATTACTCAGTATTATTTGATTAGTATTCATTTAAATACTAGTATGAATCAAGTGATTATAGTAAACTACTATACTATAGTGAATTACTATAAATCAAATAAATGAGAGATAAGTAGTTTTTCTGGGTGCCGGTAATGATAAACAAGAAGAGTTTACATTCTACTATTAACCTAAATATCTCTGAGAATCACAACCTTCTTTATTACAATATCCCTAAAGAAATTGTTCAAAAATTAGATCTAAATGATAAAGATCTTTTAGAGTACGACATTCGAGAGGATAATTTCTTCGTTCGAAAGAAAGGCTCTCAATCTTTGCCTGTGAATACAAATAACAATATCTTTTCAGGATTACTAGTTGAACGGAATATAACACGAAATAATACCGTCCTAAGAACAAATTTACCCAAAGAGGTTGCTCAACCTTTGATTATAGCTAAGGGCGATCAAGTTGAGATAACCATCGAGGGGAAGGTCATTGTAGGCCGAAAAATAAGCTCAAAAGAATAACAGCAGGAGAAAAAATATTGCGTGTAAGAGAACGAATTATGGTGACATTCATCGTATTACTCATTCTTCCGCCAATCATTATGATTACGGTTTCAAGTGTACGAATAAGTCAAATTTCGCGGGAGAATGCAACCGATTCTTCTGTAGCCTTACTAGCTGAAGAATTAGAACATCTTCAACGGTTGTCTTCAGATGAATCGCAAAAAATCAACGAGCTATTCGATCAGATAGTTGCAGAAGTGACTATACTCGATAGCTATACGGAAGATTTGTTTGATAACAAAATTCCGGTAACACCATATCAATCCTATTGGTGGGATGAACAAGAAGAAAAGATTGAAACACTTCGTGATATTCCTGGGATACATGACAACGATGATTATGAATCGCGTATTTCATTTGATGCTAGTTGTTATTATATACCAAGGGATAAGATTGCTACTGCATTAGGTGGAGATCCCTTTAATTGGACACCTGACCTTCAATACTTGCTTGATATTTCATCCAATATGGATATTGCTTTTAAGAACATGCATGAAGCAAATGAAAATTACATTTGGATTTATGGTGCTTTTGCAGATCCTACATTTTCACTCTTTAGAAACTATCCTTATGATTCTATGGAGTGGACACAATATGACGAAAACGATAATCCAGTTTCACCAGAGGATGATTGGGATCCACTAGAGTTTGATTGGTACACAAACGCTGCTAGTATAACTGATAATAGTACTGCATTTACTTCACCTTATTTCGATCCAATTGGTTTAATTATCTCAGTTGGTAGACCTATTAGATTCGAAAATGATACCCTCATAGGTGTTGTTAGTGTAGATATCACTATTGAAACAATGCAACAAAGTATCTTGAATCTAGATGTCAGTGAGAATGGTTATGCTTTCCTAATTGATGCGAATGGAGACACAATTACTCATCCAGATCTTATAGATGAAGCTATTGACATCATGGATTTGGAAATGACTGGTGCATCATCTTTGGAAAGAAATGCTTTTGAGGACATCATTGATAACATGATAACTGGACAATCAGAATTACAAACCTTCACAAAGAGTGGAGATTTGTGGTATATCTCATATAGTCCAATCAGCACAACAGGTTATTCATTAGCATTAATTGTTCCAGAAATGGATATCTTAGCACCTATTAATCAACTTAGAGATGACATACTTGCCAGAAGTCGAAACAATATTTTGATTTCAGTTGGTTTGCTTCTATTAGCCTTAGTTCTTATTGTATTTGTATCATTTAGTGTCTCAAAGCGAACTGTTGAACCAATTCAAGATTTCATAGACTTTTCTGAAAGAGTTGGAAAAGGAGATCTCTCAAGAGACTTGGATGAGGACGAAATAATCCCGAGGGAGATTCAGGGATTACATGAAGCGTTAGATGGGTTACTTACAGCTTTACGATTCGGTAATACTGATTATTATGAAGGAAATCTGGATCTTGCGTTTAACAATTACCTAAAAGCATTGAAGCTATTTGAAACAACCAAAGACCAAATAGGTATTGGTGTTTGTCTTAACAATCTCGGTAATGTTTATCGAGAATGGGGCGACTTACCAAAAGCAAAAGAGTTCTATTCAAAAGCAATTGCTGTTGCTGAAAATCTTCAAGACAACATTGGTCTTGCTTCGAGATATAACAACTATGGTTTAATTCTCTTAGACAGTGGAGAATTAGATGAAGCTCAGAAATACGTTGATAGAGCTTTGAAAATAAATGAAGATCTTGGTAAAATAAGAGGTCGAGTTCTTTGTTTGAATAATCTTGGTTTGATTCATTTCAAATTAGGTTCAGTCAAATTAGCATTCCAATATTACCAAGATGCAATAAAGCTAGCAAAAGAAGATGATTTTGTTAGAGGTGTTGCTCACAGTCTGCTTAACTTAGCGGTATTTTATCTCGAGCAATATGATGTTCACAGCTCAAAAACACACATGCAAGAAGCTTTAGAGAATGCTCGTATGGTAAATGATGTTTTACTTGAAGAAGAAATTCTAGAACGATTGAAGCTTGTTGAGCGTGATTTAGGAGACGACGCTAGTCAAGAGCAAATTAGACAAACACTAGAAGCACTAAGAGGTAAGGGAACTCCACAGAAAAGCGTTCTATATGTTTTGGATTACAGCGGTTCAATGAGCGGATCACGTAGTAGAGCATCTGTCAGAGGTTCACTTGATCTATTTAACACTGCAATAGATGATAGGGATACTGTTGGAATTATCACTTTCCATACAATAAGTCATATGATTCTGAAACCAACACAAGTAAGACGTAATCGAACAATGATTACGAATTCTTTGAAACGTCTAACCAGACCAAACGGTAATACAGCAATGTGGGATGCATTAGCAGATGCTATCGCTACTCTAGGTACCGTTGGAGGAACTCAGAAATGGCTAGTACTTCTAACAGATGGAGAAGACAACTCAAGTAGTAAATCAGCAAACGATATCAAGCATTTAATCAGGAAGTTGAAATACAATTTGTACATGGTAGTAATTAGTGTGGGTGAAATTGGTTCAGATGAAGCAATTTTAGTTGAATTCTGCGACACAGTCAATGGCACATTCATCAAAGTTGATGACTCTCGAAGTGTCCATAAACAAATCGAGAAAGCTTTCAAGACTGTGGGTCAATTGATGTCCCAGGCTCAGGTATCAGTAGAGGGTCTGGTATTGGATGATTTGTGAGGTTGTGATAACATGGGTTTACAAGAATTCATACAAAAAAGAAGTATAAGAACAAACATCATGGGTAGTTTCGTTATACTGTCAATATTATTTGTTGGTGGAATAAGCGGACTATCATACTTATTGTTCAAACGTGCTGGTGTTCAAACTATTGATGATAGTACAACAGCCTTAGAAGAGCAAATTACATCAAATATCAATGCTACTGCGACTAAAAACGCACAGATTATCAATGAAAAATTATCTAGTGCGGAAGCGATGGTCCGGTATCAAGCGTCTGAATTAGAGTATCTATTTTCAGGTGAAAATAGATATGGTGACCGGGATGTTTACTACGATTATGTCTTTGAATACAACCAGTCGTATGCTCCATCTGATCTTTACAATGACTTAGCATATGGTGTAAATCTTAGCTGGAATTATGCTAGCTATTACATCGAAGGTACAAATTCAACTCACTACCAACCTGCTGCTGGTTTGCAGAATTATACTCTCGAGACTGTAGCATCCATGGATCATGTTTTCCAATATATCCATAACAATGCTCCAGAATTTAGATGGTTATACATAGCATTCGAGTTAACTGATGGCACTGATATTTTCATCAACTATCCAGGAAGTATCTTGATGGACGATGATCTAATCAGAAATGATATACTAGAATGGTATGAAGCAAGTCTTGAAGATTGGTACACTGAAGTTGACAGTGGTCATGGTGACATCGTTTTCACAGAACCATACGCTGATGAATTTGATGGTGTTCCATTAATAACTATTGGTAGAAGAGTATATCTTGATGATATAACTGATTATGCTGTAATCTGTGGTGATATTTCCATAAATGATATGGTAAATAAAATCATCAATGTTAAAGTCTTGGATACAGGTTATGCATCACTAATTACTAGCACAGGATTGACTGTTGCTCATCCTGAGAATACCGATTTTTCACATATCAATCAGGTTGAAACACATTCCAATGGCACATCTGCTCTATCAGCTGCTCAAATTGCATTAATAACCTCTGGAGAATCAGGAATCATCAAATACACAAGGGATGATGAAGAGCGTTTCCTTGCTTACCAACCAGTTGGTAAAGGTGATTACATTAGTATCATCATCGTACCTGTTAATGAAGCACTTGAAGCAATAGAACCAGTAGAAGAACGAATGAACCAAGCTATTACTGCAAACCTAAACACTATTTGGATTATATTAGCAGTTAGTTTTGCTGTTGGTATAACAATTGGATTAATCCTAACAGCCTATATCACTAGACCATTTACTCATTTAATTCAAGTAGCTAGATCACTATCAACAAGACGTGCACGGAAAGACATAATGGAAGGTTTGATGACAGAAATTGATCCGAAACTGCTGGAAAGCGAAGATGAGTTAGGAGATCTAACTCGAGCATTCAAAGGAATGATAGATTCGGTTCAACAAGCAGAACGGGAGAAAAATGGTGATTAAATTTCTTCCATCATTTATCTTTTTTTGGAGCAAAACAAAATGAAATGGACATTAGATGATAGCAAACTTGTTTATGGCGTAGGAAGCAAAGATCTATTCTATCTTGACATTAACACTAAAGGCAAACTTGAACTTGTTTTTGATGGACAAAGAATCAGCTTTGAAAAGATAATTGAAACTTTTAAAGAAAAAACGAAATATAAGGATTCATCTTTTGCTATAAGAATTCCACAATTAATCATCTCTCAAATCAAGAAATTGATTGCTTCATTCAAAGAAGCAAGAGCGAAGTATAATTATCAAAACAATTACTATCCTATTTATCCTATCAAAGTAAATCATTCAAAATTCGTGATTGATACCATAATCAAAGCACATCCAACATTTGGGTTTGAATCAGGTACAAAATCTGAGTTCATCCTTTTACTCCAAGCACTGAAAGAAGAAAAGCATCGATTAATTATGTGTAATGGAGCAAAAGATTGTGAATATCTTACTACTATTAGAAAAGCTGTTGAAGATGGTTACAAAGTTTGCATATCAATCGAATCTGTTAAAGAAATGAATGATACTTTAGATATATTACCTCGAGAAAATTTTCAGCTTGCGTTTAGAATTAAACCCTACGTAACTCTACATGGTCATTGGGGTGCTTCAAGTAGCAGAAATTCTAAATTTGGTTTAGCCATTGAAGAGCTGTTAGATGTTGTTTGGAAACTAAAGGAAAATGACGCAACACATCTGTTGACTATGTTGCATGCCCATCCTGGTTCACAAATAACTAATCTTGATGATTTTGTTGGTTTTGCATCCTTCATGGCTCAGATCTACAAGTTATTAGTTGACTATGGATTCACCGATTTGAAGACAATCAATTTTGGTGGAGGGTTACCAATTGATTATGATAATCGTCTTGATGCTGATTTCATGCAAAAATATACTGATATTTTTGTGAAGGTCTTAGCTAAAGAATTACCCAAGTTGCAACCTATAATTATGACAGAATCAGGCAGAGCAATTACAGCATTATCAACAATCGTAATAGTAAAAACAATAGACAAATATTCCATTTATCCTGAAAAGCATAGAGATAAAATTGTAGTCTCTCATTTTCATGAAATAGCAGATAAATACTTAGATGTTACATCTGCAAATGATACTCTCAAGAATTGGATTTCTTGGGAAAAAACTAAACCACCATTAGGTTTTCTAGGAGAATTAAATGATTATGAGTTCAATGCTCATAGGTTAAAGAGATTGCTACGTGAAAAATACTTTAGTTTTGATGATTTTGAAAAGCATTTGGAGAAATCAGCAACTAAAACATTATTAAAACCTGAATATACTGTGCAGGGTAATTTCTCTGTTTTTAACTCAATATGTGATTTGGTTTTGGTTAAACAATATTTTCCAGTTATCCCAATTAACTACTTAGATTTGCAACCTGAGACTATTATTCGGTTATTTGATATAACTTGTGATTCTGATGGTGAAGTAGCAATTTACCATCCACCTATTAGCAAGAAAAAGCTCTACACAAAAGATAATTTCTTGTTAACATACACAAAGCCATATTCTCTAGCTGGTTTTCCAGTAGGTAATTTGGATGAATTATCTAATAATTATTTGATTGTTCCATTAGCAGGAGCTTATCAGGATATTGTAGAATTCGATCACAATTTGCTAGGTGATTTACCAGATGTATTAGTTGCTTTGGATGGTGATTGGTTAATAAAACCAATGAATGGAGCGCAATCTATTGGCAGTCTTCTTGCTGAGGTTGGCTTTGAATGCACGGAAGATGACGATCCGTATTTTGATAATGGAAAATAAAAAGAGATGACTATATTATTTCATCTCTATTCATCTTTCATTTTTCTATAAAGACCTATGAATTCTGTTTCTTCAATGATACGTCCTTCCATTGCTTTTACTACCTTTCTTCTTCCACTTCGTGAATCAAGGTTGAGTTTTTCATCTAAAGCATATAATTTGAAGACATATCTGTGCTTTCTCCCAAAGGGTGGACATGGACCCATGTATTTGTTTTGCCTCATCATGTTTTTTCCAATAATAGCATTTTTAAAAGGATCATTCTCTTTGATTTTCTTTGTTTTTGAATCGAGGTGACAAATAACCCAATGAGTTACTGTTATTGGTATTGGAGCATCTGGGTCTGTCATAATTAAAACTAAGCTCTTTGCCTTCTTTGGTACTCCAGAAATTTTCAAAGGAGGATTTACCTCATCACCTTGGCAAGTATATTTCTTAGGCATATCACCATTATGCTTGAATGCTGTACTTTCAAGTTTCAATTTTCCCATAATAACACCTAACTAATCTTTTCAATTATTATACATTAATTCTTTGGAAAATCCTATAAACAGATGCTTTACTGCTTATAATTAACTGAAGCAATTGAAAGTAAGTCAAAGTATGAAATACTGATTTGGAGATTAATTAATTTGGAATCAAGAAATGAATTGTTTAAACGAGTTGGAGATTATTATTTGTTTGATGATATAAATCTAGAAAAAGAAATAGCAATACAATATGGTACTCCAACTTATGTCTTTAGTACAAAAAAAATCAAAGAAAACATACGTGATTTGAAACAATCCTTTCAGAAAACATATCCAAATACTTCAATTGCTTACTCCATGAAAAATAACTATATTCCTGAAATCTGCTCAGTAATTGCTAGTGAAATTGATACATTTGAGATTACATCTTTAACTGAGCTAAAAATTGTTGAAAAAATAGTTTTTAATCAGAAAAGGAATCTGAATCTTATTCTGACAAATATATACAAATCAGATTCGTTAATTGATAAAACAATTCATTCTCAAAGAGACTCAAACACCTCTGATTATAATGATCCCTCAAATTTGATTGCTATCGATTCTTATCAAGATTTGAAAAATGTTGAAAGAATAGCTAAAAAAGTGGGTAAAAAAGCTAGAGTCTTAATACGTGTAAATCCTGGTATTAAAATGGACATTAGAGAAACTATCTTCGCTTCAGCAAATATCTCGGCTAAATGTGCTTCAATAATTGCTGATATTGAACCAATAATAGAAGCTAGTAATGATCCAACAATTTCAATTTGGTTACCAAAACGTGAGACTACTCCAAGAAACGATTTTGCTGAAAAACTTGTTCAAGAAGCAATTAATTGTAAACATCTTGAATTAGTAGGTTTACATGGTCATTTAGGTAGTCAAATTACTAACATAGAATATTTCGATCGCTTTTTTGAAGTAATTTCCAGATTTTATAAATTAATGAATGAAAAATACGATGATGTTTTAGAAATTCTAGATTTAGGTGGTGGCTATCCAGTTGATTATTCTAATTCAGGTGGTGTTCCTACTATTGAGGATATTTCTAAAGTGTTAACCAAAAACATTCGGTATGCTAACATCAAACCTGATTTAATTATAGAAAGTGGTCGTTATATTACAGCAAGCTCAGGGCTATTATTATCAAAAGTTTGTCTTACTAAAGAAAATTCTGAAGGAAAAAACCTAGCTGTTCTCGACCTCTCAGTTTACAGCGATTTGTTAGATGTTTTAGCTGCTAACTGGTGTTATGATGCAGTTTTGATAAACAATCTCACTAAGCAAATTGACAAAAATAAGGGTAGTTGTTGGACTTTAGTTGGTGGAACAAATGATACATTAGATCAATTGACTCCACGTTCAAGCAAGTGTTCAAAATGTGATGATTCACTTAATGGTGGGATTGAAAGATGTTTTCCTAAAGAACTAAAAACAGGTGATCTTTTAGCAATTAAAAACGCTGGTGCTTATACAACCTGTTTTAATTCCAATTACAGTGGGAGACCAATACCAACTAAGATTTTGATTGCTGAAGATCAAACTGATAGAATACAATTACTTTAAACCAAGATATTTTGATACTCTTAAATAATACATTAGTAATATAGTACATATCACTAGTGGTGATATGATTTGACCTATAGAGATAGAAGGACACTAAATCTTGTTCTCTTAATTACTGTAATATCTATGGTCCTTGTTGTAACAATTTCTGTTTTAGTAGTTCAAGCGACAGTAAATGATTGGGGTGTGTTTGAAATTCTTTCTGGTATAGGTATTGCTCTTTTGATTATTGGTGGGTTTGGGATATATACTACTTATGCAGGTGGAATTAGTCCTTCAAGTTTATACATGAATGCAGCAAGTCCAGAAATGGCAAGAGCAGAAATGGACTATGCACGAAAAAGAAGACTAGCATTGCCAATTATTAGTTTCTCTATTCTAATTATAGGAGTCATTTTCTTAGCAATTGGATTTTCTCAGATTTGGGAATAGCTTTAATTACCTAATCTAAAGTGTGGGGGTTCAGTGTAAAAAATGACAGAGCAATACTTTGAAGCTAATAGGAAGCTTTGGGATGCGTTTGCCAAAGCCCACTTTCATACAGAAAATGATGAGTACAACGTCAAAGCATTCTTAGAAGGCAAATCAACTCTGAAGCAATATGAATTAGAAGAAATGGGTAATGTAGAAGGTAAATCTTTATTGCATTTACAATGCCATTTTGGTTTAGATACACTTTCTTGGGCTCGAGAAGAAGCAATTGTTACTGGGATAGATATTTCAGGTGAAGCAATTAGATTAGCTAAATTACTTGCCAAACAAGCAAACTTAGAAGGAAATTTCATACAATCAAACTTGTATGATCTACCAAATGGTCTTACAGAGAAATATGATATTGTCTATACCTCTATTGGAGTTTTATGTTGGCTTAATAATATTAATAAATGGGGTGAGATAATAGCTCATTTCCTAAAACCTGGAGGACTCTTCTATATTGCTGAAATCCATCCATTCTCAATGGTTTTTGACAATGAGACCAAGGATATAAAGGAACTTGAATTGTTTTACAACTACTTCCATGATCCAATACCAATGAAATTTGTAGCTGAAGGATCGTATGCTTTACCAGATGCAGAATTTGAACTTAAAGTTGAGTATGAATGGCAGCACAGTATGTCTGACATAATTAACTCACTAATCAATGCAGGATTAAAAATTGAGTTTCTTAATGAATATCCCTTTACTGTTTGGAAAGCATTTCCATTTAGCGAAGAAGACTCAGATGGTTATTTCCGATTGAAAAACCAAAAAGCTGAAATTCCCCTTCTTTTCACGTTAAAAGCTACAAAGTAGTATATATCTGGGATGAAATTCATCCCCAAAAGCTTTTTATTTAGCTAAATTGTTCTCTAATGTTTGTAACAAAGTACTGAAAAAATAACTTAGTAACATAATATCCACATATTACAATCTTATCTATATAAGAATGACGGATAATTAATTGGGTCTCAGGTCTTAAAAGTATGAGGGCGCGTATATTGTCGAGTAGAAAATCAAGAGAAGAATTCAACAGAGAATTAGTCAATACACTAAAGAAGATTGTACATCCCAAGAGATTATCTAAAATTTATGATCGAGTCATTTCTTATCAAAAATCCCAACAGCACTTGGAACAACAGCAATACGTGTTAGGAATAATTCAAGAGTATATCCAAGAGATAGATTGCTACCTGCAAGAATGAAACTCTTCTTCACTTTCATATTTTTTTTCTTCGTCATTCAATCAAATTTCTCTAGATTTATTTTAAATTAAGCGCTCATTGAAAAGAATTTAATAAATCATCTTGCACAAAATGCTTTTTATGCAAATCGCTATCATTAGACAAGATACGAATGAATAATAAGTCAATTTGCAAAGGTAAGTATGACCTTTCTTCTCTTACTCCTACGATTTGTGAGCTTATGAATGTTCAAAAACCTGTGATTTCTTCTGATAAAACTATCTCTGAAATTTTGGAGAAATCTAAGGAAATTTTAAAGTCAAAAATTGATAAATGTCTAGTATTTGCACCTGATGCTATTGGTTCATTGTTTTACAATAAATATAAATCGAAATTCAAACCTGTAGAGGATTACTCTACTTTAAGTCTAGAACTATGTTCAATTTATCCTCCAAAAACACCTGTTTGTTTTGCATCAATGTTTACGGGAGCACAACCAGATATTCATGGGATCAAAGAATATGAAAAACCAGTTTTAAGTTGCGATACAATCTTTGATGCCTTTATCAGAAATGGAAAAAAAGTAGCAATTGTTGCTGTCGAGAATTCAAGCATTGATATGATATTTAGAAATCGAAATATGGATTACTTTTCTGAAACAAATGATTCAGAAGTAGCTGCAAAAACAATTGATTTACTAGAAAATGATTCTCATGATTTAATTGTTGTTTATCAACAAGAATATGATGACCTCTTACATAAAACGCATCATGAGAGTAAAGAAGCATTAAAAGCAATAGATAATCATGTAAAACACTTCACATATATAACAAAATCCGTAGAAAAAAATTGGAGTAATGATAACAGGTTTATTTTATTTACTCCAGATCATGGTGCACATTTCGATGAAGAAAAAAACATTGGATTTCATGGCAGATATATACCATTAGATATGCTGGTTAGGCATTTCTTTACAATAAAAACAGCAAAATAAGAAATAAGACATTATATAGAAAGTAAAATACTCAATATCTTTTTTTTTAGAAAATGATTAACAATTGCTTTAATCTTTTTCTTACATAAACAGCTTAGAGAAAGTAATTTGATAAGAAACCACCTTGATTTAATCAATTACTTATTTCTTCAACCAACAACCTCCAATATAGAAGGATCTGTAAAACACTCCGAACTGTAATAAAAAAAACGCAAAACAAGGATGGGAGAGGCGAAGGACAAAAAAGTCCTTCTCTAATTTCCTGTTTTGCTTGGATTAGATTCTATAGGTTGTGCTGTGGTTGTTAAAGCTTCACTTGGCTTGCGCCCCTTCTGTTTGCTTTTCATTGGTCTTCTTTTAATTCTTAGATAATCTTTCATTGCTTTGAGATGAGCTTGATAGTATGGTGATTTCTTCAATAAAAATGCTTTAATTGATGGGCTCAAAATCAATGTGAAAAATCTTGCTATCCCTAATCGTTTCTTTGTTTCCTCAATTAGATCACTAAATGTATGTCTTTGATACTGGAGTAATCTTTCACTTTCATTTGTATTCATGTATCCACAATGAAATGGTTCATTACCAAACGCTTCTTTTGGCAATCGACCTATACCTAATGCTTCTAATAATCGTCCAACATAATCTGTATAAGGAATTCTGCATTCTGGTCCCCCAGCTATATTGTAGATATTGCCCCAGATTTCATTATTGGTTGCAGCATTTGCCATTGCTAGACCCGTATCTGCAGTATGACAAAATTCAATAGGTGTATCTAGAGGGACATCAAACATAATGGGATCGACTTTTAGATCAATTGGTGGAATTGCTGCAAATCGAAAGATTGCCCAAGTTATTCCGGAATATTTAATCATGTCTTCACATTTTATCTTCATTCTTGCGTATTCATCATGTGGACTTGGATTAAAGGGATCAGTTATCTTAATGATATGATCAAATCCTTTATCTCGAACATCACCAAATATTGCAACTGAAGAACTAAAGATTAACTTAGGTTGTTTTTCTTGCTTCTTAATTGCAGTTATAATGTTCTTTGTTCCGCCAACATTCACCGGTTCTGCGATTTCTGGTCTTTTGTTTGCAAGAGGAGGAATTATCGCTCCAAGATGTATTACAATATCAACCCCAGAAACAGCTTTCTCTACATCCATGTGATTTCTTAAATCTCCCCAGATGATCGTAACTTTATCACTATATTTCTTGAATTTTTTCGCTTTTCGCTTATTTGCCTTTGTAGGGATATCAAAACATCTAATTATATGATCATTTTTGACTAATTCATTTAATGTGCTTGAGCCAACATTTCCAAATGCACCTGTAAGTAATATTTTCACTCTTTTTTTGCCTCCATTGTTTGCCAGGTATCATTTTGAATGCCAATGCTATCTCTATTCGTTTCCTGTTTATTTAGCAATCTACAGAGTGCATGTAAAAACAGACATGTCAGCTTTTCTGACTTTGGTTTTACACCACCATTCATTGCTAGTTTTTTTATAGAAATTGCTGATATCTTTTCAGATACTATCTTTTTTCTAGCCTGTTTCATCGGTGGTAATAACTAACTAATAAGAGGAACTTGAGGGAGAGTAAGTCCTTTCAAGTTAGACCTCTGACTATATTTACTCTTGGCGATTTATAAACCTTCTCAAACAGTCAGAAATTATGTGGTAAAAAGAAAGTCACTCTTTTTTCAAGTATAACTAACAAATTTAAGGTTGTAAGCGAATGCTATGACGGGTTAATGCAATGAAAATCCAAGAAATCGGTAGTAGAGGAATTGTGTTTACGTTTGATGATTTATCAACGGAGAATTTTGAGTGTCCAACAAATGTTTATGTTATCAAAGGTGAGAAATATGTCTATATTTGTGACACATTTTTAGGTCCAAAATCGATGGCAGGAGTAAAAGAGTATCTCGAGAAAAATCAGATTTCAAAACCAATAGTCTTATTCAACTCTCATTATGATTATGATCATTATTGGGGAAATTGTGCCTTTAATTTTATAATGATAATAGGACACAAATTGTGCTATGATCACATAATAAAGAAAGGAGAAGAGGATAAAGAGACATACAAAAAATATCTTAGAGGAGAAGTAATAATTACCCCTCCAAATTTACTCTTTAGAAAAGAAATCAAATTTATTGAAGATGATATAACTTTCTTTCATTCACCTGGTCATACAAAGGATTCCTCTTCAAGTTATGATAACAAGGATAAGATACTCTTTGTTGCAGATAATATAGAAGAACCTATCCCTTATATACGATCAAATCTTGCCGGAGTGAAGAAATATGTAGCAACATTGGAGAGATATCTGAAAATGGATTTTGTAAAATTAATACCTGGTCATGGCAAAATCTCTGATAAAAAATTACTACAATTAAATCTTGATTATTTGACTACTTTTCCAGACTTATCTGAACCTGTGGATGTGGAAAAGAATGGAAGGCAATACTATATGATTCATCTACAAAATCTTTCAACATTAGCAACAAAGACAGCAGAAGATAGAAACAACAAAGAAGCAATAGAATACAACCAGCAATTGATAGAAATAGGAACAAAGTACAAATTACTTGACGAAGAAACTGTGAAAAGATTCGAAGAGAAAATTGCAATATTAAAAAAGAAAGACTAGTCAACTGAAAATCTATCATCAGATTGAGCAGTTGCTATATCACGATTTTCATACCAACCACTTTTCGCGTTAGGAAAGCAATCAAAATCAGCTACATATGGTTTAATATCTAACAAAGGTGTTTGATCAAGCATATCAACACCTTCTACAATCAATTTTAATTCTCCATCTTCTTCGTAAATTGTCTTCAATTTTATTATGAATATAGCTATTGGATTTGGACGGTTTGTAGCTCTAACTGAGAAAATACCTAGATTTCTTGTACTCAAAAAGGGTTCAACAACTAGTTGTGGAGTTTTTGCTTTATGAAAATGGTAAATAAGAATTAAATGTGAAAATTCATTCAGACCAACTGTTGCTTCTTTAAATTCTTCTTTTAGAACAACTATTCCTTCTGTCTTAGAGAATGAAGATTGTATAGGCATTCCCTTTGAACCTTTGAATGGTGTTCTAATAACTCCAATTGTTTTATAACAAATATTATTGTAAACATAATTCATAACAATATATCATTTCATAGAAAGTATAAACTTAATGTTTCTAAAAAAGGAAAAGATAAACATATTTTCAAATAATCAAACGAATAATACATATCTAGGGAGTAATAGAATGAAAAAAGAATCTCTAACTTTCATCTTGATTAGTTGTTTGATTCTAGGAACAACAGTTACAACACAAGTACTAATTATGAGGGAGTTAAGTCTAAAACAAGGATTATCATTTACAGATGAAGATGTTATTATAACTGTTAATGAAACGATTGCAAAGTTTTATGCTAGATATGCAATTAAAAACTATGAAAAAACTACAAACTACTGGATTTCTTTGCCTTTTGCTCTGAAACCTTGGGATATCAATTTAACAATTAATGATGAAGCGTTAGATTATTCATGGACAGAATCCTATGTAGAACCCGAACCTATACCTTTTGATGCAATAACTTTTCAAGTTGAAATAGCAGAAGGGGAGAAATTGGATATAGAAGTAAGTTATTATCGAAATTATGAATCAATTTTCGAAAACAATACTCAATATGGTCTCTTTCGGTATATAGTAGGTTCAACCCGCAGTTGGGATCAACCATTAAATTTCGCTCATTTTGAGTTGTGGCAAGAAGCTGGTTCTATTAAAACTCTCATTGAAACAAGGGATTATACAAATTGGTATCCTAGTGAAACTTTTTTGTATTTCTATTTTGAATTGAATTTTTAGTTGAAATCAAAAGCAAGAATTTTTTATAGGTAAATCAACAACATTCCTTTATGAACCAACCGAGGTTTCCTTACGGTCGAGTCACATTAGTTAGTTTTGGCTATTTTACTAATAATATTACTTGGTCAGTGTATAATGTCTTTGTTCCAATTTTCCTAACCTCGAATTTCATTGCAATACTAGGTGAGAATTCAACAATTATCAACACTCTTGTTGGTCTAGTGATGATACTTGATAATATTGCTGCTGTTCTTATTCAGCCATATATAGGTGCTTTATCAGATCGTACTTGGGTAAAAAAATTAGGGAGGCGAATGCCCTTTGTGATAATTGGCTTACCTCTTGCTGCATTTTTCTTTGGATTTATAGGTTCTTTTTGGTCTACTCTTTGGATTTTGTTAATAGCAATAACTGGTTTTAATATTTGTATGGCTTTCTACAAGTCTCCTGTAATGAGTTTGGTTCCTGATACACTTCCTAAAGAATACAGAAGCCAAGGTTCAGGCGTCCTCAATGTAGTAGGTGGAATTGCAAGTATAACTGGTTTAGTAATTGTCTCATCCTTGTTCAATGTTAACTTAAAGCTTGCTTTCTGGTTATTATCAATAATTATGATCATTTGTTTAGCAATTTTAATTTTTAATATTAGAGAGGTCAAAGATATAGAAATTGAGGAACGGAAAGAGAAAGTAGGTGTTTTTTCATCTATTAGAACTTTGTTCAAAGAAAAAAATAAAGTTCTAATAATTCTATTATTCTCTATATTCTTCCATACAGCAGGTTATAACGTTGCTGAAACGTATATTAGTAAATATGTTACTGAGATTTTAAATTTCAATTCAGAAATTGGTGGTTTTATTCTTGCAGCGTTTGTTGGTTTTTCGGTTTTAGCAGCTATTCCTGCTGGACTAGTTGGAAGACGAATAGGTGCTCTGAATGCCTGTCTTTTAGGGTTAAGTGGATTTATTCTTGCAGTCATTCCAATTACTATTATTAGTTTAACAAATACTGAGATTTTGAAAGAAGTTCTAACACTAAACACCTATACTGCACCGAAATTTGGATGGGAAACTTTCCTCTATTTACTTCTAGTACTGTTGCTGGGATTTAGTTGGTTAGTTCTATCAATCAATACAATTGTTGTTGTTTGGAATTTAGCACCAAAAGGGAAAACAGCTACATATACGAGTTATTTCTATCTTTTCCATCATCTTGCAGCAATTTTTAGCCCATTTCTAGCTGGTGGTCTGTTT
Source organism: Candidatus Heimdallarchaeota archaeon (assembly GCA_019058275.1). Classification (GTDB taxonomy): domain Archaea; phylum Asgardarchaeota; class Heimdallarchaeia; order JABLTI01; family JABLTI01; genus JABLTI01. Next base: position 292,435 of record JAHLVW010000066.1, read on the forward strand.
GATTTATTTGAATATACAGCTAGACGTTTGGGTTATGATATTCCTGGACTAAGAATCCTATTTCTTTATGTTAGTGTATGTTTTGTAATTGCTGTTGTCTTATTAACAATAGTTAGAATTGTAAGAACTAGACAATTGAAAGCTATTGAGGATACAGATGAATATATCTTAAAAAGATTTGAAGAAAAAGAATATCCTTTGCTGTTTCTCCCAATGTTGTTATTTGGTATAGGTTTACGTCAAGAGAAAGCATTAATCGAGTTAAGAAATGAACAGAATCGTGAAAGACGAGAATTAAGGAAGGAAATTAGGCGTTTAAAGAGAGAACGTAGGAAATTAAAAGCTGATGTCATTGTTGGGGATTATCCAGAAGCGGAACAAGATCATATTATGGCTATCAAAGAACAACAAGAACTAGGGAAAGGTCTTAGAAAAGAACATAGAGAGCAAAGACGTGAACTGAAAGAGGAGATTATTAAAGAAAAAATTAAAAAGAAATTAGAGAAGGATGAAGACGAAAACTAAAGTTAGATAAAATAAAAAACTCAATCCTCTTTTTTTCCAATACAAAATAGTATTGATGCATTAGCACTACCTTGATTTTTTATTCTTTGCTTTATAGTTTCAGCTCTCTGTCTGTATTCGGAATAATCTTTGTGTTCTTTTATTGGTTCTAAGGTTTTATCAATATCTTCTAATGCAAAATTTATTAGCTCTGAATTTTTTGGATCTTCACAGTTATACTTTTCTTCACATGTAAGACATTTAACATATCTAGTTGATTCAAGAATTTCCAAATCTTTAAGTCCCATTTGAGAAACTATGTTCAATATTTCATTCTTTGAATATACTTTTCGATGATAAATTCCTAACATACTATCAATTTCAGCTCCTAATATATGAGATGCTGTATCACATTTCTGAGGTTCTGTTTGATTACCATCACAAAACATCTCTTGTATTATAAAGTAACCATTACTTTTGAGGACACGTTTCATTTCAGATAAGGTTTTATTCTTATATTGCATATGGTGTAAAGAATTTGCTATACTAACTAAATCAAATGTTTCATCAGTATATCTGAGTTTTTCTCCTTTCATCTTTTTTATTGAAATAGTTTTGTCCTTTATTCTTAATCTTGCTTTTTTAATTTCATTTTCATCAGTGTCAATGCCAATTACTGATTCATAATTTTTCAGAAAATCAATTAGAGTTAAAATAAAATCTCCATCTCCTGTAGCAATATCTAAAATCTTACCACCAGATATAGTTTTCAATTTTTCAGCTATTTCAATTGCACCAGAACTTGCTAATTTTGGCGGAATATTTTCCATCAATAATTCACCAAAAATGTTATAGTGTTTTTCTATTTATTTAACTTAATACCACACTTGATAAAATAATGAGATAATTTTATAACATTTTTATACTTAATCAATTAATGAAACATAGAGTGATTTTTATTATCAATTATTGTTTAGGTGCTGAGAAAATACTTTGGAAGAAGAATATGCTATTGTAATTAAGAATTTAGTGAAGAAATATGATAATATAATTGCGGTTAATGATATATCCTTTGAAATAAAAAAAGGAGAGATTTTTGCTTTTCTTGGACCGAATGGTGCTGGTAAAACTACTGCTGTTGAGATCCTTGAAGGAATTAGGAAAAAGACTAGTGGCGAAGCTTTTGTTCTCGGTATGAATATTGACAACAGACGCGAGCTTGAAAGTATCAAAAAAGTCATTGGGACATTACCTCAAGAATTCAGCACACATGAGAATTTAACAGTTAAAGAGAATCTTCGTTTTTGGAGTCGAATGTATGCTAAATCTTTACCTGTTGATGATTTGATTGCACTAGTTAAATTGGAAGAAAAAGCTAAAGCTAGGTACAAAAATCTATCTGGTGATTTAAAGAGAAGGTTGGGTATAGCAATCTCATTGGTTAATGATCCTGAGCTTGTTTTCTTAGACGAACCAACTACTGGATTAGATCCTCGAGCGAGAAGAGAAACTTGGGTGGTAATTGAAAATTTACAGAAGCAAGGTAAAACGATTTTTCTAACGACACATTATATGGAAGAAGCTCAAGTTTTAGCTGATACAGTAGCGATTATTCACAAAGGTAAGATTATGGATATAGGTACTCCAACACAATTGATAGATAAACATGGTGGGGAGAATAAGATAGTTGTTCGATGTAATGATCAAGAGACTCGAGATAAAATCCATGAATTATTATTTATCTATGGGCCCTTGGAAAACGAAGATGGTGATATTGTCATTTCTGCAAAGAAGGGCGCTTTATCAAAAGTTGTTGATCTACTGGATGAAAATGATGTTGCA